>CAZXVH010000070.1:0-28745 GCA_964643965.1 uncultured Ardenticatenaceae bacterium
GTTTTGCCCGCAGCTTACGAAAATTAGCCAGGTGGTGGGTGGAAACGGCCGTTCTACCCACAGTTTACGAAATTTGCCCAGGTGATGGGGGAGAAACGGCCGTTCTGCCCACAATTCATCAAGTTTAGCCAGGAGATGGAGTGGAAACGGCCGTTCTGCCCGCAGCTTATGAAATTTACCCAGGTGGTGGGTTGGAAACGGCCATTCTGCCACAGTTCGCAAAATTAGCCAGGAGATGGGGTGGAAACGGCAAAACAGCTACACAGAGAACACGGAGTAAGCACGGAGAGCCATTGAGGAAAAGAAAAACCCCGTGACTCTCTTTGTCTCCTCTGTGGTTCTCTATGTTATTGTCACAAGGCAGGGGGAACGGTCATCACTGCCAGTCGAGGAAATCAGGCGCCTTGAATCTTTCAATCGAACATGATTCTAGTTGTATGTTATAATGCCCACAATTAATGCACTGATTATAGGAGTAACACGCCATGTCACTTTACTCAGTTCGTCTCTATTTAAAACCAAACGAAAATGATGTATACACTGTTTCTGGCCCCGATATTCCTGGTCTGGTTACAGAAGGGCGCACACCGGAAGAAATCCAGGCAAACGTTCAAGAAGCATTACAAGCTTTGCAAGCAGCATGGCAAGAGTTGGGTATGCCCTTGCCACCCGTGCTGCGCCCCACCTTAAAAAATCGCCCGCAAACCGTTGAGCTTCTTGTCTCAGCCTGATGCGTTACCGAGATATCGCCAGGCGGCTCAAAAAATTGGGCTGTCGAGAACTCCGGCAAGGAAAAGGGAGTCATCGCATCTGGATCAATCCAGAGACGGGGCAAGTAGCAACTGTTCCAGATTGGGGTTCAAAAGATTTGGCGCCGGTACTGTCCGCGCCATCATTCGAGATTTGGGCATTAACCGCCAAGATTTTGGAACCTGATCTAAATTTCCCGTATAAAGAAACAACGTCTAAATGACATCATATTTGGAGGCGTAAAATGGCAACCCTTACCATTCGCAACCTAAACGAAGAAACGAAAGCAAAATTACGGCAGCGTGCCGCAAAACATGGGCACTCTATGGAGGAGGAAGCCCGTCGTATCCTGAACCGGGCTGTAAACCCGAGCAGCAGCAAAGGACTTGGCACAGAGATCGCGCAAATGTTTACTGAAATTGGCGGCGTTGATTTACCGATTCCATCCCGTTCCCCTGTACGCACTCCCCAGATTTTCGCTGAAGACGAGAAATGATACTGCTAGATACAAATGTCTTGTCGGAGCTAATGCGGGCTGAACCTGATTCTTATGTCATTGCCTGGGTAGATAGTCAACTGGAATCGACTCTTTTCACAAGTGCGATCACACGGGCAGAAATCGAATTAGGTGTTGCCTTATTACCAGAAGGAAATCGAAAGCAGACCCTTATGGTGTTAGCACAAGAGCTTTTTAATAAATTCCCTCAAAGATGTCTTCCTTTTGGTGAAATGGCAGCCGCACAATATGGACATATTATGGCTCACCGTCTCAGAGTGGGGTGTCCCATTTCTGTAGAAGACGCCCAGATTGCGTCAATTGCGCTAGTAAACGGGTTACGATTGGCAACGCGCAATGAAAGAGATTTTGAGGAAATTTCAAACCTTGCCATTATCAATCCCTGGCAACAGAAATGAGGCAATTCTTTGGTCTTTGAAAATTTCCTCGTCAGGTTGCCGCCACTCTGGGTATCATGCTAAAATCGCTGCATCATTACTTTATTGCCCATTCTGGAGGTACCATCTGGACAGTTTAGAACTTGCACACATCCTGGTCGATTCAATTTTAGACAAAAAAGGCAGCGATATTTTGCTGCTAGATTTACGAGAACAATCCATTTTCGCCGATTATTTTCTCATTTGCAGCGGTGAAAACGAACGTCAACTTCGCGCCCTGGCGGAAAATATTCGCGCCGACGCTAAAAAGGAAGCGGGCATATTGGCGTTCGGCGTAGAAGGTATTCCTGAAGCCGGCTGGATACTGGTCGATTTTAGCGACCTGGTAGTGCATGTATTTGCCCCCGAAACGCGCCACTATTATGATTTAGAAAGCCTGTGGGAAGATGGACATGTAGTGCTTCGTATGCCATAGTAAAACATGAAGCGTGAGGCGTCAGCAAAGGAGATAACGCCTCACGCTTCAAATCAAGTTCAAATACTCCCCACCCATTTCTTAAAACTAAACAGCTTATTCCTGGATCCAACCGTCTGTCACGCGATCCCATTCTACCAGTGCAGATTTATCAAAGAAAAGGGCCACTTCTTTAGCAGCGTTCTCCGGGCTGTCTGAACCGTGGACGAGGTTACGGCCGATTTCCATGCCAAAGTCACCACGAATGGTTCCCGGCGCGGCCGCTACCGGGTTGGTGGCCCCCATGGTAGAACGGGCAGCAGCAATGGCGTCATTACCGGCCCACACCATGGCCACAATGGGACCAGAGGTAATGTATTCAACCAGGCTGCGGTAAAACGGCCGTTCCTTGTGAACGTCATAATGCGCCTCAGCCAATTCCTGCGACATCTGCATAAACTTCATGCCCACCAGTTTCAAACCACGCCGTTCAAAACGGCTCACAATTTCACCGACCAGACCTCGCTGCACGCCATCTGGTTTTACTAAAATCAACGTACGTTCCATGTTATTCACTCCATATTTGTTTTGGTGCAAGCCATTCGTCCAAAGCAGACGAAATGAAAGGACGAAGAAGTCAGCTGCGCTTCTCCGTCCTTTTGCATTTTTAATTTAAATTTTCCAGGCCCGTTTGTACCCGATTTTTACATCTGGTCAAGGGCAGTGCGGTATGTTTCAATAGCCTTGTTCAACTGACCATTACGCATGTAAGCGTCACCCAGCATACGGCGCACCAGCGGTTGGTCGCGGTGCAGTTCCACAGCCCGCTCTAAATCTGAAATGACGATGTGCATACTTTCACCACTCTCGACCAGGGATTGGTACTCGCTGAGCGCTGACCCTACGTCACCACCGGCTAAGGCGCTGCGGGCGGCGTCTAGCTGCCCTTGATCCAATTCTGAGCCAAAATCCCCCAGGTCTAAATCCGCCAACACCTGGGCTTCGTCCAACTCACCGGTGTGAATGGCTCTAAGCGGTTCAGCTTCACCCAAGCCGCCCATTTCATCCAGCCCGCCCGTTTGCACCAGGCCGCCTGTGTCGATCATATCCGGTACACCCACATCCGCAGACATATCTATGGTGCTGGCTTCCGCTTCAGCAGCCAGCCAGCCATCCATATCCGGCTCATCACCCAGGGCGTTTAGCCAACCGGTGTGTCCCAACGGTCCTGTATCGCCACTACCACTGCCGCTGTCAGACAACCAGTCTGGCATGGAATCATCAATCCCGGTCAATTCAGAGGTTACCAGGGCGGATTCAGGCGGTAGTTCAGTTTCTAATCCTTCAATGGAAGGCACTTC
Organism: uncultured Ardenticatenaceae bacterium; assembly: GCA_964643965.1. GTDB lineage: Bacteria > Chloroflexota > Anaerolineae > Promineifilales > Promineifilaceae. Next base: position 3,460 of record CAZXVH010000070.1, read on the forward strand.
TTCCAGCGCCGCAAAGAAATCTTCGTCGGTATCGACTTCCAGCAACTCATCCACCTCGTCCAGACCCGCCAGGGCATCTGAGGCCAGAGGGCCAGTTTGATGGGCAATCCACTCCGGCGTGTGGATCTCTTCGTCGGCTTCAGGTTCGCCTTCTACGCTGGGCAGTTCATCCAGGGGCGCTCCTTGCCGGGCGGCCAACTGTTCCAGCCAGGCCATAGCATCATCGATATCTTCGGGGACGTCTTCTTCGTCCAGATCAGATGATTCAATGATGGTTTCTTCTGGCACAACGGCCGTTTCTATTTGGGCCAGTTTTTCCGCTTCAGCCGCGCCGCTGGCCACGAGATCATCGTATTCATCTTCGGCCACGAAAGGCAGTTCATCTAAAGGCGCTCCCTGCCGCGCCGCCAATTTCTCCAACCAGGCCATGGCCTCATCAGGGTCTTCCGGCATCTCATCAATGAAGTTAGCGGAAAGGGCTTCATCGGCAGGCAAAACATCAGCAACGGCCGTCTCTACTGCCGCCAGATCAGCAAGCTCTGGCGACGCCTCATCATCGTCATCGCTTGTGACAACGGCTACAGCCAGCAGCGCCAACCGATCGAGCGCAGACTCAAGCTCCTCATCTGTCACCTCGATGTCATCAGGATTGTACGCTACCGCTTCAGCGTCTGAGTGGGTAACAGCTTCGAGCCAGTCCAGGGCCGCGTTCAGATCGTCCGGCTCGGTCACCATCCTTTCTACTATTTCTTCATCAGCAAGGAGAGCCGCTTCTTCAAACTCATCCAACGCCTCTGTTTCTTCCAGTTCCGTTTCCAACTCGAAAAGAGCCACTTCTTCTGATTCTTCTTCAATGAAAGTATCAAAAGTAACGTCGTCTTCCAATCCATCAAGCCAGGCGGCCGCTTCGTCCAGTTCCGCTAACGCTTCGTCCATGAGCGGCGCTTCTGGAATCACGTCATCGGCGGAGACGGAGGGCAGCTCATCCAGGGGAGCGCCCTGGCGGGCAGCCAATCTTTCCAGCCAGGCCATAGCTTCATCCGGGTCTTCGGGGACATCAAAGGAAAACTCGTCGGCCTCAGCGCCGGCCTCAAATTCCGCCACAGGCGTTTCTTCGTCATCGTCGCTATGCCGGAGGGCGGCGGCGCCGGCGCCGGCCGCCAGGATAAGCGCGTCCTCGGCTTCAAAGCCCGGTTCATCGGTGACGGAGGGCAGTTCGTCTAAGGGCGCTCCCTGCCGGGCCGCCAATTTTTCCAGCCAGGCCATGGCGTCATCCAGGTCTTCTGGCGGTTCGTCCATGTCGGCGTCGGTGGCGGCGGGGATAAGGTCAGGAGAAACGGCCGTTTCACCCAGCATCACTTCTTCATCCGCAGCCACTAACGCAAACATGGCGTCAATATCAATATCTTCGGTATCTTCGGAGAGGAAATCCGGCGCCAAATCGTCATCACCCAGGGCTAACCCTTCTAACCAGGAATCATTCTCGGTATCAGCCACAAAGATTTCAGCAATAGATTCTGTTTGTACGCTTTCATCAGATAGGTCAGCTAACGGGTCTGGTTCGAACTCCGTGGCAAACATGGCATCCAGGTCTATATCTTCCGCCACTGTGGGCAGTTCTTCCACGGGCGCATCTGGATCAGCGGCCAACTCTTCTAACCAGGACATGGCATCATCCAGGTCTTCGATGCTCTCATCCGCTGGCTCTAACCTCTCCGCATCTTGGGCAAATGAAGAGGCTGCTGTTTCCGCTTCGGCAATCGGCTCCTCTGCCATATCCGGAAATGGTTGTGCGTCAGCAGTTTGCTGCTCGCCAGCAGGCCATTGCCAGGTAGGCATTTCATCAACGGATTCCATCTCGTCGCCGGCCAGGGCATCTAACCAGGCAAGGTTTTCTTCTTCTGCCGGCTCACTCAGCGCCGGGCTGGAGGAATCTACTTCGGCCTCATCTACCGGTTCCATACCCAACAACTCACTCAAATCTAAATCATCTCCGGCGTCAGCCTCATCCAACTGCATCCACTCTAAATCATCGTCCAGTTCTTCCAAAGTAGCGCTACCTTTTAAGTCGGCAGTTGATGGGGTTGCTAATTCATCCAGCCAATCAAAGGCGTCTGATTCTTCAGCGGCCGATGTTTCTGGCTTTTCAGGCTCTTCCTGGGCGCCCCTCAGATTTTCTTGTGCATCGCTCACTACATCCTCCATCACGCCCTGTTCTGGGTCACTATCTGCAATCTGTGCATCTGGTTGGCTTGCATCGTCATCGTCCATGAAGGCATGAAGCGAACCCTCTACTGCGGGTTCATCCGACAGCCAATCTAACATGTTGGTAGCCGCTGGTTCTGGTTTTGATTCCATGGCAGTTGGTTCGGCAGCCAGCCAATCTGGCAATGCCGAGTCACTGGATTCCGCCATTGTATCGTCGGTAATCTCAGCCTCGCCATCAATGTCGCCTGTACCCAGCAAGCCTGACTCACCCATATCCAAACTATTGCCCAATAACCACTCTGGCAAATCGGCCGTACCCGGTGAATCAGAATCAGCCAGCAGATCGCTTTCGGCCGGCAGCAATGCCGAGTCAAGGGGCGCAGAATCCCCTAATTCGATGGCGGAATCCAGCATCCAGGTAGGCACATCCTCGGTAGCGAAAGCGTCATCTGCCCCCGTTGAAGCTGGTTCATCTTCCCGCAAAGTCCTCATTTCCGGACTCTCAGCCAGCCAATCCAAGGAGTCTTCTTCTATTTCATCCAGTTCATCTGGCTGGATCGTAGCGACCCAATCAGCCAATTCATCCGCTATTTCATCCCCGGCCAAATCTTTTAGGGTGGGCGCTTCCAATTCTTCTGTGCCGCTGCTACCCAACAGCCAGTCCGGGATGTCTTCAGCCAATCCTGGCTCTAAATCGTCTGTAGAAACGGCAAAATCAAAGTCATCCTCAGCCGCATCTTCATCTTCATCTTTATCTTCAACGGCATTGAGTTCGTCTGTCAAACGCCAGACAACCTCTTCCTCATCGCTTTCTTCTTCATGGCCGAATTCAGCAAACTGGCTCAAATCCAGATCGCCAGGGTCTAGCATGTCGGCCGGTTCGTCTTCCTCGACAGAGCTCAGCCAATCGTAACCATCGTCCGCGCTATCTGCATCCTCTTCCGAAGAGACGGCGTCATCAGCGCCCATGAAAATGGATAGTTCAGCAGGCGACGCCGATAACGGTTCTAATTCCTGCGCGTCGCTGCTCACCAGCCAATCAGGAATATCATCATCTTGTTGGGCGGCATCGCTTTGTTTGGTATCACGCAAGTTATCCAACCAATCAGCCATGCCTATATCGTCGCCGACAGCGCCGGAAACGGCCGTTTCCATGCCAGACATCTCTTCATCATACGTCTCTAATTCTCGTTTTAACCAGTCAGAGTCAGTCGTCAAGCGGGTGGGCGCCTCGAGGGGAACTTCAGATTCGGGTAAGGTTAATTCACCGGTAAGCCCTGCCAACCATTGATAATTTACTTCTTCGGCGTTGGGGGTGGGAGAAACGGCCGTTTCCCCTGAGTCTGTCTCCTCTTCAAAAGAGACAAAATCGACGCCATCTTCTAAACGATCCACAGTCATAGCGGCCGGTAAAACCAGCGCTCCTTCAGGACGGAAAGCGCGACCTGCCGCCGATTCTAAATCTTGGTGTGCTGTATCCATCAACGTCAATTGGACGAGATGCTGCAAATAATCTTGCGCCTCATCTATTCTGCCCGTTTGCAGCCAGATATCAGCCAGCACCGCATTGGCCACAATACAATTAGGGAGCTTATCCAATACTTGCAAACAAATCTGAACCGCATCAATCCGCTGATTGTCCAGCCACAATGTTTCCGCTAACAAAACCTCCAGATCAATACGGTCCTCATCTTCCACAAGCGCCCGGCGCAGCAGATCAATCGCCTGAGCGTATAACTCTCCTCGAATATACAAACGGGCCAAAGCGCCATCCGTCAGGGATAAACGCGCTGGAATCACAAAATCAACGTTTTCCTGCTTGCCTCGCTTCGTGCTGGCGGCATAATCCTCATATAAACTGCGCAGTTCTTGCTGAATGGCGCCATTGTATGGTTCAATCTCATAAGCTCTTTGCAAATGCCATAAAGCCTGCGAAAGCAACTCCTCCGCACGGTATACCACTGACAAACCGGCATGGGCAATATAATCATTGGGATCGGCGCTTAATACCCGCTGAAATAACTCCCTGGCGCCGTCTAAATCTCCCTCCTCCAACAATGTCTTCGCCAACAGGCGATACGTATCCACATGGCGCGGATGCTGCTTCAAAATAAAGCGGCAGTGGCTGGCAGCCAACCCAAACTGGCTGTCCTCCAAAAGGTGGCCGATTTGTTCGTGATACTTATGCAGGCTAATGGTTGTCACGTGATAGAACCCTTTTCCTGCAAAACGTAAAATGAATCATTCCTATCAAAATAGAAGATTTTACGTTTTACACGCTAGTTATGGTTAACTTAAACAAATATTATGCAAAGTTTTTCTTAAATTAGCAAATGACGTCGCTTTAACTGATGCAGCAAATCTGTCACGTCATTTTCATTTTCTCTCATTGGGCCAATGGGATCATAAATCTCATCAATTCCCAATAACGCCTGCACATTATTGACTATGCCCAAAGTCAACACCCGCAGTTCATATCCCCCCTCTAACACAAACAAAATCCGCCCAGCGCACAAGTCGTTTGCCAACTTCACCAGGTAGCGGCAAATACGAGCATATCCTGTCAGGCTCAACCCTCCTTGCGCCAATGGATCTTGCCAATGCGCATCAAACCCGGCCGACACGAGAATAATATCCGGTTGAAAAGCAGCAATTTTTGGCAGTACCAAATCTTTCATAATGCGGCAATACCCTTCATCACCCACCCGAGAAGGCAAGGGCACATTCAACGTATACCCCAAACCATGCCCTGCCCCCATCTCATTAGAACGGCCGCCACCGGGATAAAAAAATGGCGCGTACAAATGGGTGGAAATAAAGAGAACGGAATCATCCAAGAAAAAAATCTCCTGTGTGCCATTGCCATGATGCACATCAAAATCAATAATCGCCACCCGCTTCGCCCCATGCACTTCCTGCGCCTGGCGAGCAGCGGCGGCTACATTATTCAACAAACAAAAGCCACTCGCTCGGTCTGATTCCGCATGATGACCGGGTGGGCGCACCAAAGCAATGCCATTCCGGGCTTCACCCGTCATAATCTTGTCCACAGCCTGGCAGCAGCCGCCAACGGCCGTTTTCGCCAGGTCATAGCTGCGAGAAGTGGCATAGGTATCACCGTGATCCAGCAACCCGCCTCCTAAAAAGGAGACGTATTGAATATGCTCCACCAACTCGGCCGTATGCACCCGCAGCAGTTGCGCCAATGAGGCTGGTTTCGGTTCAAGCTGAACCAAATCCGGCAAGAGACCAAACTGCTCCAGATTTTGCAGGATCGGCGACAAACGATGATGACTTTCAGGATGATAAGGTTTTGTATGAGCCAGGGCGGGCGCATACACTAAAATTGTACTCATAAGCCAGAGAATCCTTCATTTAATCTCACTGTCGTACCTTATTATACGCCCAAGGCCAATTATTGGACACCGGCGTATTTTCTCATCCCCTCTGGTAGGGGCCTGGCTCACCAAAGCCTTACCAGGGGGATTTCGATCTTCGCCAAACGCCAATTAAAGAAAAAGCGCAGCTAACGCTGCGCCTTTGAATACCATTTTCCACAAAGCCATTCTGAGCCGAAGGCGAAGCATCCCATCAATTTGGTCGGGATGCTTCGTTTCACTCAGCATGACAATTATTAAAAGTGCCTTGTTACAGGGCGCCAATTACCCCGTTAACAAAGAGAGCAACCCTTGCCCATTGTCCACCGCTACGACAAGCCCGGCAAACACAACTGAGACCATCGCCATCAGCTTAATCAAAATATTCAGAGAAGGGCCAGAGGTATCTTTAAAGGGATCCCCCACTGTGTCGCCCACAATGGCTGCTTTGTGCGCCTTCGAACCTTTGCCGCCATGATGTCCTTCTTCAATATATTTTTTGGCGTTGTCCCAGGCGCCGCCGGCATTCGCCATCATAATGGCTAAGGCAAAACCGGCCGCCAGGCCACCGGACAAAAGACCCAGCACTCCGGCCACGCCAAAAAAGACGCCAACCAATACCGGCACAGAAATAGCCACGATGGAGGGAAAAACCATCTCTCTTTGCGCCGAAGCGGTGCTGATATCCACACAACTGGCATAATCCGGTTTGGAAGTGCCTGCTAAAATACCGGGGTCTTCACGGAACTGGCGGCGTACTTCTTCCACCATATCCCCGGCCGCCCGGCCCACAGCCCGCATCGTCAAGGCCGAGAAGTAAAAAGCGGTGGCCGCACCGGCAAACAAACCGATCAATACGGCCGGATTCAATAAAGTGACATTGTAGTAGACCATAAACTGCTGCATCGACATGGTAGCCACCGCCACAGTCTGCCCATCAATGGTCACGGATTCCACACCCCGAAGTTCCGTGAGAACCAGGCGCACTTCTTCCAGGTAAGCAGCCAATAAAGCCAATGAAGTTAAGGCGGCCGAACCAATGGCAAACCCCTTCCCAATAGCGGCCGTTGTATTGCCCACGGCATCCAGTTGATCTGTACGGTCTCGCACATGAGGTCCCATATCGGACATTTCTGCATTGCCACCGGCGTTATCGGCAATGGGGCCGTAAGCGTCTGTGGCTAAGGTGAAGCCCAGTGTGGAAAGCATACTCACCGCGGCAATACCCACCCCATACAAACCCATGAGAATATTAGCAGCGCCGCCCACCACATAGAAGCTAACGGCAATACCCACAATGATCGCAATGACTGGGATGCCACTCGATTCCATGCCAACTGCCATGCCTTCAATAATAGCCGTGGCGGAACTGGTTTCAGCCTGAGCCGCGATATTGCGCGTGGGCTTAAAAGCGTGGGAGGTATAATATTCTGTCGCTTTCCCCACCACAATACCCACAATTAAACCAACAAGAACAGCTACCCAAACCTGTCTCCAATTTGGCAATTCTAAAATATAAAGGACGGGCAGCGCTAACAAGGCAATGCCAATCGAACTCCCGTAAAGGCCGCGCCCCAAAGCGCCAATCAACTCAGACTGGCTGGCCCCTTCTTTGGCTCGCACCAGATAAATGGCCATAATCGACAATACCACGCCCACCGCCGCCAACGCAATGGGAGCAGCCATGTACCTGAGCTGCATATCCATAACAGAATAAGCGCCCAAGAAATTGGTATCGACTGCCGCGCTGGCCGCCACGGAAACGGCCGCTACGCCCAGCGCCGAAGTGGCCAATATTGAGCCGGCATATGATTCATACAGGTCGGCCCCCATACCGGCCACATCACCCACGTTGTCACCGACATTATCAGCAATGGTGGCCGGGTTCCGCGGATCATCTTCGGGAATACCGGCTTCGACCTTGCCCACCAAATCGGCGCCCACATCGGCCGCTTTGGTGAAGATGCCGCCGCCAACACGGGCAAATAATGCCTGGGTGGAAGCGCCCATGCCAAAACTCAGCATGGTGGCAGTAATGAGGGGCAAGGGATTAGACGCCACGCTGATAAAACTTGTAGGCAGCAGCGCCGGAAAGGCGTAATACAAAATGAGGAACCAGACGGTGATGTCTAACAAGGCAAATCCCACCACGATCAGCCCCATTACAGCCCCGGCGCGTAAAGCCACTTGCAAGCCATCATTTAAACTTTGGCTGGCCGCCTGGGCGGTACGGGCTGAGGCATTGGTGGCTGTTTTCATGCCGATGAAACCACACAAAGCGGAGAAAAAGCCCCCGGTGATAAAGGCAAACGGCACCACCGGATTTTGCAGATCAAAAAATGCCATCAACAGAAAAAGCAAGAATAGGGCGACAAAGACAATGGTAACAACCCGATATTGCCGCTTGAGGTAAGCCATCGCCCCTTCACGTACGGCCTGGGCGATCTCAATCATGCGCGGCGTCCCTTCAGATCTTTTCATGAGCTGCCGATAGAAATAATAAGCATAACCCAGCGCTAATATGGCGGTGATAGGCCCCAACCACCATAACCAGGGTAAAGCGGCACGGCCGTTCATGCTTTCTTGTGCCAATACAATTGTTTGGTCCATAAATTCAACTAAGCCTCCAATGCATTTTTTCGCCCCCCACCTGCAACCAGTTGGTAAGATTCAAGCAACTGGCTGTGGTTTAGGGGATAGGTTCAGTAAAGTTCAGTAGGTATCTGGTGAAAACATTCATTTATTGTGAAAATAGTGGGGCGCATCTTTGTCTTTGACCCTCCCGATCCCCAGGATGGGGGATGCAGGCGAAAGATTGTAACGAATTGCACAAACCATGTCAAACAAAGCAAACCCTTATAAAATATGGGACTGAACTTAAAAAGCCGTTATAATCCAAAATATCAATGCAAAAAATCCCTTAAACTTAAAGGAGTGGTAGCTTTATGAGCATACATTTATACCTGTCTTTAATTCCTGAAGCGTTAATCGCATCCATGTTGTCGCCTGAAGAATTTGGCGTCTATTATACGGTGGGCTATAGCAAGAAACAGCGTGGACAGGCCATGTTTGTGGAATTAGACCCAGACTTCCGCCATGAATTCTTTAAGATTGAAGCGGGGCTGGCGCGATGTGTGCCTCATGAAGACGGCCGTCCTAAAAAATCCGTTTATATCGCCACATACCGCGTTCTGGAGCATATCCCCCTCCATGACGTGAACCAGCTTTACCTGGTTACCAGATTTGGGGAAACGCTACGCCTGGAACGCAATGCCGATTATCCTCAAGATGACACGACACTGTATATGTATCAGGAAATTGCGCCCACTACTCCCCTGGTGGTGAGTTCATTAAACCCGCTGGACTTTTATAAGTTCCTGACACAAGATCCCAACAATATGATTCACCTACCAGCCGTTTGTTTTGTCGATTTGCGTTTGGGGGAATTAGCCACCGATCCCGAATATGGCAATGTTGGCGATTTGCCTTACGATTACATTCATCCTTTACGGGAATGTTTGGTGGAGCTAAAAACCAAAACCATTCACACAAAAATGGTGGATCGCACCCATACTGTGGAATTCCCCTACCGGATGATAAACAGTGGCATTTATTTGGGCAACAAAAGCGAATTGGCTTATTTCCCCCTGCCGTCTCGAGATGAACTAAGGCAGAATTATTATCAATGGTGGCGTTCTGCCAACCAATAAGAAACGCATAAAAAAGCTGGATGGTGGTAAACTCACCATCCAGCTTTTTTTATCTATGTGATACAGCAGCCAGTTTCCCGCGTGATTTAATCAGCCAATGTAGACAAATCACCCACATCCTGGCCCAAGACGCGAGCTTTTAGGACGCGCCGCATGATTTTACCGGAGCGTGTTTTGGGCAAGCTGTCTACAAATTCGATGGTAGTGGGCTTGGCGATTGGCCCCATCTCATGAGCCACATGGTCTTTGAGGATTTGCTCTAATTTATCGCTGCCTTCCCACCCCTGACGCAAAATGCAGTACGCTTTGATGATGTTGCCCCGCAGTTCATCCGGGACGCCAATAACGGCCGCTTCGGCCACGGCCGCATGGCTAACCAGAGCGCTTTCAATTTCGGCCGTGCCCAGACGATAACCGGATACCTTGATAACATCATCAATACGGCCAATCACCCAGAAGTAGCCATCTTCATCTTTTTTGGCGCTGTCGCCGGGCAGATACCAGCCCTGTTCGGCAAAGCGGCTCCAGTATTGTTGGACGTATCTGTCCGGATCGCCAAAAATGGTGCGCAGCATTCCTGGCCAGGGTGATTTAATAACCAGGTAGCCTTCTTCGTTGGCGGCCACAGAGACCCCATCCTCATCAACTACATCCACATCTACGCCGGGGAAAGCAAGGGTGGCGGAACCAGGTTTTAGCGGCATACTGGGCAGCGGCGTAATCATAAAGCCGCCGGTTTCTGTCTGCCACCAGGTATCAATAACGGGGCATTGTTCTTTGCCGATGACGCGATGATACCAGCGCCATGCTTCGGGATTAATGGGTTCGCCCACGGTACCCAGCAGACGAAGGCTGGAGAGATCATGTTTGTTGGGCCAGCTTTCGCCAAAGCGCATCAGGCCACGAATGGCGGTGGGAGCGGTGTAGAGGATGGTCACGTCATATTTGGCGATGAGCGACCACCAGCGATCCGGGTAAGGATAGGTGGGCGCGCCTTCATACATGAAGCTGGTCGCACCGAGAATGAGGGGGGCGTAGACGATGTAGCTATGACCAGTAATCCAGCCGGGATCGGCGGCGCACCACCAGACATCTTCCGGTTTAATATCGAACACCCACTTTAAGCTGGTGGCGATCCACACCATATAGCCGCCATGGGTGTGTAGGATGGCTTTGGGTTTGCCGGTAGTGCCGGAAGTATAGAGGATGAAGAGAGGGTCTTCGGCGTCCATCACTTCGGTTTCAGCGTGGGGGTCGGCAATGGGCAGGGCCATGAGGTCATGGTACCAATAGTCGCGGCCTTGCACCATTTCTATCTCTGCGCCGGTCCGTTTGACGCAAATAACGGATTGGATGGTGCCGGAGCGGTCTACGGCTTCGTTGGCTATCTTTTTTAGCTCGATGATGTTGCCCCGCAGCCAGGCGCCATCACAGGTGATGAGGAGTTTGGATTCGCTGTTGTCGATGCGTTCGTGCAGCGCTTCGGTGGAGAAGCCGCCGTAGACGACGGAGTGCATGGCCCCGATTTTGGCGCAGGCGAGCATGGCGATCATCAGTTCAGGGATACGCCCCATGTAGATGGTGACACGGTCTCCTTTGTTGACGCCCATGGAGCGCAGGACGCTGGCGAATTTGCTCACTTCCTGGTTTAGCTGTTGGTAGGTGTAGGTGCGGGTGTCGCCTTGTTCTCCTTCAAAGATGAGGGCGGCTTTATTGCGAACGGCCGTTCTCATGTGACGGTCCAGGGCATTGTGGATGATGTTTACTTTGGCGCCCACAAACCATTTGTAAAAGGGGGCGTTGTGATCGTCCAATACTTTTTCCCACGGTTGATACCATTCATAATTCTCCGCAGCTTCCTTGCCCCAAAACTTGGCTAAATCTTTGCTGGCGGCGGCGTTGATCGTTTCATAATCAGGCACATGGGCGTGAGCAATCACCTCTGGCGCCGGATAATACACGTCACCAACCAACTTCTTTTTGTCTGCCATTGCATCATCCTCCTATATTAGAAATGGTGGTATAAAATTTGGGTGAGTGCGCTGAACTTCAAACCAGGGTTGATACCCTATGAAAGGATCAGGCAAAACAAGTATAGGGGCAAATTGGTGATTCGTAAAACTTTTGTTGACCTGGACGAATTAGTGGTGTATAAGTTACTCGATTTTATCATAGCCGCAACTTGCCATTTACCACAAAAACAGGAGAGGATCCATGGATAATCAAGATTATAAAAATCTCGCTTCTTCCCCCTCAGATAGCTCTGATACAATAGCCTTGATGTTAGAAATTATTTTTGGCGTCTTTGGCATACTAGGAATGGGCTGGCTTTATGCGGGAAACATTCCTATAGCAATCGTAGCATTTTGGGGTTTCATCATTATCGTTTTTATAGAGTTTGCCATTGTCACTGCTACACTTGGAATTGCCGCATGTGTCATTTTACCAATCAATTTAGCAATAGTTGTTATTTCGGGGTTAAGAGCACGTGATTATGTGCGGAATTCTGGGGCACACGGCTCTATCGTATATGTGATATTAGCCATAGTACTTGGATTAGTCATTCTCTGTGGTGGCTCCATATTGCTTTTTGGTGGTCTTGCCGCTCTTGACAGTATCTAATAGCGTGTTTTTAGATCACTGATAATTTTAGTTTTCTCAAAAAACCTGGCATTAAGCAAAATGTAATTACGCAACACAAGCCCGTCTTTCTAATATGACCGAATAGAGACGGGCTGTTTTTATAAACATCCAGGAATCTATTTATGGAAATCCTTACCTCTCAAAATTTAGTAGCGCTGCTGTCATTAACAGCTCTGGAAATTATTTTGGGCATTGATAATGTCATTTTTATTGCCATCCTCACGGGCAAATTGCCAGAGAGCCAACGGACATTGGGTCGACAGTTGGGCATTGGCCTGGCGGTGGGGACGCGCATTATTCTGCTGCTGTTTATCAGCTGGATTATGGGCTTGAATGCGGAGTTGTTTTCTCTATTTGGCAATTCGATCAGCGGCCGCGATTTGATTCTGCTGGGCGGAGGGCTGTTCCTGATAGCCAAAAGCACCTATGAAATTCATGATAAATTAGAGACGATAGACCATAAGCAGCATGATGTGGAAGCGGTGAAAAAAGTGTCAATAACCGGTGTGATCATTCAGGTCGTGTTGGTAGATATTGTGTTCTCGCTGGATTCGGTGATAACGGCCGTTGGCATTGCCGACGAATTGTGGGTGATGATCATCGCCATCATCGTGGCAGCGGGCATCATGTTGGCTGCTTCTGGGGCTATCAGCAACTTCGTAGAACAGCACCCCACCATGAAAGTGCTGGCCCTCTCCTTCCTCATTCTGATTGGCGTCATGTTGGTCATTGAGGGGTGGAGCCCCGTCCTGGCCCACGATCTACATCTGCGCAACTACATCTACTTCGCCATGTTCTTCTCGTTCCTGGTGGAACTGCTCAATATGCGCTTACGCAGCCAGCCCCGTGAACCAATCAAGCTGCGCAATCAGGCACAAATCACGACAGACTCTGGGGATTAAAAAGATAAGAGACAGATATTTGTTGCCTGAGCCTGTCGAAGGCAACAAGTATCTGTCTCCTTTTTTCAACTTGTAATATCCTGGCGATTAAATAAATAAAGAATCAAACCAATCCCTCCTATTACCCAGGCAAGCAAAACAGTCGTTGAGAAAAGTATCGAATCAATTGGAGCCACAGCTTCCAGATATTCGAACGGAAAACTCAAATAGATCGTGCCACTGTCATACCGAATCCAACTAGATATATTTTCAATATTGTAGAAGGGTGTGAATCGGTAAAGGTTCAAAAAAAACACGCTGTCAAACAACCCCGCCAAACCGATAAACACACCCAAACTCACCGGCTCAACAATAGCAATGCCGATGCCTACCAGGGCGCCACCCAAGATTGAACGCATCATCATAGCAGCCAACACCGCTATAATCCCTGAAATCATGACACTCAATGTCGTCAGCCCCATTTGCAACAGATAATTTTGTAAAAAATCTAATCCTACATCCAGGGAAAAAGCAGGGCCATATGGTACATCTGCAATTTGCGCCTGTATCCCTTGTCCTACCCCCAAAATAATGGACACGAGGATAAATGTAAGCAAAAAGATGAGAGTGACGACTACGAACTTCATCAAAATCAAGGATGCACGGCCGCTGCGAGGCACAATATTTTTCCAGGTTTGCCATTGGTATTCACCGGCAAAAGTAACGGCCATAAAGCCAATCAAAAACATGCGTCCAAACGGATTTGTGACAAATGCCCACACGTTCACCATACTGTCTGTCCAACTCGTAATACCTTGAGCAAACCCCTCTCGAAACGATGAAGACAACAACATAGCAATAGAAGAAAAAACAATGAAACTCAGCATCCCAACCGGGAAGATCCAAACCAGGAAGCCTGTGACCCACCGGTTACCAACTGCTTTTTGCCACTCAGCCTGAAATAAGTTGATCATGATGCCTCTGAATGTTCTTTCTCAGTAACTTGTAGGAAGAATTGTTCTAAACTTTGTCGCTGAATACGAACTTGATACACGTTTACATTTGCAGAAATGAGCGCAGCCACCACTTGCGGCGCTTCTTCACGAACGGCCCTTACCGTAATAAAACGGCCGTTTTCCTCCCCCTCATCTATCATCTGCCACTTTTCTCGTAAAACGGCCGTTGCCATTGCCAACGGTTTCGCTTCAATTTCAAGCTGTGTTCCCGCTGCCAGTAAATCCGCGACCAAACCCTCACGCACAATTTCACCCTGGTCAATAATCGCTACCCGGTCACACATCAATTCCACTTCACTCAAAATATGGCTGGAGAGGAATATCGTTTTGCCTTCATTTGCCACCAGTCGTCGAATGAAACCCCGCATCTCCTGGATGCCTGCGGGGTCGAGGCCATTTGTGGGTTCATCCAGAATCACCAAGTCTGGATCATTCAACAAAGCCGCCGCCAAACCAAGCCGCTGCTTCATACCCGTGGAGTAGCCCTTCACCAACCGGTCGGCACGATCAACCATACCGACCTGAGCCAACAACAGTTGCACACGGCCTGCACTGTACTGCCCACTGGTTCGAGCCAGTAATTCCAGATTTTTACGCCCCGTCAAAAAATCGTAAAACGAAGCCCCTTCCACCAAAGCCCCGACGCGCTTCAGCACATGGTGCTCTTGGCGTAAAGGCCGATCAAAGATATAGACATCACCAGTTGTCGGCCTGATTAAATCCATCGCCATGCGAATAGTCGTTGACTTTCCGGCGCCATTCGGGCCTAAAAAACCATATACCTGACCCGCACCAATCTCCAGATCGATATTTTTGACCGCCTGCACTTTTTGTTGACGTCGGCCAAATGTTTTACTCAAATTTTCAAAACGAAGGGCTGTAGACATAGCACATCCAATAATCCAGAGCGATGCACATTGAACTTATACCGTAAACTCAAACCGTTTTTCTTGTGCCACAGCACGGAAAAACAACAGCAACAAAGCGGCCAAGCTAACCACAACACTCATCCCGCCCCCGCATCTTCATAATGCGCACACAATTCATCTTGCGTAATAGCATAAACATCCTCCGTCAATCCTTTTGTCGCTTGTGCCACCCACTATTCATATTCCAGAGAGTCCCTCATAATGCCTTCTCCTCCAAAATCAGATTGACGGCTCCAGAGACAAATTATGCAAAATCAATAACGGCAAATTACCCTTTATATTCATAACCATCCACCCCATATATCTGATTTCTAAATATTATATTTAGAATACCGAAGTATAGAAATAGGATCAGAGCATATCTGTGTGGGTAGGTGCAATTGTGTATGACATAATGCTTGAAAGAGAGAAAATTCGTTATCTACTTAAATTCGTTGTACGCATCTGGCTAAAAGGCAAAATCTTCCAGTCAATCAAATTACAGTACTCTAAATATCAAAATCGAATATTTTTGCGGGGTAAACATTGAGGATGGTTGTCTCTTCAAAGCGGGTTTCTACTGGCGTATCGAGGCGATAAATGTGAATATGTCCATGCAGCATATAACGGGGTTTAAACATGCGCATAAGCGTTAGAAACACCTTGAAACCAGTGTGCGGTAAATCGTTTCTATCGTGAATGCCAGCGGGGGGGGAATGGGCCACAAAAATATCCAGATAACGGCCGTAACGACTGCGATTCATGAGCAAACGAGGCACCAACTGCGAAAACTGCCAGCGCATCTCCCGTTCGTTATACATCAACGAAGCGTGAGGCCGGTAACGCATCGATCCCTCTAAGCCGGCCAGCAGCAAGCCATTTACATTCACAACCTGTCCATGTAAATCAACGCCCCCCGGCACATGATTCAATTCCCGGCCATCGGCCGTATACTGCGGCCCCTGATCATGATTCCCCTTCACATACACCAGGGGCACATCCAACGAAGAAATCAAGAAATCTAAATAGTAAAAAGGCAAATCGCCACAACCGATGATCAAATCGAGCGGGGGCAGCGCCTCGCGCACATGTGGCGTGTAAAACCTGTCCAACACCCGGTCGCTCACCGCTAAAATTTTCACGGCGCGGGCCACTCCCTCGTATGATTCAAATCTAGTTTATCTAAAATCGCTTGTTCCAGATTAACCCCGGTGATGCTGGCTAATTGCAGCAAATACAAGGCCACATCCGCCAACTCTCCAGCCAATTCATCTTGACTGGCGGCCTCTTCACGCCATTGGAAATGTTCCAAAACCTCTGCTGCTTCAATAGCCAGAGAAGCGGCCAAATTACGTGGCGTCTGCGGTTTGGGCGAATCAGCTTCATACCAACCTTTGCTGCGCACAAATTGATGCATGCGGGATTCTAATTCTTTTAATTCCATGGGCAATGATTTTACGAAGGGGGACAAAAAAAGTAAAACGTAATGTCCCGAAAGACATTACGTTTTGTAACAGTGTCCTGTCAGGTTTAAGTTAGCGATTAAAAAAATGCGATCAACATTACAAAGTCAGGTACGCCCACGCGCCGGGTTCCACGAGACCCGTTCGCACGAGGGCGTACGAACTCTGTTCTTATCCGATTTGATTCTTAAACTGTAAGCCAGACCTGACAGGGCTTCTCAGTAATTAAGCTTTAGCCATGTGACGAATCAGGTCCAAAACTTTACAGGAATAACCCCATTCATTGTCATACCAGGCCATTACCTTGACAAAGGTGTCGGTGAGGGCAATGCCGGCGTTGGCGTCAAAAACAGCGGTTCTGGATTCACCCACAAAATCAGTGGAAACGACGGCGTCTTCGGTATACCCGAGGATGCCGGCCATTTCGCCTTCAGAGGCCGCTTTCATGGCCGCTTTGATCTCGTCATAAGAAGCTGGTTTTTCCAGGTTGACGGTAAGGTCTACCACCGACACGTTGGGGGTGGGTACGCGCAAGGACATGCCGGTCAGTTTGCCGTCCAACTCGGGGATGACCTTGCCCACGGCTTTGGCTGCGCCGGTGGAAGAAGGAATGATGTTCTGACCTGCGCCACGACCGCCGCGCCAATCTTTGGCGGAAGGGCCATCAACGGTATTCTGAGTGGCGGTGATGGCATGGACGGTGGTCATCAGGCCATCTTTGATGCCAAAATTATCATGCAGCACTTTGGCGATGGGGGCCAGGCAGTTGGTGGTGCAAGAGGCATTGGAAACGATGTCCTGACCGGCGTAGCTTTCATGGTTGACGCCCATGACAAACATGGGGGTGGCGTCTTTGGACGGGGCGGACATGACGACTCTTTTAGCGCCAGCTTCAATGTGGGGGCGGGCATTCTCATCTGTGAGGAACAGACCGGTGGCGTCAACCACGTATTCAGCGCCAACTTCGTCCCACTTCAAGTTCTTGGGGTCGCGTTCGGCGGTGACGCGGATGCTCTTGCCATTGACAACCAGCTTGCCGTCTTTCACAGCCACATCACCCTGGAAACGGCCGTGTGTGGAATCGTATTTCAGCATGTAGGCGATGTAATCCAGATCAAGCAAGTCATTGATGCCCACTACTTCCACATCATCCAGTTCTACGGAACGTCGGAAAACCAAACGGCCGATCCGACCAAAACCATTGATACCAATTTTAATTGTCATCGAAAAATCTCCTTTTTGTAAATTTAACATAACTATACAGGTAGGTTCCCTGAGCCTGTCGAAGGGAACCGGGCTTCGACAAGCTCAGCCCTCGTCTGGCTGTATAGTTACAATTTAACAAGTTTTTGTCTTCTTATATTGTAACACTAACACTAATAGATTAACAGGTAGAATGTCATGCCTTTTGCATTACGAATTGCCTATTCCACTCTTGGGCAGCAAATTCATGATAACTTGCGCTAGTTTAGCGCTGTCATGTCGCCAGGGATGTGAGGCGTCTACCAGGTCGGCGGTGATCATTTTCACTTTGGGCGAGGCCACCGGCGCTACGTAAACCGTCTGCCCGCCGCCGGTATCCGGGGGCACAGTGAGGTTGTTGTTTGCCAAAACAGCGTCGAGAAATGGGGTGGAAATGTGCTGGAGCAAAGCATCGACATGATCTGCTACGCTGTAATTATCCGTCTCTCCGGGCTGAATAGCAAGATTACATATATAAATCTTAGGCGCACGGGCGTGGCTGAGGGCGGCGGCCAGGTCTGGCACCAGCAAATTGGGCAAGATGCTGGTATAGAGGCTGCCCGGCCCCATGAGGATGATATCTGCCTGCAAAATCGCTTTTAAGGTGGGCGGGAAGGCTTTGACTTGTCCTGGCTCCAGGTACACTTTTTTGATTTTACCGGCAGCTTGGGGAATGGCCGATTCACCCGAGACATGGGTGAGACGGCCGTTTATTTCCACATCGGCCGCCAGAGAAACCTGCTCCAGGGTGGAGGGCAAGACGCGCCCACGCAGCGCCAAAACGCGCTCGGCAGCCAACAACGCTTCATCAAAGCTGCCGGTGATGCCGGTGAGGGCGGCCAGGAGCAGGTTGCCAAAGGCATGGCCTTGAAGCACATGGTCTTGGGAATCAGGACGGCCGTTTTCCCCTTCCTCTATCACGCTGCTGCCGAAGCGATATTGCAGCACCTGCGTCATGAGGGCTTCGTCTCGAGATAGAGCAGCCAGATTGTTGCGAAAATCACCCGGCGGCAGCAAGCCCAACTCGCGCCGCAGCCGGCCGCTGCTGCCGCCATCGTCCGCCACGGTGACAATGGCGGTGATATTGCGCGTATATGTTTTCAGGCCACGCAGCAGCGTGGGCATACCGGTGCCGCCGCCGATCACCACCACATGCGGGCCGCGACCCTGCCGGCTGAAATGATAAAGGGTTTCCGCCACTGGTTCGTCAGGACGGCGGAACGGGGCCACCAACTGCCAGCCCAACTTATACAAGGCAAACACAATCAGACCGCCGCCAAAAATGAAGGGGATGATAATGCGCCAGATAACGGGCACAGCTTGTAAGGTGACAATATCGTAAACGATTTGAGGCAGCCAGCGCAGCCGGTGAAGCACCAGGACCACGTAGACAAAGCCCATGCCCACAATGAGCGTCCCCACGCCCAACAACAGCAGCCACCGTTTGATGCCTAAACCAGGTATCAACCATAAGGAATCGGGGACAAAGCGGTTTTTCGACCAGTTTATTCTACGCATGTTTGTTATCCACCATTCTGGGTTAGCAACCATTGCCCATTCTAACCGGAAGGAAAACGGCCGTCAAAAGCAGTTAAAGCAGTCAAATCACCCATCTCTAGTCCGTGAAGGCAGACCTGGTAAAGGTCGCCGCGGTTAACAGCCAGCAATAAAGAAAACAATTATCCACCCGTTAAAACCATTCCTCATCCTGGTGGCGATGCACAATAGGCTGTGTTATGATCCCGCCTTATGGAAGATATTCCCGTGGTAATCGTCTGCGGTGGACAGGGGACGCGGATGCGCGGCTCTACCTCCCGCAAAAAGGAGTTGGTGGAAGTGGGCGGCCGGCCGATTTTGTGGCATGTGATGCGTATTTTCTCTGCGCATGGCTGCCGCCGCTTTGTGCTGGCGCTGGGCTACGGTCAAGATCAGATTCGCCGCTATTTTTTGGAATATGAGCCGATGACGCGAGATGTGACGATGGTCTTGGGCGGGGCGGGCAACGGCCGTTCTATCCCCCTCTATCACAGCCAAAGCAGCCAGCCAGCCTGGGAAGTCTCGCTCATCGACACCGGTCTGCACACGGAAAAGGCCAGCCGCATCGCCAAAGTGGCCGACCACCTGGCGGCGGAGCGTTTTTTTGTGGCCTATGGTGATGATGTCAGCGACGTAAACCTGACCGACCTGATTCAGTTCCACAAAGCACACGGCAAACAGGCCACCATAACGGCCGTTCAAGTCGATTTGCAATATGGCGTGGTGGAAGCAGACGAGGCCGGTCTCGTCACCGGCTTCAACGAACGGCCGCGGCTGCCTTACTGGATCAACGGCGGCTTCATGCTCTTCGAGCGCCGCGTCTTAGACTTGATGAGCGCCAAACCAGATGTGAACCTGGAAACAGAGGTGCTGCCCGTTCTGGCCAAGCAAGGCGAACTGATGATCTACCGACATACCGGCTTCTGGCAGTCGATGAATACCATGAAAGATACCATGCTCCTGGAGAAAATCTGGCAGCAAAATCCACCCTGGAAAGTGTGGCACGATTGAAGATTGTGAACAGCAGTCAGTGTACAGTGAACAGTAAACTGTAAACTGTACACTGAAAACTGGAGTTGGACAGTGAGCAACGAATTTTGGCAGGATAAACGAGTATTTGTCACCGGCTGCACCGGCTTATTAGGCTCCTGGTTAACGGCCGTTTTGTTGGAAAAAGGCGCCCATATCGTCGGGTTGGTGCGGGATCAGATCCCCCATTCCCAGTTGGTGCGCACCGGCAACATCAACCACATCGACATCGTGCGCGGCGACGTGTGCGATTACGAGCTGATGGAACGCGCCCTGGCCGAGTACGAAATCGACACCATCTTCCACCTGGCCGCCCAAACCCAGGTAGGCATCGCCAACCGCGTCCCCCTGCCCACCTTCGAATCCAACATCAAAGGCACCTGGGTCATTTTAGAAGCGGCGCGGCGCAACGCCACCGTGCAGCGCATCGTCACCGCCAGCAGCGACAAGGCGTATGGCACTCACGCCGAACTGCCCTACCGTGAAGAGGCTTCCCTGCAAGGCGAACACCCTTACGACGTCTCCAAAAGCTGCGCCGACCTCATCTCCCGCAGCTATGCCCACACCTACGGCCTGCCCGTTTCCATCACCCGCTGCGCCAACCTGTATGGCGGCGGCGACCTGAACTGGAACCGCATTGTGCCCGGCACGATGCGCAGCGCCATCCGCAATGAACCGCCCATCATCCGCTCAGACGGCACTATGAAACGGGATTACATCTTCATCAAAGATGCGGTCCGCGGCTATCTGCGGGTCGCCGAAAATATGCACCGGGATGAAGTGCGCGGCCAGGCTTTCAACTTTGGTTTTGATGATCCAATCTCCGTGCTGGAAATGGCAAACACCATCATTCAACTCTCCGACAATCCCCATCTTAAACCGGTCATCCTGGATGAAGTGAACAATGAAATTCAAGACCAATATCTCTGCTCCGATAAAGCGGGCGAGGTGCTGGGCTGGCAGCCCAAGTTTAGCCTGGTAGCCGGCCTGGCGGAGACGATGGCGTGGTACAAAGAATTCCTGGTCTTGTGACATAGCCAGCGATGCGCATTCTGGTCACCGGCGGCAGCGGCTTCATCGGCCGGTTTCTCGTCCCCCATCTGCTTGCTTCGACAGGCTCAGCACCCGAGGCTGCGACAGGTTCAACGGCCGTTACGCTGCTCCTGCGCCAGCCACTCAGCCCCCCTTCCCTTACCCCCTTCCGTTCCCTGTTTAATGTGGTGTATGCCGACTTGCGGGATTTCTCGCAGACAGAGCGGGCGTTGCGCCAGGCGGCGCCGGATGTGGTCATCCATCTGGCGGCGGCGGGGGCCACGGATCCATTTTTAGCGGTGGAAACGGCCGTTTCCCACAATCTGCTGGCTACCACCAACCTGCTTCGCGCCTGCTTTGAAAAAGGGGGCGCTGTGCAGCAGTGCATCGTCGCCCGCACCCCAGGCGAACGGAGCAGCATGAATGTCTACGCCGCCAGCAAAGCGGCCGCCTGGGAATTTTGCCGCCTCTATGCCCGCACCCAGGGTTGGCCCATTCACGGGGCCATGATCTTCCAGGCATACGGCCCCGGCCAACCGGCACACGCTTTCATGCCGGCGGCGCTGCGAGCCGCCTCAGCCGGTGAAGATTTCCCCATGACGGAAGGCAGTCAAATACGAGATTGGATTCATGGCGAAGATGTGGCGGCAGGCGTGGTGGGGATGGTGGAACGGCCGTTAGCCCCCGGAACCACCGTTGAGTTAGGCACAGGCAGCGGCACATCGCTGGCAGAGGTGGCCCATCTTATCTACCAAACTATCAACCGGGGGGGACGGCCGCTGCCCGGCCGGCTGCCCAACCGCCCTGGCGAGGCGCCCAGTCAAATCGCCGACGCCGCCCACACCGAGGCGCTCATTGGCTGGCAGGCGGCCATCCCGTTGGCAGAGGGTATTCGTCAACTGGTGAACGGGTAGTGGCTAATTGCCGACAAGGTATCACTCTCCCTGGGCCGGTTCCAGCCGCGCCCAAGCCAGCCAAGACCAGGGGGAACTGGGCGCTTGTTGGATGAGATCCAGGTAGGTGGCAACGGCCGTTTCCACCATCGTCGCAGAAGGCAAAGCAGTTGGGGGCGTGGTCGGGGTGGCAATTGGTTGGGGCAGAACGGCCGTTGCCGTCGGCACACTCTCAGGCACGGCTTGCTCGCACGCGACCAGCCAGAATAAACAGAACACCATGATAAATAAGATAAATCGTCTCTGTAACATTATTCCCTCACAAGCGCAAATCTCGCTCAGGCTAACCTATCCCAAATAAGCTGGGCGCTTGTTGAATGATAAAGAGTGGGGTAAACGGCCGTTTGGCAACAAGAGATAATTGCTATAGCTCAAATGTCAATGGATCCAGCCGTTGAATACCATTGATACGATCAAAATGCTTATCGGCGGTCAAAATTTGGGTGATATTGTTGTTTTGCATGGTAGCAGCATGTATGGCATCACGCGGGGGGAAATTAACGACCTGGTTTTGAGCCAGCAGTTCAAGAGCAATTGAAACATCTGCTGGGGTAATAGGCAAAACCATCAGGGGATAATCCAAAATATAGCGGCAAAGCTGTATCCCTTTGTCCAACAGATCAATGTGAAGATATCGGTACAACAACTCTTGCAGCACCTCGGCATTTGTGGCAGCAGGCAGTTGGGCTGTTTCAACCGCCTGCAAAATCTGCTGGCAGGGCAACTTGTAGGCATGTGGCTTGCCCGCTGCATACATAAAAATATTGGCATCTAAAAAGATAGCTTCCGTCATGAAGCAATTTGTCCAGCGTTAATTTCCTGTTCCATTTGCTCCCAATCGGCCACAGGCAAGTCCATAGCTGACAATTGGTCGGTCAGTGGTGTGAGCGAGGGTGATGATTTCGGCTTAAGCAATAAGCCAGATTCGGTCATTTCAACGACGAGTTCCGTATCTGCCTTCATACCTAATGATTCCATCATCTGCCAGGGAAGTTTTATGCGTCCTTTTTGATCAATAGTAAGCGTCTGTATCATCTTAATATCCTTGCTGATCGAAGATTATTGACAATGCAACTATTGTAACATGCTTTTGCTGCGGCTATTGTGAACTCAATTTTTGAGTAACGTTATGGTTCTGGTTCCAGCCGCGCCCAAGCCAGCCAAGACCAGGGGGAACTGGGCGCTTGTTGGATGAGATCCAGGTAGGTGGCAACGGCCGTTTCCACCATCGTCGCAGAAGGCAAAGCAGTTGGGGGCGTGGTCGCAGTGGCAGTTGGTTGGGGCAGAACGGCCGTTATCGTCGGCACACTCTCAGGTGCGGCTTGTTCACACCCCGTCAGCCACACTAAACAAACGATAATGATGAATAAGATGAATGATTTCTTTGGCATTATTCCTCTCCAGATGCCACGCTGCTTGGATCAATCAAGACCAGAGTAAACTAAACGCTCATTAGATGAAAGAGAAGCTTCTCATTCCGGCACTCTATTGCGGGGGGTGCTCTCCAATCAGCAGCAATAGGCGGCGCAAGTTAATGAGACTATCCCGATTCAACCTCAAACCATGTATAGTGGCTCTGCCTATTGACGTGATGCCAATCACCTCAGTTAAGTCTTCACTCCAGGTGAAATGGTCATCCCACTTCTGCTTTCGTGGGTTAAATAAAAGGGCCGGTTCACCGGTGGCTTTATCCAGCGCACTGGTCTGTGTAGATTTGTAGCTATTACAACCCAAACAGGCATAGGCCAAGTTATCTGGTTGTGTTTTGCCGCCACTGATGCGAGGAATAATATGGTCCACGGAAAAGGGTTCAGTGGCATACATCTCCTGGCTGCGACAATACTCACAATTCCCATAAGTACGCATCGCAACCTGTTTGCGCAAAGAAGGTGTAATGCGTTTAGTGGGCATATTTGGGGTGTAGATCAAGCGCGTCTATCAATTGAGTCAATGTTTGATTCCGTAAATGCGCCAACTCAATGAGCCAGGTCAAGCGCTCGACGTCAAACATTTCCACCTCATCTACTAAACGCAGTAATTCCACATGTTCTGTTTCTGTGATGGTTTCATCTTCCAGTTTTGCCCTTAACGCTTGTAACGGCCGTGAAATTTCGGGGGGGACACCTTCATTGATTTTTTTGAGCAATTCGGTTTCTCTTTGTGAAAGATGCGGCGTTGTCTTTTTGGCGCGAAGCGTATGCAGTTGTACCGTGAGCTCTTCTAATTCTGCCGAATTAAATTGCTTGATTGCCTCTAAAATTGTATCTGTTGTTAATTCTGCGCTGATCTGAACAGTTGCCATTGTTTTCTCCTGAACGTCGCCTCTCGCTAACTATTTTGCAAATTATAGCATACTCAAGACGACTTGCTCACACGCCGCCAGCCACAACAAACAAAATACCATGATGAATAAAACAAATCTTCTTTGTAGCATTATTCCCCCTTTATTCCACACTAATCCACATCCCAAACTCAAAAGCGATATCTTTATGAACATAGGCGCCGCCATAACGTCCAGCTTTGGCTTTAATCCCGATGGCGTTTGTTTTTGCCACCCACTCTTTCACGCTGATTTTGTAACTGTTCAACCCTGCTTGACTTTTAATTATGGCGAATTCGCCGTAATTAAAATCGGGGTTATGCACTCGCTCCCAAATGCCCAAATATTCAACGGCATTACGATTTCTAAGCCAGTCGGAAATAAAAAAATCACCATCTTTCGATTTGAGCATATCAGTTAATGAGATGTAATCTTCTTCTCTTCTGCCCCAACCCCTTGTTTGCGTAAAAGAGTGGCCGCCCAAACGGCCGTTTCTCCCATTAAGGCAATCTGCGGCACATACGGCCATCAATGGGCTATGATAGGGAGAAAGAGTTTATGATCAAGCGATGGCCCAATTTCATTGACATACAGATCCCTTATACCAGTGACCTCTTCATCTGCCACATACAGCACATTACGGCCGTAAGGGCCAACCTTTAAACGCCACACAGAGCCACCCTCTGCCAATGGGCCGTTTATTTTCACCGCTACTGCGGCCGGTCCGGTAATAGGTACCTGATACAGATCATAAGCTCCATCCACTTCTATATCAGCTGTATAAAGAAATAAACGGTTATCAGGCGTAAGCGAGTAAGGTCCTATGGAACCATGAGCCGGTAGTTCCGTTGTTAGTCTAACGGTAGCGTCGCTGGGACCCATCAGCGGCACACTATAAAACACGCTTCTATCATCGTTGGGATAGATCACATATTGGCTGTTACTGCTGATATGATAGGGATAAGTAC
>CAZXVH010000071.1:0-3500 GCA_964643965.1 uncultured Ardenticatenaceae bacterium
GATATGACGCCCAGGCAATCTCATTCTCCCACATTTTAAGCGTCATGGCAGAAAGCGTCTCCGCTTTGATGCGGCCGGCAAGCTGCTCGCAAAAGATGCGCGAAAAATGTTCGATGCTGGGATTTAGGTCCACAAATTCGGGCAAATCGTTGAGCGTTTTGTCTTTGTAAGCGGCGACTAACGCATTCAAGTGGCGCTCAATATCAACAATATCAACCAGATAGCCATGCTGATCTAACGACTCACCATGAAGCTGCACTTCAACCACATAGTGATGGGAATGCCACTCATTTTCGGCTCCCCACTCGCCGCCAATCAGGTAATGCTGCGCCACAAAATCTCGTTTTACCGCTACTGTGTACATCTCGTTCTCCTTTTAATAAACCGCGGAGAGCGCGGAGGCGCGGAGAAAACCTCTACGTTCTCCGCGCCTCCGCGGTTAACTTTTTATTGATAAACTAAGATGGGCTGAACGGCCGTTTCCGCCCCCTGATCCAATAATTGATAAGCCTTCTCTGCGTCCGCCACTGGGAAGCGATGGCTGATCAACGGCGCCGGGTCATGCTGGGCTAACATCTGCCACGCCAACGCCAGACGACGCGCTTTCGTCCAGCGCCCCCGCCAGCGCGGGTTGAGATGGCTCACCTGGCTGCTGATCAGGCGCATCTGGCTGCGATGAAACGCCCCGCCCAGGTTAATTTCTGCTCGTTTCTGCCCGTACCAGGAGCCAATCACCACACGGCCATCAAACCCAGTGACGGCGATAGCCTGATTGAGCGCCGCTGGATTGCCGGAAAGCTCATACGTCAGGTCAACATCTGTGGGCAGCGATTCAGCCGGGTGGTAAACGGCCGTTGCTCCCCACCTGCTTGCCCATTCCCGCCGCAGCCCATACCCATCCACCGCCGCCAATTCCACCAGGGGAAACTGGGCCAACAGTGACGTGGTAAGCAAGCCAACGACACCCTGCCCAAACACGGCTACCCGTTCGCCAATCACTGGCCGTCCATCCATCACAAAGGAAACGGCCGTTTCCATATTCGGTAGAAAAACGGCCGTTTCCGGTTCCATGCCATCGGGCAGCGGCAGCACATCGCCCGGTTTGGTGATGAAGTGTGATTCATGCGGATTGAAAGCAAAAACAAAACGGCCGCGCCACCCCGTCGCAACAGCCTTGCCCGTTTCTACAACTTGGCCCACCGCTGCATAGCCATATTTCAAAGGATAAGTGATGACCCCATCCAGCGCTGTAATCGTATCATCCAGCGCCATATCTGACGGCATTTGGCCCCGATAGAGCAGCATTTCTGTGCCGGGACTGATGGCGGAAACGGCCGTTTGCACCAAAATTTCATCCGGCTGCAAAGGGGGCAGCGTTTCCTGGCGTATCGCCAGTTGAAACGGGGCGGTAAACCAAAGAGAGCGCCTTACCATACAACCTCTCCCGAGAGCACCATATCTTCTCCTAATACCTGGTAACGAGCATTGTGCAAGCGGGGCAGGCCATGGCCGTTAACGTATTCGATGGCGTTTAAGCCGCCCAGCAGCTTGGGCGCAACAGTGACAACCAGGTGGTCTACCAACTGCCCCGCTAAAAAGCTGGTGATGATGCGGGCGCCCCCTTCCACCATCACGCTGTCGACGCCGCGCTGCGCCAGCGTCGTTAACACGGCCGGCAGCGAGACCGTGCCCGCCGCCGTGGGCGACACCCGGAACACCTGCGCTCCCCTGGCCTCCAAGGCTTGCTGGCGCTCCGGGCTGGCCTGAGGTGCGGTAAAAATCCAGGGTGGGCGAGGATGTTGAAAGACAACGGCCGTTTCCGGTAGACGCAACATGCTGTCCAGAATAACAGGCTGGGGCTGCCGTCCTTCCACCAGGCGTACCGTCATCTGCGGATCATCGGCCAGAGCAGTGCCAATGCCAATCAAGAGCGCGTGATGAGCGGCCCGCAGGCGGTGGGTCATTTTCATCGAAGCGGCCCCGCTGATGGCGGTGAACTGCCCCCGTTTAATGGCAATAGAACCATCCAGGCTTTGGGCAAAACTGAGCGTCACAAAAGGACGGCCGTTCTGTTTTTGTCCCATCGGCGTCATTATCGGCAAACTGTCTGCCTGCACGGCCGGTGGCTCTCCCAAATCCAGTAAATGGCGCATCCGTTCCACTTTGGTGCGTAAATAGACCTCATTTTCCGGGGTGACATCGGCCGGCAGCGGCGCTCGCTGTGTCACCACAATGTCCAATGCCTCTAATTTCTCGATCTTGTCGGGATTATTGGTCAGCAAACGCACAGAGCGCACCTGCAAATCATTCAACATCAAGGCCGCGATGGTGTAATCACGCCCATCCGCCTGGTGGCCCAGCATCAAATTGGCGTCCACCGTATCGTAGCCCATATCCTGCAAGTTGTAAGCCCGCAGCTTCTCTTGCAGGCCAATGCCCCGCCCTTCCTGCCGCAAATAGATGATGACGCCCGCTTCTTCCGCCGCCACAAGCTGCATGGCTCGCTGCAACTGCGTCCCGCAGTCACAGCGCCGCGACCCCAGCACATCCCCCGTAAAACATTCCGAATGAATGCGCACCAGCACATTTTCCTTATCCGCCACATCGCCGTAAACCAGCGCCAGATGCTCTTTGTCATCGACGTTGCTCTGGTAGTAGCAAAGCTGGAATTCGCCGCTGTCTGTAGGGATACGGGCGCAAGTGGCTCGTTCAACTGTTCGTTTTTTCATGGATTCCTCAATCGAAGTAAGGGTCAGGCTGGCTCGATGGTAAAACGAAAGGGAAAGCCCTCTAAGCGGGCGGCGGCTGTTGCCAGGCGCACCCGCCGTTCCGCTTCCGCTTTAGGCAGCACATCGACCACCGACTGCCCTTCATTGTGAACCTGCCACATGATCGCTTCAGCAAATACCACCGGCTTTTTGAAGATTTGTACCATGATACGTACCACAAATTCCATCGTCGTCACCGGGTCGTCATGGGCGATGACTTTCCAGCGACTGTCATCCGTATCCTGATCCGCCGCTTGCTGTTCCGCCGCCAGATCCGGTTCCGCCACACCCGTTTGCACTTGCATAGACGGACTCATACCATATCTCCTGAAAATAGGAGCGCCGACATCTTGTCGGCTCTTCGCCGTCTGGAAGACGGCGCTCCGTTTACCTGCGCCCCTGGGTGTGCGAACAGGGATGTTCACGCTACAGTTCCCAGGGAGGCCGCCCCGTTTCCCCGGCCAGGGACGCCTGGATTGGGTCAGCGAACTGGGGGAATTTGGCGGCAACGGCCGTTAACAAGCCAAAACAGCCCGCCATCATCATATCGCCAAAGGGGCTGGCAAAATATGGGCGCAGCGACGAACCGGCCAGCATTCGGCGGCGCGGGCCGGTGAGCGTCACGCCAAAACCATCCCCGGCAAATGGGAGCGCGGACAGTTTGTCCGCCTTGCATGGGAGCGCGGACAGCTTGTCCGCCTTGCATGGGAGCGCGGACAGCTTGTCCGCCTT
>CAZXVH010000071.1:3600-21618 GCA_964643965.1 uncultured Ardenticatenaceae bacterium
GGAGCGCGGACAGCTTGTCCGCCTTGCATGGGAGCGCGGACAGCTTGTCCGCCTTGCATGGGAGCGCGGACAGCTTGTCCGCCTTACTTAAATCTTCCGGGAGAAAGAACGGCCGTTCCTCAAGAATAAGCGCCCCATGCCCATGATCCTGATACACATCCTCATCTCGCAGCGTACCGGCCGCCAGCGAACGCAGCAAGCGTTCTAATTTGGCCTGATCCAACATGCCGGTATGGTGTTCAAATGTGCCTTCAATACCCTCCGGTCCCAGGCGGAAGGCCAGCGTGTGCAAATTACCCAGATTGGCGACCAGCAGCGGCGATCCGGCGCTTACATTGCTATCCAGCAGCGCCCCCGCCACCGCCGCCGGCGCCGTGTCCATCAGCAGCAGCGGCGCATCCACATTCTCGGCCGAAGCGGCCACCGCCTGCATCCGCGTCATGATGGGCGGAATATCCTCAGCGGCAAAAGCAAAGGTAGAAAGCTGCCGGTTCGCCTGCACCCGCCGGGCGATATACTCAAAACGAAACTTGCGATCCGAGACATCTGGCGGAGCATTGCCGTGATCAAACACCGCCACCGCCACCGCCGCCAGGTCATTCAGAGATACGCCAAATTCGGCAAAAGCGTGGCAAATGGCGTCAAAGTCAAAATCTCGCAGCGTCAGCCGCAGCACATTGTCTGGCAGTTTGCGGGCTTCATCTTCGCTGACCACCTGAATACCTTCTGTTTGCAAATAGTTGAGATCATCATTGAAGGAACGGGCGGCAGCGGGCGTGGCGTACAGTTTATGCCCCGCTTTGAGGTGGTCTTCCGCCGCCCAATGGCTGGGACCGCCGCCCATGGTGACGCCGGTCAGCAGCACCGGCCGGCCGGCGCGGGTGGCCGCTTGCAGCCGGCGGCGCACGATCATGGTGGGTGAGGGAACAACCAGTTTAAAGTCATTTTCGGGGTGCAGGTTCGTGTCATGCAGCAAAATATCTTGTGTGCCTGTACCCACATCGATGCATAAAATTTTCATAGCTACGAGCATACCTCAACTCACATATTTAGAAAATTGGTGGGTGAGTAGAGTAGTTGCCCGGCGCTCGTCAGGGCAGCAGGTCGGTCAATCGGGCCACGGCCGTTTCCATATCCATCTCCTGCCCCCCTGCCCGCGCTTCCACCCGTTCACGCTCCGCTAAAGCGGCTTCGGCTTCGGCCATGAACAGCTCGGCATTGTCACGCACTTCTTGAACAGTGGCCTTGTGGTTGAGGATAAAAGCCAGGGTCGCCGCCGCTGCCTGGGGGTGGCCCTGCCGGGTCGCTAAAGCCGCCAACACCGACAACCCTTCCAACGTCACCTTCACATCACCGCAACTTTGCGCCAGAGCCAGGCCCTCGCTCAACTCCGCCTGCGCCTGCCCATACGCCCCGGTTTCCAGGGAGACGGCGCCCAAACCAACCAGGGCTACGGCCGTGCCTCGGGCATCTTTTTGCGCTCGTTTCAAGGCCAGACTTTCCGAGAGCAGACGGTAAGCGTCGTCGTGCTGCCCTTGCTTGAGCGCCAGCTGACCGGCGTTTGCCAGGGTGGTGGCGGCGCCGTGTGAATGGTTAAGCGCCTTGAAGATGGCGCTGCATTCCAGGTAACGGGCCTGCGCTTCCGCAAAATCGCCCCGCGCCTGGGCCACATTACCCAAATTGTTGAGGGACATGGCCGCGCCCAATTCATCATCAATCTGGCGGTAGTGGCGGATCGACTGCTTGAACTGGTTTTCCGCTGTCACATAATCGCCCAGCGCTTTGGCGCAGCTGCCCAAGAAGCCGTGAGCAAAAGCGATGCCCTTCTCGTCACCCGTCTCTTCCGCCAGGCGCAAGGCCGTAGTCATCATCTCCGCGGCGCGGTCAAAATCCCCGGCGTAAAAGATGGTGATGGCGATATAGCTCAAAATAACGGCGTGGCGCTCCGGGTCTTCTACCAAAGGCAGCAGGGCTACGGCCTCGTCCAAAGCGCTCCGCGCCGCTGGCAACTGGCCGATGTGGATGTGCAACCGCGCTTTGCGCCCCCATAAATCACAGAGCGCCTGCGCCGCTTCTGGTTCAGCAATTTGAGCGGAGGCCAATCGATCCAGCGCAAATTGGAAGAGGTCTATGCCTTCCTGGAACTTGCTCTGAATGCTGAAAAAGGCGTGCAAGATTTCTGTTACGGGCGTCAACAGGAGATAGTTTTTCTGGGAAACGGCCGTTTGCCATGCTTGTCGAATATTGGGTAAGTCGGTCTGGATGGTGTGGCGGTCTTCTTCTGTTTCGCCGTTTTCCAGAGCCGCTACCTTTTCCAGGTAATAATTCATGTGGCGCACGGCCGTTTCTTCTTGTATCGCCGCTGTTAACGCTAATTTGTCGGCGGCATAGTGGCGCAGTAATTCATGCAGATCATAGCGGTCCCTGCGATCAGGCTCACTGCGACCAGGCTCAGTGGCCGGGTTTTCTCCCTTGCGCAGCAGCGATTTATCACAGAAACGGGCCAGCAGCGCCGGCGCTGCCTGGGCCACCACGGCGGCCGCTTCAGCGCTAAAACTGCCGCGAAAGCATGACAGTTTGGCGAACGCCGCCTGTTCTTCCGCCGACAGCAGCGCCCAAGAGTGATCGAAAACGGCCGTTACGCTGCGGTGGCGTGGCGGCACATTGCGTAGTTTCGTCGCCAGAAAATCGACGTCTGTCTGAATTTGTTCCGCGATTTCCGGGCAGCTAAAGTCCCGAATCCAGGCTGACGCCAGTTCAATGCCCAGAGGCATCCCTTCCAGCAAACGACACACCTGGGCCATGGCCGCCCAATCCGCTTCCTTTGGCGTAAATTGTCGTTGAATGCGGGCGGCGTTTTGCTGAAACAACTGCACCGCGCTGTAGGCAGACGCCTCTTTTTCTGGAGGCTCTGGCGGATAATCCAAACCGGCCAAATCAAACAGCCACTCTTCTTGCACATGCAGCCGTTCGCGGGAGGTGACCAGAATTTGCAACAAGGGCGAGGTTTGCAGCAATTTTAGCAGAATGTCTATCCCATCTGGACTGCTGACCCCGGCGCCAAAAAGATGCTCAAAGTTGTCTAGCAGCAGCAGCATTTCTTTATCTTGCAGATAGCTGACGAGCTGCTGCAACGGGGGTTCCTGGCCTTGCAAGCTAAAACCACAGGCGTCGGCAACGGCCGTTATCAACAAATCAGGCGTCGGGATGGCAGCCAGGGGAATGAAGCGAATGCCATTCAAAAAGAGGCCGGGCTGCTGCTGCACAATGCGCTCGGCTGTTGCCAGCGTCAGCCGCGTTTTGCCCATACCGCCCGGCCCCAACAACGTCAATAAACGGCAAGCGGGGTTGATCAACTGCTGTTGGAAGTCGGCCAATTCCTGGCTGCGCCCCACAAAAGGGGTGGCCGACGGAGGCAGGTTGTGTGGGAGGGTGGTTTGGGCGGATTGAATGCGATGGTAAACGGCCGTTGTCTCCGCCGCTGGTTCCACCCCCAGTTCTTCCGCCAGTAAATCCCGGTAACGCTCATACTGCTGCAAAGCGACATTGCGCCAGCCGCTGCGAGCCAACAGCAGCATTTTATAACGATTGGCCCGCTCGCCCAGATTGTTGAGTTTCAGCAGTTGGTCGGCAAACTGATTACCTGCGGCATAAGACCCCGCTGCCAGGTGATAACGCACCAATTCTTGCAGAGCCTGCTCTCCCAAGCGGCGCAGGCGCTCCCGTTCTAATAAAGACCATTCCTCAAAGGTGCGCGCCTCCCGCAGATTGAAACCTTCCAGAAAGTCGCCTCGATAGAGGTTGGCCGCTTTTTCCAGGGCTGGCAGAGGGGAATCTGGGGAGTCTGCCGCCACCTGCAACCATTCAGAAAATTCTGCCACGTCCAGCCAATAATCACTGTCATGGTTAAAGGCGACGGTATGACGGCTGACGTTCAGGAAGGGTTTGAACTGTTTATTGAGGCCAGAGAGCAGGGAGCGCAAATTGGCGAGCGCCTGATCCTGAGGACGATCATCCCACAGCAGGTCGGCTAATAGTTCACGGGAAAACGGCCGTTTCTGACATACCAAATAGATCAACAAGGCTTCAGCTTTCCGTGTGCCTAAACCCGTTACCAGGTTGCCATCCATTTCTATTGAAGGTGCGCCAAATAAACGAATTGCCAGATGTTTCTTCATGATTTTGTACGTTCGATCTTTTTTGGATCGTTTGTTTTGTATGCTGTTTCAACCTGTCATATTTTTACCACGATTGATTGAGATAGGGTGTAACAAATGAAGGAAAATGGAAACAGTGAAAACTACTTTGCCTGTTTGGTCCGTTTTTGGCGAGAAAACGAAACCATGTCCTGGCGAGTCACACTGGAAAACCCACATACCAACCATACCCAACATTTTGCGACGCCCGACCAATATTGGCAGCATATGCAAATCATTTTAGCAGGTTCAGAACTGGATCACACAAACAAAGAAAGGAGAGATCATGAATAAATCATTGAGAATTATTTTCTGTTTAAGTTTGGCAGCCGTCATCGCGAGCGGCATTTTTGGCATAGTAGGAATGAGCAGAGCAGTGGTATATGCGGCGCCAGCGGCAACGACCTGGTACGTCAATGCCAGCAGCGGCAACGACGCCAATGACTGTCTCACGCCGGGCACGGCCTGCGCCACCATCGCCGCCGCCATCCTCAAAGCCAGCGGTGGTGATACCATCGAAATAGCCGCTGGCACGTATCATGAACATGACATTCAAATCTACAAAGAACTGACCCTGACCGGGGCGGGCCGGAAAAATACCATTGTGGATGCGGGCGGAAACGGCCGTTTATTTCGCATTGGCGTCCCCACAACCCTCTCTGGCCTGACTTTGAAAAACGGACAAACGCCCGACACTGGCTCCTCCTTCACGCGGGGCGGCGGCGCCATTCTGGCCACAGATGATCTAACCTTGCAGCAGGTGAGACTGCTAGACAACCATGCCGGCGGCAGCGGCGGCGCCATTTTTAATAGTGGCACACTCCTTCTGGAAAACAGCCAGGTTTTGAGCAATACCGCCCAAGATGGCGGCGGCGGTATTTTTAATTACAGCCTGGGCGACATCACTGTCATCAACAGCATCCTGGCCTACAACACCGCTTCAGCCTCAGGCATTGGTGGCGGTGGCGTCTACGCCGGCGGCCACTCACTCACCATTCAAAATTCCACACTCGCCTATAACAGCGCCACCTACTTGGGCGGGGGTCTTGACATTAACTTAAACGGCCCCACTGTGCTGGATGGCGTCACCCTCACTGGCAATCAATCCGTAGGCGGCGCTGGCTTGTTTGCCTCCAGCGGCGCATTGACGATGACGAACAGCACGATCAGCGGCAATATCGCCAGCAATGATTATGGCGGTATCTATGTCTCAGGTCCCAACACGAACCTTTACCTGCAAAATAGCACCATCGCTTATAACACCCGCACCAACACCAGCGGCAGTGGTACAAACGGTGTGATGATAGGAAATAATGCCACAGTTTCCATGGTCAATACCATTCTGGCCTTCAATCAAGAGAGAAATTGTTCCAGTTTTTCCCCACCCACTTCTTTGGGCCACAACCTTTCCAGCGATTCCAACTGCGGCCTGACGCAAACGGGGGATCAGCCAGGCGTAGACCCGCTGCTGGGCGCTTTGGCCGATAATGGCGGCCTGGTTAAAACCCATGCCTTACTACCCGGCAGTCCGGCCATTGACACGGGAGATAATAGCCAATGCCCGGCGCTGGATGCCCGTGGCATTCCCCGTCCCTTTGATGGCGATGGCGACGCCACGGCCGTTTGTGATATAGGAGCGGTGGAAGCCCGTCACCAATTGAGCATTGCGGATCATACCGTGATAGAAGGAGATAGCGGCTCAGTAACGGCCGTTTTCACCGTCACCCTCTCCCCCAGCAGCACAACGGCCGTTACCGTCCAATACGCCACCGCCAATGACACCGCCACGGCCGGCTCAGACTATACCGCCGCCTCTGGCGCCCTCACCTTTAACCCCGGTGAAACGGAAAAACAGATCAACATCTCTGTGAGCGGAGATACTGATGATGAACTGGATGAAACATTTATCGTCCAGTTAAGCAATCCCACCAACGCCGATCTGCTGGACGCCACGGCGGTAGGCGTCATCATCGATGATGATGGCCTGTCGGCCCTCGCAATCAGCGACCGAAGCCAGTTGGAAGGAAACAGCGGCAGCAGCGCCATGCAGTTCGCGGTGACGCTCTCGCCCGCCAGCGCCTCAGTCATCACTGTCACCTACGCCACCACGAATGGCACAGCCACCGCGGGCAATGATTACACCGCTGCCAGCAATACTCTCGTTTTTCAGCCAGGCGAAACCAACAAATCTATTTCCGTCAATATTCTGGGCGACAATGTGGATGAAGGCGTCAGCGAGGATTTCACAATCCAGTTAAGCAATCCAATCAATGCCGCCCTGGCTGATGGAGAGGCTACTGGAACCATCACCGACGATGATGAAGCCCGGCTCTCACATGAGTTTGGGCCACAAGTACTGGAAGGCGACAGTGGCTTGACGCCCGCCATCTTTACCGTCGAGCTTAGCACACCGGCTGATTTTGTCGTCACCGTCACTTACGCAGTTTCCTCCGGTTATGGCGATGATGGCGCAAAGTCGGGCGAAGATTTTGAGCCGGCTGCCGGTACGCTCACCTTTCAGCCAGGAGAAACGACGCAAACGTATACGGTGCAAATCATCGGCGACACCCTGTCGGAAAACGATGAAACCTACAGCAGTTTGATCAGCAATGCCAATGTGCCGCTCACCGTCAACAGCAGCACGGGAAAAATACTCAATGACGATGACCAAATGCTCTTCTTGCCCCTGATCATCAGGTAAATAAGGCAACAATGGGCAACAGCGGATATAGAAATATCCGCTGTTGTCATCTATTTACAGCAGGAGAACAAATCCGATGAATGAAAAAAGCAAATTCCACCAGTTCATTTCCCTGGTTGTTAGCCTGGGCTTATTGTTGCAACTTATCCTGCCGCTTGGCGCAGTAGCCGCCCAGCCAGTGACACAGGCCCCAATCCCAACAACGGTGGTTGAGCTTGTCGAAACCACCGTTTCGACAAGCTCAACGAACGCCGTTTCCGCCACCAACCAACCCGCCGCGCTCTCTCCGCTCACCCTGTCTAAAGCGCAGTCTACCTTCCAGGCGGGCGCAACGGCCGTTATCACCTACACCTTGCGCAATACCCTGCCCCCCACCCTGCGCCCGGACGCCGACGCCAGCGATACCATCACCGACACCATCGCCGCCATCAACGCCACTGACTTTGCCGCCGATCCCAACAATATCCGTGATACCCAACTGACGCTGCAACTGACCAACGGCCAAACCGCGCTGCAATCCGCTTCCTTGCCGGCCGATCAGGCTGGCGACGCCTTTAGCTTTAGCCTGGGCGATATTCCACCCCTGAGTGCGGCCGAATTGGTGCTGGAATTAACCATTCCGGCCAGTGCGGCCGATTTTGTGGAATTGGATGCAGGGGTGGTGGGGAACGGCCGCTTCCGTTCCATCCCCGTTTCTGCATCCATTTCCCCCATTCGTCTGGCGCCTGATGGCTTTGCCCAATGGCTGACCTGCACCCCCGACGCCAACTGCGCCGACGCCTACGTCATTCGCAAAGCGGCCGAACTGGGCCACGACCCCACCGCCATCTTTGAATTTGTGCGCGGCCTGGGCTACGAAAGTTATGAAGGCAGTTTGCGCGGTTCTCGGGGTACGCTCTGGAGCGAAGCGGGCAACGGCTTTGACCAGGCCAGCCTGCTCATCGCCCTCTTACGCGCCAGCGGCATCCCTGCCGCCTACCGCCTCGGCGCACTCGACCAGACCGACGCGCAAACGCTCCTCAACAGCATGTTTCCGGCCGTCAATGCCCCCAGTGGTCTGGTTTCGGCCGGCACAGCCACCGCTGATCCTGCCAACGACTCCACGCTCATCGCCGAAGTCCAAAACCACGCCTGGGCCGAAGCGTACTTCCCTGGCGGCGGTTGGACTACCCTGGACCCTGCCTTTGCCAGCGCCCAACCCGGCGACCAGTTCGGCAGCGCCAGCGGCGGCCAACTGGTTGAACTTCCAGACGCCACCCGCCATAAAGTGACGGTCTCCCTTGAAGTGGAAAAATACAGCCAATTCCCCGTCGGTGGCTCCAACTTGTACCGCGTGAATCCATTGACTGCCTCATTTAGCGCCGTGGCCCTGGCTGGCGAACCGCTCGTTTTTGCCCATCTGGTAGACAGCGCCTATCAAGGCGGCATGGCTTTCACCACCGCCGAACATACCTACACCCCCTACTTCGTCTTTGGCGAAGCACAAACGCTCATTGAAGGCGACCCCTTTGGCGAACTCATCAGCAACTTCCCCTTTGGCCAAGACCTGGTGGTGGCTGAATGGCTCGATTTCACCGTGACCAGTCCCGGCGGCAGCAGCGAAACCTTCCGCCGCGAACTGTTTGACGACATTGGCTACGAAGTGCGGGCGGGCAACGGCCTCATCAGTGATATGGCGCGAGACGAAACCGCTCGCCTGAGCCTCATGTCTTCCTGGACGACTCTGTTTGCCGCTTATGACGTGCCAGAAGAAGCCATCAACGATATTTATCAGGAGATGGTCGCACAAACCGAGGCTGGCATTGCCACCCGGGAAGCCACCGCCGGGCTGCAAGACACACCCAGCCCCACACCTGAACAAAATGAACTGGCTAAAGAAGCCATCATCACTTACGGCAATATCGCCCGGCTGGCGCAGCGTATGCACTTGCTCAAATTTGCGGCCGCCTCAGACCAGTCCCACGACTATATTGGCGATGCGTTTCTGGTGAAAGCGTATCCTGATTCGCCGCGCCTCTTTACCGTGGGCTGGGAGCGCAACGACCAGGAAGAGACGGAAAGCATCTCCTTCGACCTGCTGCACAACAAAATTCGCGCCATCGCCTATCCGGGGCAAACCGACATCGGCACAGAAGCTTTTCTCTTCTGGCGCGGCTTGTTAGACATGGCGATTGAGCATCAAATTCTGCAAGAAGTGGCCCCCGAACCGATCATCAGCGTGGGGGCGGTCTTCAACCAGGCCATCGCCGACGACATTGCTTTAGAGCGCATCACCTTCGGCACACTGGATGAACTGGCGGCGCTGCCCATCTCGGAGCAAGCCAAAGCGCGCATCACCACTGTTTTGACGGAGAATACAAACAGCTATGTCCTGGTTCCCGCCCAAATGGTGACGCTGCCCGGTGCGCCGGAAGCCACCATCGGCTGGCTGGAAATTAACAACGAAACCCTGGAACTGATTGACACCATGGAAAATGGGCAGCATATGGCGGTAGCTTATGCTGGGCTGGCCAAATTTTCGCAAAAGGCGGGCAGCTTCATTGGCGGCTTTACGGCTGGCTTTTTTAGCTACACCATGGGATTCTGGATCGGCTTTTTTGGGCAAATGCCCCTGGGAGATCAAGATATTGAGGCGGTGATTGCCGCTTCCAAACAAACGGCCGCCGAATGGGGCGAAAAAGCGGAAGACGCTTGCGTTAAGAAGTCGGATAAAAAGTGGTGCAAACGGGGCGTGGCTGCTGGAAATGCGATAGGTTCCGCTATTTTGGCGAAGGCGGATCCGCCGCTGCAAGAGATGCTGTTTGTGCTGCCGTTGGATGCGCCGGAAGTTAATGAGGAAACGGCCGTTTCCCTCTCCCAGACCGCCTCTCTTACAGGCAAAGCCGTCCAGACAAATGTCACTACCAATCTGGTTGGTCTCACCGGCCCGGCCGCCCACGCCTGGACAACCGCCGCCCAAAACAGCTTCATCTTTGACAGTTTGAGCGTCGGGTCGGCCGACGTGTATCAGAATGGCACTCTGGTGGCTTCTGGAGCAGTAACGGCTGCTTCGACAAGCTCAGCAACCCCGACAAGCTCAGCAACCTCCCCCACTCCCGCCAGCGCCCAAACCGACAACAGCGCCATCACCATCAGCGGCAGCGCCGACGGCACACTTTCCTTCTACGCCCCCGCCCTGCCCGATTTGGGCGGCGGCAGTCAACTCCATTCCTACAATCTCAGCCTCAACGCCGCCAATTACACCCTGGCGCTGACCAACGCCACCGTCAGCGTCAACGGCAGCAGCTACAGCGGCGATAACCTGGAAATCCGCAGCAGCAGCCCCAGCCAACTGAGCGGTTCCGGGGCAACGGCCGTTCCTAATTTTGCTACCTCTGCCGCCTTCACCCCCAACGGCGGCGGCTTCATGGTTGCCGACGCTGTTGGCAGTTTAACGGTGGGCGGCAGCCCCGTTTCCGCCGCCAACGGCTTTGCCTTAGCCAATGTCAACAGCCAGGGCAGCATCGCTCCCGCTGGCGCGACTGATACGTTCAGCTACAGCGGCAACGCCGACTTTTTTGCGCTCGACTTGAGCAGCGACAGTTCCACTATTCCGGCTGACAGCGCTGCCAGCTTTGACGCTGACATTGCCGCCAATTTCACCGGTTCTTACACATTAACCGCTCATGCGCCATCCGGTTGGGACGTTTCTGCCAACGCCTCCGGGCTGATCAGCGCCCAACCGCCAGTGGGGGCGGCGGCAGGCGCTTACACAATTCTGGTGACGGCGCAATCACAGACCTACCCCGATTTATTTGTTTCCGCCGAGCATGGGGTCACGTTAACGGCCGTTTCTGGCGTGTCAGTCTCAGTGGCCCCAGACCCCACTTTCACCGTCCCCTGGGGGCCAGCCTATGAGGTGGTCAACTTCGATACCGCCGTCGGCCGTTTGCAAATCCCCAACGCCGCTTTTGCCGCTACCATTCAGAATACTTCGTCGATTGCCCATACTTTTGACGTGGATGTCAGCGGTTTGCCGTTTGGCTGGACGATTTTGGGCGGCGAAGCAGGCAGCGATCAGTTATCCCTGCCATTGGCGGCGGGGGAGACGGTGCAGTTGGCCCTTTACATTTCGCCCACCACCAGCTTACCCCCCAGCGGCAATAGCTATCCCTTCAATATCACAGCGACGGCGGCCGATGATGGGGCCATAACGGCCGTTGACAATGAAACCTTCACCATGCCTGCCGTGGCCTACCCCGCCGTCACCGTGAATCCCACCACGCTCTA
This sequence comes from uncultured Ardenticatenaceae bacterium, assembly GCA_964643965.1. Classification (GTDB taxonomy): domain Bacteria; phylum Chloroflexota; class Anaerolineae; order Promineifilales; family Promineifilaceae. Next base: position 14,767 of record CAZXVH010000071.1, read on the forward strand.
CGCCGCCGAAAACAGCGAGGCCACGTTCGACGTGACGCTGACCAACATCGGCAACACCAGCGGCAGCTTCGATCTAGCCTCCACCGTTCCTGTCAACGATTGGAGCGTTTCTAATCTTCAATCTTCAATCTTTTTATCTCCCGGCGCAGCTGCCACCCACCCCGTCACCGTCACCATCACCAACGGCGAGCCGGGCGTGGATTATCCGGTGGGTATCGGCGCGGCCGCCCCCACTTTGCCCTATACGCCGACAACGGCCGTTACCATCTACCTTGTCAGCGCCCTCACCGAACCCATTTACCAGGCGGCCAGCTGCACTTTGGACAGCGTGGCTCTGGAAGCGGCTATCATTTCCCTGGCTGGCGCAGTGGGCCGGCTGGAAGAGTCGTGCAGCAGTGGCGACTGCGATATGGGCCAGCGCGATGACGTGGTGGCGGCCATACGCAGCGTCAGCAGTTATGCCCAGGGGGCGTCGTCATTGGTCGCCAGCCACACCGCTCTCAACACCCTGGCCGACACGTTGGCGGGCCACAGCGACGATGTGGATATTGAGGCGGATCTGGCAGCTTTGACGCCCGCCATGACCGATTTAGGCGATGAGCTATGCCAGATTGAACAATATGCGCCAGCCGCGCGGTTTAATCCCTATATGGCTGCTATTTTGCTGGGCGATACGGCCAACTTGAACCTGGACGTGAGCAATGAAGGCGCGCTGGCCAGCACCTATGCCATCACGGTCACCGGTCTGCCCGGCGGCGACCTGACTTTTAACGAACTGATTCAACCTGGCGCGACCACCACTCTACCCCTCACACCCACCCCGGCGACGTTGGCTGTGTTTGACCTGACGGCGACGGTTGTGCCAGATGAAGCGCCGGGGCTGGCGGCAACGGCCGTTTCTCGTTTGCATGTGGTCGATAAATTTGTGCAGGTAACGGCCGTTTTGCCGGACCCCGCCTTTGTGGAAACCGGTACCAGTTCTTCGACCATCAGCGCGGAAATTGCCAATGTGTCGGGGGTGGTGCAGGCGGCCAATGTGCGAACGGCCGTTTTCGACCCCGGCGGTAGCCAGATTTGGACGACCGACGCGCCCCTGAACGTGCTGGTGGGCAATCCCCGCCTGTATGAGCTTGGCGCGGTGGATACGTCCGGCTGGGCCGCTGGCGTCTACACCGTCACCGTTGAGTTGCTGGATGATAGCGATACGCTCATTCCTGAAGGCAGCGGTTATGGCTACCTGAGCGTGGGACAGGCGCTGGGCGCGTCTCATACCGTCGCCCCCACCCTCACGCCGCCCGGCACGGTGACAGTAACCACCGTGATCACCACCGAAATCCTGGCCGGCCCTCTCGTTCTGAGCAATGAGGCAGCGCCGCTGCCCTGGCCGGCGACGGGGTTGGTAGACAGTGAACAGTTTACAGTGGACGGTGAACAGTTTACGGTGGACGGTGAACCGTTAGCGGTGGACGATGAGGCGGGGGCAGAGGTTGAAGAGCAGATGTTACCCACCAATCTGGCCTCGCCCAACACCATCACCGGCACGGTTATTCTGCGCTATGAGCAGGATGAAGCGGCGCTGAGCGGTACGTGGGGCAGTTTCAACGAGAGCCGCGCCAGCAATGGCAGTTATTTACGGGCTGATGCGGCGGGAGAAACGGCCGTTTTCAATTTCACTGGCACCTGGGTTAACTTAGGTTTCATCGGGGATCGGTATAGCGGACAGGCTGAAATCTTTATTGACGGGGTCAGCCAGGGTGTGCTTGACTTGTACCGGCGGGATATAACGGCCGTTAGCTTCGTCTACGATGGCTTGAGCGCCGGCGCCCACACCCTCACCGTGGCCGCCTTGAACAGCGCCACTCCCCAGGCCAGCAACGACTACGTCCAACTCGATTACCTCGATGTCTACAATGGCGGCAGCTACGCCGACGGCTCCTTTGAGGAAACCGACAGCCGCCTCTTCCTCAGTACCGGCTGGAGCAATATCGCCGATGCCAACGCCAGCGGCGGCAGTTACCGGCGCGGCAGCGCGGCTACTGCCTGGTTCCCCTTCACCGGCGATTCTGTCACCTATCAGGCGTTGGCTTACAACGCTGGCGGCAAAGTGGATCTGTCCATCGACGGCGTGTACAAAACCACCTTCGATCTGTACAACCCGCTGGTTTCCATCACGCGCACCCTCTCTTTTGACGGCCTGGGCGCGGGACCGCATCTGTTGCAAGTCAGCAGCTATCGTGGCAACGCCACCGTTGATGCTTTTGCCACGCCGGGCACAGCTCCCTTCTACACACCGCCCACGCCGGGCAGCTTCACCCGCTACGAAGAGGAAAATCCGGCCTTCCTTTACAATGGCTTGCCTTACACCCGCACCAGCCAAAGCTGGACGCGCAGCGACCACATCTACAAGAGCGAAGCCAGCGGCGGCCAACTGCTCTACTCCCGCACCGCTAATGACACGGCCAGCCTCACATTTGACGGCGTGTGGGCCAGCGTCGGCTTCTTCACCGATGCTGACAGCGGCCGGGCCGAAATCTTTCTCGATGGCGTCAGTCAGGGTGTGGTTGACTTGTACAGCAACGAAGAAGATGTTGTCAGCTTCACCTATGACGGCCTCATCGCGGGTAGTCATACGCTTTCTGTCACCGTTTTGGGAACGAGCAATCCGTTGGCTGGCAGCCAGTATGTCAATCTAGATTATGTGGATGCGTGGGATGGCAGCGCCTTGCCCCTGGGGCGCTTTGAGCAAACAGACGCTGCTGTCTATCGCAGCGGCGGTTGGCAGGATGTGGCCGCCGCCAACGCCAGTGGAGGCTCTTACAGCGAAGCGGTGCTGCATGGCGAACCGTCTGTCTGGTTCCCCTTCACGGGTGACTCTGTGACCTATCAGGCGTGGGATTTTGCATACGCTGACGAAGTGGGCATTACCATTGACGATGTGTTTCTGGGTTACTATGACATTCGCACGGGCATTGCGCCCACGATCACGTACTCTTTCGACAACCTGGGCGCGGGTTTGCATATGCTCAAGGTGCGCGACTATCGCAGTGAACCGACGCTCGACGCCTTTATCACCCCTGCCATTTCCGCATCGACGCCGCCGCCAGCCGCCCAGGTTTTCACTCGCCATGAAGAAGATGACCCCGCCATTCGCTACAACGGTCTGCCCTACAGCCAAACCAGCGCCAGTTGGGATCGCGCCTTCAACGTTGCCCGCGCCAGTGATGGACAATACATCGTCTCCAGCATCGCCGGCAACAGCATCAGCTTTGACTTTAACGGCGTCTGGGTCGTGGCCGGTTTTGCTACCAGCAACCGGGGTGGACAGGCTGAGATCTTCATAGATGGTATCAGCCAGGGCGTTGTTGATCTGTACAGCCGCGATGACGACACAGCGAGCTTTATCTACAGCGGTCTGCCGGACACAACGCACACTATTTCCGCCACCCTTCTCAGCAGCAACCACCCCAACGCCTCAGGGACACAGATGATGGTGGATTACTTTGATACCTGGGATGGCTCGGCGCTGCCGGCCGGAACCTACGAAGAAGATAATCCTCTGGTCTATCGAGGCGACCGTTATGACGCCTGGAGCGTCTTCAGCGAACCCGCCGCCAGCGACGGCCGTTATATCCGCGACGCCTTCCAGCATGAAAGCGCCGTCTGGTTCCCCTTCACCGGCGACAGTTTCACCATCCTGGCGCTGGCAAACAACAGCGGCGATCATGCAGAAATTGTGATTGATGGTATCAGCCAGGGGCAGTTCAATTTATACAATACCACCCCTATCAGCCGCCCCATCTCTTTTGACGGGTTAGGCAGTGGGCCGCATGTGGCGCAAATGATACACCGTCGGGGCTACCTGAGCGCGGATGCGTTTGTGACGCCGGGCATGGCGCCGTTTTACCAGCCACCGGCCAATACGGGCGTGGTACGCTATGAGGAATCTCATCCAGATTTGCGTTATAACACGCTTTATGAGTGGCGCACACGACCCCAATCCTGGTATAAGGAAACAGTAGGCAGTACGAGCGGTGGCTGGCATACCAGTTCTGCTCATGCGGGGGATGCGGTTAGTTTGACGTTTAACGGCCGTTGGGCCGCCGTCGGCTTCCGGGTGCGTCATCGAGCAGGTCAAGCCGAACTGTTCCTGGATGGCGTCAGTCAAGGCATCATCAACGTGGATAATATTCCTGGGGAAGATGTGCGCTTCTACCCGTTTGGCGACCTGATTACAGGTACGCACACCATTTCGGTGAGCGTGGTCTCAGGCCAGGTGTACTTTGACTACTTTGATGTCTGGGATGGACAGCCCATGTCGGATGATTTGGTCAATGCGCGACGGGGAGAGGATAACGGCCGTTTACACTACACTGCCAATCTGCAAGACGTCAACCATCCCCATGCCATTGACGGCGACATGGTTGTGCCTGGCCTATGGTACGTCGATTCCAATACGTGGTACAGCTTTGTGGGCAACTCCTTCGATCTACTGGGCGTGACCCGCAACAATATCAGTAACGGTGATCTGTTTATTGATGGCGTATTGGTGGGAACGGCCGATTTCGCCTATCCCTACAGCGAACAGCCATTCTCCTTCCACTACAGCGGTCTGGCTGATGGGCCGCATGTGGTGCGCATCAACAACAACGCCAGCCTGCGCGTCGACGCCTTCCAGTCCAACCCGGCGCAGCCCACACCTTACCTGCCCGTCGCTGAATGGTGGGACAATGCTCCCAGAGGCGGCAGTGGTGCGTTTGGCACCCCGGCCGGGATGCTCATGGGCATTGCCGCTGGCGACCTGGACGGCGACGGCGAAATCGAAATTGTGGCCCCATCCGATACGTATACCGAGAATGGCGGCGCCTTTATGAACGCCATCTTCATCTATCGGGGTGATGGCGAAGATGCGGGCAACGGCAGCCCGCTCATCCGTCGCATCGACTTCCCCGCTCAGGGCGACCAACTTGGCCGTGAACACATTGGCTCTGTGGCGCTGGCCGACCTGGATGGACAGCCTGGCTCAGAAATCATCATTGGCTCTGAACGCGGCATGTATGCCTTTTTCAACACCGGCGTCACCTACTGGTTTACCGATACTTTCCATGGCCCACACAATGCCACCGTCGTCACCCCCGCCGTAGGCAATCTCGACCTGGATGCCGCTCCAGAAATCGTGGTTAACATGAGCAATAATCTGGTGGTCTACACGGCCGCTGGCGACATTGCCTGGTCAGCCACCCTGCCTGCGGAAGTGGGTATGCCCCTGCTGGCAGACATGACCGGCGATGGCTTGTTAGACATCGTGGCCTACGACGCCAATGGCGGCGTGCGTTTGTACGATTACAACCTCGGCGCGCCGCAGCTTTTGTGGCAAACGACGCTCTCCAGCGCCATCGGCACGGTGCGCGGCGGCCCCGCCATTGTGGATGTGGATGGCGACGGTTCGCCCGAAATCGCTATTTCCCACGATGGCTATCACACCGCGCTAGACGCCGCTGGCAATGTGGTCTGGTCTACCCAATTAGACCCTGGCGCTCCGGGCGGCGTCTCCGTGGCCGATATTGACGGCGACGGCGAAATCGAAATTGTGACAGGGATGCGTTATGACGATGGCATTGGCATAGGCAAACTCTACGCGCTCAACGCCGATGGCTCTATTCTTTGGCAGCGCCCCGCCTATGACGATACCTCGGCCAACTCCCAATCGGTATTGGATTTGAACGGCGACGGCGTGTATGAAATCGCCTGGAATGGGGCACAGTATGGCTTCACCATCTTCAACGGCGCAGATGGCGAGATTCTGTTCAACGAACCGCTGGCTGAATCGCTGACCGGTACCGATTATCCCATCTTTGCGGATGTGGATGTGGATGGCTATGCTGAAATTGTAGCGCCCACAAACGGTGGCATTGCGGTTTTTGGGCAGGATGGCGCTTGGGGTGAATCGCGGACGGTGTGGAATCAGCACAGCTACCATATCACTAACGTCAACATCGACCTGACCATCCCGGCCGTCGAAGCGGATAGCTGGACGGTGCATAATACGTATCGCACCCAATGGCCGCAAGACATCGTGGTTCCCGTTTATGATGTAACCGTCACTCACACGGTGGGCTTGGCTGATGTGGCCGTGCTGACGGATACCTTCTCTTCGCCGCCCACGGTGAGCCATGACCCGGTGTATGGCTGGCATTACACCCAACTGGGCACACAGCCGGTGATCACGCGCACCTTTGACAGTATGCTGACAAATCTTGAACCGGGGGAAACGCAGCTGGTGGCGCAAGAAACGGCCGTTTCCTACATCTTCCCCAGCGGCGCCAACCAGATCACCCTCCCCCCTCTGTATGTGACAGCGGCGCATCTGGGCGAACTGACGCCGCTTGAGCAAAGCATTCCGGCGGGCGGCACGGCCGTTTTCAGCCTCACCCTCACCAATCCCGCCAGCAGCGCCGATACGTTTGCTCTGGCGGTCAGCGGGGCGCCGTCTGCCTGGTTGAGTTATCCGGCCAGCGTACCCTTGAACGCCGGTGAAACGGTGATCGCGCCGATTACCGTCGCGGTGCCTGACGGGACAGAGGCCGATGTGCGGCCGCTGTTCGTCGATGTCAGTAACAGTGGCGGCGGCAGCGACAGCTTGCAAGCCACCTTGACTGTGTTTGACGGCCTCGATCTGACCATCGCCCCAACCAGGCAAACGGCTTTGCCCGACGCGCCCACCGCCTACACCCTGACGTTGACCAATCTGGAAGCGGCGTCTCGCACTTACAGCTTCACCGGTTCCGGTCTTGTCGATCTGGAATTACCTGGAAGCCTGGTGGTAGCAGGGGGTGGGGTGGAAACGGCCGTTTT
>CAZXVH010000071.1:21718-28262 GCA_964643965.1 uncultured Ardenticatenaceae bacterium
GCCACCGCAAATGCGGCCACCGCCACCTCGCCCGACCAGCTTCCCTTCACCATTAAAGCGACGGCGGCCTCTGGCGGCTCTGCCAGCGCCGATGCGGTTTTGGAGATTCTGGCAGTGGCGCAAGCGGATCTGATGTTGACGCCTGATCCGGCGGTAGCTGGCCCGTTGAGTACAGCGGCGCTGACCCTCACCGTCACCAATCTCAGCAGCCTGGCGGAAACATTTGACTTGCAAGTAAGCGTACCTGCTGGCTGGAGCTATGAATTGGTAGACAACAGCGGTCCTGTCAGCAGCGTTTCCTTGCCGCCCACCGTCTTCAATTCCGCCGAATTGATGCTGCGCGTCACGCCTGATGCGGCGGCGGTGGTGGGGGATTATGAGGTGATGGTAACGGCCGTTGCCCAAAGCAGCGGCGCCACAGCCGGGAGCGTTACGGGAACGGTTGCAGTGGTGGCTCAAGGGGTGCATGTGGCCTTCACCTCTGGCCCCGCCTCGCTCGATCCGCGTGATCCGGCTACCTGGAATGTGCAGGTGACAAACACCGGCAATGCCGCCGACAGCTTTGACCTGGAAACGGGGGGCATCATGGCGCTGGCTGGCTCCGTCTCGCCCAACACCGTGACCCTGGCGGCGGGCGCTTCCCAAACGGTGCAGTTAAGCGTGGATGGCCTGGATTCAGTCTTGCCGCAAACCTATCTGGTGAACGTGGCGGCCACCTCGCAAACCGATACGCGCATCGCCGACGACGATACCACCAGCGTGGATGTGACGGCTTTTGAAGCGGTGCAAGTGGCCTGGCAGCCGGCCGCGCAAACGGTAACAAATACGCTGACGGCGCAGTTTACCTTGCTCATCACCAATACCGGCAATGTCAGCACAGTGTATGATGTGGAAACGGCCGTTCCTGGAGCCGCCACCACCTTACCCACCGACCAACTGCTCGTTCCCGCTCACAGCGCCATGCAGGTGGTAGTGACGGTCAAGGCGCCTGATGCAGGTGTTTACACGCTCACAGGCACAGCCAATTCTACCAGCAGCAGCGCCAGCGACAGTGCGCCTGCTACTCTGACGATTGTGATTACCAACCATGCTCCGGTGGTGGATGCGGGTGAGGGACAGGTGGCGGCTGAGGGAACGGCCGTTCTTTTCAACGGCTCTGCCTCAGACCCGGACGGCGATGACTTCGACCTGTTGTGGCGCTTTGGCGATGGCGGCGCGGCGGCCGGCTCCCTGACGCCCAGCCACACCTTCGGCGACAACGGCGTCTACAACGTGACGCTCACCGTCACCGATACCGGCGGCTTGGTCGGCGCGGACAATGTGCTGATCACAGTGCACAACGTGGCCCCTGAGGTGGAAGCTGGCGTCAATCTCACAGGCAATCCCAATGAAGCTATCCAGTTCGACGGCAGCTTCACTGATCCCGGTACACTGGATACCCACACCATCGCCTGGGACTTTGGCGATGGGCAGAGCGCGGTCGGCAGCCTCACGCCCAGCCATGCCTACGCCGCTTCCGGCCAGTACACTGTCACCCTCACTGTCACCGATGATGATGGCGGCAGCGCCAGCGATACCCTGGTGGTGCAGGTGCAGTACCGGTTGATGCTGCCGGTTATCATGAAACCATAACGGCCGTGCAGGTGCGACGCACTTCCCTCAGTGCGTCGCACCTGTTCATCCTACGTTAATAACTGGGGGATTGATCCGCAGCGCCACACTCTTTATAATGAGGCGTACATTCTTGCCCAACATCCACACCCTCTTTCCATACAACTACAGCAACACCATTCTCACAAACCTCAAACTCTACCAAAGCTGTTTGCAAAATATTAGGGATTAAAAAAGTGTCTGACTATTGCATCTCGCTTTTCGGCAGATTCCTCGTCAAAAAAGACGATCTGATTTTAGCGGGGTTTGAAGGAGCCAAAGTGCAAGAGCTGTTTTGCTACTTGCTGCTGTACCATGACCGTCCCCATCATCGAGAACACCTGGCTACTGTGCTTTGGCCAGAACAGGCGGCCGCCCCTTCCAAAAAGTATTTACGCAAAACATTGTGGCAATTACAAAGCAATCTGATCTCCCCGGATGAACAGCAGGAACGGCCGTTTCTCGCCGCCGATAACGAGTGGATTCAACTCAACATACCGGCAGAGTGCCAGGTGGACGCGGTGCTATTTGAGCAGGCGTTTGCTAAGGTGGGCGACATACCTGGCGTCCAGCTAAACAGCGCCCAGGCAGAAATCGTGGAGCAGATGGCTGCTTTATATCAGGGTGATCTGCTAGAAGGCTGGTATCAGGAGTGGTGCTTGTTTGAGCGGGAACGTTTTTTGCACATGTATTTGAAGCTCTGCGACAAACTGATGCGCTACTGCACCGCCAACGCTGCGTATGAAGCGGGCATCGCCTATGGCGCCAATATTTTGCGCTACGACCGGGCGCGGGAACGAACCCACCGCCAACTCATGCGCCTGCATTATCTTTCTGGTAACCGCACCGGGGCGCTGCGCCAATATCAACGCTGCCGACAAGCGCTGCAAGAAGAATTGGGCGTGGCGCCAGCCCGTTTAACCCAAGACCTGTACCAACAAATCTGCGCCGACGCCCTGCCGCCGGATGTGGCCCGTCCTTTCTCTCCTCTGAAAAGCAGCCCGCCGGCCGACGCCGAATCATGGGCGCAGGTGTTGCAAAACCTCAAACAGATGCAGGGCAACCTCGCTCATTTGCAGCAAAATTTAAGCCAGGAAATCAGCCACCTCGAGTCCCGGCTCAATTCCCCACCCGCCTGACTGGGAGCGCGGACAGCTTGTCCGCCCCTACCCAAATTGGAACGCTGCCGGAGACGGCTCAGAGACGTTTCAAGAATCCCCCCTCCGTTATACTGCCCTCAATCACCTTCACGCCTCACGTCGGATTTTGACTTTGACCACCAATACCCTGAGACCCATATGGATTCGTTTGAGCTGCAAAACCATTCTTTTATCATCAGGATTTGGCGTGAAGAGACAACGAGTTCTCCTGATACGGGTATTTGGCGGGGACATATTACGCATGTTCCCAGCGGCGAGCGGCAGTATTTACAACAACTAGACGATATTACTTCCTTTCTCCAGCCCTATTTACGCAGCATGGGCGTCAACGTGATTCGGTGAGGATTTTATAAGGTAAGGTATGGCAGATTTTCGGGCAATAACGGCCGTTACCCAGGCCATCATCTACACCCTCCAAACCAACTACAACCCGGCCGACTTCAACAACGATCTGGAGTTTGAAGTCTACGTGGCCGCCGATTTTGCCGCGCCCATGACGGCCGGCGTCTCCCTCTTCCTCTACCGCCTCTTACCCAACGGCAGCCACCGCCCCCCGTCCGGCCGTTTAGCCCCAGACGGCCAGCGTTACCGCAACATGCTCCCCCTTGACCTGCACTTCCTGCTCACCGTGTGGGGCACAGACGCCTCCTTGCAGCACACCATCGCCGGTTGGATGATGCGCGTCCTGGAAGACACGCCCATTTTGCCCGCAGGCCTACTCCACGCCGTCGCGCCCGATGTCTTTCACGGCGACGAAACGGTGGAGGTGACGTTGGCCGATTTAGCCACAGAAGACCTGTTCCACATCTGGGAAACGATTGTGCAAAACGATTACCAGCTTTCCGTGCCGTATGTGGCTCGCAGCATCCGCATTGAATCTGCCCAACTCTTGCAGACCGGCGGGCCGGTGCAGGAACGGCGCTTTGACTACGCAAAGGCAGCAGGATGAGTTTAGAAACACTCACAACGTTTACGGTGCTTGGCATTCGCTTCTGGGACGCCTCACGCAATGTGCAGGTGAGTGATGGCTTGCATGTGACTGCCCGGCCGGATGTGGTAAACGGCCGTTCTACCACCGCCATCCTCACCCCCTCCGGCCATTACGTCTTTCGCAGCCTGCCCGGCCTGAGCGCCTGGGAGTACCCGGCTGGCTCTGTGCCGCCGCCGCCTGCCCCGGCCGACGCCTCCCGCTTCATCATCGAAGTGACCGACTTGCAGCAGCGCTTTTTACCCACCACCTTCCAGATCGATTTGCCCCTGCCCAATCGCGGCCTGTTTCCCATGGCGGCGCAAAACGGCGTGCCGGGCGACAGTTCTCTGGGCGCTTACCTTTTCACCGCCCCCACCCGCCCCACCCCGCCCGGCATGGCAGGTGTGCGGGCGCATTTAGTGGATCAGGCAAACGGCCGTTCTGCCCCCTTTGCCATCCTCGCCGTCCGCCTCACCGATACCAGCCCCCAGCAGCGTTGGGACGGCATCGCCGACGCCCAGGGTAATGTGTTGGTGCAGTTTCCCACCCCCAGCCTGGCCGATGTAGCTGACGACGCCGTCGCCGCCACCTCCCTCGCCGAAAAATATTGGCGGATCAACATTCGCGTCCATTACCAGCCGACGGCGCTCATCTTTCCCCAGGGAGCCGTCGTGCCCGATCTGCGCAGCATTTACGACCAGGGGCAGGGCACGGTATGGCCGCGTCAAACCGGCCCGCCGCGCAATCGTCTCAATGAAAACCTTTACTTTGGACAAGAATTTATCGTACGCACCGACGACCTGTCCGATTTTTGGATAAGTCCCGCTGCCTAAACCTGGAGGAAGACCCATGCCCGAATATCTCGCCCCCGGCGTCTACATCGAAGAAGTTAGTTACCGCGCCAAAGGAATTGAAGGAGTCAGTACCAGCACCGCCGGTTTTGTCGGCCCCGCCCGTTTTGGGCCGATCACCGGGGAGCCAGAACTGCTCACCAGCTTCGCCGACTTTGAACGCATTTTCGGCGGCCTGGATCAGCTTATTTTTGAAGACGCCGGTTCGCCGCAGCCGCCGTCCCACAACTTTTTGGCGCATGGCGTCCGCGCCTTTTTTGAGGAGGGCGGCAAACGGCTGTACGTCTCCCGCATTTACAACGGCAGCGGCGGCGCAGCCAGCACGGACAATCAGTCGATCACGCCGACGCCCACCAACACCATCACCCTCACCGCCCGTTTTCCCGGACAGGGGGGCAATATGCGCGTTACCCTCATCCCCAGCCTGAGCGACAATTTGTTGGTGCAAGACCCCACCGTCAACCAGCCCCAAATCCGGCGCATCCAGGAACATGACACCGTGCTGCTGACCACCGATGGCGCCCCACCCACCACCGTTGTCTATGACGTGGCCCGCAGCGGCGACAATCTGCTGCTGCAACTGCCGGACGCCACCCAGGTGCAAATCAGCACGTTGAACCCGGCCGCGCAAACGGTGCAGTTATTGACGGTCAGTGTGGCCATTGAACGCCCCATCTCCCGCCCCAAACGGCCGAAGGAACGGTATGGCATTGCGGAAGTGTTGGGTGGTTTTTCATTCCATCCGCAGCACGCCAACGCCCTGAGCAACTATTTCACCAACAGCCTCAACTCCCGCCGGCTGTCGTTGACGGTTCCCTTTGCCCTGTCCGGGCCGGCCGGCGTCGATACGGGCGCCGAATGGGCGGAGGCGCTGCTGGGAACGGCCGTTTTCACCGCCCTCACCTCTGACACCGCCACCCAGGCCGAAAAGCAGCAAGTTTACCTCTTCACAGGCGGCAGCGATGGCGAACTGCCCGCCGCCAGCGACTACGAAGGCGCAGAAGCCAACAGCCTCAAAAGCGGCCTGCTCGCCTTTGAAGACCTGGAAGACATCTCCATCGTGGCCGCCCCCGGCTACTCCCACGACTACAACAGCGACGTCTCCCGCGCCGACGCCATTCAAGCCTATCTCATCAACCACTGTCACAAAATGCGCTACCGCGTGGCCGTGCTGGACTCCTCCAACAACCACGCCCTCTCTGAAGTCCGCGCCGCCCGCAGCAAGTTCGACTCCACCCACGCCGCCTTCTACTATCCCTGGGTGCGCGTCCTCGATCCGGTGACGGAAGAAGAAATCCATCTGCCCGGCAGCGGCTTCATGGCCGGCATCTACGCCCGCAACGACGTGGAAAACGGCGTCCACAAAGCCCCGGCCAACGAAGTGGTGCGCCTGGCAATCGGTTTCGAGTTCATGCTCAACAAAGGGCAGCAAGAAGCGCTCAACCCGGATGGCGTCAACTGCTTCCGCTTCTTTGAAGGGCGCGGCTACCGCGTCTGGGGCGCCCGCACCATCAGCTCAGACCCGGAATGGCGCTACATCAGCGTGCGCCGCTACTTCGCCTACCTGGAACGCTCCATCGAACGCGGCACCCAATGGGCCGTCTTCGAGAACAACAACGAAGCGCTCTGGGGCAACATCCGTCGCACCATCGAAGATTTCATGTTTAACGAATGGAAATCGGGGCGGCTGATGGGCGAGAAGCCGGAAGAAGCATACTTCGTCCGCTGTGACCGCTCCACGATGACGCAAAATGATCTGGATAACGGCCGTTTAATTTGCCTCATTGGCGTCGCTCCCGTGAAACCGGCCGAGTTCGTCATCTTCCGCATCGGTCAGTGGACGGCCGATCGGCGCAGTTGAACAGTGGACAGTGGACAGTGGACAGTGGACAGTGGACAGTGGACAGTGGACA
>CAZXVH010000072.1:0-571 GCA_964643965.1 uncultured Ardenticatenaceae bacterium
CTGGCCCCTTACTGACGGCCGAAACGATTATGCTCTATTCTTACATGTCTGATGAGCAAGCGGCGATTGCCAATGAATTGGCGAGTTTTTTGGTGAACAACCAGCAAAGCATCCGATTTATGCGGGAACTGTATCATGTTCCGGCGAATCCGACGGTTCGAGTAGACCGTCGTATTTATCCTATTGTGAACGGATTTGCCCGCCAGGCGATAACGGCCGTTGTCATCCCCAACGATATTTTTAGCAAAGAGCTCATCGAGGCTGGCAATCGGGCCTATATCACCGTTTTATCAGGGACAGACACCGCAGAAACGGCCGTTTGTACCTTTGGCCTGGAAGTAGTAGAGATTTTAGCCTTATCCGCTACCGAGGTGAACTTGCCGCCAGGATGCGTTTTACCCGTAGAAGATGTAGAGCAGTAGAAAACTGTCGTGCGATAGTTCAGCTATGCTCACCACAAGTTTGGCAAATCGGTTTATCACGGAGTTTCCCATGAGCGACGGCGCCCCACGATAAATGAACCCGGGAGCGGGGGGGGGGGGGGGGGGGGGGGGGGGGCGGGGGGGGGGGG
>CAZXVH010000072.1:581-28246 GCA_964643965.1 uncultured Ardenticatenaceae bacterium
CCCCCCCCCCCCCCAAAATAACTCCCCGGGGGGGCGGCGCCAGGGTGGCCCCCCTTTGCCCACCTCGCCCCCCCCGCTCCCAGGTATAAAGGAGATTTAGATGAATAAAGATCAGGTCAATCAAGCGGAAACATTGTGGCAGATATTACAAGACCAGTTAGACATCTTACTGGCTGTTATTTCCCGCCCCGTGGTGCAACAGCAGCTATTAGCCCTCTTTTTTGTCTTGCTCATGGCTTGGTTGCTGCCAGAAGTAGGGCGTCGCTGGTGGCAGCGACGCTACCCAACAAGCGATGAGCCTGCTATCGTCCCCCCTTCTCGCGGCCGACGTTGGTTGAGGGCTTTATATCACCTATACACCCCTTTATTGGTCCTCATATTCCTCAGAATCATGATCTGGCTTTTTGAGCAGCAAGGGCGCCCCTACGGCTTATTAGAAAATGTCACTGTTCTGATATGGATATGGCTTTTTTATCGGGTTGGTATGATGGTGATAGTTGCCAAATATGGCGAGATGATTCGTCCTTATCAAACTTGGATTGTGACGCCGTTATTCATTTTTCTGTTGTTGATGCAGGCGCTTGTCATCTTGCCTGGCTCAAATGTACTCATTAATACCACCATCAACATCGGCGCCATCCCTCTCTCCTTAAGCTCTCTCTTTACCTCGTTAATAATTTTTTATCTATTTATTATCGGGGCTTGGGTGCTCAAACAAATGATGGTGCAATATCTACCGAGTCGGTTAAATGCGGACTCAGGCGTCATTGAATCGATAGCCACCCTGACGCGCTATGTGCTGTTTACTTTAGGGCTTATCTTTTCCTTGAGTGTGCTGGGTCTCGATTTCACGTCGTTGGCTATTGTGGCTGGTGGTTTGTCTGTGGGCATTGGCATTGGCTTGCAGGAAATTATATCTAACTTTGTCAGCGGTTTGATATTGTTGTTTGAACAGACATTGCGCCCGGGGGATGTGGTTGAATTAGACGGCCGTATTAGCCGGGTCGAACAAATTAGAATGAGGGCGACGATTGTACGCACTGGAACTAATGAAGAAGTGATCATTCCAAACAACAACTTCACCACTGAGCAGGTCAAGAACTTAACACGGTCAGATCGGTTGGTGAAGATATTAGTGCCTTTTGGTGTGGGTTATAAGAGCAACCCTCACGTAGTCAGGCAATTAGCGGTGGAAACGGCCTTGCATCATCCGTTGGTATTGCCGCAACCAGCGCCAGGGTTAACTTTTCTAGGATATGGGGAATCTAGTATTGATTTTAATTTAGTAGTCAGCGTCAATCAGCCAGAGATGACAATCACCATTCGCAGTGATCTTTATTATTTGCTGTGGGATGTGTTTGACGCCCACAATATCGAGCTTCCCTTCCCGCAACGAGATTTGAATTTAAGGGATGGCTGGGAGAAGATTGCCTTGGATTTAAGTGCGCAGCGTTCTGTAAACGAGAGTGAGGATTAGTTTTTCTGGTTTCTTTCAATTCCTATCATCCGAATAGAGAGTAGTAAAGTATGGAGATATCACGTCCGGAAAGATATAATGATATTGTCTGGTGGCGGAACCCATTGGCATTAACGGGGTTGAATACGTTTGCCCATACTTTTATACTGTTATCAATGTTTTTTATTGGCTGATTGGTGAGTATATTGCAGATTGGAAAGTGTGAATTTGGCTTTATCTGCGAAAACGGCTCATCAATCAAATTATGAACATGTAAGTTCTAAGGAGGATTTACCATGTCTTTTGAAATATTGTGCATGACCATGATTGGCCTCTTGTTTGGCGCCGCTTTGATTTTTGGCGGTTATCGATTGTTCTTTGTATTGCTGCCGATCTGGGGCTTTTTCTTTGGCCTCGGCTTGGGCGCACAAACCATCCAGGTTATTTTTGGTGACGCCTTTCTGGCGACGATTACCAGTTGGGTCGTCGGCTTTCTCGTGGGTATTGTTTTTGCGGTATTGTCATATTTTTTCTATATCGTGGCGGTTGCCTTGCTGGCCGGATCATTTGGTTATGGTTTAGCTGTGGGGTTGCTCACCTGGATAGGCTTGAACTATGGTTTCCTTGTTTGGGCCATTGGCATTGTGGCCGGCATTGCGCTGGCGGTAGTGGTGTTGGTATTCAACATCCAGAAATATGCCATTATTGCCATCACAGCTTTTGGCGGAACGGCCGCTGTTATTTTTGTGTTGTTGGCTACTGTAGGGGGGTATACGCCGGTTCAATTAGCGGCCAATCCGGTGGCCTCGGCTATATCTAATTCTTTCTGGTGGCTCCTCTTTTTCCTGGTGGTAGGCATTGCTGGTTTTGTAGTGCAGATGAGAGTGAACACTGCTTACGAAATCGAAGCATACAACCGGTATTCAACACCCATGTAAAGTTAGTGAATGGAGTTCAGCGAATTTGCTATCTACCTCTGAAATCGTACCGCGATTTGTCAAATCGCGGTACGCTGGTGGTAGCAAAAAACGCCGGCTCCAGTTGGTTTTACAATTAAATTATTTTATGGAGGTTACACATGAGCGAGCAAGAGTCACAAAATGAAATAGAAGAAATTGAGTTTGATAGTGAAATGGCCGGCGTGGCAGGGTTGATGGGAGTGGCAGATGGTATGGATGCCATTGAATCTGCCGCGGCTGCGGGAACCATCAGCCGTGAGGGGCTGGCCGTAGGTGTGAGCGATGTTACCCGGGGTGTAGATATGGCATTGGTGGGTGAACGCGCCGCTGTACTCAGCCGGGCAGTCGCTGAAGCTGGCGCTGAAGACCTGGCTCAGGGGGCTGTGATGTTGGCTGCCTCTGATGATATTGCTGTGCAAGGCGCCCTCATTGCCTCTTTGGGTGAAGAAGACCTGGAAGATGCGATGGCCATGGCCTCTATTGCTGGTCAACTGCTGGCTGTTGCCAATGTGGTGGCTGATTTGGATATGCCTATTCTGGCCGCTTTCCTGGCTGATAAGAGCGATGAGCTGCAAGACCTCGCCGTTTCTGAAATTTATGAGGCGGGCGCGACTCGCGCTTTGGCGGCCGCTGTTAACGCCAGCGGTAAGGATGTAGCGGCGTTGGGTGTGAATGAGATGGCTGAAGGTCTGGCTCGTTTGGCTGTAGCCGGGGATATGGCGGAACGGGGTATGGAATTGGAAGATGCTGGCGCTGCTCTGGCGGCTGAAGGCTTAGTGGAAGTGGCTGCGGCTGAAGCATTAAATGAGGCTGCCAGAGATTTGGCGGCTGCCGGGATTGCGAGCGTAGCTGCTGGTTCTGCGGAATTGGGTGCTGCGGCCATCATGGGCGATGTCGCTGGCGCCTTGGCAGATGCAGCTGAGTAAACTGGTATTAAATCGGTAAAACATTTTATCCACAGATTGCACAGATTGCGCAAATTTTTTAATTTATGTGATCTGTATGATCTGTGGATTGTTTTTGATTCAGGTGACATGCTAAAATCTGTCAGGTTTTTATAATCAGCACACGGTGGATGTGGGAGAGAAGGCTAACATGAAAGAACGTAAAACACCATTTTTTAAGAGACCGATTGTGCGCATTTTGCTTATTTGGGCGATTCAAGCGTTTGCTTTGTTGGTGATGGCTTGGATTATGAAGAGTGTGACGATAGATAGTGTGGAAACGGCCGTTATCGCTGCGGCTGTCATTGGTTTTTTAAACGCCCTACTCTGGCCGCTGCTTAGCCGCATTTTCCTGCCCTTTGTGGTGATTACCTTTGGCATTTTAGCCTTGCTGTTCAATGGCTTAATTGTGTGGATCACTTCGGAGTTGGTAACCGGGTTCACACTGGTTGACTATTGGTCTGCCTTTTGGTTAGCCTTGGGCATGGCCGCTATCAACATCATCCTCAGTACCCTCCTGACCATTGATGATGATCATTCCTGGACGCGCAATCAAGTAAAGCGACGTATAAAACGGATGGAACATCCAGAAAAAACCGATGTACCCGGTCTCTTTTTCCTGGAAATTGATGGCCTGGCTGAACCGATTTTGCGCCAGGCGATGGCTGAGGGTTACATGCCAACTCTGGAAAGATGGGTAGAGAGCGGCAGCCATGTCATAACCCCGTGGGAGACAGACACATCTTCTCAGACTTCTGCCAGCCAGGCTGGTATTTTGCACGGTAATAACGATAATATTCCCGCCTTCCGTTGGTATGATAAAGAAACAAAGGAAATTGTGGCTTCCAGCAATACCAAAGTTTTGCCGATACTGGAAAAAACACTTTCTGATGGGAAAGGTCTCCTGGCCGATGATGGCGCCAGTCGTGGTAATTTGCTGTCAGGTGATGCTCACTATGTGATGGCTACTGCCAGTTCCATCACAGATCGCACTAAATTCCATGCCTCAGAATTTCAAGCTTATTTTGCCAATCCCTACAACACGGGTCGGACGTTGCTGCTGTTCTTATGGGATGTGATTTTGGAAAAATGGCAGTTTCGCCAGGGCCGCCGGCATAATGTGACCCCCATTTTAGATAAACATCATCGCAGTGGCGTCTACCCGCTGATTCGGTCTACTATGACGGTGATTATGCGGGAGTTGAATATTTACACACTATTGGGTGATATGTTTGCCGGGCGATCTTCGGCGTATGCCACCTTTGTCGGGTACGATGAAGTGGCGCATCATTCCGGCATTTATGATCCGGGCGCGTTTGATGCCTTGCATAAGCTCGACCAGCAGTTTGCCCGCTTGGAAAGCGCCATCCCAGAAGCACCTCGCCCCTATTATTTGGTCATTCTTTCGGATCATGGGCAGACGGGGGGGGCGACATTCCAACAGCGGTACGGGAAAACCCTGGAAGAATTTGTGCAAGCGCTAATGACCGCTGAACACAAGGTACAAGGCGCCACTGATACAGGGGAAAGCACTGCCAAAATGGATGTTTTCCTGACGGATACCATCCAAAATGAATCTTCTGCCGTCTCTAAATTATTTGGCCGCTTGTTCAAGAGTAGAACCAAAGATGGTGAAATTGAACTGAAAGGGAAGGCTGATAAACCTAAAAGTACAGAAATTGAAGAAGAAACCACGGTTATTGCGTTGGCCTCTGGAAATTTGGGGCTTATTTCTTTTACGGAATGGGATCAGCGCATGACGCTTGAAGAAATCGATGAGGCGTTCCCTGCGGTTGTGCCAGGTTTGGTGGCGCATGAGGGCATTGGTTTTGTCATGGTTCGCTCTGAGAAGGATGGCGCAGTGGTGATTGGTGAAAACGGCCGTTATTACCTGCAAGATGATCGCATTGAAGGGGAAAACCCACTGGCGCTCTTTGGTCCCCACGCCGCCCAACACCTGCGGCGCACCGACAGCTTCTCCAACTGCCCTGACATTCTTGTCAACAGTTTCTACGATCCTGAAAAGAACGAAGGCTGTGCCTTTGAAGAGCTGATTGGCTTCCATGGTGGCCTTGGCGGTACCCAAACCCAACCCTTCCTGCTCCACCCGGTAGAATTGAAAGTAGAAGGCGAACTGATCGGCGCGGCGGCCGTGTATAAAACGTGCAAAGGTTGGTTGAATCAACTGCATCATAACGGAGAGTCTGAGCCAGTTTAAATAATTAGAGGATGGAGGAGAAAATCATGAAAACTGTTAAGTTAATTATTGCCTGGATTTTGATGATTCTGGCTGTGGTCGGGATCATTGCGGTGCTGGCTGGCTTTGTGGGCAGTTGGGTCGTGCGCAACAAAGTGACAGATGTGACGATAAATTTGTTGACGGTGGGGGAAACGGCCGTTGCTGCCACCAGTGATAGTGTAAACCAGGTAGAGAGCAGATTGGGTGAGTCGGCCGATAAAGTGAGAGCAGTGGAAACTGGCCTGGAGCAGGCGGGCGACGTCCTGAAAGAGAACAGCATCATCATCGCCTTGATTAACGAGACGATTGGCGAGCAATTGGCGCCGGCTTTGACCTCTGCCCGGGAAACGGCCGTTACCGTGGCCAACTTCACCTTCGCCCTCAGTGATGCTGTAGATGCAGCTAACAGCGTCCCCTTTGTTAATTTGGATGGTCCCGCCGTGGACCTCATTCAGGGCGCGGCCGAGGGCATCGTACAAGTCCACGACGACATGACCGCCATGAGAGCTGAACTGGTTGATCGGCGGGAAGGGCGCATTGAAGGCGGCGTGGATGTGATTACGGGTTACACCAGCGGCATCACCATTGGCATTCAGGAAGTGCAAAACAACTTGCAAGCATTTGACGATGAACTGGCGGTACTTTCTGCTGATTTGGGCGCATTGAAAATCTCCTTGCCTCGTACCTATACCCTCATCACCCTTGGCGTCAACTTGATTTTACTACTGATCGGGATTGCCTTTATCAGTTTGATTTTGCATAGTCTCTCTTTCATCAAAAACCCTGAGCAAACACTTGGTGATTTAATGGGAAAGGAAGTTATTGAATAAATTTCCCCAAACTTTTTGGGGCAAAATTTAGGAGATCAATTATGTCAGATGTACCGTATAAAAAAATTCATGTGGTTGTTAATCCCGCTGCTGGAAAAGACGAACCTATCTTAAATGTACTCAACGATGTTTTTCATCAGTATGGCGTTGACTGGTCGGTAAGTATCACCAAGAAATTTGGCGACGCCACTGAACAAGCACGGCAAGCAGCCGAAGCTGGCGCGGATTTGGTGGCTGGTTACGGTGGTGATGGCACACAGCACGAAATCGCCAATGGCATTTTAGGCACGAACGCTGTCATGGGCGTATTGCCCGGCGGTACAGGCAATGGCTTTGCCACCGAGCTTGGCACACCAAAAGAATTAAAACCAGCAGTCGAACTGTTATGTACCAGTACAACATTGCGTAACATTGACGTAGTGAAAATGGGAGACGCCTATTTTGTGCAGCGTCTTTACATTGGCATTGAGCCAGAAGAGCAAACCAGCCGTGAGGACAAAAATAAGTATGGTACGTTTGCTTATGCCATCAACACCTACAAGCAGGGCAAAAGTGCGGTAGAAAACCATGTGCAGTATCGGGTCACTACGGATGGTGAAGTCTCTGAATTTCCAGCGATGAAATTATATGTGATCAATGCCGCCAAAGCGGGGACGGGTATCTCAATTACCGGCGGGTACTCCAAGCCTGATGACGGGTTGGTGGATGTGTTCATCTTAGATTTACATAATCTGAAGACATTGTCGTCGGCAACGGAACGTATGCTGCATATCAATCGTAGCGGCGCCAATAACTTTATCAAACGCGCCAAAGAAGTCACCATTGAAACCATACCAGATCAGCCGGTATGGACAGATGGTGAGTATATTGGGCGTACCCCTGTTTCTATGAAGGTTGTGCCTGGGGCGCTGCGAGTGGTTGTGCCTTAGAGCCTGCCCGTTTTTAACTTTGGGCTTTGGTAACTGGGCAAGCCTTGCGGGTTTGTTTTTTCAAAAGTTATTTGTAAACGAACCCTTAAAAGATTTATATCAAAAGAACAAAGGATGGCAGAAACAAAGAGACAAAGGGTCTTCCCATGTTTCTGCCATCCTATGTATTCAATCTTTAAAGGGTTAGGCAGATGCGATGTTGTACTTTGTAGAAACCTTAACCCCCGCCCGTTTAAAAATGATACTGGCCGAGCAGTATTTCGTCATCGAAAGCTCAATCGCCTTTTCCACGGATTCGGGATCAATGTCAGCGCCAGTCAGATTATAAACGATGGTGACATCTGTATAGACCATCGGGTAATCTTCGGCACGGTCGCCTTCGATGTCTACCGTTAAACCGACCACATTTTGGCGCATCTTCTTGAGCATAGAGAGAACATCTACGCCTGTGCAGCCCGCCACGCCCGCCAGCAGAAACTCCATCGGACTACCGCCAGTCGCGTCAGGTTCCGGCGCTTTAAACTGCACCTGATACCCTGAACCGAGCGTTGTTTCAAAATTCCAATCTTCGCCTGTCCAGACGAGTTGTGCGTTTTTTCTGTTTGCCATGAATTATCCACCAATTTTTTATTAGATTTTAGCAAGCAACCTGCTTGCTTAGCAACCGCTCGCTCAGGTGAAAGGGCTGCTCACGGGTGGGGCGCTAAAAGTAGGCGCGGCGGAACGAGTCACGCCGCCAACGGCAATGGCGCTGATGGATTTGCGGGTATCCAGGCTGCCACAAGTGGGGCAATCTTGGGTCTCGCTTGATTGTGACATACGTAATTTTCGTTCAAATGGTTGTTCACAATCGCGGCAGATGAAGGTATACATCGGCATAAGTTAAACAAGCTCCTTTTCTAAACCTTTCCGGTTTTTTATGGTGAAGAGTATAGTGTGGGCGATTGGGGAATTCAATGAATTTGGGGAAATCATTACAGTAGCTTTACAAAGAGGAAAGGGTGCAACTATCTTCCTGCAACTATCTCTTTTACCTTATCGGCTGGCAGCCCCAGCCGGGTATTGCCATCCCGCCCGACGACGGTGTGGGCCATGAGCAGGCTGTTGTAGATCGCCTCTTCAACCGATTCGATGACGGCCAGGGAGAAATTGCTCATGATCGGTTGTTCGTGGATAAACGGCCGTTCTCCCCCCAGCTCTTCTGGCCTATCCAACAGGTGATACCCGGTCGAAAACGCCACCACAAAATCGCCGCTCCCCCCGTGACAGGCGCTGCCCGTTCGTGCTAAACCGAAGGCGGCGCGATGACAGAGCCGTTCCAACTGCCGTTTGTCCAGCGGGGCGTCTGTCGCCAGGATGATCATGATGGAGCCATCTTCGAGGCGCGATTGGAGCTGAGACGGGTGCAAATATTGGCCGATGGGAACGCCCGCGATGACCAGTTCCTCAGGAGCGCCAAAGTTGCTCTGCACCAACGCCCCAATCGTGAAGCCACCTTTGTCTGCGGGCAGTTGGCGGCTGGCCGTGCCGATGCCGCCTTTCCAACCGTAGCAGCTTGTGCCGGTTCCCGCACCGACAACGCCTTCAGCTACCGCGCCGGTGGTAGCAGCGGCCAGGGCCGCCCGCACTTCGGCCAGGCCGATGGGGCGGGCTTGCATGTCGCTGAGGAAGCCATCGCTGGTTTCGCCCACGACAGGGTTGACGCTGGCGTACCCTTGCCGCCCCGTTTCCGCAAACCCCAGGCCGATGTGGGGGTTCTGCTCGATCATGAGGGAGATGAGGGCATCAGCGACGCGGGGGCCGTTGAGGGTGCTGGTGAGGGCGATGGGCGTTTCGATGTTGCCCAGTTCGCGGATCTGCTCAAAGCCGATGACTTTGCCGAAGCCGTTGATGGCGTGCACGGCGGCCGGTACCTTTTCAGCGTAGAGGTTGCCGGGATGGGGCAAAATGAGGGTGACGCCGGTGCGGAAGGGGCCGTTACCCGTCCACGCCCCGTCCCCTTTGATGAGGGTGAAATGGCCGACGGCGACGCCCGCCACATCGGTGATGGCGTTGAGCGGGCCGGGAGATAAACGGCCGTTATAAATGTTTAGCTCTCGTATGCGGGGCATGAATTCTCCATGAAAGTGGCAGGTTTGCCACCCTGCAACTTTGCCACATTTGATTCTCGAATCAGGGCGCGGGCTAAAATGCGGGTGGGGTCGATGGCGACCAGGCCGTCTATCTCTCCGGCTGGCAGGGCGAGGGAGATTTCGGTGCAGCCCAGGATGACGGCTTGAGCGCCCTGCGCTTTGAGGGCTTGGACGCCAAGTTGGAGATGGGAAACGGCCGTTTCCGTGGCTCCGCCATTCGCCTTAATCCCATAAATTGGATCATAAATGGCGGGATGAATCCCGTTTACCTGCATGGTTTCATCTGGTACGACAACCGTAAAGCCTAACGGTTCTAACACCTGTGGGTAGATTTGGGCGCGGTAAGCGCCGGTGGTAGACAATACGCCGATGGTTTCCATTTGGGGGTGAGTATCATGCAAAAACCGACCTACTTCTTCGATCATGTGCAGCAGTTGGATGGGGCAGTTCGTTTTTTCCAGTTCTGCCTTGATGACATTGAAAATGACGGGCGCATAGGCAGTATTGCAGGGGATACCGGCCACTTCTGCGCCCATGGCGGCCAGTTTTTGCAATTGCCGTGCCAAGGCATAGCCTGGGTTTTCCGCCACGAGACCGAGCAGGTATTCGGTGCGGTCGAGAATTTCATGGGGCTGGGAGAGGCTGTAGATGGGCAGGTGATCTTGATCTTTGGCAACGGCCGTTTCTGTCAAAATCTTGCTCAGCAAATCCAGCCCCGCAAATGGTCCTACGCCAGCCACAATGCCAATCGGTTTCTCGTGAGTCATGAATAGATGTTGGTGAGTGTGATTATAAAAAAGAGCGCCAGATGACACTCTTTTACTATTTTGACTTATTTACAGCCCCTGAGCATATCAGGTGATGTGATTATACTCGTAGCGGGCATAATCTGACATTTTTGCCAGAGGTGGCACGGTTAGAAACCGGCCACAGCGAGTATACATCACCTGATGTCGACAATGGTTAATTGAATCTGACCGCCGGGTGTTTCCACGTTGACTACTGATCCTTTTTTGGCGCCAATCAGGGCGCTGCCAATAGGGGATTCGTTGGAAATACGGCCGTTTGCCGGATCAGCTTCATGAGCGCCCACAATGAAATAGGTTTCCTCTTCATCTTCGTAGCCCACTTCAAACACCGTCACCGTATTCCCCACACGTACCACGTTTGAAGGCCCCATCTCTTTAATGACCTTAGAGCGGTAGACGGAATCTTCCAGGGTTTTAATCCGTCCTTCTACAAATGCCTGCTCTTCTTTGGCGGCATGGTAGTCCGCATTTTCTTTGAGATCCCCTTGGGCAATAGCTATCTCCAGCTTTTCTGCAATTTCCTCGCGTTTTTCTTTTTTAAGGTAGGCGAGTTCTTCTTTTATTTTTTGTAAACCCTCTTCGGTTATGTAAATAACAGCATCGTCGATCATCTTTTTTTATTACTCCGTAATTAAGTGTGAACTTGTTTTTGTCTCTGTTCACAACAATACAAACGGCTAAAAACAAACGGCTAAAAGTAAATTAAATAACCCCGCACTGCGCGGGGTTAGAATAAGCGTATTCACTTTGAATAAAGCAAAGAATGCCATAATTATAGCGTGGGCTGATGCTTCTGTCGAACGGCCGTTACCTGCCACAGCCGTGTTATACAGAAACTTCCTCGAGGGAACCGGGCGCTTCAATTTTTTTGTGCTGCGCTCTGAAAGTATTTTTGTAACTTTGTCCCTATACCATAGTTAAAACGTATTGATGTATAAACCAGTCATAAATCCATATTGTATTTACAATACGTCGATATTTTTCAAACCCACAGTCTATCAAATTGTCGCAACATCATACCCTTAGGTGAGCTTCTTATCATGCAATCAAACCAGCCTAACCATTTTGCTTCGTCCGGCCCCGCTTCTGTAAATAAATCTGTGTCATTGGCAACCATACCTGTGGAGGATATGCAGGACGCGCCCCTTATTATGCAAGATTATGTTAACGCTTTTGTGGTGAATGAAGCGGATGAAGTGCTTATTGTAGAAAATCAGGTGAACGGCCGTTCCTGGGGCAGTTGGCGCGTGGTGGGGCGTGATCTGGAAAATGGCGAAGATCCTATTCAGGCTGTGCAGCAAAACCTACGGCATCAAACAGGGCTTGTTTGTGAAGAGTGGGTTTATCTGGGTACGTTTGTTTTGAACCACCTGCAAGAGCAGGGCGCGGGACATTTTTTTTATGCCAAAAATGTGGTTTTTATTAGCCAACCCCAGGTGGAATATCGCCAAAATACGGTTAAATGGATATCAAAGCGAGAATTAAAACAAGCGCTGTTGGATGGCCGTATCGCGGTGGTCAACCACGCCGTGGCTATTTGCCTGGCAATGGTCTTGTGCGAATGAGGGCGTAGCGGATTGCGGATTGCGGATTGTGGATGGCGGATTGTGGATTGCGGATTGCGGATTGCGGATTGTCGCTTACTGTTCACTGTTCACTGCCCACTGTTCCCCGTTCATCTGCACTTCAGCGCCCGCCATTAAGAGGCCGACTTGTTCCCGAGTCACTTCCGCGCTGGGCAGCACCGCCACGATCCGGCCGTCAAACATCACCGCGATTCTGTCAGCCAACCCCAGCACCTCATCCAATTCAGCCGATACAAGTAGAACCGCGATTCCCTGATCCCGTTGGGCGATGATCTGTTTATGAATAAACTCGATGGAGCCAACATCAATGCCCCGTGTCGGTTGGGCGGCGATGAGCAGGGTGGTAGGGCGGGAAAATTCACGAGCCACAATCACCTTTTGTTTGTTGCCCCCAGAAAGTTTAGCGGCATGGGTCAAAGCGCTGGGAGTACGTACATCATACTTTGCCACCAATTCTTCGCCATTTTTGAGGATAGCCGCCTGGTTGAGCGTAATGCCATTGGCATATGGCTTAACATAATAATTATTAAGCACCATGTTGTCAGCCACGGAGTAAGCCATGACCAGGCCATGTTTTTCCCGATCTTCCGGGATGTGAGCTACCCCCATTTCTGTGATTTGTCGAGGGGTAAAATGAGTGCAGTTCACGTCATTGAGGGTGACGACGCCATTTTCGATGGGGCGTAAGCCGGTGAGCGCTTCCACCAATTCTCGTTGGCCATTGCCTTGCACCCCGGCAATGCCCACGATTTCACCCGCTTTTACTTCTAAGTTGACCTCTTTAACGGCCGTGTGGTCGCGTTCATCCTTTACTGTCAGGTTTTCTACGCGCAGCACTACCGCTGCTGGTTTTGCGGGTTCTTTTTCAACGGTCAAGATGACACTGCGGCCTACCATCAGTTCCGCCAGGCTGGTCTCTGTCGATTCTTCTGGTTTGACGATGCCCACCATTTTGCCGCCGCGCAGCACGCCAATGCGGTCGGCGACGGCCAGCACCTCTTTCAACTTGTGGGTAATGAAGATGATGGAGACGCCTCCGGCCGTCAGGTCGCGCATGATGCGGAACAGTTCATTGGCCTCCTGAGGGGTGAGAACGGCCGTTGGCTCATCTAAAATCAAAATATCCGCTTCCCGGTAAAGAGCCTTGATGATCTCCACCCGCTGTTGAGCGCCCACCGGCAGGTCTTCCACGATGGCGGTGGGGTCTACTTCCAGGCCGTATTGCTGCGATAAATCCCTGACCCGTTTTTCTGCCTGGCGGCGTGAAAGAATGCCCAGCCGTTGCGTGATCTCAGAGCCAAGCATCACATTTTCAGTCACATTCATCACCGGCACCAGTTGAAAATGTTGGTGAACCATGCCCACGCCCCGGTCGATGGCGTCACGTGGGTTCTTGAGGGTAACTTGCTCCCCTTTAATCCAAACTTCACCTTCATCGGGATGGTACAGCCCGTACAACATATTCATCAAGGTGCTTTTGCCAGCCCCATTTTCGCCCAAAAGCGCCAGAATTTCTCCTTTGTACAGCTTGAGGTGAATATCGTCGTTGGCAATGACGCCCGGAAAACGCTTGGAAATACCTTTCGCTTCCAGCATAACGGTAGAATTATCTGCGTGGCTCATGCTTTTTGTCCTCGCTCCCTATTCCGGATCATAAACCTTGCCCTCTGCTGCCGGTGGCCGGGAACGGCCGCCAAAACCAGCCAGGACAATGATAGTGAGCACATAGGGCAACATGCCTACAAATTGATGGGGGATGAAATCCAGCCCCAGGAATTGGAACTGGGTTTGCACGGCCGAAGCCAGGCCAAATAGCAGCGCCGCGCCCCAGGAGCCGAGCGGCGTCCATTTGCCAAAAATCATCACCGCCAGGGCAATAAAGCCCCGGCCGTTTGTCATGCCCCGTTCAAAAGAGCCAACCGCTTCCAATGTCAGGTACGCGCCGGCTAAACCGGCAAATGCTCCGGCCAAAGTAGTATTGACATAACGGGTGACGTTCACGCGAATGCCCACCGTATCGGCGGCGCTGGGATGTTCACCCACGGCTCGAGTGCGCAGACCCCACACGGTGCGAAAAAGGGCAAACTGTAAAAAGAAAACGAGGAAAATGGTGAGATAGGTGATGGGGGCATTGTTGAACAGCACCGGGCCAATGAGCGGAATATCGGCCAGGGGACCGAGGGGAATGGGTTGCAGCTTCCCTTTGGTGGTTAGCCCCGAGATATAGAAGAAACTGGTCAAACCGAGGGCCAACATATTGATGATTGTACCCCCGATAATCTGATCCATTTTGAGAGTGATTGACATCCAGGCCAGGAAAAGGCCTATCAGGGCGCCCGTGGTGACGCCGACCAACACCGCCACCAACAGATTGCCTATGTATACGTTGACCAGGAAGGCGATGAAAGCGGACATGAGCATCTGGCCTTCGATGCCGATGTTGATGATGCCGGAGCGTTCACCCACCAGGCCGCACATCGCTCCTAAAACAAGCGGGGTGGATTGGCGCAGGGTGGAAGCATAAACGGCCGTTGCCTGCTGCGGCCGTAAAATAAAATAAACCACAGCGATAACCGCCACCAGCGCCATGCCAATGATGCCGACGGTGTGGACATTAAAGAAGGAGCGTTTCGTCGTTGTAGAACTGGTTATTGCAGCCATTAAATTTCCTTACCCTCCCCAGCCTGTGCTGAGCGTCACCTTATCGTCGTCAACGGCTCGTGATCCTAAAATCTTACGCACAATCACATCGGCGGAAACAAAGAACAAAATCAAGGCTTGAATGACGCCAATAATCTGGGAGCGAACGCCGGCGTTAAACTGCATCTGGCTGCCACCGGCGTCCATAGCGCCCAATAAAAGAGCGGCCGGGATCACGCCCAACGGATTGGTTTTTGCCAGCAAGGCGATAGTAATGCCATCGAAGCCCAAGCCGACGTTAAAACCTGGTTGGTAACGACCCACAATGCCTAATGTTTCCACCGCACCGCCCATACCGGCCAAAAAACCGCTGAAAAACATGGTCATGATGATGACATTGCCCACCTTAATGCCGGCGTAGAGGGCGGCAGAGGGATTTAAGCCGGTGGTACGAATGGCAAAGCCGTAGGTGGTTTTATACAAAATATAGTAAGTCAGCACGGCCATCAAACAGGCGAGTAAAAAGCCGGCCGGAATAAAGCCCCAGGTAGGAATAGCGGCCGTTTCCAAAATTTTCGGCGTTCGCGCCACCACCCCGGTATCTTTCCAGGGACCGTTTGCCAGGTAATCCGTCAGATTCAAGGCGATGTAATTGAGCATAATGGTGGTAATCACTTCATGAGCGCCGGTATAGGTTTTGAGGGCGCCGGCAATTGCCGCCCATAAAGCGCCGGCCACACTGCCGCCCAAAAGCGCCAATGGCATGTGGATGATAAACGGCAGCCCTTTCAAGGCAAAACCTAAATAACCGGCCACAATGGCGCCCAAAAGCAATTGTCCATTGCCGCCAATATTGAATAAACCTGCTTTAAACGCAAAAGCAACCGCCAGCCCGGCAAATACCAGGGGAGTTGCCTTTTCTAAGGTGCGTTGTATCGCTGCCGGGCTGCCCACCGCTCCCTCTACCAGGTCAGCATAAGCAGTCAGGGGATTGGCGCCAGAAATCCAAATAATAATGCCGCCAATTACCAGCGCCAGGACAACAGACAGTAGCGGCACACTTAACGCTTTCCAGGAACGCTGCCAGATAGCTTTAAACCGGTTGGCTGCCTCTTGTGACTCTTCATCTGTTGCCATGATGTATTTCCTTGTTGAGCGATTATGTGGCCACGTTTCCCAACTGGCGCTTCTCTATAAAAAGGGCGCGGCGCCTTTTATCAGTACGCCGCACCCCTTATTTACCTGTTTCCCTAAAGATTAGCCGCCGGGATTATAGCCGGTGCTGAGGGAACCATCAGCCAAACCGGCCTCGATCTCGGCCAATTTATCTTTAATTTCTTGTGAAATCTGGTCTTCAAAATCATGGAAAGGCGCTAAACCGGCCTTGCCCACGTAATTACCGCCGGGGAACGACCCTTCTTTAGACAGTTTCGCCAGGTCAAAAACGCCGGGGGTGATCAGTTTGGTGGCGCTGGAAACGAGGCAAGCGTGTGCTTCGGGGACGGTTTCCCATTGGTCTGAATCGACGCCAATGCAGAAAGCGCCATCCACGCCGGCCGTTTCAATCAACGCGCCATTACCCGTTTTGCCACCCGCGCCGAAAATCACATCCGCGCCCTGATCGAGGGCTTGTTTGGCGGTGCTGGCGCCCCATTCCGGGTCGGTGAAAGCCACATCCATGCCACCGGGATGGTAGGTGGAGATGATTTTGATGTCGCTATTGATATATTCAGCGCCGTTTTCATACCCTTCTTTGAAGGCTACAACCGGCGGAACCAGGTCTGTGCCTAACACGGCGGCAATGGTGCCGCTTTTAGTGAGCATGGCTGCTAAAGCGCCCGCCTGGAACCCAGCTTGATCTTCGGGGAAGATCAGCCCGGCCAAATTGCCGATGGCTTCTCCCTGGAATTGATCCACGCCGATGAAGTCAATGTCCGGGTATTTTTGGGCGGCTTCGAGAGTGGCTTCCCCTAAGGCGAAACCGACTGTGACGATGACATCATAATTGTTGTTGGCGAACAGATCGATATTAGCGGTGTAATCTTTGGCGTCGCCCGTCTCGATGAATTCGGTTTTCGCGCCAAGTTCGGCGCCAGCTTGCTTAACGCCTTCCCAGGCGGCCTGGTTGAAGGATTTGTCATCCACTTCGCCTACATCGGTGACCAGACCGACGCAAAATACATCGGCGGAAGCGCAATCGGCGCTTTCTGCGGCTGATTCAGCAGCGGGTTCAGCCGCGCCACCGCAAGCAGCCAACAGCAGGGCTAAAATCAAAATGGTAAAGAGTACTGTAAATTTTTTCATTTTCTTCTCCTTGAACTGGGTTCTCCGTCCTGATTAACGAGATATTTTAAAAGCAAGATAGTTGCTTTTATGACAATGTGGCTTGTGGGTTAGTTAAAGTGGCTCAGGCGATAATTCACCTCCATTGGGGTATTATTGAAAACTATTGTAGTAAGCAATAAATTTCTGGCAGATTATATTAGGAATAGCTTGCATTCGCAACAGCCTTACTGAGCCAGTCGCGCCTGGCACAGGACAAGAGGTATGGGTTTAACCAGATTGTTTTAACCTGTGCCCGGCATTGAATGAAAAAAGAATGGGTGAGACCATGAATAAACAAACGATTTTACGCGGGATAACGGCCGTTTCTCTGCTGCTGCTTTTGTTTTTTGGCTTGCTTTTCGGCCTGGCTGTCACTCTGGAAACAGAGGAAGAAGCTGTGCCGTTGGCTATGGGCGGCGGCGAGTATGAACTGGACCTGGCGCCTCACCTGACGGAGGCGCAGCGAGCAGAGATTGAGACGATGCTGTGGCAGAATGAGGCGTGGTTGGCGGAAAACGGCCGTTTACCTGCCCCCGATCTCGCTGCGGATGTTCTTTTTACCTGGCCCCTGAAAACGGCCGTTGGCTTCACCGATCCTGGTTATCAAGTAGTCACCGGTTACGTGGATCACAACCCTGCTTTTCCCAATCAGCTCCAGGATTATAGCTGTGGCCAACACACCTATGACGCCAGCAATAGTTACAATCACCAGGGAACCGATTATTTCTTGTGGCCCTTTGGCTGGAACAAAATGGCCGAGGGGACGGTCAGCGTCGTAGCGGCCGCGCCTGGTATCATCATCGGTAAACGAGACGGCAACGACGACCGCAGCTGCGACTTTAACAGTAACCAGTGGAACGCCGTTTATCTGCGCCACGCGGATGGGTCAGTCGCCTGGTATGGGCATCTGAAAAATGGCTCGCTTACAGCCAAAGGGATGGGGGACGCCGTGCAGGCCGGGGAATACCTGGGTCTGGTGGGTAGTTCTGGCAACTCACAGGGGCCGCATTTGCATTTTGAGGTATACCGCGCCTTGCCATACAACAACAGCAACCTGATTGATCCCTATAGTGGCGCTTGCAACACGCAAATCAGTTCATCCTGGTGGGCCGCGCAGCCCCCTTACCGGGAGCCGGGCATCAATAAGCTCACCACCGGCTTTGCCCCTGTGGAATTTACAAGCTGCCCTAATCCCACCATCACCAATGAGCGAGGCGCCTTTTCTCCCGGTAATTCAGTGGTTTTCACCACCTATTATCGCAATCAGGTACAAAGCGAAACCAGCACCCATACCGTTTACCGGCCGGATGGCTCTCTGTTTGTTTCCTGGCTGGAAAACGGCGGAGATTATACGCTTTCCTGGTGGTGGCGGGAGTACCAGCTTCCGCCAGATGCGCCCGAAGGGGTATGGGCGTATGAAGTGACCTATCACGGCCAGACTGTCCGCCAGGCGTTTGAGGTGGCGATTGTCAACAGTTTCCTGCCGATTATCCGCAAGGATTTCACGCCGACGCCTACCTCCACGCCCACCGCCACACCCACCTTGACGCCTACATCTACCCCTACATCTACACCCACTTCGACCCCGACCTCAACGCCTACTGCCACAGCGACGGCCGCGTTCACGGCCACCTCTTTAGCCACCTCTTCGCCGGAACCAGGCGTTACGCTATTGCCCTGAGACCCCATGTATTACTGCCTTTTAAATACCAGGTTTTCATGTTCCCCTACTCATCTTTTGTTGATTTTGCTTGACTGGTGATGTTTGATGTTGTAACATCAAACATCATAAATGTCGGAGGTAAGAATATGCGTACAACGGTAGATATTGATGAAGATGTATTATTGGCCGCAAAGGAAATAGCGAAACAAAAAGGGATTTCAATGGGAAGGGTTATATCTGATTTAGCCAGAGAGTCGCTTGTGAGAGAGACTGTCGCGTCTATGCGGAATGAGGTCCCCTTATTTCCTCGCCAGGCAAATGCCAGTGTGGTGACGATGGAACTGGTTAATAAATTACGGGATGAACAAGGATGACAACCTATCTTTTGGATGTTAATGTCTTATTAGCACTCAGCGATCCCATGCATGTGCATCATGATATTGCCCATAACTGGTTCCGTAATGAAGGCTCCTATAAGTGGGCAACTTGTCCTATAACGGAAAATGGGTTCGTGCGCGTGGCAAGCCATCCAAGTTACCCAAATCGTCCTGGTGATGCGATGTTTGTATTGACATTATTACGTCGCTTTTGTGCCAGTGCGGGACATGAGTTTTGGGCTGAGGATGTTAGTATTATGAATCTTATTACACCGAATTTCGCGCTGACCCATAAGCAAGTAACGGATGTTTATCTGTTGGGACTTGCTGTTTCAAACGGAGGCAAGCTGGCAACTTTTGATCAGCGTATCCCGATAACGGCCGTTTCTGATGCCTATCACTCGCTCGAATTACTAATTTTGAACGGGCAGGAGTAGAAACGGTTCCCCTGTCTCTGTGATCAGGTTTTGGCAGGGGCCGGGATCGCAGGAATAAGGGTCGAAGATACCGAGGCGAATTTGCGTGTCGGCGGTCAGGGCAACGGCGAGTGGGTGCTTTTGCAGGATGAGATCTCCTTCTTGCCAGTGGGGCTGCCATAAGTTTTGCGGATCGGCCGTGTCCCACCTGTAATCCTCGGCAATTATTTCCCCATTTTCATCTAAAACATGAATGAATAAGCGCAGCGGCTGGCTGATGGGCGCCGTTACTTGCCAATAGCTGATGAGTTCGCCCAAAACGAGATCTGTGCCGAGGAAGGCGAGTTGGCTGCCGAAGGTGGTATTGGCGGGATTTTGGGGGGTGATGGGGGGCGTGGCGCGTAGGGTATAGCGCGTATAGGTATCAGTGATGGCGCGTTCTGCGCTCCAGTTTTCTAATTGTTTCACGAAAAAGGGATCAAGGGGTAGGGTGGTGGGATGGAAGATATTGGCCCCTGTTTTCCCCTCAATCTTGGGGATAACCAACGTATAAATTATGTCATCTCCCGGCTGCAACCCAAAGGCGCTGAGGGAGATGTCATCACGGCGCAAATAAAGCGCCATAGTCGAGAGATCCATGGTATCAGGCGACCAGCCGCCGACGGACACGGCAACGGCCGTTTCATCCTCATCAATCACCTTACCAATATCGCGCAAGGCAGTTTGCCAGACGAAGGAAACATCGCCACTCTGGGGCCAGAGTACGAAGATCATCCAGGCAGTCCAGGACGCATAAATGAGGCCAAAAATCAGTAGTACGATGGTACTGATTTTGGCTATGCCTGTGGATAGTTGGGGGATAACTGTGGATAACTGGGGGATATTGTGTATAACTTTGCTGATGATCAAGGCTGGAAAGATACCTAAAACAGGCAGCAGGTTGATCAGGCGGATGGCGCTGGGGGCGTTGATGGTGACTAAACTGGGGATAACGGCCGTTGCCAGCCACAACAATAAAAAGCCATACCGGGCATCTCGCCAGCGCCACAAACAGAGGGGCAAACTCAGGTAAAATAAGAGCGCCACAACCGGGCCAAAGACGGGCATTCCAGCCACGCCTTGCCGCCAAAGGGGATCGCCGACAAAGCCAAACATGGCTAAAATTTTGAGTGCGTTTGTCAGCACCGGACGCCAGTCGCCAGCCCGCAGCGCCCGCAGCGGCGCATCCAATTCTGAGATGCGAAATTCTGAGCCGGGATTGTTCAGCAAATAGAAGGTCAACGGCGCGGCCACGACAGCAAACAAGAAAGCAAATAACGCCACGCCTCGCCAGCGCCTCTTAAACATCCGCCAATGAAAAAGCGCTAAATAGGCCACAAACAGCCCATAAAAAATAGGCACGGCGCGGGCGGCCATGTAGGTGTACAAACTTAATCCGGCGAAGAGACCGGCGAGGACAAATGAATGATTCGCTTTTTTGGACGCCCAGCCGCGCCACCAAAAGTAGGCGGATAAACCAGAGAAAACGGGCAGAGTGATAGCCCGCAGTCCCAGGCGGCTGTAAAACACGGGGAAAAAGAGAACGGCCGTGATCCCCATCGCCACTATCCCCACCTGCCAGCCGAACAACTTCCGCGCCAGCACAAAACTGACTGCGACCCCAATCAACCCCAGATAAGACGAGGCCAGCCGCAAGGCCAGAGCATTGTCGCCGATGAGCGCTACCAGCAGCGCTTGCCAGTAATGGTAACCCGCCTCATGGCCGTAAGCGCGGGTAAAATAAATGGCGTGTTCGCCCGACAAAATCAGCCGGTCGATGAGCCAGTTGGCAACCTCATCATGCTCGATTCCAGGCGGAGAAATTTGGGTGATGCCCACCAGTCTCAAGGCAGCAGCAACAAGCAGGATGCCCACGAGAACCCAAATGAAGGATGATCCTCTGCGTCTCTGCGCCTCTGTGTTAAAGTTTTTCATGCTAAATTTTCAGTCGAGCAGTTATGGGACGGGGTAGGATGGCGCGGAGGACGGTGCGTTCCTCCTCGCCGAGGATGCGTAAGGCGATGAGACCGACCCCGTACACAAACAAGCCGACAGCCACGCCAATGACCGGATGGGCAAACTGGCTGATACCTGCCATGATGAGAACGACAACGGCCGTTAACGCCAACGGTTTCGCCAACAAATGCAGCCAATTCACTCCCGGCATCTTCTTGCGCAGGTAATAAGCAAACATCCCCATCAGCACCACTTCAGACAAAATCGTGGTCACACCGGCCGCCACAAAGGAAAAACGGGGGATGAAAATGAGATTGGTGATGATATTAAAGGCCACCGCAATCGTGAAAGCGCGGGGCTGCATCCCTTCCAGTCCCAAAGCAATCAGCACATAATTGGTGACGCTGTTGAGCCAGCCAATGGGAATGGCCCAAATGACGATTTGCAGGGCGATAGCCCCTTGGGGCAAATATTCCGCGCCAGCGACGATGGCGATGAGCAGCGGCGCTAAAAAGGTGATGGCGGCGGCAATGGGCAGCGCCAGCAGCAGCATCAATTTAAGAGAAAGCATATACATGCGTTGTGCTGCTGCCAGCGAGCGCTTGATTTCCCGCGAGATGATGGGGAACAGCGCCAGCGTAAAAAACGAGGGCACGATTTGCAGCGCATTAAACCATTTGTAGGCGCTGTTGTACCAGCCTACCACTTCCTCGCCATTGGGCAGCATCACCCGCAGCAGATAGACATCGCTGGAAATGAAAATCGTTTGCAGCATGTGGATGAGCATCAAGGGAAAGCCGAGGCGCACCATCTGCTTTTGTAGCGACCAGTCCACCCGCCACGGGCCGGGCAGGTGGAAATTTTGCCGCGCCATCACCAGTAAAATAGATAAAGTAACGACATTAGAGACAATAGAAACGGCCGCCAATCCCACAAAACTGTAACCCATGAGCAGCACAGCCACGCCAAATCCCACTTTCATGATGGTGGTGAGCGTGGTCATCGCCGCCGGAATTTCAGCCTTTTCGTAGACGTAAAACAGGCTGGTGACCCCCTTCGACATGCCGGAGAAAACCATGCCCAGCATGATGAAAGCGATGGCTACAATTTCCTGAGTGGTGAACGGGTTGCTGAACAGATTGGTGGCTTGCACCAAAATGATGACGGGAATCGCGCCCACAAAAGCGGCAAAGATGCGCAAAATAGAGGTGTTGAGTAGATAGCGGCTGGCCTGACTATGATCCTGCGACACTTCCCGCACCAGCAGGATTTCCAGGCCATAGTTGGCGATGATCTCGAAGATCATGGCGGCGGCGATGGCCGTGGCAAAGCTGCCCGCTGCGGCCGGTCCCAAGAGGCGCAAATAAAACATGGCAAAGACAAAATCAATGCCTCGGTTGAATAGATTGAGCGCCATCGGCGCCATGCTGTTTTTTGCCAGACTGCGCGTGGTGGTCATTGCTACGTCGGGATGGACGAGGGTGCGCCACACCCACACCAGTCCGACGAAGATAAGAATGATAAGCCCCATAAAGCTGGCGAGACCACCTAACTGGAAGCTGGTCGGGCTGTATTTGTAGCGCACCGTCCAGGCCATGGGTTCTTCCTCTTCTTCTTCGTTTGGCCCTGGCAAATAGACGCCGCGGAAGTTGCCATTCACCAGCACCACGTCCACTTGTTTTTCCTGGCCTTCGCCTGTGCCGGCCGGGCGCACGAATGCTTTCCAGCCAGGGTAGTAGCTGTCGTTCAAGATGAGCCAGGTGGGTTCGTCTATCACAGGCGTGGTAACAAAGAGTTCGCCGCTGCCGTAATGGTCGATAGTGGCGGGGGTGAAGGGATTGGGGATTGGGGATTGGGGATTGGGGATTGGTTTAGTCTCTAATTTCCAATCCTGGCTCTCAATGACCACATATTGCCGGGGGTCTAGCTCTTGCATGGCTATCAGGGCGTCATCGACAACGGCCGTTGCTGACAGTGGTAGCGTATAAGCGCGAGGGGCCACGCCCAGATTCTCGTAAATGCGCACCCCTTCCCCTTCCCAGGCCAGGGCAAACTTGGCTGAGTCGATGGTCTCACTGGTGATGACGTATTTGACGTTCAATACATCCAGCAGCGGCGAGTTGAGCGCTTCCCAGGTAGCGAGGGGCTGGATGCGATTGTAGAGTAAGGCGTTTTGCGGCTCGATGGCCGCCATGTATTCCGTGTACTGCTTGGGGATGATGGAGTCGTAGCCGCGAATATCCTGGAAATTGTAGAGCCAGCCAGAATTGGCATTGAAGGGGATGTCGCCGCTGGGATTGAAGCTGGTCAGCCGCCATTCGCCTGGTTGTTCTTCCATCCACTGCACCATTTCTGGCTTATAAGCCAACAGCGCCGGATCAACGGCCGCGTTGAAGCCGTAATTAGCGAGCAGTGCGTCCAGGATAATGATAATGGCAGCGAGGAAGAGGTATAACGGCCGTTTGCCCACCCCGGGTATCGTCAAAAAAATCGGGCAGCGACTGACGCGCAGCGCCACGCCCGAGGCCACCAACATCAGCCCAAAGATAAACAGTTGCCGAAACTGGAAACTGTAAAACGCAAGGGTGCTGTCAAACGCCGTATCGGCCAGCGCCATGCCTAAAAACAGCCGCTCAATCATCGGCTCTACCTGCGGATAGAGCAGCCGAGACAGAAACAAACCAGCCAACAAGATCAAGCCACCCCAAAACGCCACACTCGCCAACCCCGTAATGAGTGATGGTGCGCCCCACAAGAACAATGGCTGTATCCATTTTGGTTTGGACGACTCGCTGGCAAAGATAACGGCCGTTTCTGGTTCCCGTTTCTGTGATTGCTTAAACGCCTGCCAATCTGCCCATGCCGGCCACTTGCGCGAAGTTGCCACATAGTCCGCGCCAAACCCCGCCAGCGCTGCCACAGACAAAGTCAGGGGAAACACCCAGCGGAACGGCGTGTGTAACTGGTTGATAAACGGCAGGCCATAATACAACAGCCCATACAACGGTGTGCCAAAAATAAACGCCAGCGAAAAGAAACTCAGCCCCACAAAAAACCAGGTATGAAAAGAGCGCAAAGCGTGGGGCGTGGGACGCATTTCTAATTTCTTCTTTCTAAATTTCTCTTTTACCGCCCCCCAAACCCCTAAAATCGCCAGGAACAGGGGCAAGATACCGAGGTAAATCGCGCCTTCCACGTAGTTTTTAAAGCCCCATTCATTGTTCGTGCGCGGATTGCCGTAGCGGTCGGCCGTGAAGGGGATTTGTTCGCCCGTCAGCACATTTTGGTAACTGTGAGTGGCGGGGTTGCCATAGAAATTGGGCAGCGCCAGCGTCAGCAGGCGGCGCGGCTTAAACGCCCAACTTTGTACTTCCGCAAACGTGGCCGAGCCTTCGCGGAAATTAGACTGTCCCACCTCAAACAGGGGGATGAGTTGCACGGAACCCAGTAAAAGGCCGATGAGAACCATGCCGCTGAGATAGAAAAACGGCCGTAGCAAAAAATGTATGGCGTATGGCGCATGACGCATATCCTGGCGCTTACGCCATACGCCAACCGCCAACCGCATCAGCGCATAAATCGCCATAATCAGCAGCGTGTAATAGGTAATCTCGATGTGCCCGGCAAAAATCTGCACTCCCAGCGCCACGGCGCCCAGGCCAGCCCAGGCAATCTTGAATCGTGAATCTGCAATTATCTTCTCAATACACGCCAGCAAAAAGGGCAGCCACACCGCCGCGCCAATGATCATGGGGAAAACGGCCGTGCTAATCACCAAAAACGCCGATCCTTGAAATACCAATCCGGCCAGCGCGGCGCTGCCCCGGCGCATCTTCAGCGCCCGCCCCAAGAGATACATCAACACGCCAGCCAGCCACAACTGGCTCAGCGCATACCAGCCATACGCTTTTGTCAACGGCAAAATAAGGAAGAGAAGGGAGAAGGGATAATAGGCAGAATGTTGTCCGGCCGCTAAAAACGGCGCTCCCGCAAACAGATACGGGTTCCACAACGGAATCTCACCCGCCTGCACACTCTCCGCTACAAATTTCTTCCAGACGTAATTTTCAATGACGAGATCCGTGATGAGGTGGTTTTGGGGAACCTGGACATTGAACGCAGAAGCTGCTGACTGCCAGGGCGCCCATTGAAACAAATTATCGGCGGGCAGCATCGTTTTATTGCCTAACGTCACCGACCCATATAGCAAAATCGGCAGCAGCAAAAAACCAACAATAATTAAAATGTCAGGCCAATAAATACGGAATCGTTTCATAATCGCAGCATAAAAGTAACTGTACAGCACAAGCTCAGGGAACCTGCCTGTATCGTTATCTATTAAAACAAAACAGGGCTATCTCTAGCCCTGATAATTACCTTGCTTAGACAGTACCGGACTGCCTGCTATTTAATTTTAACAAAAACTAAGCATGGAACCACGACTTATCTTGCACGTTCCACCAACGCCGCAAACAGCGCTTCCATATTCGTATAGGCGTATTCTTTGGATGACAGGCTGGCGATTCGCACCGACAAACGTTCAGATTCAGGCAGTTCATGTAAACGCTGTCTTTCCAATGCCGGATAAAAATATTGGATAGAAGGCTGAAGCCTGACCATGCAGCGTTCAGACACCTTTTTACTGCGCTCTGGCGTGGTGATAATCACAAAATCGCCAGAGTCAGTGTGACCCATAAAATCATCACTGCTGCCTGTTTCTTGCACGGCATTGGTGATCATTAAGGTGACGGCGCGGGATACATCATCGGCCGCTACAAAGCCGAAACGGTCCCGGAATTTATCCAGGCCGCGCATACTGGCAAATACAACACCCCATTGCGGTTGCCGTACCATTTGTTCTAACTTTTCCCGGACCACCATGCCCTCCGGTAAATTTGTCACCGGATTAACCAGGGTACTTAGCCGCGACCGGCGCAGGGCATTGCGCACACGCAGACGTAATTCCTGGATGTCGAACGGTTTGGTAATGTAATCGACCGCCCCTAATTCTAGGCCGGCTAATTTGTCTTCCCGTTCACGCTTTTCGGTAAGAAAGATGATAGGAATATTTTGAGTACGTCGTGAACGACGTAGCTGGCGGCACACCTCATAGCCATCAATATCAGGCAGGCGAATATCTAAAACGGCCACATCAGGTACATCATTGATGATTGCTGTGACCGCCTCTTCGCCGCGTATCGCATTCCCCACCTGGTACCCTTGGGCGCGGAAATAAGCGGTCAACATTTCTGCTAAATCCACATCGTCTTCTACAATGAAAATTTTGTATTCTTTTTTTCCTTCAGCCACTATATTACTTCCTTAGATATGAATGAAAGGTTGAGTTTCAAACAACAGGAGCCATGCAATGAAGATGACATGGCCCGGGTTTTTGTTCATATCTGCTACCGATAGACTGGATTCTTTTGCTAAAAGATTGGTTTCTATACAAGTGTAGCTTGAGCGTTTGCCTGAGCTTATGCTGAACTCTTGTCGAAGGCGGAACCGGGTTTCGACAAGCTCAACCTTCGTCTGACTATATAGGTGTAAAAATTATTTAATGGGTTCTTTGTCGATGCGAATGACGCCAGTTTTAGCTCCCATGCCGATACACTCAATTGCATTGACCCGGAACTCAAGGCCCCCGCTGATCCAGCGTAAGGTTTCCTGCAAAATACCAACTGCAATATGGCAGACGGGATGGTCTGTTTCGATGCCCCAGCACATGGAGCAGCGGTCAATGTAGTAAAGATAATGGTCGTCAAATTCTTCAACGCGGCTGGTTTGATCGCTAAATTGAGTGAAGATGCGGGCGACGGCTGGTAGCCCAATCTTTAGTTTTGTTTGCAATGGCAGGACCTTAAATGCCAGATCTCCTACTCCGGCCAGAGCGCCAAATTGTTTGAGACCGCGTGAAAAGATGGCGCGACCACCACGCAAAGCCAGGCCGCGACCCCCTCTGGGGCCATAAATATCTTCCAAGCCGCGGTTCAGATTGGAGATATAAGCAAAATCAAATTCTCTTTCCAAATTGTCAGGGGGGAGGTCGGTAATGAACTGGCGCATATCAATCAGGTTTAGAAGGGCATTGAGACCATTGCGTCCCATGACTTCTTCCATTGAAATCAACAAAATACGCGCCATTTTGTTGGGGTAAAAATAACCAGACATGGGGACTAAGTCTTTCACAACAACCTCCGAACAATGACTGTAATGTAATAGTGCGTTGTTAAGTATAACAACTGGATTGCTATTAACCAATAGAGAGGCTATAAAAAATACGGTTTTTAGGAAAAAGGTCATACAAAAATGGTGGTGGCGAAGCTTACCATAAGCGATTTTCCTTGTCAAAATGGCCGGGTAGT
>CAZXVH010000073.1:0-27789 GCA_964643965.1 uncultured Ardenticatenaceae bacterium
CGAATTTGTCAACATCAACATAATTGGGGCGCGGTCACTGATTTAACAACCGGGGGCCACTACCCCCCCCCGCTCCCAGGTTTTCATTCGATGAGACCCTGACAGCCCCCTCTGGGAGAGCTGTCAGGGTCAATTAAACGAACGCTTTATTACCGGTTCAACACCTCTGTGCCCACATCTTGGGCATTTTGCAAAACCTGATCCGGCAGAGCCAGACCCGTGAACGCTTCTTGCAAACCGGAATTAATGGTATCTAACACATCCTGGAAACCAGGCCGGAACTGCCACGGATGAGCATAGTCCGCGCCGTTCAGGAATGATTCCAGATCAGGATACTTTTCCAACCAACCATCACGCAGGCTGGCGCGAGTGGGCATCGCCAGACCCAGGTCAGTCCACGCCTTCATGCCTTCCGGGCCTGTCAGGAAATTCACCAGGCGAATCGACTCGTCGAGATGAGCCGCGTTGGCAGGCACACCATAACAAACTGTGAACGACATAGTGGCATCCCCGGCCGGTCCGGCGGGCAGTTCAGCGACGCCATAATTCACATCCGGGAACTGATCATCCAGATAAGAGGCGATCCAGTTGCCTTCCATGGCCATGGCTGCTTTTTGCTGACCAAACGCTTCGCCAGGCCAACCACTGTCCAGATCGGCTGGCTGTGCGGCGTAGCCATCTTGGACTAAGCCTACATAGAAGTCCATCGCTTCTTTAGCGGCGGCCGAATCAAGGGTCATGGCACTGAAGTCGTCGGTGGCTACCGTGCCGCCTGCCTGGTAAAGGAAGGCGATCCAGCGAGCCATGTCGGCGCTGAGCGTCATGCCATAAACGCCGCTATCGCTGTCGGTGAGCGCTTCAGCGGCGCTCTGCAAATCATCCCATGTCCAATCTGCCGTTGGATAATCCAGACCAGCGGCGTCAAACATATCTTTGTTGTATTCCAGGGCCAGGGTGCTGAAATCTTTGGGCGGGCAGTAGAACGTCCCGTCCAGGGTGAAAGCCTGGCGCAAGTTGGGATAAAAGTCGTCCACATCTTCCAGTTTATCACCAATGGGCGTGAGCGCATCGGCGGCCACAAAATCAGGCAGTTTAAAGCTGTCGATATAGAAGACGTCAGGCGGCGCCCCACCAGCCAGGCTGGTTTGCAGCTTGGTATCGTAGTCGGGCACCAGCAGCAAGTTGGCCTGCACATCGCTGTTGGCCGCATTGAAATTGTCGATCATCTCTTGCAGCCGACTGTTTTCCGCATCGGAACTGGCCCAACCCATGAGTTGCAGCTCAATCACATCACCAGCAGGTTCTGCTACTACCGGCTCTTCGGCTGTCGGCTCTTCGGCTACTGGCTCTTCGGCTGCCGGCTCTTCTGCTACTGGCTCTTCGGCTGTCGGCTCTTCACTACTCATTTCTGGGGCAGTCGTTGGTTCTGCAGCGCCGCCGCCACAAGCAACCAACAATACACCCACGAGCAACAGTATCCACAAAGTAAACAATTTTTTGTTCATTTCCTTCTCCTTTTATCTTACTGATTGATGGTTTCGAGACGCTTCGAGGAGTGGTGACGAGATTGTTGTATAATGCGCTCCAAGAGGCGACTGGTTGTTAACGTTTCGTCTCAACTTATAGGCTGCGTATCCCCATCTTGACGGGTCGGGATACGCGGCTTCTTTATTGGGGGCAGTTGATTCTCGATCCAGACCTGCCCCTGCTCTCCACGTGGTTCTACTTAATCAATTTTTGCGATAATCCCTCCTTCTGTGTCGCGGCGAATGTCTACCTTTTTTTGTACGCCACGATAGCTGAACTGAAAGGCAAGGCGCTGCCAATGCTGCGGTAATTGGGGGCGCAAGGAAAACGTCCCTTGCTCCTGGCGCAGCCCGGCAAAGCCAAATACCACTGCTTGCCAGACGCCGCCAGCCGAGGCGGCATGGATACCATCTTCAGCGTTGCCTCGCGGATTACGTAAATCAGCCACGGCTGCCAGCATGAAATGTTCGTAGGCTTCATCCGGCCGTTGGATTTCACAGGCGGCCCAGGCGTGGAAACTGGGTCCCAGCGAAGAACCGTATTTGTGGTCGGTGAGAGGCATGTAGGCGTCCCAGTTAGCCTGCCAGGTG
This sequence comes from uncultured Ardenticatenaceae bacterium, assembly GCA_964643965.1. Classification (GTDB taxonomy): domain Bacteria; phylum Chloroflexota; class Anaerolineae; order Promineifilales; family Promineifilaceae. Next base: position 2,118 of record CAZXVH010000073.1, read on the forward strand.
CGCTGGTCAAACTGGTCGCGGAACAGGCAGAGCAGCATGATCACGTCGGCTTGTTTAAGTACCTGGCTCTGGTTGGCGCCTTCAATGCCCAAGATGACTTGTAGGGATTGGGTGGCGTTCGCAAAAAGTTCCGGGTCCAGTCGGGTCAGTTGGAAGAAACCCTCAAATTGTTCGATAACGGCCGTTTCCTCATCCTGCAAAAATAGTAGATGCGCGATCACCTCTTGCCAGTGCTGATAGAGCGCCTCACTGAGTTCTAATTCACGCGCCAATGCCGCCGCTTTATGGGGATAACTGTGCCGCAGCCAATCGCGCACAGTCAGAGCAGTTTGCAAATGCCAGCAAGCCATGTAATTGGTGAAGCTGTTGTTATCTACATGCTCGTGGTATTCGTCTGGACCAATCACGCCGCGGAGGGCATAGGCTAAACGGCCGTTTTCCTCTTCCCGCTCCACCCGACTGCCCCAAAAACGAGCCGTGTCCAAAATCATCTCCGCGCCATAGTCGCGCATAAATTCATCATCGCCGGTGATTTGCCAATAATGCCAGATGGCGTAAGCCACATCGGCCGAAATGTGAATTTGGATATCGCCCGTCCAAATGCGCACCAACTGGGTGGGATCATTGAAATGAGGCACCCAGGTCGGCGTCACTTCGTCGCCGGTGGCGGCGCTTTCCCAGGCAAACTGGGCGCCGACAAAGCCATTACGCGCCGCTTTGCGCCGCGCCCCAGGCAGCGTGTGGTAGCGATAAAGCAGCATGTTGCGGGCGACGTGGGGCTGGGTGTAGCTGAAAAAAGGCAGGATGAATATCTCTGTATCCCAAAACACATGCCCCCGATACCCATAACCACTGAGCGTTTTCGCGCCGATGCTCACTCGTTCGTCATGCTGCGGGGCGGCGACAAATAGTTGGAACAGATTAAAACGCAGGGCCAACTGTGCTTCCGCATCCCCTTCAATGACGACATCACTGGCCGCCCATAGTTGCTGCCAGGCGACAGCCTGGGCAGCGCGCAAGTCGTCGTAGGTCTGATTTTGCAGGGCAGACTGGGCACGGGCCACCACATTTTGGGCGTCCGGCGCGGCGTCACGGCTGGCGGCGTAGCTGATCAGTTTGTCTACCTGTACGCTTTGGCCGACGGCGAGCATCTGTTCGATACGCAGACGTGGCTGACCGGGGCAGTTTTGGGGCAGGCTGTAGGCGCCGGATGAATAGGTGACAGAAACGGCCGTTGCTACCGTTATCTCTGTGTGGCGGGTGCGGCTGCGCAGCCAGAGACCATCTTCGGCCGCCTCCTGCTCTAATAAACGCCAATGCAGCAAATCTTCGTTGGCCACATGCCCCTTGATGCCGGTGGTAAGGGCGAGGTGACAGGGTTGGTTAACGGCCGTTGCCACCATGCGCAATGCCCCCACCTGTTCCTGTGGATAACTGGCAAAACGCTCAAAAGTCAGGTCGATGATGACCCCAGAAGGGGCCTGCCAGCGCACGTCACGACGTAAAATCCCCTGACGTAAATCCATCTGCCGGTAAAAATGCAACAGTTCTCCTTGATCCAGGCGGAACGATTCCCCATCAATGCAGATGGCGGTATCTAGCCAATCCGGCATGTTGACCAACTCCGTAAAACTGATGGGCATATCGTCGAAAATGCCATGGGCGAAGGTGGTGGCTTTTTCGCCGGGAAACCCCTCTTCAAATGCGCCACGGGTGCTGAAATAGCCGTTGCCTAAGGTAAACACCGTTTCCAGGTGATGCTGTTCGGCGGCGTCAAAGGAGTCTTGCGTGATGAACCAATGGGGATCAACGGCCGTTAGCGCTTGCAAATCGGCCAGGGTGACATCAACCAGGCTGTCGCGGCGGTTGGCAAAAAGCGGCAGACCCGTAAAACGAGCGGCCGGCCCTAAAGCCAGGACCCTCATACCGGCCGACAAAGCGGCCTGCACCCCGGCAGCGGCGTCTTCCACCACCAGGCAGCAGCCAGGCGGGACATTTAGTTTAGCGGCGGCAAACCGAAACAGATGCGGCGCCGGTTTAGGCTGTTCGACGCTGGCGCCATCGGCCAGCACAGCCAGCCGGTGGGCAATGCCCAGGCGCTGCACTACAACTGGCGCATTGCGGCTGGCGGAAGCGATGCCGTAGGGGATGTTGGCGGCGTCTAGTTCGTCCAGTAAATCCGCCACGCCGGGCAGCAAATCGGCCGGGGAAATCTGATCCAACATCTGTTGATAGTAGCCGTTTTTGCGCGTCATCATCTCTTGCAGCTTTTCTTCCGGTAGAGAACGGCCGTTTAAGATGATGAGCAATGATTCCCGCCGTGACACGCCGCGTAATTTCTCATTGACCGCGCGGTCAAAAGACAGCCCCTCTTCGTCAGCTAATTGCTGCCAGGCCAGATAATGGTATTCGGCCGTGTCGGTGATGACGCCATCCAGATCAAATATGACGGCTTGTACTCGGTGGTTATTAACTGGATTCACGAATGATCAACTCCGGTTCGAGCAAAATCCCTTTTTCAACGATGGGCTGCCCTTTGATTTGTTTAAGCAACAGGTCAACCACCTGCTGGCCGACGGTGGCAATGGGTTGACGCACGGTAGTCAGGGAGGGGGTCAGGTATTGAGACATGGGCATGTCGTCATAACCGGTGATGGCGATGTCTTGCCCCACGCGCAGGCCGGCGGCGCTGGCATCATTCAGGGCGCCAATGGCAATAAGATCAGATACACAGACGACGGCCGTGGGGCGGTCCCCGGCGGGCAGAGCGCGAAAATGCTGCATCCCCGCCGCGCCAAACTGCACCGTATTGCCGCCCCGCAGCACCCAATCCGGCCGTACCGTCAGGCCAGCTGCGGTCAGCCCCGTCACGAAACCCTCCTCGCGGTATGCCCCCGCTTCTGAGCCTGTGGGCCAGGTGAGCAGGCCGATGTGCTGGTGTCCCCGAGCAGCGAGATGATCCACGACGCTACGCAATCCATAACGGCCGTCGATATCCACCCAGCAAAAATCCCATTCCGGATTCGCCCGGCCAAAACTGGCAAAAGGGATGTTCTGTTCGATGAGATAAGCAATGCGGGGATCGTTGTGATTGGTGTCCGCCAGAATAAAGCCCTCCACCTGCCTGCGGTCATACAACGCTTTATAAATAAGCGCGTCTGCCTCGTCGGCGGCGTCCACCAAAAAGGTGAGCAGGTGATACCCGTGCCGCTCAAAGGTGTCAACGGCGTCATACAAGAACTTGTCCAAAATAGGGCGCGGGGAATCATCTCCACTGCGCTGCCAGGCGTAACCAATGAGATTGCTGGACTGTGTGCGCAAATTACGAGCGCTGATGTTGGGTTTATATCCCAAATCTTCAACCGCCTGCCAGATACGGGTCTCCGTTTTGGCCGAAACGTTGCCTTGATTGTTGAGTACTTTGGAAACGGTCTGGTAACTCACGTTGGAGTGAGCTGCTACATCTTTAATGGTGATCCGCGCCACAACAAAGCCTCCCTCGAATATTAAAGAATCATTTCAATTAGGCGAACGTTCGCCCGAACGTTCGTCTAAATTAAAGCATAAGAACACCTGCCTTGTCAAGGAAGTGGTTGTAGGAGGGCGGATTGGGGATTGGGGATTGCGGATTGGGGATTGCGGAGTGCGGATTGCGGATTGGGGAGTGCGGAGTGCGGATTGCGGATTGGGGATTGTGAAGTATGGGGCGTGGAGCGCCACCTGCCACCCGCCACCTGCCACCCTCCTTAAAACTCCCCCACATCCGCATACCGAAAGCGCTCAATGGCGATGAAACCCACGGCACAGACCAGCATCAAAATGGTACTCAGGGCCATCGCCTGGCCAAAGTTGAGTGCGCCAGGCTGGCTCAGGTAGCGTTGGATGGCGATGGGCAGCGTCAGGTAGCCGCTGTTGGGGCGCACGATAAAGCTGGTGGCGCCAAACTCGCCCATGCTGACGGTGAAAGCAAAGACGGCCGCCACCAACAACGCCCGTCCCATAATGGGCAAATCGATCTCGCGCCACACCAGCATTGGCGATGCACCCATCACCGCCGCCGCCTCGCGCAAATTGGGCCGTATGCCTTGCAGCACCGGCATCAGGCTGCGCACGACAAAGGGAAAAGCGACCAATGTATGGGCCACCAATACCAGCAGCGCCGAGGTACGCAGTTGATCATACGTCACCACGTAGCCAAAACCCAAGGTGACGGCCGACACGCCCAGAGGCAGCATGAAAACGGGGTCCAGCCAGGCCCGCCAGCGCGTGGGACGCACCAGCCAGGTAGTGGTCAGCACCCCCAGAAAGCAGGCCAGCCCCACTGTGAGCAACGCATACCCCATGGAATTACGAACGGCCGTTAACGGGGACACAAACAGCACACTGCCCCGGCCTAAATCGTTCAGCGCCAGGTAATAGTTGAAGGTTAGCTGCCCCTCCCGGTCTACCAGCGAACGCCATACCAACGCCAGCAAAGGGGCCAGGATGAAAGCAGAAAGACCAGCAGCCAGCAGGATAACGGCCGTTTTCTCCCCTCTGCTCTTTGGTTTCCGCAAATTTGACTGCTGCGGCCTGAAATCCAACGACACCGCCGACTGCTGCTGCCAGCGGGCATACACCGACATCAGCACAAAGGTAAATATGATTTGCAACAGGGCTAATACGGCGGCGATATCCGGCCGTAAAAAGGTGACATACTGCCGGTAAATCTCCGTCTCAATGGTGCTAAACTGCGGCCCGCCCAAAATCAAAATCACGCCAAAACTGGTGAACGTGAACAGAAAAATGAGCAGCGTGGCGCTGATGAGCGATGGCTTGAGCAACGGCAGCGTCACCTCGCGGAACGCTCGGCTCCGCGAAGCGCCCATCACCCGCGCCGCTTCCACCAGGCGCGGATTCAAGTTGGCCCAAAAGCCGCCCACCAACCGCACCACCACCGCCACATTGTAAAACAGATGCGCCAATAAAATCATCGTCAACGACTGCTCCAGCGCCAGGGGCGCCCGCTCTAGATCAAACCAGGCCATCAACAACTGGTTGAGCGGCCCGTTCGCGCCCAAAAGCGCCTGAAACGCCGCCGCCACCACCACCGTCGGCATGACAAAGGGAATGGTCGCCAACGCTTTAAGCAAGCTTCGCCCCGGAAAGGCATAATGGGCAAAGAGATAAGCGGCCGGCAGCCCGGCGATGAGGGTCAGCAGCGTGGAAAGCGCTGCCTGCCAGGTGGTAAACCAGATGATTTTGCGGAAGTAAGCCCGGGCAAAGAAGGCCACAAACGCCTCATAAGTGAGGCTTAAGCGAAAAATATTGATAAGCGGGTAGAAAAAAAAGAACGCCAAAAAGGCGATGGGGATCATAAAAACAAGGAAGAGCAGCGCCCGCAAAATCCAGGGGTGTCGCTGCCTAAACGGGAGCGTCCAGTCAGACATAGTGTTATTCCAAAATCTTAAGCCGAGCGCACCACCAGCACATTGCTCTTGGATAAACCTACAATATCCCCGGTGATATTACCGACCAGCAGCTCATTCCAAAAATTTTTTTCTGACTGCGATCCCACAATCACCAGATCATACTGCCCAGCCTGGATCTCATGGTAAATTTCATCGGTGACAATGCCCTCTCGCAGCTTGAGTTTGGCAGAAACAGCCGCGTCGGCAAACTGCTGTACGCTCCATGTCAGCTCCCGGGCTTGCACGGTATCTGTTTGCAGCAGCTCTTCCAGGCTCTCTGCCATCGTTCTCAGGCCGATATACATGCCAGGCAGGGGGCCTGTGATAAATAAAATGGAGACCTCCGCGCCACTGCTTTGCGCCAATGTCACTCCTTTTTGGATGAGCGGCCGGTCTGCTTCCCGCGCGGCCGTACAAATCAAAATATGGTTGAGGTGGGTCTTCTTTTCCTTAACCACCAGCACATTGGTCGTGGCTTTAACAGCGACCTTTGTCATCACAGAGGTGAAGAAGCGGTCAAAAAAGCCGCCCAAAATATGAGCGCCAATCACGATCAAATCGTATTCACCTTTTTCTGCTTGAGACAAAATGCCGGTAGCCGGCGATCCGAGGCAGACCTCGGTATTGACATCCGGCACGGTCAACAAGGCTTGTGCCCGCGCTAACAGTTCATCGGCTAACGGCCGTTCTACCGCCTCATTCACCACCGTCATCAAGGTCACATCCGCCTGTTCCAGCCTGGCGATCAAATCACCAAACAACAGCGTCGTTTCCGCATACGGCAGCTTACTAATACATATCAACATTTTCATAACAGCACCCTTACCCTGGCAGTCCCCCGCCTAATAAACGAATAATCACCAAAATAGCGCCCACAAAAGGCAAAATCGAGAAAAACAAACGAATGCGTGGTCCGGCAAAATAGCGCGTCCCCACCGCCCCAATTTGCGCGCCCACCGCCGCCCCCGTTTGCATCACCAACGCCATCAGCACATCCACATTCCCCTTCACCGCATGGGTCAACGTGCCATATCCGGCTGAAAATACAATCTCAAATAAATCAGTGCCCACCGCCACATGCGTGGGAATACCCAGCAAGTAGATCAACAAGGGCATGCGAATGAAACCGCCGCCCACGCCCAACATGCCCGCTAACACGCCGGTGATAACCCCCACCCCCACCACCAACCACAATGAAATCTCATCAATGCCCGATCCCGGAAAAGAGACCATCGGCCAAATACGAATTTTCCGGGCGTATCGCATCAGAGAAGTGAAAGCGAGGGCGTCTTTATCGCTGGTGGGATTTGTCTTCACCAGGCGCATCGCCTTGATACTTTCCCAGGCGGTAAAGCTGCCGATGAAGATCAAGATGACCACGTAAATCAAGCCAATCACCTGGTCAATATTGCCTGCCACCTCCAGCGCTTCAATGACATTGGCCCCAATTTCCACGCCAAATATCGTACCAAAGATCATCACCATGCCCAGCCTGATATCCACATGCCCCAGGGTACGATGCCGCTTGGCGGCCACAATCGACTTGCCCGTCATATGAGCCAGGTCGGTGCCAATCACAAAATTCATGGGGACGCCCGCCCAAAACATCAACGGGCCGGCCAGGAAGCCGCCGCCCACGCCAAAAAAGCCGCCCAATACCCCCACCATAAAGCCAATGCCAATTAACAGAAAGGGGCTGATTGTGACATCACTAATGGGAAAATACATAAGCTTATTCCACCGTTTCCAGACCGAGTTTGTCCAACAAAAAAGAAGTCACCCAACCTAAAACGACAGCCTGCACCACCATCAACAGCAACGACGCGCCGGCGTAGAGCCACAGGTTTTGCTTAAACAAGTTATAGAGCGGTTCATCCAGGAATTGTAAAAAGCTGAAAAAATAAATGACCAGCAGCACACCATAGACAAACAATTCAAGTATAAAATTACGGATTAAGCGTTTGGCTTGTGGGGTCATGTAGACGCCTCCTATTCTTGCACTGCCTGGGCTACTAGCAGCAACAAAGCAATGTCATTTCGTATAATTGTAACGCATTCTGTCAATTTTAAAGCGCCCTTTTGTAATCAGGCAGGCGTCATTGCAGGCTTTTATATTCTCTTACTCTCTCCATTACGTTTGACAATTTTTAACCGCGCTGGTAGCATGATGCGGCATTCAAATTACCATTGTGAAAAACGGGATAACAATCATCCCAGGGCTAGTTAGCGCAAGGACCGGATTGACAAAGCATTAAACCGGTTGACGAGGTGAAGGTTTTCCATCGCAAGATGGAAGTAACTGACCGCTTTTATGGTCAGGAAAATCGAAAGATCAGCGGATGCCTTCCAGAATGACCACGATTCTGTTTCTAAGCCCCTTCAAAACGTGTTGTGACAAACTCGTCAGGTAACTGACGCTCCAAAACGCAACATACGTGGCCGCAGTCAACCCATAATGAAGGGGCGTCCCCCAACTCAAACACAAGTGAGGGCCGCCACACCATGTTTGTCACCCATGGAGGTGTTTTATGTGTGGTATCGTCGGTTATATCGGACCAAGAGAAGCGTCGGCAGTGGTTTTGGGCGGCTTGAAGAAGCTGGAATATCGGGGGTATGATTCGGCCGGCATTGCCGTGTTGGCCCAAAATGGACACATCGCCCTGCGCCGGGATGTAGGCAAATTGGGCAATTTGGCGGCCACCTTGCAGCAGTCGCCCCTGACCGGTCATATTGGCATTGGGCATACCCGTTGGGCCACGCATGGCAAACCAAGTGAGCGCAATGCTCACCCTCACGTCAGCATGAACGGCAAAGTGGTGGTGGTTCACAACGGCATTGTGGAGAACTTCATCGCCCTGCGTGACGAGTTGGAAGCGGAAGGAATCACCTTTGAATCAGAAACGGATTCGGAGGTGATTGTGCAGATGATTGAGCGGTATTTGGAAGCGGGACAGGGGTTGGAAACGGCCGTTCGCCACACCCTCGCCCAGTTAAAAGGGGCCAACGCCGTCGTCGTCATGAACATCGACCGCCCCGACACCCTCATCTGCGCCCGCCTGGGCAACGCCGGCGGCATCACCCTCGGCCTGGGTCAGGATGAGATGTTCATCGCCTCAGACATCCCCGCCATCCTGGAATACACTCGCGAGATGATCTTCCTGGAGAGCCGCCAGATGGCCGTGCTCAGCCGCGCCAGCTGCCAGGTGACCGATTTAGCGGGCAGTCCCCTCCAGCCACAAATCCACACCATCGGCTGGGACCCGATCAGCGCCGCCAAAGGCGAATTCAAACATTTCATGCAAAAAGAGATATTTGAGCAGCCCCAGGCCCTCATCGACACCGTGCGCGGCCGGGTTGACTTTGAAAACGCCCGGGTTGATCTGCCGGAAATGAACCTGACGCCAGACCTGGCGCAGCGGATCAACAAGCTGATCATCATCGCCTGCGGCACCAGCTACTACTCCGGTCTGGCGGGCAAATTCATGATCGAGTCGATGGCCAGGCTGCCCACGGAAGTGGCCTATGCCTCCGAGTTTCGTTATTATGACCCGATTATTGATGAAGGAACGGCCGTTTTGGCCATCACCCAATCTGGAGAAACGGCCGACACCTTAGCCGCCTGTGAACTGGCAAAATCAAAGGGGGCCGCCCTCTGGTCTATCGTCAACGCCGTGGGCAGCCAATCCACGCGCATCTCCGACGGCTACATCCCCATGCAGGCCGGCCCGGAAATCGGCGTAGCCAGCACCAAAGCGTTCACCACCTCCCTCACCGACCAATACCTGCTGGCCTTCGCCCTGGGCCAACTGCGCGGCACGCTCACACCGGAACGCCAACGTCAACTCATCGACGACCTGGCCCAACTACCCGACCTGGCCGGCCGCGTGTTAGACCATAACGCCGCATACGAAGAACTCGCCAACTACTTCTTCAAAGTCCACAACTTCCTCTACCTGGGGCGGGGTATCAACTTTTCGGTGGCCCGAGAAGGCGCCTTGAAGTTGAAGGAGATCAGCTACATCCATGCCGAAGGGTATCCGGCCGGCGAGATGAAACATGGCCCCATCGCTCTTATTGATGAGACGATGCCGGTGGTGGCCATTGCCACGCAGGATGCCCTCTACGACAAGATGATCAGCCAGATTCAGCAGGCCAGAGCGCGGGGGGGCGTCGTCATCGCCATCGCCACCGAAGGGGATAAAGCCATCCAAAAGGAAGCGGATCACGTGGTTTACGTGCCGCCCACGCCGGTGCTGCTCTCGCCCATCATCAATACCATTCCGCTGCAACTGTTTGCCTACCATGTCGCCGTGCGCCTGGGCTGCGATGTGGATCAGCCGCGCAATCTGGCGAAGAGTGTGACGGTGGAATAGGAGAATGGCAGCTTATAATTTATCATCTCCATGAACGGCCGTTAAAATCCCATAGTATGCTCAGCCATTTTGGCTGATTTCAACCAATTATGTGTAAACATATATCAGGACTTGATAGAGGAGACAGTAGGCTACCTTTGAATTATTCAAGTCCCTGATAGATTTTAGTTTTGTTTCAATTCATTTGCTGTTACAGGGCCTTGAATTGTTAGAAAATACCCTTCCTTAAATTCCGTGATAGCGATGATGCCATCTCTTTGTTCATCAGCCAACTGAAACCACTCACCTTCAAGGCGTTGCTTATGAAAAGTCACATGAAGTGTTTCTTCAGCAGCACTGGCATTATCGGCGCGAAAAGTGTGCAATAGCCTAAGTTTACGTGGGTTCGCTGATTGTTTTGAATCGGCCAATGAAGCGATTGAATATCTCATCGCTTTTATCATAGCTGATATGTAGCCGAGTCTTGGAACCCTTCTTTTTGATGGTGCCAAAATATTTGAAGAAGTGTTTACCTTCTCCATGATCAATCATACTTGGTAGCTTGAGAGATCGCCCTTTCCGCTCTTCCCTAATTTTCTTTTGCCATTGAGGATTTATTTTCTCCCCAGACAAGCGAGGCGAATATTCTTTTGTTTCTGCATTAACCCAATTCCAACTTACGAGCGCATGGAAGTTGATGTTAACCCCATACATAAAGGGATAGAATACTGAAACGAGCAGTTTTTGTTTAAACCTTAAGCCTTTGTTTTACCAGAAAACGAAACAACGGCCGTAAGCAAATGTTTTTATTTGATAGTTCATCGATTGCGGCGGTCGAAGCGTTGGGTGCGGATTGGCTGCATCTATTGGATGAGATGAACGAAGCATTGATTGTGTAGACCGATTTTGTAAATTTGTAAATCGCCTTCTTGACAGCTTTATCAAAATAGAATAATGTAACGTTGCGTAAGCATATGTAATGTTACAAGAGCGCATTGTTGCGCGGAGGTTGAAATGAGTACACAAGCTGTTATCAAGGCTTCGGAACTGCAACGCTCTTCCGGCAAAGTATTGAAACGGGCGGCGGTTAGCAATGAACATCTGGTTATCGAACGAGCCGGTTATCCAGTTGCCGTTATGATTTCGTTTCAAGAATATGAAGCGTTGATGCGCGATCGCGCTCTGGCGGTTCAGCATGATCTGGTGAGAACATTAGGCCGGGAAGCCGAACAGGAAGATATGGATGAAGCAGCCTTAATGGCTGACCTGGAAGCGGAAAAGCAGCGACTGTTCCAGGAAAATTATGGCGGTTGATCGCTCTAAACTGCGGGTTATGGTGGATGCCAATATCCTGGTGGCTGGCAGTGTATGGCCGCGCTGGCCTTATGAACTGTTGCGCCATGCGTTGAAAGGCGACTTTCAGCTTGTTTTGAATCAATATGTGGTTGAAGAGGCGCGCCGCACATTGTCAAAGCGTTTTCCCGCCCATATTGAGAAATTTGAACGGTTTTTGGAAGTCAGTCAATATGAACTGACGGATCCCCCCGCCAAAGAGCAAGTTTTGGCGCACCAAAATCTGGTGCGCGATGTGACTGATGTGCCGGTGGCGCTGGCGGCTATCAATGCCGGGGTGGATTATCTATTGAATAACCGGCCTAGCGCTGCCAGACGGCCGTTTCCCAACAAGAAACGAAACCTAATCGGTACTAAACGTGGTACTATACGGTAGAATAATATGGGCAAAAAAGAAAAACTCCTTGCGAAACTGCGTCAAAATCCCAAAAATATTCGCCCAGAAGAGTTGGAGGGTCTGTTGGTATGGTTGGGATTTGAGAAGCAGCAAGGACGAGGCAGCCACATGGTGTACAAGCAAGGCGAATATCGACTTACCGTCCCCTACAAAAAACCATTTCTCAAGCCCATCTATATCAAACTCGCGTTGGAAATTATTGATGAATTGGACCTAGATGAGTCAGGTGAATAGGATGAGAGTCAAACAAATGTCTAAAACAGTCGAAGATTACGTGAAACTACCTTATACGATTGAGGTTTTCCGAGATGAAACGGATGCTGAGGTCGGTTGGGTGGCGCGAGTGGTAGAACTGCCCGGCTGCATGACGCAGGGGGATACGTTTTCTGAATTGGCCGAGATGCTGGATGATGCGATGCGCGCCTGGATTGAAACGGCGCTTGCCGATGGCGACCCTATCCCTGAACCACGCCCATTAACCGATTACAGCGGTAAATTTGTAGCCCGTGTACCCCGTTCACTGCACCGGGAATTGGTGCAGGCGGCCGGTCGTGACGGGGTAAGTTTGAATTCTTTTGTGAATATGGCGTTGTCTAAAGCTGTCGCGCAGACAACTGCTCACGGATAAACTGCAACGCTCTTCCGGCAGGATGAAGCAGCCTTAATGGCTGACCTGGAAGCGGAAAAGCAGCGACTGTTCCAGGAAAATTATGGCGGTTGATCGCTCTAAACTGCGGGTTATGGTGGATGCCAATATCCTGGTGGCTGGCAGTGTATGGCCGCGCTGTCCCTGATTGCCTGAGATTGGAAATTTCTGTATTGGGGGCGAATCTCTGGTTTATTCTAAAAATAGCCGTATACTTTGATGATTATTTCATTTGCTCCAGGCAGGAATGGCCCCTGGCCCATCCCCCTCCTGGACCTTAGTTTTGGAGAAAGTTTAAGTTGACAAAAAAAGTGTATGTAGGCAATTTGTCGTTTGAAGCCACCGAAGAACAGGTCACCGATATGTTCGCCGAGTTTGGCAAAGTGCAATCTGTAGCCATGATCAATGATCGGGATAGTGGACGCTTCCGCGGTTTCTGTTTTGTAGAAATGGAAGATTCCGCCGCCAATGCCGCCATCAACGCCTTAAATGGCAAATCTGTTGATGGGCGTGAACTGCGCGTCAATGAAGCGCGTCCTCGCGAAGAACGGTCAGGTGGCGGCGGCAATCGCAGCGGTGGCGGCAGCCGGAATCGCAGCGGCGGTGGTAAGAGCAGCAGTTACGGCGGCAGCCGCAGCAGCGGTAGTGGCAGTGGCAAGAGCAGTGGGTATGGTGGCAGCCGGAGCAATTACACCGACGACGACCGCTGGTAGTTACCAGCCATCCAGAGAGATCAGTGAGTCAGCTTGCCTGACCCTTTAGAAAATAGAAAAAGGCCGCTTTCAAAACGAATTGTTTGAAAGCGGCCTTTTTTTGTTTTAACAATCCGGCCGACAGGGATTTTATCGCTGTAAGAATGGGTTCCACTGTTTTTCCTGGCCCATGGTGGTGGCGGCGCCGTGCCCGGAGAGAACGGCCGTTTCCTCTGGCAGCGGCAGCAGTTGTTCCCGGATCGACTGCATCAGCTGTTTCAAATCACCACCCGGCAAATCAGTGCGCCCAATGCTCTGCTGGAACAAGACATCGCCGACAAACAGGACCCCTTCTTCCCGCAGATAAAAGCTCACATGCCCCGGCGCATGGCCTGGCGTGTACAGCACCTCCAGGCGGAGTTTGCCCACCTGGATCGTCTCGCCAGGCGTCAGCATGATGTCGGCTGGCGGGGGCGGCGGGATGCGGATTTGCCACTGCAAGGCGCTGAGAAAGGCTTGATCCAGCATGTCCACCGCCTCCGGGTGGATGTAAATGGGGGCGTTGGTCTCCTGCTTCAATTCCGCCAGCCCACCCACGTGGTCAAAATGGCTGTGGGTGATGAGGATATGGCTGATGGTGAAGCCTTGATCATCGGCGGTGGCGGCCAGAGAACGGCCGTTCCACGCCGGATCAATAATGGCAGCCTGCCCCGTTTCATCACAGCCCAGCAGATAGCTGTTGGTCTGTAAAGGGCCGAGTGGTATTTGCAAAATGGTAGCCATAATTCCTCTATTTTTATTCCCCACTCGCCGGGGTAGCTGTGGGCGGCGGCGTGGCTGTCGGCGTGGGCGTGGGTATGGCCCCTTCCCAGATGAAAAAGCCCTCATCGCTGCTGCGCCCGCCATAGGTATAAATGGGCAGCCCATCCTGGCGAAAATCCGTCACCTTGACGATTGAAACCCGCCAGCGCATCCGGCGCGTTTCCGGCAGAGGCGGCCGCCAGCTTGAAGGCAGTTGAAAAGCGGTATCGCGGGTGAAACCACGCCAGGGCGCAGCGTCTAGCTGATCCATGTCCGTCACTTCCACCATGTACCACTCTTCGGCGGCCAGGTCTTTCAGCGCCACCCATTGCAGGGTGAGGACGCCATCCGGCGGCTCTACCGCTTGATTCGCAGGTGGATAGAGCAGTTGGGGACCAGGCGGCTGCGGCGTGAGGGAGGCGGTGGGTGATGGCCCCGGCGTAGGTTGCAAGGTGGCCCCGTAGACAATTTCCGGGATGCAGATGGTGTCACCTGGTTGAATAACGGACTCGCTGGTGAGCCGATTGACCAGTAAAAACAGATCATAATCCACATCGGAACGGGCGGCGATGGCGTTGAGCGAATCGCCCGCCATCACCACATAACGTACACAGTCGGTGGGGTCGGCGATAACCAGTTCTCCATTTACCTCCATGCCTACCGGGATCAGCGGCGGCGTGGCGGTAGGCCAGGGGATGAGCAGCGTTTGCCCGGCTATAATCGAGGAATTCTGGGTCATCTCATTGGTTTCCAGGATAGAGTCCAGGGAAATGCGGTATTGCAAGGCCAGGTCGAACAAGGTATCGCCGCTGCTGATGGTGTGCTGGCGCGGCGGCTCCGGGATGGCGGTGTCCACGAGGGGCGGCGTGGCGGACGGGGTGGCGGAGGGGCGCGGCGTCTGGCTGGGCAGCGGCGTCCATTGTGGCGTAAAGGTGGGCGTGGGCGGCAGGGTCGTTTCGGTGGGGGCAAAGGCCAGCACCATGTTAGGGTCTCGATACTGCACCACCAGGATGCCCAGGATGGTGATGATGACGGCGAAGACGGCCGTTAACCAAAACACCGCCCACGACTGCTTTTCACGCATCACCGACTCAAATACCGCCGGTATCGGCGGGGGCGGGGTCGGTTCGTCGGCCACCGGGATCATCTCTAAATTGGGCAGGTTAGCAGGAATGGGGGACGTTTCAGGGAGCGTTGTCTCTGGGGGGGAAACGGCCGTTTCCACAACTTCCGGTTCCGGTTTTGGCTCAGATTCAATAGGAAGTGGCGCTGACGCTGGTGGAAACGGCCGTTCTGGCTGCGCCGCCCCACACATCAAACATCGTTTGGCCTCGACCGCCACCACACTGTCACACACCGGACAACGGGTGACAGGCGCTTCAGCCGATTGATCCATTTGTTCACTCATGCCGCTCGTTTACTCCTGGCCTCACTCCAGGCCAATCAAAGCGGCGCATTATACCTAAAGGAAGAGGCTGGCACAATAACGGCCGTTTAATGCTCATGTGTATATTAAAAAAAACCCAACCAGATTTTAAAAAACTCAACCGGACTTTAAAAACTTCAGCGCCGGGACACAGGCAAAGGCCAGCAGGGCGCTGTAGGTAAAAGCCAGCGTCAGACCAAATTGATCCGCCAACCAGCCCACCAACCAGATACCTCCCGCCCGAATTAGAAAGTTCAAGGCCAAAAACGTGCCGTTGCCCAAAGCGCGATTACCGGGGAACTTATCTTGCACCAGCGCCAGAAAGACCGGCTGGGGGGACAGCACCGTCAGCCCCAGGGCCACCAACAGGGGCACGGCCAGCCAGGTCGGGCCATAAATGAAAGCCAGCAGCAGCAGTGGAGCCAGCGTTAATACCACCAACAAGATGCGAGAACGGCCGTATTTGTCGCTAATCGTGCCAGCGGTGAGCGCGCCCACCACCCCGGCGCCTTCCAAAATCGTCAAGGCGGCGGCCGCCAGCCATAAGTTCAAATCCAACTCATCACTGACAAACAAAGGCAAATAAACCGTCAGCGACGCTTGCAGCAGCGTCTGCCCTATCATAATCAAAATCAGCGGCGGGAACACCTGGCGTCCCGCTGCCTTGAATTCAAACCAGGTGGCCTGCGCCGATTCCAACTTAGGCGCCTCCGCCACCGTGTGCAGCCGCCAATACAAAATGAGAGAAACGCCCCAGCCCACAAACGCCAGCCGCCACAGACCATCCAGGGCAAACCAGCCCACCCCGGCCACGGCAAACACCGGGCCTAAAGCCCGCCCCAGCTCGCCGGAGGCCATGAAGATGCTCATGCCTTTGCCCACGCGAGGGCCAGACAGTTTGGCGATCATCGCCGGCGCTGGCGCATGGAAACAAGCCACACTCACCCCAACCGCCAGCAGCAAAAAAACCAGGGCTAAATAACTGGGGGCCAGGCCGATGACGCCCATCAAGGAACCGGTCACAGCCGGGGCTAAAATGATAAACCAGCGCAAATTCGTCCTGTCTGCCAGGTAGCCAATGAACGGGTTGAGCAGGCTGGGCAGCTGCATGAAGATGGCCAGGCTGCCCACCAGGGTATAACCCACGCTCAATTTCTGTTGCAGCAAAGGAAGCAGCGGCGACAGAAAAGCGGTATAGGTGTCGTGGACGAAATGCGCCCCGGCGATGGTGACAACTTGCCCGGTCTGGAACGGAGCTTCCGCAGTGGGAACTAAAGAGGATGGAGGAGAAACGGCCGTTTCCTCTACCTGTGCGCCAATATCCATTCCTTCCTCCAAATCCAAAACCGATTACTAATCACTGCTAATTGATGACTGATGAGTAAAGACTAATACCCCAAACTACTGCCGCCAATAAACTCGCGCAGCACCGAATCCGAAGGAACCGGCGACTCATCCACCACCGGCGTAATGCTGGCCAACATGCGGTAAACTCGCTCCGCCCGTTCCTGGGCATCGCTGCGCAGCGGATCGTCGGCGTATTCCTGCCGCCAGCGGTCAAAATCGTCCAGCAGCTGCGCCCGGTAGAGCGGCAGCTCATAGGGCATGGCGCTGTTGACGATGAAATCCGCGGTGTTGGCGTAAGGGATGATGTGGCGCAGTTCACTGGAGCGCACATAATGCCAATGCTCCAGCGTCATCTGCGGCTTATAGGCGCGATGGCGTTGGTCGCGCAACATACGCCGGATCAGGCGAATATCCGTCCAGCGGAAATAGCCATCCGGCCCCCACATTTGCAGCAGTGGCTCCAAATACAACTTGAACTTCTTTTCGGCCGGCGACCCCTCCGTCATCGGCGGATACAAACCATGCAAACTGTCGATGAGTAAAATCTCATTGGCCGCCAATTTCAACGGCGTCTGAGCGGCGTGGCGGCTGCCCGTCTTGAAATCGTAAAAAGGGATCAAGACCTCTTCACCGGCGATCAGACGCTGCAAATGTTCGTTGATTAAGGGCAAATCTAAAGCCTGGGGCGTCTCAAAATCGTAATCGCCAAATTCATCTTTGGGGTGCATCTCCAGGTCGAAGAAGTAGTTGTCTACGTTGAGCGTGACAAATTTCAAGCCGACCTTGCTCAGACGCTGCTCCAATTTAATGGTGGTAGTGGTTTTGCCGGATGACGAGGGGCCGGTGATCAAGACCATCTTCAACTCATCTGCGCGGTCGGCGATGAGGGCGGCGGCGGTATCCACATCATCTTCATAGGCCGCTTCCGATTCATGCACAATTTGGGGGAACTCGCCGTTGGCAATGCGTTCGTTGAGGCGGTAGACGGAGTGCAGATTACGGCGTACGGCCCAATCCAGCACCCGCCAGATTTTGGCCCAGGGGATGTTTTCAGACGGCCGGGACGCTCTTTTAGCCGATTCCTGCCGCCGTCGGTTTTGCTCATCCCGATAGAGAATATACCCTTTAGCCACCGTAGCATGGCCGTTTTCAATGAGGACCTTCTCAACGACATCCTGAATCTCTTCGATGTGGGGCGGCTGGCCCGGCTCACTGTTTGCAACCAGCATGGCCACCACCTGGTCAGACAAAAACTGCGCCCGCTCTTTATCACGGCCGCCTACGGCCACCGCCGCCCGGTAAATGGCGTTGGTGATTCGATCCTGGTTAAAGGGCACAATGGCCCCGCTGCGCTTCACGACATGGGTGATTTCGCTCATGTTATACCCCACTTATGATTGCGGATTGCGGATTACGGATTACGGATTGCGGATTAGGGATTGATGCTTCAGCTTTCCGCTGCCATCTTTTCCCGCAATGGCTGCCGCTCGCCGCATTTGCTGCATTCAGCGGTGTTGCTGTTTACTTGCACCAGCAGGCCGCCACAGCGAGAACAGGCCGGTTCGGGCAACGGCCGTTTCCAACTGGTCCAGTCACATTCCGGGTAGTTGGCGCAGCCGTAAAAGACGCGCCCCCGCTTGGTGCGTTTCTCCACCAGGTCGCCGCCATCCTGCGGGCAGGGGACGCCAATCTTGTTGAGGATCTGCTCCGTGTACCGGCATTTAGGGAAATTACTGCACCCGATGAAACGACCATAACGGCCGTCTCGATAGAGCAGATCATGACCACAATCGGGGCAGGCGCGCCCCACCCGTTCCACCTCTTTCTTGAGGTCAATCTTGGGCAGCGCCGCGTCCGCCTTCTCCAGTTCCTTCTCAAAGGGGCCATAAAATTCAGCGATCACCGGCGCCCACGCTTTTTTGCCTTCGGCGATTTCGTCTAATTCATCTTCCATGCGGGCGGTAAAATCGACCGATAAAATGTCGGGGAAATATTCCACCAACAAATCATTGACGACCTGGCCCGTTTCCGTGGGCATGAGCCGTTTATCTTCCCGGTCTACATAACCCCGCGCCTGCACCGTGGAGATGATGGAGGCGTAAGTGCTGGGCCGGCCGATGCCATTTTCTTCCAGTTCGCGCACCAACGACGCCTCTGAGAAACGGGGCGGCGGCTGCGTGAAATGCTGCTGCGGCAGCAAACGCAGCAAGTCTACCTGTTCTCCCGCCTGTAAATCGGCCGGTACATTACCGTTGCCATTTTCTTCGGCTGTCTCTTCGGTCTCTTCGTAGAGCGCCAGGAACCCGGCAAAACGGAGCACAGAGCCGGAAGCGCGGAAGAGATACGGCCGTTTTTCCACCGCTACCTTCACCTCTCCCGCCCAAATATCAGCCGAAACGGTATCATAAACGGCCGATTCCATCTGGCTGGCGACAAAACGATCCCAAATCAACTTATACAAACGGAATTGATCTCGCTTTAAGAATTCTTTCACCATCTGTGGGGTACGTTTCACCGAGGTGGGACGCACCGCTTCATGCGCCTCTTGCGCCGTCTTGGAGCGCGTTTTGTAAAGGGGCGGCTCCGCCGGCACATACTCCGCGCCATAACTGCCCGCAATGAACGCTCGCGCTTCTTCTTGCGCTTCTTTGGCCACCGAGACGCTGTCGGTACGCATGTAGGTAATGAGGCCAGTTGCGCCTTCTTCGCCACCCAAGTCTACGCCTTCATACAACTGCTGGGCCACGCGCATCGATTTGCTGGTGCCAAAATTGAGCTTGCGTGACGCCTCTTGCTGCATGGTGCTGGTGGTAAAGGGGGCCGCCGGTTTGCGGGTGCGCGTACCAATGCGTACTTCACCCAGCGTCCAACTGGCTTTCTCCAGGGCATCCAGGTGGGGCAGCATATCGGCCTCGCTGTTGAGAACGGGGTCTTCGCCGTTGAATTTATGGAACTTGGCCAGGAAAAACGGCCGTTCCACCTCATCCTGGTATTTATCCTGGCTCAACTCCGCCTTCAATGACCAATATTCCACCGGTTCAAAGCTGTCGATCTCGCGCTCCCGTTCCACCACCAGGCGCACCGCCACCGACTGCACCCGCCCCGCCGACAAGCGGCCGCGCACCTTGCGCCACAGCAGCGGGCTTAACTTATAACCCACCAGTCGGTCTAAAATGCGCCGCGCCTGCTGCGCATCCACCCGATCCATATCAATGTCACGAGGATGCTCAAAAGCGGCGGTAACGGCCGGTTTGGTGATCTCCTGAAAAACCACCCGCTTCGTCCGCGCCGGGTCCATCTCGGCTGATTCCAACACATGCCAGGCAATCGCTTCCCCTTCTCGATCCGGGTCAGTGGCCAGGTAAATTTCGCTGGCTCTGGCGGCGGCGGCGGTCAGCTCTTTAACCACTTTACGCTTGTCATTAGGCACACGATATTCCGGCTCAAACCCGTTTTCCACATCCACGCTCAGGCGGGATTTGAGCAGATCACGCACATGGCCCACGCTGGATTTGACGGTGTAGCCTTTGCCCAGGTAACGGCCAATCGTCTTGGCCTTAGCCGGTGATTCCACGATCACCAGTTTGCCGGAACGGCGTACCGCCTGTCCATTGTCAGAGGCAGCGCTCTTTTTCTTGGTTGACTTTTTCGTCGCCGATTTCTTTTTGGTTGATTTCGTTTTCTTAGTGGCGGCTGCTTTTTTGGGACGCGGCTCAATCTCCGGTTTAGGCAGATTGTCATGGGCGGCAGTATGGCCTCGTTTGTACATATTGGCGCCACATACCGGGCAGGTTCCGCGCGTGGCCGGGCTGCCGTTGGCCGCCCATTCTGCCTGCGGGTTTACCATCTCCCGTTTTTCTTTACATTTTAAGCAGTAACCTTCAATCTTCAATTCTTTAGTCATAAAAACTCAGCTGTACTTTTCTAAATTTGTGCCTTCTAATTCATTTACCAGTTTCTTGACCAGGGGGATCTGGTCTTTATGCACCACCAACAGCGCATCTTCCGTGTTTACCACGATCAGGCCGTCTACGCCAACCACCGCTACCAGCTTATGCGGTTCGTAGTTGTAAACCAGGGAGTCGGATACGGCATCAATGATGACCTGGCCCTCGGTGACATTGGCCGCTAAATTAGGATTGATCGCCTCTTTAAGGGCGTATAACGTACCCGGATCGCTCCAGCCCATTTCGCCATGTAAAACGGCCGCTTCTGCCGGTGGTATAAATTCTAAAATGGCGTCATCAAAGCTGATGGCGTCTAGTTGGGGATACACCTCAAAAAGTGTTTCCTCATAGTCAGCCGCGCCAATTTTTGAGCCAATGGTTTGCAGGCGACGCCACATCTCTGGCTGGCGCAGTTGGTATTGTTTTTGAATATAACCAACGGTGGTGACGAAGTAGCCAGTATTCCACACATGGCTTTTTTCCGCAAAAATCTGTTCGCAACGGGCTTTTTCCGGCCGGTATGTCAGGGAATCAAAGCCGTAAAACGGCCGTTCTCCCACCCGTCCCAATTCTTCGCCCAAACCAATCCAGCCCAGGTTTTCATTGGCAAAACGGGGCGTCTCGCCCACGAAGAGGATTTCCGCTTTTTTGTCGATAAGCAGGCTCTCCGCTGCCGCCAACACGTCGCGGAAGGTATCCACCTGAGCCATGTAATTGTCGCCCCACAGGATGGCGATGGGTTCCTCTTCAGAATGGCTGGCATGAGCCAGGTGCATCATCGCCAAACCGACGGCCGGCGCCAGGTCGCGCCGCGCCGGTTCACCAATCACGTTTTCCAGGGGGATTTCAGGCAGTTGACCGCGCACCAGGTCTACGTATTTCAAGTTGGTGGAAATGAAGATATTTTCGCCGCCGTAAACGGGCAAAACGCGGTCTACCGCCAGCTGCAAGGTAGATTTAGCGCCGATAATCGGCTCAAATTGTTTGGGTGATTTCTGGCGGCTGAGCGGCCATAAACGCCGCCCGGAGCCGCCAGCAAAGATGACTACTTTCATTTTTTTTCCTCTTCTGGCTCAGAGGCCAGATTGTAAACGGGGTCCGGTTCGCGGCATAAAGTGTAGTTCATACCGCCCACCTGCTGCACGATACCCTTCAGTTCCATTAAGGTGAGGGTGCTGCTTACTTCGCTGCTCGAGAGGCCCGTCACCCGGCTGAGTTCATCAATATGCACTGGCTGCGCGGAAAGATGGGCATACAAGGCCACTTCTTCGCTGGAATCCGGGAGCGCCAATTGAACGGCCGTTTTCTCCGCAATCATGTGCAAGTTCAACTCTTCTAACACATCATCCACGCTGGTGACCAGCTTGGCTCCTTGCTGAATGAGCTTGTTTGGCCCCATGCTCACCGGGCTGTTGATATTGCCGGGCACGGCAAAAACATCCCGGTTTTGTTCCAGGGCAAAGCTGGTGGTAATCAAAGCCCCGCTGCGTTCGCCCGCTTCCACCACAATTACCCCCAACGACAAGCCGCTGATGATGCGGTTGCGCGGGGGAAAGTTTTTCGCTTCCGGGCGCACCCCCAGGCCATATTCTGAAATCAAGGCGCCCCGACCCCCCGCAATTTCTTTGGCTAACGAGCGATGTTCGGCCGGGTAGATAGCATCCAGCCCGGACCCCAAGACGGCAAAGGTGCGACCATCCAGATCAACGGCCGTTTTATGGGCCACGGCATCAATCCCCCGCGCCAACCCACTCACCACCGTCACCCCGTTATGCACCAGGCCCGTCACCAGATTTTTTGTCACCTGGCGGCCGTAGCTGGTGAGGCGGCGTGTGCCCACAACGGCCACCGCAAAGCGATCCACTTCTTGTAAATCACCAGCCACGTATAACAAAGGCGGCGGCGTTGGCGTCTCCTTCAAATAAGTTGGGTATGCTGCCGACTGCCAGGTGATCAGCTGGATACCGGCCGCTTCCACCCGCGCCAATTCTGCATCCAAATCCAGATCGCGCCGGGCCTCGTGCAAGGTGGTTAAGGCCCGCTGATCCAGGCCAATTCTTGCCAACTCCGTTTCAGGCGCGACCCAGGCTGCGCCCAGGTCGCCGTAATAGTCGAGCAGCGCCTGCACTTTTGCCGGGCCAATGCCTTTGACAATATTAAATCCCAACCAATATTTGAGGTCAGACATAAAATCTAAAATACCACCATGAATGATGGTGTCAAGTTATAGATTGGAAATGGTAACAACAAAACCTGGCACATACTGCGTTTTAGAAGTTGAACTTCTGGTCGAGACTACTCTAACAAGCCGGGTAAGAGATGGACCGTTAAACGGCCGTTCTCAAAATCAATGTCGACCACCACTTCCTCGGTATCAGGCAGCAAAATATCCTTGCCTTCTCCGCGCACCACAAACACATTATTGGCCCCCGTTTGCAAAACCTGCACCAATTCCCCGAGAGGCTGGCCTTCATCGGTAAATACCGCCAACCCTTCCAACTGGTAGAGGAAATATTCATCCTCCGCCAGGGGAATGGCTTCGTCGCGCGGCACTTGCAGCAGTTGACCCCTGAGCAAATCCGTTTGCTGCCGGTCATCATAACCGGCCAACTTAATCAGCACCAGGTCCTTATGAAAGCGCACACTTTCCACGTCCACCGGCTGCGGCTCATCTTCGCCCAGATAGACCGTTTCCAACCAGGTAAACCGCTCTGGCAAATCGGTATGAGGGCGCACCCGCACTTCACCGCGAACGCCGTGCGCTTTAAGAATCTGACCAATGACCAAAAAACGAGGCTCAGTAGATGATTCCACCGAGCCTCGCCGGTCGTCGCTCTTGTTTGAACGAGGAGTTTTGTTTTCTGTCACTCAGACCTCACAAATTTAGCTACGGTCCGCTTCTAAAACTTCTAAATTGACGCGCTTGCCCTCTTTGGCGGCCGAAACCTGCACCAGAGAACGAATGGAATTGATGACCCGTCCGTGCCGACCAATGACGCGGCCCATATCATCCGCCGCCACCGACAATTCTAAGGTCGTTTCCGCACGATCATCAAAAACATCAACCCGCACGTCATCCGGGTTATCTACCAATGATTTCACCATATACTCAACTAATTCTTTCATAAAAATTGTCCATCGAGCCAGTTTTACCTGGCTCGAACAGCCTCCAACAACGGCCCTGGTCTAGCGCTTACTCTTCCTCATCGACAACGGCCGTTACGGCCGCCACGGCTGCTAAATCCACGCCATCATACTCAGCAACCAGCGCTTCATACGCTTCGCCAGCATGCAGCCGGGCCAAGCGATCTATCGTCCCCTGCTTTACCAACAGACGCTTCACGGCGTCAGAGGGTTGAGCGCCTACGCTCAGCCAATAAAGCGCCCGATCTTCCTTGATGACATATTCCACCGGCACGGTTAACGGGTTGTAATGACCAATATGTTCCACAATGCGCCCATCGCGCTTGGCCGTAATCTCCGTGACGACCACCCGGTAACTGGGCTGACTTTTTTTACCTCTTCTGGTTAAACGAATTCGCAACATATTTTTTCTTATTCTCCAAAATATTAGTCTTCTAGTTTTGTAGATCAGTAGTCTTGTAGTCTGCTGGCGCATCAGTCTGGAAGTAGGACGGTAGACTGCCCGGCTAAATGACCATCTGACTAGTCAACTATCTGACTAATAAAGCCGCCTTTTGGCAACTTGTTAAACAAATTTTTAGAAACCGCCGCCCAACATACTCATCAGGCTTTTGCGCCCACGACCACCGCGCAACTGTTTCATCATCGTTTGCATCTCACGGAACTGTCGTAAGAGCTGGTTTACTTCTTGAACGGTCGTGCCAGAACCACGGGCAATACGTTTCTTGCGGCTGGATTTAATTAACTTGGGATTGCGCCGCTCTTGCGGCGTCATGGAATAGATGATCGCTTCTATGCGTTTTAATTCGCCTTCCGCGCCGCTTAAATCCACATCACCCGCCATCTTGTTCATGCCGGGAATCATTTCCAGCAGTTGGGCAATGGGACCCATGCGCTTAATTTGCTGCATTTGTTTGAGGAAATCTTCCAGATCAAAATTGCCTTCCATCAGGCGTTCGCCGGCTTGTTGGGCTTCGTCTTGATCCATTTCACTTTGGGCTTTTTCGATGAGGGTCATCACGTCGCCCATGCCCAAAATGCGATTGGAAAGCCGATCTGGATGGAATTCTTCGATGGCGGTCAGTTTTTCGCCCGTCCCCAGGAATTTGATGGGGACGTTGGTCACTTCGCGCATGGAGATGGCCGCGCCGCCACGGGCGTCGCCATCAATTTTGGTCATGACGAGGCCAGTGATCTGCACGGCGTTGTTAAAGTCGGTGGCCACGCGCACGGCTTCCTGGCCGGTCATGGCGTCAGCGACGAGCAAGGTTTCGATGGGATCAACGGCCGTTTTAATGGCCCGGAGCTCATCCATCATCATCTCGTCAATGTTCAGGCGGCCGGCGGTGTCGATAATGACCACCGTGGCGTCGCTGTTCCGGCCCGCCTTCACGCCATTCTGGGCAATCTTGACCGGATTGGCGTCTGTGCCCTCGCTGTAAACGGGGATGTCAAGCTGTTTGCCCAGCGTTTGCAACTGGTCAATGGCGGCTGGACGATAAACATCACACGCCACCAGTAACGGCCGTCTGCCCTGTTTGCGTAAAAAGAGCGCCAGCTTGCCGGCCATCGTCGTCTTACCGGCGCCTTGCAAACCCACCAGCATAATGACGGCCGGCGACTGCATACCCAGGTTGAGCCGGCCGGGTTCTCCCAGCGTAGCCACCAACTCTTCATTAACAATTTTAACGACCTGTTGTCCCGGCGTCAGACTGCGCATCACCTCCTGACCCACTGCCCGTTCCCGGACGCGGCTCACGAAGCTTTTCACCACCTTAAAGTTGACATCCGCTTCCAACAAAGCCAGGCGCACTTCACGCATCGCTTTGTCTACATCCGCTTCTGTTAGCTTTCCACGTCGCTGCAAGCCATCAAACACGGTTTGCAAACGACCACCTAAGGTTTCAAACACACTTTCACCTGACAATTTTACTCCCACAGACAGGACCTCGAGTGATGCTTTGAAAAAGGTCTGCCTGCGGGAGATAGGATTTCATAAGGACAAAGAATTCTAACGCAGCCCCGGAAGGGCGTCAAGCCACACTAAAAATATCTGCTAACGGGCGGGCAAGATGCCCGCGCTCCGGCTTAAGCCGCCACCAATTCATAATGGCGGG
>CAZXVH010000074.1:0-15576 GCA_964643965.1 uncultured Ardenticatenaceae bacterium
CATGAAAAAAAGGAACTGCCAGCAACAGTTTAAAGTCCCCACTTGTTGAACCCAGCCAAACCAGATTGTTTTAGCCAGCACGGGGGAAGGGGAACGGCCGTTACTCGACCAAATCGCTAAATTTCAGATTGTTGAACCCAGGCAAGTCAGGTTGTTTTTGCCAACACGAGGGAGGGGAAACGGCCGTTACTCAGCCAAACCGCTGAATTCCAGATTTTTGCACCCAGACAAGCAAGAATGTTGTAGTCAACACGGGGTAAGGAGAACGGCCGTTACGCATCCATTACACAAACTTTGTGCTATACTGTACTCAAGGAGTGAAAAATGCTAACAGCAATTCAAGGAATTTACCGCAGCGGTAAAATTCAACTAACAGAAGTGCCGCATAATGTACGTGATGACACTCCAGTCATTGTCACCTTTCTTACGTCTGGCGATATCGATCTGTCAGCAAGAGGCATTGATGAAGCACAGGCGGCTGACCTTCGTACTCGTCTAACCACATTTGCCGAAGAATGGGATAGTCCTGAGATGGACATCTACGACAATTATGATGCCGCCAAACCCAACTTATGAACGGGGAGAGGTCATTCTCGTCCTTTTTCCATACTCTAATTTGAAATCAGCTAAAGTTCGTCCGGCATTAGTTGTGCAGGCAAATAATCTGCAAACCGACTTGCCACAACTTATCGTTGCCATGATTACCAGCCGGATGTTCCGTGCCAATCATCCATCCCGCGTAACAATTACCCTTTCTTCATCCGAGGGACAGCAATCGGGGTTACTCACAGATTCAGTGGTAATGACTGATAATCTGGCAACCATTGCTGAATCGGAAATTGACCGCAAAATTGGTTCTCTACCAATGGACGCATTAGATTTAGCATTGCGACACACATTGGGATTATAAAAGACAGATTTTTGCTTGATACCCACCCCAAATGCCAGGAAAACGGCCGTTTCTCAGCCAAGCCACTAAATTCCAGATTGTTGCACCCAGACAAGCCAGATTGTTTTAGCCAGCACGGGGGAAGGGGAACGGCCGTTACTCAACCAAGCCACTAAATTCCAGATTGTTGCACCTAGTACCTCAACTCTGTGATTTTGAGGGGTGCTGAGTGTGGTACGCCCTCGTGTCACACGTTCGCACGTGGGCGTACGAACTCCTCATTTTTAGAAAGTTACGGTACTAGTCAAGCCAGATTTTTTTACCAGCATGGGGGAAGGGAAATCACAAACCAAGGCAGTAACGCACAGAAGCTTCGACCTTTTGCAATGTTCTACCCGAAATGCGACCAGCAGGTTCTTGTGAAAACCTTTTGGCATCTAACGAGTGCACCTGAAAACAGAGAAACACCGTTTCCAAAGGCAAACCACTTTCTTCGGCAGAAACACGTACATTTGTCAGGTAATCACGAGAGATGTTTTCCCCTTTTGTCCCCACGACAACGGTTACAACCAACGGCAAACTGTTGATATCGTCAATCGACAAAACCAACACTGGACGACGACCCGCTTGCTCACGCCCTTTTACCGGATTCAAGTCAACAAAGTAGATATCACCCCGTTGAATTGGCATCAAGTCATATCCAGGCCATCTGTTTCAGCCAAAGAGAATTCTGCTTCAATTAGCTGAAGTTCATTTTGAATTTCAACATCTGCCGCCATTTCAGCCAAATTATAGGCTGGGGTGGGTTCAGCGACTGTCTTCATGCGAATGCGATGCGCCAGGCGCTCCATGAGCCATAACTGCTCATCCAACGAGAGTTGGTTAATATCATTTTCTAACTCAGTCAGCACAGATGTGTTCATCATATAAAAAACCTCGCCTTTAATTTCCGGCATTATTATAGCATATCTGCAAACGGCCGTTACTCAACCAAACCGCTCAATTCCAGATTGTTGCACCCAGACGAGTTAGCTTGTTTTTGCCAGCACGGGGGAAGGGGAACGGCCGTTTCATGTTGTACTCAACCCTTAAAAAAGCATATAAACATAATCGAGGTCTTGGGTAAATTGAGTTATATGGCAATAGCGTTTTTGCAATAAAAGAGGAAGCTGACTCTGGTATAATTCCCGGCTATGACAACAAACCGACCATCCCAAACAACATCACCTTCTATCCCTGAAAAGCAAACGGGCATAGTTCGTTGGCGCTCTGTGGCGCTGCCTGCCGAACATGGCGGCTGGGCCATGCTCATCAACCCTATTCTGCTAGGCTTTTTGGTTGTGCCGTCGCTAACGGCCGTTTTCCTGGCGTTAGCTATCATCGCATCCTTTCTGGCACGAACACCCCTCAAAATCGTGTGGAAAGACAGCCAAAAAGGACGCCGTTTTGCGCGAACCACCGCCGCCATGAAGGTGCTGGTACTCTATGTTTTTCTTATTGTTGTCGGATTTGGGGGTGCGCTTTATTTCGGTGGTTGGCAGCCACTCATGCCCCTCTTAGCAGTTCTCCCCCTACTCTTACTACTTCTTTATTTCGACTTGTTTTCCACCAGTCGTCAACTACTGTCGCAACTGGTGGCTCCCATCGTATTGTCATCTGTCACTGCAGGAATGGCGCTTGCTGCTGGCTGGACCTGGCCGTATGCTCTGGCTTTGTGGTCGATTCCGCTCATGCTCTCTATTCCCGCAATATTGTACGTGCGCTCCCGTATTCGAATGGATAAAGATAGAGCGGCTGGGGCAAGAACGGCCGTTTTCAGCCACGTTCTTGCAGCCATAGTAGCCATCGCCTTAGCGGCCACAGGTTACATTCCAGCCTTGGCTGCCCTCGCCATCTTCATCCTCATGCTCCGCGCCGCCACCAACTTGTCTACTTACCGCCGCCCCATGACTATAAAACAGCTTGGTTGGTCTGAAATTGCTTTTAGCTTAATGACAGTTTTCATGTCAGCTATTGGGTATTGGCTCATTTGACTATCGTAGTAGAGGCGTTTCGCGAATCGCCTCTACAAATTGCACCGATAACGGCCGTTCCTCAGCCAAACTACTAATTTCCAGATCGTTAAACCCAGTCAAGTCAGATTGTTTTGACCAGCACGGGGGAAGGGAAATCACAAACCAAGGCAGTAACGCACAGCAGCTTCGACCTTCTGCAAAGTTCTAAGAGTTGTTTTCCCCTTTTGTCCCCACGACAACGGTCATAACCAAGGGCAAACTGTTGATGTCATCAATAGACAAAACCAACACCGGGCGACGACCAGCTTGCTCACGCCCTTTTACCGGATTCAAGTCAACAAAGTAGATTTCTCCCCGTTGAATTGGCATCAAATCATATCCAGGCCATCCGCCTCAGCCAAAGAGAATTCGTCTTCAATGCGCTGAAGCTCATTCTGAATTTCAACATCTGCCGCCATTTCAGCCAAATTATAGGCTGGGGCAGGTTCGGCGACTGTCTTCATACGAATACGATGCGCCAGGCGCTCCATGAGCCATAGCTGCTCATCCAACGAGAGCTGGTTGATATTGTTTTCTAACTCAGTCAGCACAGATCTGTTCATCATACAAAAAACCTCGCCTTTGATTTCTGGCATTATTGTAGCATATCTGCAAACGGCCGTTCCCAAATCAGGGCAAACTGCGACGAGTACTCCCACCCACCCAATCTCACATGTAACCAAACAGCAGGAAGGGAAACGGCCGTTACTCGTTCAAACCGCTGAATTCCAGATTGTTGAACCCAGACAAGCCAGATTGTTTTTTTCCAGCAAGTGGGATGGGGAACGGCCGTTTTATATGTAATGCAAGGCACAGGGCAGAAACACCCTGGAGGATGAGAGCCATCCGCTCCACACCTCGCCCTGCACAACGTTCAAGTAAATGAAACAGACCGAAATTAAATCGCTACCCGCTTCCTTGAAAACTCCGTTATAATCCCATCCTATGAAAGGAACAATATTCGCTTTTCTCCTGCTGGTTTTTTTGATGGCCGCTTGCGGCGCGGAAGGTTTCCCCACCATTCAAGACGCTTACGAAGAAGTCACCGTCACCCCCACGCCGGCCAACACGCCCCAGCCCACGCCGCTGCCCGTTTTGGAAGATGCGGGCGGTATTGGCCGTGCCTTCTACCGCGCCTGGGAAATGAACGACCTGCTGGGCATGTACAGCCTGCTCACGCCGCAAAGTCAGACGTTGGTCGCCGGGCAGGATTTCATCACCCGTTATGAAGAGGCGATGACCGCCGCCAATGTGCAGGCCATTCATGCGCAGCCACTTTCCCTGGTGCAAGATGACGACCGGGCGGAAATGGGGATACGGGTGACATGGGAAACGGCCGTTTTTGGCAGCCTCATCCGTGAGTTTAACGTCCCTCTGGTTTACCAGAATGGGCGCTGGGGCATCGTCTGGGATGAAGGGCTGATTTTACCCGAACTGGCTGGCGGCAACCGGCTGCACGTGACCATGCGTACCCCCGCCCGCGCCAATATTTATGACAAAAACGGCCGGGCCTTAGCCTACCAGGGAACCGCCCTCAAACTGGGCGTCATCCCCGGCCAAATTGAAGACGAAGCCGGCCTGCTCAATGCCCTCAGCCCTGTTCTGGGCAAAACCCCCGCCGAAATTAAAGAAAGCTACGCCGCTGCTCAACCAGATTGGTACTGGCCTCTGGGTGAAATCAGCGAAACGGTCATGCAGGAAAACGCCGCCGTTTTGCAACCTTACATCGGCAAAGGATTGGCCCCGCCGGAACAACGCCTGGCTCGCCTCTATGTCCCGCAAGGGGCCGCGCCCCACATCGTGGGTTACGTCGGCCCCATTCCCGCGGAAAACGTGGCATATTACACCGAACAAGGTTTTGATGGCGATGAATCAGTAGGGCTGGCCGGGTTAGAAGCGTGGGGCGAAGATTATCTGAACGGCGAACGGGGCGGTTCGCTCACCGTGGTGGGACCAAACGGCGACTACCTCACCACCCTGGCCGAAGTGGCCCCGCAGCAAGCCCGCAGTATCTACACCACCCTGGACTATGAGTTTCAGGCGGCCGTAGAGCAGGCATTGGCCGAAGCCATAGAAAGCTATCCGGGCGCGTCGGCGGGGTCTATCGTGATCATGGATGTCAACAACGGCAATATTAAAGCCATGGCCAGCTATCCCTCTTACGACCCGGCCATTTTTGACGCGCTCAGCGATGAAGCGTTAGCCCGTTTAAGTCAAGTGATGGTGGATCCACAACGGCCGTTACTCAACCGGGCCACCCAAGGCGCCTATCCCTCTGGCTCCCTGTTCAAAATCATCACCCTCTCCGCCGCCCTGGAAAGCGGCCTCTACACCCCCGATTCCCGCTACACCAGCACCGGCTCCTGGCGCGGCCTGGGCGACAATTTCGTCAAATACGACTGGCTGGAAGGAGGGCATGGCACAATCAGCATCCGGCAGGCATTAGTCGTCTCCTGCAACTCTTGCTTCTACGACGCCGGTTTAACCCTCGATAATTTTGACAATACCTTTCTACCGAACATAGCTAAAGGCTTCGGTCTGGGCCAGGAAACTGGCATTGAAGTGGCTGAAAGCGCCGGTACCATCCCAGACCCGGCGTGGAAACTGGCAAACACGGGCGAAGGCTGGGCTTCCGGCGACGCCGTCAATATGGCGATTGGACAGGGTTTTGTGCAGGTGACGCCGCTGCAATTTGTGGATTTGGTGGCAGCCATTGCCAACGGAGGTACGCTTTACCAGCCCTCTGTGGTAGACCGCATCGGCGCGGGCGCGGGCCAGCCGGAAGAGGCGCTGCCGCCCCAGGTACGCGGCCAACTGCCCATCTCCCCCAACACCCTGGCCACACTGCGCGAAGCGATGTTTGATGTGGCCAACAGCGGCTCCGGCACAGCCACCCACCAATTCATAGACCTGCCCGTGCTGGTGGCGGGCAAAACAGGTACAGCAGAAGATCCGCCGCGTAATTCTCACGCCTGGTTCGCCGGTTACGCCCCCGCTGCCCCCTATACGCAGGCGGATGGCGCCGTTATTGAGAATCCAGAAATCGCCATTGTGGTCATGATTGAAAATGCAGGCGAAGGCTCGGCCGTGGCTGCTCCCATTTTCCGACGGATTGTGGAATTGTATTACGGCATTCAACCACAACGGCCGTTGCCCTGGAGCGGTCAATAAGAAAACAGAGATTCAGTAGTTTAAAATCTTAAAAAGAGTTGATCCGCAGATTGCGCAGATGACGCAGATTAGACCTGAAAAATCTGTATCATCTGCGTTAATCTGCGAATAAAAATGCTTTTTCGATCTACTGAGATTAGGGATTGTTGCCCCCGCCCATCTCTAATCTCCAATCTCTTGAGCTGCCAGCCTACCAATTCTGAACCAAATCTAAATCAGGGTTCAAACGCGGGTTCTTATCGTGTATAATGGGCAGCGTAACCAAGCACGAAGAGAAAATAGAGGAAAAATTTGTGAGGATATAATCAAATGACAAAATTACTTTTAGAAGCAATGGCGGCGGCAGAGCGACGGCCAGAATGGGAGCAAGACGCTCTGGCCGCCATGATTTTGGATGAGATAGCAGAAAACCAACGCTGTCTAAGCGCCCAGATCAAGAACCAAAACTCAGATTTACTGGTGAAATTAGTGGAAGAAACGCTGGTATTCACTACCAACTAATCATCTCCCCTACCCCTTTGATAATCGAATTTTTTAGAGAGACCAGGCGGCAAGGCCATCTGTTTCTTTGCCTGTGGCCTACTCTAAAATCGTATCCTGATATGCCTAAAAAAAAGAATGATAACAACGGCCCTCCCGACTGGCGTAAAGCCGTCAAAAAAACGATGCGCAAAGCCACCGAAGCTGAAATTGAGGCGCGTTTTGGCAGCCTGGATAATGCCTCTTTCAACTATCGTTGGGAGCATGTGCAAACGGTTGTCATTCTGGCCAAGCGGCTGGCAAAATTGACGGGCGCAGATGAAGAAGTGGTGGTCGCCGCCGCCTGGCTACACGATGTCCGCAAAGACGCCAGAGAGGATCATCCGCAAGAAGGGGCTGAATTTGCCCGTACATTTTTACCCACCACCAATTTTTCGCCAGAAAAGGTCGAGCGGGTAGCCCAGGCCATTGCCGACCACATGGGCCTCTGGTTAGAAGAGCCGCTGCTGAACCTGGAATCTCAAGTGTTGTGGGATGCGGATAAACTGGCCAAAATTGGCTTAACGGCCGTTTTCCATTGGACGGGTCTGGCGTTGGCCGGCAATAAATCACGCGATATGCACGAACTCATTGCTCGCGGCCGTGACGCCGCCTGGCAAGAAAAGACAGTCGGCAGTATGCATACCGCCCCGGCCAAACGCGCCGCCCAGACCCGCCTGGATGCCTACAACAAATTATGGGACGATCTAGAAACAGAGCTAGAAGGACGAGACCTGAATTAGCCGGTTAGACAGACGCATAGAGGCAGGATATAAATCACGTTTCTAAGGAATCTTCGCTTGAAACAGTGGGTAATTGTGCTGATATGGGTTGCTTTATGGCTTTCAAGCTGTCAGAGAGAGGCGGAAACCACTTCTCTGGCGACCTGGTTGCCCTCGTCACTCCCTCCCACCGCTACCGGGACGCCACTATCGACGTTACCCCCGCCGTTTGTATTTACCCCTCAGCCTACGAATACGCAAACGGCCGTTCCACCCACGCCCACCGTCACAGCCACGCCCGTTCCCACAGCCACGCCGCGTATTCAACCTGCTTTTCCTTTAACAGTGTTCGCCCCTTACCGGGATGAACCACCCTTGTCTACGCCTTGCCAGGGGGATGGCGTTTTCTTCCGTAGTCAGTTTCCCAGCCAGATAGCCGGTCCCTGGCGCAGTTACCATGTCTATTTACCACCCTGTTATGGACAAGACGGCCGTTCCTATCCTGTCCTCTATTTGCTGCCTGGTTCTATCCAAACGGATGATCAATGGTTGAATCTGGGTCTGGCATGGCATACAGACGAGGGCATTCGTAACGGCCGTTATCCCCCCTTCATTGTCATCATGCCTGCTGCCAACCCGCTGGGCAACAATCTTTCCGGCGGCCCCTACAGCCTGGAAGCCGTTATCGTCGATGAATTGATCCCGTTTGTAGAAAGCGCCTACTGCGCGTGGGTAGACCCTGCCGGACGCAGCATTGGTGGCATCTCTCGCGGCGGCTATTGGGCGTTGATGATCGCTTTCCGACAACCAGATTTATTTTCGGCCGTTGCCGGACACAGCAGTTCACTCCGTCTAAAAACCGATCCGGCGCCCTATAATCCCCTGGCTATCTACGCCGACGCCGATTTAAGCCAGATGCGTATCTGGTTGGATTGGGGAGAGGAGGATTTTCTGTGGCGCGGCCAGACCCAATTAGATGCGCTCTTGACCGAAGCTGATATCGACCATCAAACCACCATCAATCCCGGCGGCCACAATGAAGATTATTGGGCGGCACACCTGCCAGAGTATTTAGAGTGGCAAACGGCCGTTTGGCCCACCAATCGCCATGACTATCCCCCTTGCCACAGCGCCTCTTATCAGACAACCAACCCTTTACGCCGACCTGCCCTCTACCGGGCATTCTGGTAGAAAAACTCCGTCACCACCGGATGCACCCAGTTTTCACGGAACAGCGCCTGCCATTCCCAGGCGGCGTCATTGCCCCCGGCCGCCTGGTTCGCCAACACCCAGTAACTAAACGCCAGAAAATAAGGCTCCGCCTCACGCATATAGCTGTATTGATAAACCAGCAGATTTTTCGCCACCTGCGCATCGGCGCTGTAGGAACCGCCTTCCGTGCCAATCATAGGTAAGGAGCGCCCTAAAATACTGCGCACAATCTCATCATAATTGCGGAAAAGCAAAAAGCCATCGGGGTCGTCATACGGCCGGGTTCCATGATAGTTATGCACCGAGAGCCAGGCATGGTTGAGCAGCGCCCCATCGCCATTGTATTGAATAGCCCGCAACGTGCGATCCAGGAATTCATAATGGCTGTATTCCCCTCCCGGACTAAAAGCGCCGATGCCCGGCAGCCCGCCATTGTTCACAATTTGCCGCGCCGTTTGCGCCCAGGCGGTGGCATATTGATTAGGATTGGCAAAGCTCTGATGATTTTCAATGTTCACGTTCGGCTCGTTGTAAATCTGGAAATAATAAACGCCTTTGGCCCGATAATGGCGCACCATGTCGCCCACGCCACTGCCATAGGGCAGCACCCCGGCCCGGTAGAGTCGCATCACCGGCATGATGCCGTTCGCTACCAGTTTATCCACCAGGTAATCGTTGTCGCCGATATTGTCGCCCTCGTTGAGGAAGACCACCCATTTGATGTGCATTTTAACCAGTTCGTTGACATACCGATCCACCGCTTCCTGGCTTTGGCTGATGGTGGGAACCCAATGCATGCCCCAGCCGTTGTTCCCCGGCGGCGTGGGAAATGCCTGGTACGGGATTATTTCCTGGTAAGCGTAGTGGGCAATGGGCTTGATGACTGGGGTGACAGTAGGAGTGATTAAGGGCGAGGCGGTGGGGGTGGGTGTGACGGAAGGGCGGGGAGTGAAGGGCGTCAGAGTGGGAATGGGTAACGGTGTGGTGGAGGGAGTGGCGGTATCACGAATGAAGGGCGGCGGGTCTGTGGGCACGGCCGTTTCTAGCGGCGGCGTAAAGGTAGCAGGCACCCCATTGGTGGGTAGAGGCACGGCGGCGGCAGAAACCAGCGTGGGTAAGGGAGAAGCGTCTACAGATTGGCAGCCAGCCAACAGTAAAACCAATACAAGTATGATGACATTATTTACTCTCGCCAATACGCCCTCCCTATGACCTCAGCGGTAGAGATCCAGCGCTGCCGGCCGGATTAAGTCGCTGGCCCGGCCCGTTTGCGGCGGCAGCTTGAGACCACGCACCAAGACGACGGGGCGGCCTTCGCTGCCCTGTCCCATCACCAAACCGGCAGCGGCCGCAATTTCATCAGCCACGCCGACATCGGTATATTGCAAAATATGCCCGTCCCTATCCGCTTCGCCGCGCCTATCCCACAAGGCCACCAGGCCAGCCACACCAATAGCCACGCCCACTGTGCCTAAACGAAACGGCCGTCCATGACTGTCTGTAATAATCACTCCCACCGCTGCGCCGGTCTGTTGCTGCACCGCCTGGCGCAGCGCTTCAGCCGAGGCGTCAGGGGCCATGGGGAGCAGCAAAACCATCTCTTCCCCTGCCTGCCGGCCCACGTTGGAGCGGTCAATACCGGCGTTGGCGCTGGTGAAACCCAAACGGTGGCGCGTGACCAAAACCCCCGCCTTCATCCGGGAGATACTTTCGCTTTCCTGTAAAATCAATTCCACCAAACGGGGGTCTTTTTCGGTCAGCGCCGCCACTTCCTGCGCCTGCGGCCCTGGAGAAACGTCGGCCAGACGCACCAACCGGTTTTCAGCTTTGGAGACGATTTTTTGAGCAACGGCTAAAACATCGCCATCGGCCAGTTTGATGTTGGCGGCGTCTAAGGCATTTAAGAGAATGTCGGCCAGATTATCGCCGGGATGGATTTCCGGGATGTGGGGCACGGCCGTTAAGCTGACTTCTGTCATAGGGGCAAACCGGTGATACGAATACCCGCGCTCTTTACTTTGTGGATGATATTGATGGCGATGAGAACGGCCGTTAACTCTTCTACCGCCCGCGCATTTTGCAGCGCCCCGGCATTGACGCCGCGCAGACCGGCGTCGGCGCACAACTGCATCGCCACTGCTTTATCCTCTTTCTTGTCACCACAAACCAGTACGTCACACTCCATTTCATGATCTAAATCAAGCAAATGATGCGCCCCAATGTTTTGGAAAGCGGCTACCACCGTCGTCACCCCTTCCAACTGCGCCTGCGCTTCTTCCGCCGCCGAGAGGCCGCTCTCTAAATGGTGGACGCGGGCTTTCTTTTCGCCAGAAGGGGCCACTACCGTGATGAGCAGTTTGCCGGCCAGCGCCTCTTTGACGGAGGCCAGGGTACTTTCCTGCGCCCAATATGGCACAGAGAGGATGGCGATCTCTGCTTGCTGAACGGCCGTTACATTATCCGTGCCAGAAATAACGCCATCCGGTAGTTTTGCCAACATGTCTACGGCCGCACTGGCTCCCTTTTCTTGCTGGCGCGAGCCAATGATGATCTCATGGCCGGCTGCGGCCCACCGATAACCGAGGCCAAAACCTTCGTTCCCTGTTCCACCTAAAATTGCAATCTTCACATTCCACTCCTGCTATTCGCTAAATTTCTCAAAGCGCTGCCACACTTCAGCCGCCAATTCACGGCTGCGGGCCGCGATTTCCGCCTCGTCCAGGGTGAGCAGTTTCCGATCTTGCATCAACACCTTGCCGCCAGCGATGGTCGTCGTCACCACATCCGCCTCAAAGCCGAAAATAATGTGCCAGGGCAGATTCCCGGCCGTTAGCGGCGTGATGGCGTGGTAATCCACAAAAATGATGTCGGCCGCCGCGCCAGGCGCCAGTTTACCAATGGGCAGGCCGGGCCAAAAGATGCCGGTCAGCGCGGCGTTGTTGTGCACGGCCATTTGCACAATGTCCATGCCATTGGCCCGCCGCGGATCACGATGGGCTGCCTTGTGGTACAGGTAAGCCATTTTCCATTCCGCCCACATATTGTTGCTAAAGCCATCGTTGCCCAGGCAAACGGGAATGCCCAGGCGCATCATGCCTTCAATATCGGCGGCGCCGACAGCATTATTCATATTACTGCGTGGTTGATGCGTGACCCAGGTTCCCGTTTGCGCCAGCAGCTCTTTTTCGGCGGCGTCCACATGGATGGCGTGCGCCACAATGCTTTTCGGCCCCAAGATGCCCGCATCTGCCAGGCGGTCTACCACCCGTTTGCCGTACTTATACAGCGAATCGTACTCATCTGATTCATGCTCGGCGACGTGGATATGGAAGCCGGTGTCTACATCTTTGGCCGCAGCCACACAAGCGTGTAACGTTTCTTCTGTGAGGGAAAGGGAAGCGTGCAGGCCAAATGTGCCAGAGAGCATGGGATTGCCCCGTTCCGCCAAAGAGTGCAAAAAGCGCACATTTTCATCAATGCCCGCCTGCGCCCCATCCGGGCCATTGCGGTCGGTGACTTCATAACACAAAGCGGCTCGCAGCCCAGATTCCGTCACGGCGTCCGCGATTTGATCCAGGGAATTATTGATGGCGTTGGGGCTGGCATGATGATCGATGAGGGTGGTTGTGCCATGCTTGATGGCGTCAACCAGGCAAACCAGGGCGCTGTAGCATACATCCACATCCAGCAAAGCCCGATCCAAACGCCACCACAGCTTTTCCAGGATGTCGGGGAAATCTTTCAGCGGCGGGCCAGGAATGCCCAAGCCTCGGGAAAAGGCGCCGTAAAAATGGGTGTGGGCGCAGATATTGCCGGGCATCACCAGTTGATTTTTAGCGTCGAGTTGGGGGGTATCGGGATATTTTTGACGCAGGTCGGCGCTGTTTCCCATGTCGGTGATAAGCCCATTTTGCAGCAGCAGCGCTCCGTTTTCTATAATTTCATCATCCGCCTGCCAGGTGACAAGACGGCCGTTTACCACAAGCAAATCGTTCATAATGGGATTGTAACCCTCCTTCTTAGGGATGCAATTATAAAGTTCTCATCAGACCGA
Organism: uncultured Ardenticatenaceae bacterium; assembly: GCA_964643965.1. Classification (GTDB taxonomy): domain Bacteria; phylum Chloroflexota; class Anaerolineae; order Promineifilales; family Promineifilaceae. The sequence goes on from CAZXVH010000074.1 coordinate 12,622, forward strand.
CAGGCATTATCTTGACAGGACTTTGCCATCAGCTAAACTCTCAAGTAAGAATTCAACTGATTATAACATCAAGAGTGCAGCTTTAGAATTTTTATGCAAGGAGCAACAAAAATGGCAAAACCTTTAGCAGTAACAGACGAGACTTTTCAGGATGAGGTGCTGGACGCCGGATTACCGGTGTTGGTAGATTTTTGGGCGGATTGGTGTGGCCCCTGCCGCATGATCGCCCCTTCCGTAGAACAGATCGCCGAAGAGTATGATGGCAGCGTCAAAGTCGCCAAAGTGGATGTGGATGACAATCCGGCCGTGCCCGGACGGTATGGTATTGTGGGCATCCCCACCTTGATGCTGTTCAAAAACGGCGAAGTGGTGGAACGGATTACCGGCGCCCTGCCCAAAGATCGCATTCTGGCCCAAATTCTGCCCCACGTCGAAAATTAGCACAGCCATCTCGGTTTATGATGTCGCCGCCAACCTGTAGCCCGCGCTGTAGGTTGGCGGTTTTGTTTTAAAAAGTGGCAAGACGGCCGCACAGAAAGGAAGGAAATTATGTTAGACGTAGCGATTATGGTTGAAGGACAAAATGGCTTAAATTGGGAACGATGGCAGCGGTTGGCAACGGCCGTTGAGGAGTCTGGTTTTGTAGGCTTGTATCGCTCGGATCATTACACCAATGCCAATCCGCCCGATTTGGATTCGTTAGAACTGTGGGTATCGCTCACCTGGCTGGCAAGCCATACCAGCCGCATCGAGTTTGGCCCCCTGGTTTCCCCGGTGTCATTCCGCCAGCCGACGATGACGGCCCGCATGGCCAGCGCGGTGGATGATTTATCAAACGGCCGTTTAACCCTCGGTCTGGGCGCTGGTTGGCAGGAGCGGGAACATGCCCATTATGGCTGGGATTTACTGGATGTAAAACCCCGTTTCGACCGCTTTGCTGAGGCGCTGGAGATCATCAGCCACCTGCTGCACAGTGAGGAGCCGCTGAATTTTAAGGGGGAGTATTACCAGCTGCAAGAAGCGGTTTTGCTGCCCCGGCCGCAGCGAGCAGGCGGGCCGCCGCTTCTCATTGGCGGCAACGGCCCGCAGCTGACGCTGCCCCTGGCCGCCCAATATGCCGCGGAATGGAATGCCGTCCTTATCGGGCCAGAGGAATTCATGGAGAAGAATGAGCGGCTGGATGAGTTGTTGGAAGAAAACGGCCGTTCTCCGGCCGAGGTGCGTCGTTCCCTCATGACCCGTGTAGAAATCGGAGACGAAGCCGCCTTAACCAAAAAATTCAGCCAGCGCTCTATCGATGAACTGCGCCAGCGCGGCATGGTATTGGGGACAGCCACTCAAATTGTCGATAGCTTGGGAACCTGGGCTGAAGCCGGGTTGCAGCGCATCATGCTGCAATGGCTCGACTTAGATGATATGGCCGGACTGGAAACGCTGGCCAAAGAAGTGCTGCCGCAACTGTAAAAAATGGGATGAAAAAGCGGGTGTGGTAGCGCTACCACACCCGCTATGCGGCTCCCGATTGGCTCACCCCACCGGGAAAAATTGTTTAAGCCGTCGAATTAATTCAATGTTGTGGAGTACAGCCTTTTGCTAAAATTGAGCAGCTGGGGCATCCCTGAGGTTGCCAGCCAAGCCTGCTTTCCAAAACATCATTTGTTTGACTCACAACGCCTTGCCATTAACTACGGCGGCTTAGATACAGAATAACGAAACGGCCGTTTTTGCGCCAGTGACAAACGTCATGATCCACACATGACATCAGAACCTAGACAAGCTGATATAACTCCACCAGCACCCCACCCGTCCCTTTTGGATGCACAAAAGCATACTTCTTGCCATCAGCGGCCACCTTGGCCGTTTCCGTGATCAAAGGAACCGCCGCCGCTCTTAATCTATCCAATACCGCCTCAATATCGTCCACTTCAAAGCAGAGATGGTGCAGCCCTGCGCCCCGTTTAGCCAGATACTTCGCCACGCCGCTCTCCGGATCGGTGGGCTGCAACAGTTCAATCTCGCTGTCTCCCACCGGCAAAAAGGCGATGTCTACCGCTTCGGCCGGCACACTGTCCACTCGATCCAGCGTCAGCCCCAAGGCGTCCACCCAAAAGCGCCGGGCCTCCGCCAAATCTTCCACCACCACCGCAATATGATCTACTTTTTTAATCATTAGTTTATTCTTTCTCCATACTATCTCGGCGTCCAATTGCCTTCTAACTCCCAACTCATATTACGATACAAAAATGGATCATAGCCAAGTCCTGAAATCAAAAAATAACGTGCAGAATTTTTTACCCATAACTTGAAGCTGATCTTTTGCCCTTTGCTAACATTCAGGGCCGGAACTTTATAATCCTGGGATGCTGCTTCTACACCCAAAAACTGATATAAATCTTGCATATTAGAGTCTTTTTCCCAACAGACTACCAATAATTTTTCAGGTTTACCTTCAAAATATGCTTTAACCTCCTGATTATGAGCTTCATATTGAGTGATATACTCATCCTTATGACGAAAGGGCAAGCCAAATCCAAACACAATTTTGTCTTCAGGTGATGGTCCCAAGCGCTTAGCATTGTTCAAAACGCTTCGAAACCACACTTCACTGTTTTTTCGTTCAGTAAGAATAAACTTGCTATCAGGGAATTTTTTATCTGCCTCTTTGTAAATCAAAGGCCAGGGATAATCTTCAAAACTATCATAGTTTTCAACAACATTCCAAATATTTGACATATCGTTGGCATGAAATTGTCTGGTTAGTTTTGGACTAAAAGATTTATGTCTAAAACCCATTTCATATAAACAGGCTCCTAAAGTCGTTGTTCCAGTTTTCATGTGTCCAATCCCAAAAACTTTCATGATTTGTTTTCTCCAAATTTTTGTTGAGGCAACCACTATAAATCAAAATTCGGTTTATACTCGCCCCATACGTCTCGCAGCGTATGACAAATTTCG
>CAZXVH010000074.1:15676-27786 GCA_964643965.1 uncultured Ardenticatenaceae bacterium
ATCAAAATTCGGTTTATACTCGCCCCATACGTCTCGCAGCGTATGACAAATTTCGCCCAAAGTCACATCATTTTCCACACAGATGATAAAAAGCGGCATCAAGTTTTCATCTGTTTGGGCGGAGGCGGCCAGTTGACGGCGCAGCGCCGCCACTTTCTCATTGTCCCGCCGGGCACGCAGCGCCGCCAGGCGCTCTCGCTGCGACGCTTCGATGGCCGGATCTAATTTCATCCTCGCCAGCGCCAGGTGATCTTCATTTTTAGCGAACTTGTTGACGCCCACCACAATCTCCCGCTTCGCTTCCAAATCTCGCTGGAAGCGGTAGGCGGCTTCCTGAATTTCTCGCTGCATAAAGCCATTTTCAATGGCGTTCAAGACGCCGCCCATCTCATCGATCTGGTCGATATAGGCGAAGGCCCGTTTTTCCAGTTCATCGGTGAGCGATTCCAGGTAAAACGAACCAGCCAGGGGATCGATGGTATCAGCCACGCCGCTTTCATAGGCGATGATTTGTTGGGTGCGCAGGGCAATTTGGGCTGATTCTTCGGTGGGCAGCGCCAGGGCTTCATCCCGGCCGTTGGTGTGTAAACTTTGGGCGCCACCCATAACGGCCGCTAATGCTTGCAGCGCCACCCGTACCACATTATTTTCTGGCTGCTGGGCCGTGAGCGTGGAACCGGCCGTTTGCGTATGGAAGCGCAGCCGCCAGCTTTTGGGATCTTTGGCGCCAAAGCGATGGCGCATGATTTTGGCCCACATGCGTCGCGCCGCCCGGAATTTGGCGATCTCTTCCAGGAAGTTGTTGTGCGCGTTGAAGAAAAAGGAGATCTGGTCAGCAAAACTGTCAACATCCAGGCCGGCGTCGATGGCCGCCTGCACATAAGCAATGCCATCCGCCAGGGTAAACGCAATTTCCTGAACGGCCGTGCTGCCTGCTTCTCGAATGTGATAACCTGAGACGGAAATAGTATTCCAATGGGGCGTCTCACGGCTGCAAAAGTCAAAAATATCGGTGATGAGACGCATGGAAGGCCGGGGCGGGAAAATATAGGTTCCGCGAGCAATATATTCCTTGAGGATGTCATTTTGCACCGTGCCCCGCAGCTTATTCATGGGCACACCCTGTCGTTTGCCCACCGCAATCACCATCGCCAGCAAAACGGCCGCTGGCGCATTGATCGTCATGCTGATGGAGACTTTATCCAGGGGGATGCCATCCAGCAGCAGGGCCATATCATCCAGGCTGGGAATGCTGACGCCCACTTTACCCACCTCACCCAACGACATGGGATCATCCGAATCGTAGCCAATTTGGGTGGGCAAATCAAAAGCGACCGAAAGGCCCGTCTGTCCCTGGTTGAGCAGGAATTTATAGCGCTCGTTAGACTCCGCCGCCGTACCAAACCCGGCATACTGACGCATGGTCCAGTAACGGCCGCGATACATCGTCGGCTGGACGCCTCGGGTAAAAGGATATTCACCGGGAAAACCGAGCTGCTCGTCATAATCTCGTATTTCAGACGGCGTGTACAGGCGATCTATGGGAATGCCTGAACTGGTCTCAAATACCTCTTTGCGCTCTGGAAAACGGTCGAGCAGCGGTTTTACAGATTCTACTTCCCATTGCTTTTTCTTATCATTTATTTTTGTCATCTCTATTTCTTTGTCGGGCAAGACCTGACAGATTTACTCCTGTACTTTAAATGAAACTGTTTTTTCATAACAAACAATCTTTGCAGACAACCCTGTTCCTAAAATCGTCACGAATCATCTTTTAGGAAGCTGTAACCGGCAAATGAAAACCCTAAAATCATGAGAAAAGCCCACAGCCAGAACGGCCCCTCAAAGGCAAATATGATGGCTCCAGCCAACACACAAGAGCTGCCAAAGAGCGTACCTTTTAAGGTCTTCAGCGGATTATCGCGGGAAGTTTTTACATAAGATTCAAAGAAGCGCAGCCCTTCGCTAATCACCAGGGGGCTGCGGGTGAAAATATCCATCACCTCTGGCAGCACCAACATGCCGTCTTTGAAAAGCTTGGAAAGATTGACCTGACCAAACAAGATACTCTGCACATCTTTTTGGGCAGCTTCTACCACGTTCATGCCGGGGGCCAAGACATTGCCCACGCCTTCTAAGGTAATGAGCGCCTTGACCATCAGGATGATTTCGCCAGGGTATTGGATATGAAATCTACCAGCCAACGCCACCGATTGCAAAATGAGCTGCCCCAGGGAAAATTCATGAAAGTTGGGAGAGCGCAGCCAACGACGATTCAAATCTTCAACAGCGCGGCGAAAACCTTCGGGATTGCTGCGAGGGCCGCCAATAGTCATGGCGACCAGGTAACGGGCGGCGCTGGCCGCATCACCCATGACCAGGGAGTAAAAGTAATATAACATGCGCTTCTGCATATCGGTATCAAAACGGCCGATCATGCCTAAATCAATGAACCCGACGCTGCCATCATGGAAAATGATGAGGTTGCCCGGATGCAGGTCGGCATGAAAGAAGCCGTCCCTGAAAATCATCTTAATCGTGGCGCCCACGCCCAGGCGGATAACCTGGTCTATCTCTTTTTGGGACATACGAGAAAGGGCCGCGGCGTCTGGTTTACTGCCTCGGAAAAACTCCATACACAGCAAATTTTCATTGCTGACTTCCCGGTAAACTTTGGGGAAGCGAACATCCGGCTCATCCTTAAAATTGGCGGCAAAGACTTCGGCGCTGTTGGCTTCATTGCACAAATCTACTTCCAACATGGTGTAGCGGCAAAACTCGTCGATCAGGCGTTTGGGCTGGTAGCGCGCCAGAAATATCTGGGAAATACGACCCACAACGCGCAGCCAGCGCGTATCGTTTTGCACGGTTTGGCGCACATTGGGTTTGAGCAATTTGAGGACGACTTCGTCCCCCGTTCTGAGAACGGCGCGATGTGTTTGCGCCAACGAAGCAGAGCCTAACGGCACTGTATCGATTTCCAAGAAAACTGTCCAAATGGGTAATTGTATATTTTTTTCAATGTATTCCAGATAACGGGGGAACGGGAGAGCGGGCAAGCGATCCAGTAAATTTTTAAGTTCGTTTGTAATGGAGGTTGGCAACAAATCCTCACGCAGGCTCAAAATCTGCCCTAACTTTATGTAGGTTGGCCCCAGCATCTCTAAACGGCGGCGAAATTGTACGGGAAAGGGTTGTTTGACCAGGGGGCGGTTGAGAAAAGGCCAGGCGATGGTCAGGATGATACGCAGCAAGATGATGGTAAAATCCCAGGCTCGCCCTTCTTGTTTTCGCTCTTGAACCAGGGTGTAAATGCCGCCCCACACCAGGCCGATGGCATGTTTAAATGTAATGAAAAAACGGCGAATCAATCCTTCTGATCGCGTTTCTATCAACACTTCATAACCGCTGGAGGGCGTGACCGGTGGCGTAGGCTTCATTATCTTGAAAGAGTGGTGAAGGTTGCGGGCGTATAATTATGTTCGAGATTAACTGTTTGTAAAATTTGTTGGGAGAGTTCTTGACTATAGGCGCCAATCGCTTCGTCGTTGGTAGCCATGAACTGGGCTTGTATGACGCATTTGCTCATGGTAGTGCGTGAAATTTTGACGTTGTGGGCAGGGGTGAAGAGGGCGTCGATTTTCTGGGCGGCCAGCAACAAGGTTTGGTAGGCGGGCAGCAGCATCAAGAGACCGGCTTTGCGATAACCAACGGCCGTTTTCGGCAAATGAAACACATAATTGACAGAATTATCTAATTCAGCCAATACATTCATCAATACCTTTTTCTTCCACCAATCGGGCGCGTCTTGCAAGGCAAGCGGCGTATAATCCACCTCTCGCAGCCATTCATCCGGCAGGTAACTGAAACCCCGTGCCAAATCTTGGGCAAAGTCCTTGACGATATTGGTCTTCTGCAAGGCGCGGCCGCACGCTTCGCTGTAGGCCAGTAAAATTTCAGCCTCACCGTCTGGAATCTCGTAGTAGGTGACGGCTAATTCGGTAATCATGCGACCCACCGTTCCCGCCACATAGAAACAGTAGCGATCATAGTCAACGGCCGTTACCGGCAGCCGCACCTCATCTTTATAGCTAAAAAACCCGGTCTGGTCTAAATCCACCACCAGCGCCATGCCCTCGGCCATCGTGCCGGCCCACCTTTGAACCGAAGCGCGGTACGCCTCTGGCATTTCGGCGTAAATTTGCCACAACAGCAGCCCTTTTTCCACCCCCATCATCTCTTGTTCATCTTCAGAGAGACCCGGCCACGCTATTTGCTCCCACCGGCTCAATACCTCACCAGATTTTTCAGGGGACGCCAACATCTGGGCAAATTCTGTAAAATAACCCCGTTTTTCTGGATAAGGCAAGGTGCAATCTTCAATATTATCCACAACCCGACAAATCAGATAAGCCACTGCCAGATAGTCGCTGAGGGGTGACTCTACTTGAGGAGCGACCAGGGTAAAAGAACGCGATACTTTGTTCATGTACGTCGCAAGATATAGTTTTTGTGTTCGAGTGAATGGGTTGGTCATTGATTTTCCTCCAGACCTCTTGAGGCATCGTTAACGACATGGCTGGCAAGCACACTTAAAAATCCAGTGAGGAAACAGTGGGAGATAGTAAAATTTGTTTAAACCTGGCGCAAGTATAACGTATCTTGGAAGATCACCAATAGGGTGAAATAAACAACAGCCTCGCCATCCCGCCAAAGTTCGCTAAACTTATCCTTTCTCTATAGAAAATAGAGCGTAGAGATTGACATATCAACAATCGTAACGATTTAGGAGAGAACTATGGACATTACTACCCCTGAAGGACGCCGTGATTATATTTTCAGTAATTGGCCTACAGTAGCCGCCTATGCTTATACGGGCTACCAGAAATATGGGCGAGGCTTGCTGGTCATCGAATGCACAAATGTGGATCCCACTGAGGATATGCAATATTGGCGTCAGGCTGCCGCCGAAGAAGCCGGGGTGGGTGAACAAACGGCCGTTTACAACCCTGAAGAAGAGGTTCTCATCGTCTTTTCTTTGCCAGAAGGCAACCAGTTCGCCCGCTTCCGCCCAGACGACAGCGCCTATGCCCCGCCGCGCATGGCCGCCCAAGCGCCGCCCGCCGATGAATTATGGGAAGACGCCGAAGCCTGAGACAAAGGTCATATGGCGCATCCCATCTCAATCCTGAATAATCCAGAGAGAACGCCATCTCCCAGATGGTGAAAAGCCGACAAGCTGTCGGCGCTCCAATTTGCGCAGGAGGCACAGTCGTGGAAAAACTACAATTTGATTATTTAAACGTAGAACTGGGCATCCCCAGTTTTTTAGTGAAGGCTCGCTTTCAACCGCGCGGCGACCTGACCGTCTTCATCAATAACCTGACCTATCTCAGTTTTTATTTTGAAGATGTGGAAATGCTGCCGTTGAGCGCCCAGTTTCAACTCAAAGGCTTCAAACAACCCGCCATGACAATCAACCGCGGCGCCATCAACTTCATCTCTTTATTAGATGAGGCAGATGTAAAAAAGATGCAAATTCTGGCCGCCAAACGCACCATCGTCTGTTACACAGAGTGGTTTGCCATCCGCGGCGATTTGCATGTCAATACAGAAGCGCCAAACGAAAACCTCTTCGATGACAAGTACGAATTTTTCATTCTGACCGACGCCACCATTTTCCCATTACAAAAAATGATGGTTAAACCTGTGCAAAAAGTGCCAGCTCTCATCTTAAACCGCAAACCCCTCCTCGGTTATCACATTCATCAGGAGTGACCTGCGGAAGATTGGGGCACTCTTTGGAGAAGGTAGTTCTTTTCCTTTGCCACAGCGTTTATGTATGTTCAGATTGTTGGATCCAACTATTTTCAGAGTAAAACAGGACTTGCTACTTCTTGTCCTTCTTCTTACCTTTCTTGTCTTTCTTGTCTTTCTTTTTATCTTTTTTCTTAGCCATAGGAATCACCTCATGCGCCCATCTATATTTTAACTTATCTAAAACCAAACGAAACAACCAGAGAAACTTTACTACCGTTGGATCCAACAGTCTGAACACACTTAAAAAAACCAGCTTATTCAAATATTTTTGGTAACTTTACAGCCAGACGAGGGCTGAGCCTGTCAAAGCCCGGTTCCCACAATTATCATCAAACGCCTAAGGAAAGAGCAATTTCAGCAGCCAACGCGCGGGCTTCGCTGAACAAGATCTGGCTGCGGGAACTGTTTCCCTGAGCCTCTTCATACTGCCCCCAGGCCCACATTGTCAGCGCTTGCTCCCGGAATGTACCGATGCTATCTCCATTTACCCGCCGTAGCAAGCGGATGCTCTCTGAAAAACAATCAGCCGGCATGTAGATTTTTTCATTCACAAGAATAGGCAAATTTTCTATGGGCAGCCGCCAGGCAACCAAACCGAGCGCATACCAGGCCGCCCCTACCGATCTATCGTCGGCCATGATTAAAGCATGTTGATACGCTTTCTGAGCCGCCGCTAAAGCCGGCTCTCTCCGATTTTGCCCTAACAAGGTCTGGGATAACTGACCATACGCAAAAGAGGCGCCTTGCCAATGAACAAACCGCATTTTGTTTTCTGCTAAATTTAACGTGCGTACCAACTCTCTCTCGGCCAAATCAAACTGCGCCAAACCCACGTAAGCGGCCGCCAGATGAGATCGGTATTCCATTTCACCAGTCAGGTGACCAATGGCTGAGGCGACGGCCAGGGCTTCTCGATAAAACGGGACAGCCTGATCATTGTCACCTCGCAGCCGGCCGGATTCTCCCAGTAAATATAATGCTCTGGCCGCCATCTGCTGCTGATCTAACTTTTTGAAGATACGCACCGCCAACAGCAGCGGGCGAGCGACTTTATCGTAACGACCCAACCGATTATAAAATTCTCCCAGCGCCACAAAACCAGCGCCAATGGTAGGCAGTTCGATTTTGGCTTTATCCAAACGATTGATCAATGTTTGCAAACGGGTGAGGTAATGATCAATATGGCTCTGCTTACCCTCCTCAATTGCCAGGAAAATTAAAGTCTGCAAGCAAGGCAATATGATGCCAGGACTTTGCAGGTTTTCGCCGATTTTCAGGGCTTGCTGCGCTGTCTGGGCGGCAGACGCGGAGTGGCCCAGGGCATGGGAGGCGAGGCTCTTGCTCACAAGCGCCTGTATCAACTCGGCATGATCACCCACTAACCAGGCAATTTGCTCTGCTTTTTCGGCAGATTGGCTGGCGGAGTTGTATTGCTGCTGCGCATATTGCAGCCGGGAGTAACCGGTGAGTGCTTTGGTCTGCGCTAATAGATCACCATCTAGTTCGGCCATGTGGCGCATCAGGCTGAACATGTCGGTGGCCTCCACCAGACGAGCCTGTGTGGCCAGTAAATGAGCCATGCGCTCCTGTATGGCTATTTTCCAGTTATTTTCATGTGGCTCTTGGGCAATGAGTTGCAGCACTTTTTGGAAATGGGAGAGCGCCAATTCCGGGTTTGCTAACTCTTGCGCTCGTATTCCGGCTTTTTCGTACATATGCGCGGCCGCCAGCCATTGTTCTGCTTTTTCATAGTGGTCGGCAATGAGACCGGCATACTCGGCCACCCGCTCGCCACTCTCCTGCACCAGCCAGTCGGCGACTTGCTTGTGGTATGCAGGGCGGGTGCGCAGCAAGACGCTTTCGTAGGCGACCTCGCGCAGCATTTCATGTTTAAAGAGGTAGGCGTTGCTGCCGGCGAACATGGAGGCGTCGCGTTGGAAGATCATTTCTCTTTTTTCTAAGGCTTTGAGGGCGGCAAGGGTATCAGGAGTATGAACGGCTGTTTCCTCCACCCCATCCTGCATCACCATCACCGCACTATCCCAGAATACACGCCCAATCACTGCTGCCCGCTGCAAGGTAGTGCGTTCCAAAGAAGAGAGCCGGTCTAAACGCGCCTGTAAAACGCCCGTTAGCGTGGGTGGAATCCGCAAATCGATCAGCTGTTTTTTGAGTACACGCCATGACTTCTCACCAGGCACAATCACGCCATCTTCAATCAGCACCTTCACCATTTCTTCAACATAAAACGGGTTGCCTTCAGAGCGGTAGACGATGAGATCAAACAAAGCGGGTGGGATTTCTGGCAAATATCGCAAAATATTTTCAACCAGTTGGCGGCATTGATCCACTGTCAACATCTGTAGGGCAATGGTCTGCTGCACCACCGGTTCTTGATCCAAAGGAGACGCCTGACTCAGCGAATACCCCCAAATATGTTGTTCGGATAAAGTCGGCCGGGTGACGCTGAGAAACAGCAATGGCGCATCACGGCAAGCGGAGATTAAATAATCAATCAATTCCACAGAGCCTTCATCAGCCCAATGAACATCTTCCAGCACCACCAAACCGGCGCGAACCCCTGTGACAGTTCTCCGCAGTAGTTCAGCTAACTCTTTAAATATTTCTTCCCTGGCTTGAGATAGTTCCGCCAACGCCAGGGGCATAGCCATATCATCCTCCACGTTTAAGCCAAACAACTGGGCAAATGAGCGACTGCGTTGTTCCTGTTTTTTCAGGGGTTCTTCAGGGAAATACGTTTGCATTTGCTGCATCAATTTTGTTTTCACCACAGCAGCCGGATCATTATCTTGAATGCCCAAGACAGTAACAAACAGATTTCTCACCAGCGAGTAAGGCACTCGCGTCATGCTCGGTTCTGTATGCCCCTTAAAAATATTAATTTTAACCGGCAGGGATTTTGCCCAATGGGTATACTCATGAATAAGCCGTGATTTGCCGATGCCCGCCTCGCCCACCACCGTCACGACCTGGCCGCGACCGCTTTCCACCACCGCTTTCAAGCTGTTTTGCAGCCGCAGCAGTTCCCGGTCACGCCCTACCATCTCCGTTTGCACACCTTCTACGCCTCGCCCTCGCTCTGAGAAGATACGCGCCTGAACACCTGAGACAAGATAAACGGGAATGGGCGCTTGTTTGCCCTTTAAAAGCATAGGCCCTAATGGCTCAATGTCGAAAGCGCCGCGCACCAGTTGATATGTTTCATGCGAAATGAGGATGCTGCCAGGCGACGCTTTTTGTTCCAGGCGGCTGGCGATGTTGACCGGATCGCCGATGACGGTGTATTCGTCACCCGTACCGATCTCTCCAACCAATACTGGCCCGGTGTTAATGCCTATGCGCAGATGGAGCGTATCCAGGGCGGCCAATAAACTGGTATTCCCGGGAGCGCCGTCTGGCGTGGTGAAGGCAAATTCCGCCTTCATCTCCGCAATGAATTGGGCCAATGCCTGGCGCATCGCCAGGCCGGCGCGGATGGCGCGTTCAGGGTCGTCCTCGCTCGCCACAGGTACGCCAAAGAGGCACATGACGCCATCGCCCATGTGTTTATCGATCATACCGCCCTGAGCTGCGATAGCGCCATCAAGCCGCTGCCACAACAGGTTGATAACGTTTAACATGCGGGTATCGGGAATGGTTTGGGTGGCTTTGGTAAAACCGGAGACGTGGGCAAAGAGGATGGTGAGATATTTACGTTGGGTGGAGCGGTCTGGGCTGGAAACGGCCGTTTCCTCTTTCTTCTCTATCATTGACAGCCGGGTTTGCAACGCCGCCACCGTCGCATCCACGATCCGGCCGCCCAGCAGTTCACGCTGCCCGCCGATGACAGCCAGCGCCCGCCGCAAACCCTGCATTTGTTTGACAACCCGATCTTGCTCCGCCATTTAAGCCTGTGCCTTGCTGCGTTCAACCATCCAGGCCGCAATCCGGCCATGATACAATTTACGCACCGGCCGCGTCACCTCTTGATAAACGACCTGCCATAGCATGTCGTGAAAAAATTGATATTCCAGGCTGCCCACCATAAGAGAAGAATGTCGCCTGAGAATCATCTCTTTCTCTTCCAACTGAGTCAATATTTCTGCCAAATCTATGGCTGATATTTCTAATTCAGATTGTATCGCTGCAAAAACAGCGCTATCCCAAAAAACCTGGCCAGCCACAGCCGCTGCCTCTAATACTTTCCTTTCTATAAAGGGCACGGCCGCAAAGCGAGTTAAAAACAAGGCGCTTAATGAATCTGGAACGGCAAAGGTTTCCAATTTTTTCAAATCGACATAAGCGCCTGATTCCGCATCCCGGATAATAGCCAGATCACGGAAGCAGTGGAGCAGTTGCTCTAAAAAAAGAGGGTTGCCTTGAACGCCATATACCGCCAGGTCAGACAGTCGAAACGGGATGTGGCGAACGTCTGAGAGGATGTCGGCAATCATATGGCGGCTGTCGATGGCTGACAACGGCGACAAGGGCAGCGACAGGTATGGACTCATGGGATCAGTGGCTCCATTCCATAACGGCCGTTCCTCCAAAAATTCCGGTCGCGCCAGACAAACCACCAAGATGGGCAGGTCATAACACGCTTCCAATAAATAATCAATCATGTCCAATGAAGCCGCATCCGCCCATTGCGCATCTTCCACCACCCACACGATTGGGAAGAAGCGAGTAGATAAATCAGAGAAAAAGCGAGCCATATCCTGGCGGCCATATTTTTGTAACCGCTTTTCATCACCATGCAGGTTTTGGATGACAGGACTATCTGAAAAGCCAATACCCAGCAGATACCCCAACACATGCGCCTGCTCCTGCGCACTAATCTGGTAACGGCCGGCATTGCGCCCCACACCCTGACTAAATTTTTCACGAATCACCGTCGGCGTACTACGCACATGGATGTCGAAGTAGTCAAAAAACAATTCTTTAAACACCGTCAGCGGCACATCTTTGCGATTACGAAATCCCCGTCCCCGCAGCAGACAACCACGCACCGGCATCATATCCAACCAGCGTCCAAACTCGCTAAAAAGGCGCGTCTTACCCAGGCCCGGCTCGCCCACCAGCGTCACCACCTGCATGACGCTATTATCCAGCGTCTCCTGCCAGGCAAATTCCAGCCGTTCCAATTCCAAAGCGCGCCCCACAAACCCGGAGCGAATGCCGTGCCCGCCATAGGCAATGTGGTTAAACGCTCTGGGCTTTTCCCGTTCCACCACATACATCGGCAGTCCACTTTCACGAGAGGGAATCCATAATGGTTCGGCCGGCGTTATCTCAAACTGGCCAAACACCTGGCTGTACACATCATAAGAAATGAGAACGCCCCCAACCGGCGCTTCTTTTTCCATTTGATTGACAATATGGATGGCGTCGCCAACGGCCGTTGGCACTGCGCCCTGCCCGACATGTCCCCACAATAACGGCCCCCTGTGAATGCCAATCCGCATCTGAAAATCCACCGGCGACGCCACAGGAGTTAAAGGCGTCGTGTCCGCCGCCACCGCCTCTGCCTGGTTGAACAACGACAATTCCAACTGCATATCCAACGCGGCCAGGACCGCTCGTTGGGCGTCATCCTCATGCGCCGTGGGCACACCAAACAAAGCAATCAGACCATCCCCAGTATGTTGCTCGATCTGGCCGCCCCAGGCTAAGACCACCTTGTCTAACCGCTTCCACAAGGCATTGACTCTATCTCGCACCTGCTCTGCATCCATGGCCGCCGACAAAGCAGTAAAACCCGATAAATCCATCTGGAGAACAGTCACCGATTCAAATTGTTCAATGAGAGGGGATGTTTCTAAAGTAGACAATTGATCCAGCAACACAGAAACGGCCGTTTCCACCACAGAATAGCCCAATGTCTCTTGGTGCTTTCTCAGGACGGCAATCGCCTCTTCCAGTACCTGCTGCTCACTCATATTGTCTATTAAAAAACCATTGAATGCTTGTAAATTATTTCCATCCCATCCTAAAAAATAACGCTTCCGCTATCATTATATAAGTTTACTCGCTTGATGACGAAAAGCGCTCAACAGGAGCAAGCATACGACTCAATCCACTTGCCAACTTATTAACTTCTCACTATACTGCCCGCCGCAAGAGCCAGTAGTCAGTGGTCAGTGATCAGTGGTCAGTGGTCAGTGATCAGTGGTCAGTGAACAGTTAACAGTGAGCCGACTACCAGACTACTCGACTACTCGACTACTCGACTACTCGACTACTCGACTACCAGACTACCAGACTACTCGACTACTCGACTACTCGACTAC
>CAZXVH010000075.1:0-26541 GCA_964643965.1 uncultured Ardenticatenaceae bacterium
CGGGGCGCACCACGATGAATGAAAATGGAGCGCAGGCGTCTCGCCTGCAAGTGGCGAACGAGACGTTCGCGCTCCTATTTACGAAGGAGATTTTTATCATGCAAATTGGAATGATTGGTTTAGGCCGCATGGGGGCCAACATGGCTACCCGCTTGATGCAAGCCGGACATACCTGCGTACTTTACGACCACAATCCCCAGGCGGCGGCTGACCTGGAAAAACAGGGCGCCGTCCGCGCTTCGTCATTGGCTGACCTGGCGGCAACGTTGGAAAAGCCCCGCGCCATCTGGCTCATGCTGCCAGCGGCCGTGGTGGACACGGTATTGACGGAACTCAAGCCGCTGTTGCAAGCTGATGACATCGTAGTAGATGGCGGCAACTCTTATTATCACGACGACATTCGCCGCGCCAAAGAATTGGCAACGGCCGGTATTCATTACCTTGATGTGGGCGTCAGCGGCGGCGTTTGGGGGCTGGAACGGGGTTATTCGCAGATGATTGGTGGCGAGGCGGCCGCCGTGCAGCGGCTGGATCCGATTTTTGCAGCGCTGGCGCCTGGCGTAGATTCAGCCACACGCACCCCGGGACGGGAAACGGCCGTTTCTCCGGCCGAACAAGGATACCTCCACTGTGGTCCGCACGGGGCCGGGCACTTTGTCAAGATGGTGCATAATGGTATCGAATACGGTATGATGGCCGCTCTGGCTGAGGGGCTAAACATCCTGCACAAAGCCAATGTGGGCCGGCAAAGCCATGATATAGACGCCGAAACCACGCCGCTGCGCCACCCAGAACATTATCAGTACGATCTCGACCTCAAGGAAATTGCCGAGGTGTGGCGGCGAGGCAGCGTCATTGGCTCCTGGCTGCTCGACTTGACCGCCGCCGCCTTGTGGGCCGACCCCCAGCTAGATACCTTTGCTGGCCGTGTTTCCGATTCCGGCGAAGGGCGCTGGACGGTGCTGGCGGCCATCGACGAGGCGGTTCCGGCGCCGGTGATCAGCACCGCCCTGTTTGCTCGCTTTGATTCACGCGGTCAGGATGAATTCGCCGATAAGCTCATGTCGGCCATGCGCTATCAATTTGGCGGCCACCATGAAAAGAAGGAGTGAGCCAGGAGGAATGATGCCTGAAACAATGAACCGCCCTCTTGTATTATTGCTTATGTTGCTGCTGGGCGTACTGGTCGCTTGTCAGCCAACTATCACACCGCCTACGCCCTCACCCCCTGCAACGGCAACTTTACCCGCCATCTCATCGCCAGCCGCAGAGTGCACCCTCACCGCCAACAGTGATGTCCCCCTTTATTACCGGCCAGATACTGAATCAGGCCAATTTGGCATATTGCCGGCGGGGGAGCAGGCGGTGATGGGTGGGCAAACGGCCGTTGGCTGGTTAGGTTTTGATCCGGCGGTGGCCCAGGCCGCTAACGTGGGTATCTTCCGCCTGCGTTGGTTGGCGCCCGGCAGTGATGTGACTCCATCTGGCGACTGCACCACGTTACCTATCTATGCGCCCATCTCCCCCACTGCCTGCTATGAAATGGCCATGGCCGACGCCCCCATTTATGAGCAACCGATAGACACAGCAAACGTGATTGCTACGCTGCCCGCAGGCGGATACACGGCCGTTATTAGCAAGAATTCTCAAAATTGGTATAAAATTGATTTAGGGGATGGTAGTCTGGCTGCCAGTCACAACGGCCAAGTCGGTTGGCTGGCGCCCGACGCCGCTAACTTTAACGGCCAATCCTGCACAGACCTACCGTTTGTTGATTAGCCTGGGAGCGCGGTCTGCCAGACCGCACCGGGCGGACAGGCTGTCCGCGCTCCCAGGGATAAAGGAGAAATCTCATGATGAAAACAGAACTGGAAAACACCGCCCATGCCCTGGTGGCTAAAGGCAAAGGCATCCTGGCCGCTGACGAAAGCGACGGTACGATTAAAAAACGGTTTGATACCATTCAACTGGAATCCACCGCCGAAAATCGACGCGCCTACCGCGAATTGCTGTTTACCACGGTGGGCGTGGAGGAGTACCTCAGCGGCGTCATCCTCTTTGACGAAACCATTCACCAGGCCACTGCCAACGGTCTCCCTTTTCCCCGCTTGCTGGCCGAAAAAGGGATCATACCGGGCATCAAGGTGGATGGGGGCACGGTTCCGCTGGCTGGCTGCCCCGGCGAAAAGGTGACGGAAGGGTTGGACGGGCTGCGTCAACGGCTGGAAGCGTACCGGGAATTGGGGGCGCGCTTTGCCAAGTGGCGGGCGGTGATCACGATTGATGAGAAACGGCCGTCGGCCACAGCCATTGCTGTGAATGCGCAGGCGTTGGCTCGTTATGCTGCCTTGTGTCAGGAAGCAGCTCTGGTTCCCATCGTGGAGCCAGAGGTGCTCATGGACGGCGGCCACACCATCGAAACGTGCGCTGCCGTGACGGAAGCAACCCTACGCGCCGTGTTTGCCGAACTACAGGCGCAAGGCGTCCACCTGGAAGGGATATTGCTCAAACCGAATATGGTTTTGCCGGGCAAAGAATCGCCTCATCAGGTTGACGTGCAGGAAGTGGCGGCGGCCACTGTGCGCATCTTCCGGCGGGTTGTGCCCGCGGCTGTGCCGGGCATCGTCTTTCTCTCCGGCGGGCAAAGCCCGGAACAGGCTACTGCCCATCTCAACGCCATGAATCAGGGCGGACAGCATCCCTGGGAACTGAGTTTTTCCTACGGCCGCGCTTTGCAAGAACCGGTGTTACAAGCATGGCAAGGCAACCCGTCTCAGGTGGCTAACGCCCAACGCAGTCTTTACCATCGCGCCCGCTGTAACAGCGCCGCCCGTTTTGGCGACTATTCAGACGAGATGGAAGAAAGCCTCTCGTGACCCCGGCAGATTACCTTTCATTGGCTGAATGGCGGCCGTAGGCAAGGTGAATATGTTGCGGCGCGCCCAGGCGAATTTGCCCGAACAGGGAAGTGTGTCCCCCTGTTCGGGCGTCCAGGGATGGTAATGGGGATATGTCTTCTAGAAATATACCCAAGTTGTATCTTGCTTCTGTGCCTTTTTCTATTGTCATCCACCCTCATTAACCCTATCATAAAGAGCATGGTCGCCAGATGGCGCCGCAGAAGTTTAGTAAGCGTTCGTTTTTAACTTGGCGAGAATGAACCAATCTTGGAGATTAGTTCATTCTGGAAACCGCCAACTTATTTTTGCATGCTTACTTAGGAGAAAGTGCGATGTTGGATGAAATTCTTGTTTTGCTGGATGGTTCTGCGTTGGCTCAGGGAGCGTTGCCGGCGGCGCGTGCTTTGGCGCAGGCATTTACTGCCAATATCACTTTGCTGCGGGTGCTGGAAACAGACGATAAAGAAATGTCCACCCAGGTTGATCCCGTTAGTTGGCATTTGCGTAAGGCGGAAGCCCAAGCTTATTTGAATAATTTACGCCAAACCTGGCCGACTTCCAAGAAGCGGCCACGAGTGGTTTTGCAAGAGGGAACGGCCGTTGATCGCATCATTCAGTACGCTGAAACCCAGGAACCGGATCTTGTCATCTTAACCACACACGGCCAAAGCGGCTTCTCCCCCAGCACCATCAGCAGCGTGGCTTATAAAATCATCCATCTGCTGCCCACCTCATTCATGCTGGTACGCACCGTTGACGCAGCCCGGGCAGTGGAGGAGACGGCGCGGTACAAGCGCATCATGGTGCCGCTGGATGGCTCACGCCGGGCAGAATTTGTCTTGCCCTTTGCCCTCAAGTTAGCGGCAGCGCAGGATGCAGAGCTGTTTCTGGTGCATGTGGCGTCTCAAACGGAAATGATGCAAAGACGGCCGTTATCCCCCGAAGAAGTCGATATGTGCCGGCGCTTAGACGAGCATAATAGAACAGAAGCCACCCTCTATTTACGCCAACTGGCTGAACATGAAACGGTCTCCATAACCACCCGGCTGCTTGCTCAGAGCCAGGCAGCCGATGCCCTCATCGACTTCACCCAGACCGAACAAATCGATCTGGTCATGATGTCCGCCCATGGTCAGTCTGGCGCTCAAAATCGGCTGCACGGCTCTCTCATCGCCAACTTTATCCATTACAGCCCTGCCGCCTTGTTTGTCATGCAAGATTTACCGGCAGAGCAAATCAAAACATTCAGATCTCAAGCCGCTGCCAACATGACTGGTGGTCTAAACCGGGAAATCGCCTATGCCCAACCAGAAGACTGGAACCCCAATTAAGCCCGCAGAACAGGCAGATACGGCGCCTCTTCCCGCCACGCTTTCTTCTCTACAAACTTTGGCACACCAGTTAGCGAGTAAACAACAGAATGTGTGCCTCAAGCGTACACCACACATTTTGTTGGACTGGCTGCCAGCGCAAGAGCAAGTATTGCGTGACAGCCATCGCGCCTATACCGATACGTCTCAGGGAGAATTAGCTTTTTCAGCCGCGGCCGAGTGGATGCTGGACAATTTTTATATTGTGCAACAGGTTATACGCCAGGTGGAAAAAGATTTCACGCCTGGCTATGATGATGATCTGCCCAAGCTGACTGATTCGGAAGCAACCGCCATCACCCGTATTTTTGCCCTGACGCGCCCCTTTGTGCGGCATGAGCAGTGCCAGGTGGACAGGCAACGGCTGCATCAATTTCTATCCGCTTACCAAATGATCACGCCGTTGACCATAGGCGAAATGTGGGCGCTGCCTATTATGCTGCGCATTTCGCTGTTGGCCGCTTTGACCCAAGCTAACCGCCGCATCACCCATCAACCTCCTGCTGAAATTCCAGACGCGCTTGATTTTACGCTCCAAATTGAAGATAAAGATGTGGTGGCAAATTGTATTGTCAGCCTGCGTTTGCTGAGCAATACGGATTGGCAAACCTTTTTTGAACAAGCCAATGCCGCCGAGCAAATCCTCCGCCAGGACCCTGGCCAGCTCTACGGCCGCATGACTTTCAAAACTCGTGACCAATACCGCAAAGTGATTGAGCAGTATGGCAGGCAAGGAGATCGTTCAGAAAGTGAGATAGCGCAAACGGCCGTTTTCCTGGCACAAACACACGTCAGCTCCGCGGTAAACGGGGCTGATCCCTGGGCAGGATTGTCGCTCTCTCCCCAAGCTCACGTCGGCTACTACCTGATTGGCGAGGGGTTGCCACAATTAGAAAACGCCCTGGATTATCGACCAGATGGCCGGACTCGGCTCAACCGCTGGCTCAAACGCCATGCGCTGGCCGTTTACCTGAGCAGCGCCCTCTTTTTGACGCTGCTTGTGCTGGCGCTGCTGCTGGCCTACACCCTGCGCGTGGGCGGAGCGGGCTGGCAGCTTTTGCTGGTGGCGGTGGTGGCCTTTGTGCCGGTAACGGCCGTTGCCATCAATCTCGTCAACTGGTTCACCAGCCAACAAGTCAAACCACAGCGCCTGCCCAAACTCAACTTTGAAGAAGGCATTCCTGCCTCCTGCCAAAGTCTCGTCGTCATTCCCGCCATGCTCACGGACGAAGCCGAAATCCACTCCCTGCTGGCGCAGCTAGAGCAGCATTACTTGCGCAACCCTGACCCCAATCTTGGATTTGCCCTGCTCACCGACTTTAACGACGCACCCCAGGCGGAAATGCCCGGCGACGACGCTTTGTGTCAACAAGCTCGACAAGGCATCCAGACGTTGAATCAACATTACCCCACGCAGCCCTTTTACCTCCTCCATCGCCACCGCCAGCATAATCCCAGTGAAGGCGTGTGGATGGGTTGGGAACGGAAACGGGGCAAGCTCGAAGAGTTGAATTACCTCCTGCGCGGCTCAACCACCACTTCCTACACCATTCGGGAAGGGGATATGAGTCGTTTGCCGGCCGTTCAATTTGTCATCACCCTGGACGCTGACACCATTTTGCCCACCGACGCCGCCCAACGCCTGGTGGGCACATTGGCGCATCCGCTCAACCGCGCCCGCTGCGATGCGGCCACGGGACGGGTGGTCAGCGGCTACACCATTTTGCAACCGCGCACCGAAATTCAACCGGCCAGCGCCGGACAATCCTTGTTTACCCGCGTCTTCAGCGGCGATGTCGGCCTGGATTTATACACGTTGGCCGTCTCTGATATTTACCAGGACCTATTTGGCGAGGGCATTTTTGTGGGCAAAGGCATTTATGATGTTGATGCCTTTATATGCAGTCTGGCTCATCGCATTCCTGAAAACAGTCTGCTCAGCCATGACTTGTTTGAAGGGGTGCATGGCCGCGCCGCTCTCGTCACCGATATTGTATTGTACGAAGAATATCCGCCGCACTATCTGGTCTATGTGCGCCGCGCCCATCGCTGGATTCGTGGCGATTGGCAGTTGTTGCCCTGGTTGTGGCGCACAGTTCCGGCTGAAAACGGCCGTTTAGCCAATACACTCTCGCCCCTTTCCCGCTGGAAAATCATCGACAACCTGCGTCGTAGCCTGGTCGCGCCCTTCCTCTTCCTCTTCTTCATCGTGGCCTGGCTGTTCCTGCCCGGTTCAACGGCGGTGTGGACGCTCATCGGTTTGCTTTTGCCGGGCGTGGCCTTGTTGACGGCCGTGCTGGCGGCGCTGAAAGGCGTGTTTAGTGGCGGCGCCTGGCGACAAAACGTCAAGGCGCTGCGCAACAGCGCTGTGCGCTGGCTGCTGCAAATCGCCTTTTTGCCTTATGAAGCGCTGCTCGACGCCGACGCCATTCTCACCACATTGGCGCGTTTGTTTATCACCCGCCGCCACATGCTGCAATGGACAACGGCCGCCCGTACCGCCCGTCTATTTGGGGCGGAACAGTCGGTAGAAACGACTATCCGGCAAATGATTCGACCTTTAGTTGTTGTCGCTTTCCTCTTTTTGTTGCTCGTCGCCCTGCGGCCAGAAGCGCTGTCCGCCGCCATGCCCGTTATGCTTTTGTGGGTGCTGGCGCCTGAAATTGCGTATCGCATCAGCTTGCCCACGATGGAGAAAACGGCCGTTCTCACCCCCCTCGAACAACAACGTTTACGCACCCTGGCGCGGCGCACCTGGCTCTTTTATGAAGAATACGTCGGCCCCGGCGACCATTGGCTGCCGCCCGACCATTTTCAGGAAGCGCCGCGTGGCCTCGCCGCTCATCGTACCTCGCCCACCAATGTTGGCCTCTATCTGCTCAGCGCCTTGTCGGCCTATGATTTTGGCTACATCAGCCTACTCAATCTCTCTTTGCGCATCACCGACACCTTCGATACCCTGTCTCACCTGACGCGCTATCGCGGCCATTTTCTCAACTGGATTGATACCCAGAACTTGCAGCATCTCACCCCGCGCTACGTTTCTACCGTAGACAGCGGCAACCTGGCGGGCAGCTTGTTAGCGCTCAAACAAGCCTGCCTGTCCATGGAGGATGAGGCAGTGTGGCGGCCAGAACGGTGGCAAGGGCTGTTGGATACGCTCTCTCTCTTAAACGAAGGCATCACCAGCCTGATGCACAGCGAGGTTCAGGAGACGGTAGTGGGAAAACATGTTTCTCAGATGCAGGCAGCCATCCAATCGCGGCCAGAAGCGGCGCAGGCGGAGGTCAGCTTGTTGCTTCAGCTTATCCAGGAAGCTGTGCCAGCCCTGGAAGACGCTTTGCTGGCTCTTTTTGAAGAAGAAGAAGCGCAGTTGACGCCGCAAATGATGCATCATTGGCGGCTTTACATGGCTCAGGTACGCCATAGTTTGCGCGGGATGCGGCGCGAAGTGGAACTCTTGCTGCCCTGGCTGCTCTTTTTGAACGATGCGCCCGCTTATTTCAGCAGCGCCGACGCCTCGCCGGCCGTGCAGACGGCGTGGCAAGCGGTGCAAGCGGCGCTGCCTGTGGATACTCGTTTGCATGAACTGGCGGGCCACTACCGCCAGTTGGAAACGGCCGTTTCCCACTTAAACGCCGCCCTGCCCCCAGAACGCCATACCGCCAGTCAATGGTGCCATAAATTTGAGGCCGCCCTGGGTGACGCCCGCATGACAGCCAGCAGCATCCTCACCAGCTTTCACATGTTGGCGCAGCAAGCCGAACACCTGGTGCAAGAGATGGATTTCAGCTTCCTCTACAACCCGCAGCGCCACGTCTTCCACATTGGCTATAACCTGGAAAACGGCCGTTTAGATGACAACTATTACGATCTGCTGGCTTCCGAAGCGCGTATCGCCAGTCTGGTAGCCATCGCCAAACGAGATGTGCCGCCGAAACATTGGCTGCACCTGGCGCGGCCGCTCACCCAACTGCCTGAGGGCCTGACCCTGCTTTCCTGGAGCGGCACGATGTTTGAATACCTCATGCCGCCGTTGCTCATGAACAGTTTCCCCGGCACCCTGCTGGCGCAAAGCTGCCGCACCATCGTGAAGTACCAAATCGACTACGGCCGTCAGCTCGACATTCCCTGGGGCATTTCCGAATCCGGTTTCTACACCTTCGACAACGCCCTCAATTACCAATACCGTGCCTTTGGTGTGCCGGGAGCGGGCTTCAAACGGGGTCTGGCTGAAGATCGGGTGATTTCCCCCTATGCCTCGCTGATGGCTCTGTCTATCGACCCCAAAGCGGTGGTCGCCAATTTGCACCATCTGCTGCAATACCAGATGATGGGCATGTATGGCTTGTATGAGGCGATAGATTTCACACCGTCCCGCCTGGAGTTGGGGCAGGAATCAGCGATTGTGCGCTCCTACATGGCGCACCACCAGGGCATGATCATGCTGGCGTTGGTCAACTATCTACAAGATGACAAGATGGTGCGCCGTTTCCATGCCGAACCAACCGTGCAAAGCGTGGAACTGCTGCTGCAAGAGCAAATCCCGGCCGCGCCCACCCTGCAAAACCCGCATGAAGATGGGATCAAAACGGCAGAAGCGGCGCACACCCCGTCCATCACTGCTGATCCGTGGTCGGTTCCCGTCGATACGATGTTGCCTCAGGTGCATTATCTGGCGAACGGTCGTTTGGGATCTTTGCTCACCAACGCGGGGGGAGGCATGGTGCAAACCAGCGACATGTTCTTGACGCGCTGGCGACCGGATACCACTCAGGATGATTGGGGTCTGTGGCTCTATTTGCAAGATATGGATAGCGGCGCTGTCTGGTCGGCCACGCGCCAGCCGTGGGGCGGCGCCGGCCAGGAGAGCAGTGTGCAGTTCTTCCCCCATATGGTGGAATACCACACGCAGCAACAGGGCATCACTGTGCAAACGGCCGTTACCGTGGCGCCATCTGCTGATATGGAGATTCGATGCTTAAACCTGACCAACCAGGGGGAACAGACGCGCCGCCTGCGCCTGACCAGCTACGGCGAGGTCTCGCTCACCGATTTTGCCACCGACAACCGCCATCCCGCCTTTGCTAAACTGTTCGTGGAAAGTGAATATCTGCCCCTGGAAAATGCGCTTTTCTTCCGCCGCCGCCCTCGCGCGGCCGACGAGGAACCTCGTTTGATGGCCCATATGTTGATCCTCGGCCAAATGGAGACGGATACGCCCCTCACCCATGCCTATGAAAGCGACCGCGCCGCCTTTTTGGGGCGCAATCGCACCGCCGCCAACCCGGCTGCCTTGCAACCCGGCGGCGGCTGGCTCACAGGAACCACCGGCGCTACGCTAGACCCCATCATGGCCTTGGGACAGGAGATCACCCTGCCGCCGCACAGTTCCGCGGAGGTGGCGCTGCTCACCTTCACCGCCGCCAGCCGGGATGAGCTGCTGGCGTTGGCGCAAACCTATCAACAGTGGACGGCCGTTGACGTCGATTTTAATGAAGCCCGTGCCCTGGCGCTCCAGGAAATGATGCGTCTTGATCTGGATAGTGGGCAGTTGGCGCAGTTGCAAAAGATACTCTCCTTGCTGCTCTATCCTCATGCTTCCTTACGCGCCGCGCCGTCCACCATCGCCGCCAACGAATTGGGGCAATCTACCTTGTGGGGTTATGGCATTTCGGGCGACTATCCTATTTTGCTGGTGGAATTAAACGATGAAAAGGCGCAAGAGCTATTGGTGACGGTGTTACGCGCCCACGCTTATTGGCGACGGCGCGGTCTGCGCCTGGATTTGGTGCTGTTGAACCGGCAGGCTACCAACTACGGCCAGCCGGTGCAAAACTTCATCACGCGCACCATCCATCGCCTGGAAAGTGATCAATGGCTCAACAAGCGCGGCGGCATCTTCCTGGTGCGCGGCGACCAGATGAACGCCGCCGATGAACGGCTGCTGCGCACCGTAGCGCGGGTCATTTTGTCCGACAAGGCGGGATCATTGGGGCAGCAATTGGCGGCCGTTACTCAAGCCTCACTGGCGCTGCCTCCCTTTTATGCCATCCTGCCCGCCGATACCTATGCCAACGTCGTGCCGCCGCTGCCGAGACCGGCCGGATTGCTGTTTGACAATGGTTATGGCGGCTTTGCGGAAAACGGCCGTGAATACGTCATCTATCTAAAGCCGGGGGAAACGACGCCGGCGCCCTGGATCAACGTCGTTGCCAATGAACGGGTCGGCTTTTTGGCCTCAGAAGTAGGCAGCGGTTACACCTGGGCGGAAAATAGCGGTGAAAACCATCTGACCACCTGGCACAACGATCCCGTCAGCGATACGCCGGCCGAGGTGCTCTACCTGCGCGACGAAGAAACCGCCCAGTTATGGACGCCTACGCCGCAGCCCGTACCCGCCGCCGCGCCTTATCTGGCGCACCATGGCGCTGGTTATACCTGCTATGAGCAGCACAGCCAGGGACTCAAACAAAGCCTCCGCCTGTTTGTGGCGCCGGACGCCCCCGTGAAAATCATACAATTGCGCCTGGAAAACGTGGCCGACCGCCCCCGCCGCCTGACGGCCACGCTCTACGCCGAATGGGTGCTAGGCCCTTCCCGCTCCGATACGCTGCTGACGATTGTGCCTTCTTACCACCAGGAAGAGGCGGCGCTGTTGGCGCAAAACCCGTATCACACGGAGTTTGGCAAAGCGGTGGCCTTTATGAGTACCAGTAAAGAGCCGCATAGCCTGACGATAGATCGGGCGGAATTTATGGGGCGACTGGGAAGTCTGGCGCGACCGGCCGCTTTAGGGCGCATTGGTCTCAGTGATCGGGTGGAAGCGGGGTTAGACCCCTGTGCCGTCATGCAAATGCACCTGGATTTGCCGCCGGGCGGCAGTGAGACGGTTTACTTCTTGCTGGGGCAAGGCGCGGATGAAGCGGAAGCGCTGGCTACCATTCGCCGCTTCCAGGATGCGGCTGAGGTTGAGGCAGCCTGGGAAGCGACCCATGCGCTATGGGATGATATTTTAGGCACGGTTCAGGTGGAAACGCCGGATGCGGCGCTGGATATTTTGCTCAATCGCTGGCTGTTGTACCAGGCGTTGTCTTGCCGCATTTGGGGGCGTTCGGCGCTGTACCAGTCGAGTGGCGCCTATGGCTTCCGCGATCAGTTGCAAGATGTGATGAGCGTCATCCATGCCCGGCCGGAGATTGTGCGCGAACAATTGTTACGAGCGGCGCGGCATCAATTTGAAGCGGGAGATGTGCTGCATTGGTGGCATCCGCCGTCAGGGCGTGGGGTGCGCACACGCATTACGGATGATTTGGTGTGGCTGCCTTTTGTCACCGCTTTTTATGTGGACGCGACGGGGGAAACGGCCGTTCTCGATGAGCATGTTCCTTTCCTGCTGGGCGCTCCCCTGGCGGAAGATGAAGAAGACCGCTACGGTCACTTCGAGACATCCGCTGAGACCGCCAGTTTATACGAACATTGCTGTCGGGCGCTCAAGTACGCCGCCACCACCGGGCAGCACGGTCTGCCACTGATGGGCGGCGGTGACTGGAATGATGGCATGAACCGCGTGGGCATCGAAGGGAAAGGAGAAAGCATCTGGTTGGGCTGGTTCCTGGCGACTACCCTGCAAAATTTTGCCCGCCTGTGTCGCCACCGGGGCGATGAGGCTCGCGCCGCCGACTTTGAACGGCAGGCCGAAGCGTATCGGCAAGCCATCGAAACGCATGGCTGGGATGGCGCCTGGTATCGTCGCGCCTATTACGACGACGGGACGCCGCTCGGTTCGCAGCAAAACGACGAATGCCGCATCGACGCCATCGCCCAATCCTGGGGTGTTTTGACCGGCCTCGCCAATCGTCAACGCGCCCGACAAGCGATGGCCGCGGTCGAAGCGCAACTCGTCAAAGAAGAGGAACGGCTGATACTGCTATTTACGCCGCCGTTTGACAAGACGGACAAAGACCCCGGCTATATCAAGGGGTATTTGCCTGGCATTCGGGAGAACGGCGGCCAATATACCCACGCTGCCCTCTGGTCTATTTGGGCCTTTGCCGACCTGGGTGACGTCGAGAAAGCGGAAGCGCTCTACCGCCTGATTAACCCCATCTATCGCACGGACAGCCGCGCCAAAGCCGACGAGTATAAAGTGGAGCCGTATGTCATTTCGGCGGATGTGTATGGCGTGTCGCCCCATGAAGGACGGGGGGGGTGGACGTGGTACACTGGTTCCAGCGGTTGGATGTACCGTTTGGGCATTGAGGGCATTTTGGGCTTGAAGCGGGAAGAGGAGACACTGGCGATCCGGCCGAGAATTCCGGCGGCATGGTCGGGCTTTAAGATGGTCTATCGCTACGGCCGCACGACGTATCACATCAGCGTGGTGCGCGAGGGGGTGGCGGAGCGAGAACTGCTGCTGGATGATGAACGGCTGGCGGGGGATGCCGTGCCGCTGGTGGATGATGGCCAGCGTCATGCGGTGGTGGTGCAGATTCCGTTAGCGGCTGAGAAATAATGCATGAAATATTTGTTTTGGGGGTGGAGTTTACGCCAATCGGTATGGAGCGCAGATTGTGCCGGATGAGGGGGCGATTGCTGTGCCGGGGGCAGAGAGCAATGCCGGGAACGAGGCTTAGAGAATGAAGAGATGGAAGTAATCTTACGGAGTCTATATGAACGAACATTTTATGATCGGTCTGACAGCCATCATCTTGTTAGGCGTGGGCGCCACCTGGTTGGCGTGGCGCATCAAAAAGCCATCTATCCTACTGCTGTTGTTAGCGGGCTTTCTCGTCGGCCCCGTCACCGGCTTCTTACAGCCAGATGAACTTATCGGCGACCTGCTCTTTCCTTTTGTCTCTTTTGCGGTGGCCCTTATTCTTTATGAGGGGGGCCTGACCCTCAATTTTAAAGAAATCAGGCAAACAAGCAGTGTGGTCGTGCGGCTCATTACCGTGGGGGTCTTGGTAACATGGGCCATCAGCACCGTGGCGGCCCGGGCGCTGCTGGGCTTGAGTTTAGAGATCGCCTTGCTGCTGGGCGCCATCTTAGTTGTTACCGGGCCAACGGTAGTGGGGCCACTGCTGCAACAAGTGCGGCCCAAAGGACAGGTTGGCTCTACCTTGAAATGGGAAGGCATCCTCATCGATCCGGTGGGAGCGCTGTTAGCCGTCCTCGTGTTTGAAATTGTCTTGGAAGGCGAACTGCACCAGGCGCCGCTCATCATTGCTACCGGCGTGATGGGCAAAATGGCCGTGGGCTTGCTCATCGGCTTTTTAGCCGCCGCTCTCTTGTTACTCTTGCTCAAACGATTTTTAATTCCTGATCATCTGCAAAACGGCGTTTCTGTGATGATTGTGCTGCTGGCTTTTACGGCCGCTAATCTGGTGCAAGAAGAGTCTGGGCTGGTGGCTGTCACCCTGATGGGCGTGATTTTAGCCAACCAGAATGTCGTGCCGGTGAAGCATATTGAACGGTTTAAGGAAGATTTACGGGTGATGTTGATCGCCACTTTGTTCATTTTGTTGGCGGCCCGCCTGTCATGGGCGGAAATAAGCAACCTTGGCCCGGAAGCTCTCTTGTTCCTGGCGGTATTGATTTTTATTGCCCGGCCGCTGGCTGTTTTTCTTTCCACCATTCGCTCTGCTTTAACGATGCGGGAGCGCATTTTTATGAGCTGGATGGCGCCACGCGGCATTGTGGCGGCCGCTATTTCTTCTATCTTTGCCTTTCGCCTGGTGGAAGATGGCATTGCTGGCGCGGAAAAGCTGGTTCCTTTAACCTTTCTGGTTATTGTGGGCACGGTGCTTATTTATAGTCTGACGGCCGAGCCGCTGGCCCGCTTTTTGGGGGTGGCCGATGTGGATCCGCAGGGTGTTTTGTTTATGGGGGCGCATAAGTTGGGGCGAGAGATGGCCGCTGGTTTGCAGGCGGAGGGCATTGTCACCGCTTTGATTGATTCAAACTGGCACAATGTTTCTCAGGCCAGGATGGCGGGGTTAACGGCCTATTATGGCAATGCATATGCGGAATATACCTTTGATGAAATTGATTTTAATGGCATCGGCCGTTTTCTGGCGTTGACGGGCAATGCGGAGGCCAACGCCCTGGCTTCGCTCCATTTTGCGGATATTTTTGGTCGGGCTGAGGTGTATCATTTAGCCACGCCGGGCGATGTGGGGGACAATGAGCGCAAAAAGACGCCGCTGCATCTAAACGGCCGTGTTTTGTTTGGATCGCAATTGACTTATGTTTATTTAACTGAGCGCATTGAAGCCGGTGATGTGCTGAAGGCCACCCGTCTCACTGATAATTTTGACTTTGACGATTATCAGATTGTGCATCCGCAAGCCATCCCCTTATTTTTGCTCAAAAACAAGAAGACCTTGTTTGTCTTTACGGCTGAAGGGGTGTTGACGCCGCTGCCCGGTGATTTGGTATTCAGCTTCACCCCCAAGACCATCCCGGAGCGAATCAAACAAAATAAGGCGGCCGACATTTAATGTCTGCCTGCGGTTTAAAAGTTTGTAGTAACCACTTTTACACTTAAAATTTTTTAATTCAGTAATAGATGGTGAGTACAAGGATTCAGAAAGATAGGGATTCGTAGGTCTAAAATCCGCTTTTATTTCCCAATCCTTGTAGTCTTAGAAATTACTGATTTAATTTCTTAATCTGCAAAAGCCATTACTACGAACATGTTAGGCCATTGCCATGGCGGGCTGGTGCATTTGGAAAAGGGAAGCCGCTTCATGTCGATTACTCACTTCCAGTTTCTTCAAAATATTATGAACATGATTTTTGACTGTGCCGCATTCAATCACCAATTGGTCTGCTATTTCTTGATTGGTATACCCTTCATGAATGAGGGACAAAACTTGTTCCTCGCGTGAGGTTAATTCTTCTAATTGGAGTTCCTGTTTTTCCAGGAAAGCGTGCGATCCTGTCATATTTGCCAGGCGAGTCAGTCGTTCCATCATGGCGGCGGCTACGGAAGGAGAAATAATAGCTTTCTCTTCCTGGAGGGCATTTAGCTTTTGCACCATATCTTCTATGGATTCGTTTTGCAGAATGTAGCCGGAGGCGCCTGCTTCTATATAGCGGATAATCTCGTCGGGGTCGTCATTGATACCTAATACCACCACTTTGGTTTGGGGATGGGTCATGCGAATGTCGTCAATGAGATCAAAGGCGGTCGTATCTTGAAATTCAGTCCCCACCAACGCCACGTTCCCGTGGGGGAGGAGAAAATGGAGTTCCTCCCCTGTGCTGGCACAACCAACTACATATATATCCTC
The DNA here is from genome assembly GCA_964643965.1 of uncultured Ardenticatenaceae bacterium. Classification (GTDB taxonomy): domain Bacteria; phylum Chloroflexota; class Anaerolineae; order Promineifilales; family Promineifilaceae. The sequence continues at coordinate 15,568 of CAZXVH010000075.1, forward strand.
TTCATTATCTAAGGCGGTTCGTAATGAATCAGATACCAAGCGCGAAGAGTGAGCAAGCAATATACGGATCATGATGGAGGTCTCCTTTTTCCTTTCTAAGACCCCAAGGGTTTGCATTCAAGTGGGGGGATGATACAAAAAGTAAAACCCTTGCAGTCTGGGTTATCTGAACTGATACTATGAGTATGGAATAAAACGGCCGTTTGCCGTATGGGGAATTAACCTACTTTTGACTGGGGGAAAACCCTACCTTCTCTACAGTACCAATGTGCCTTCATGGGCGGCACGGATGGCAGGAATGAGGGCGTTGCTCACTTCTTGTTTTATAACATACCCACAAGCGCCATGCTTCCGTGCTTCTTGCAATAAGGCATTATTGTAGTGCATGGAGAGCATAATAATCTGGGTAGGAATAGCGAGGGATTTTATTTCGCCAGCGGCGCGAATGCCATCTAGCACTGGCATGGAGACATCCATAATGATCACATCAGGGGAGAGCGCTTGCGCAGATTGGATGGCTTCACGGCCGTTAACGGCCGTTCCCACCACTTCCATATCAGGCTCACGAGAGAGCATGGCCATGAGGCTCTTGCGGACAAGCTCATGATCATCAACGATGAGGATTTGAATAATATCTCCAGACATAATACAAATTGGTTTCGATGGAGGCGCATTGCGTATGCTGCAATTAGGCTTCATGCTCCTGACAACGATGAATGGATAAAAAAAGCTAATCATCCTAGCTTATCATGATAATGACATACATTGCGCTCTTCTTGTATGGGGGATAACCCTACCCTTTGCCGTTGGCTGAGCCTTTCGGCAAGCGCAAGGCCCACCTTTCGGCAAGCGCAAGGACCACGTGTCGAAGCTATTTGTCTAACAAAATCAACCCCTGCCTGATCCCTTCCCGAATCAAAGTCGCCAAATCATTCACTTCCAGCTTTGTCATGACATTGGCGCGGTGTTTTTCCACCGTTTTCACGCTGATACTTAAGGTGTCGGCGATGCCGCTGTTGGTATGCCCTTCGGCGACCAATTGCAGCACCTCCCGTTCACGCGGGGTCAGCAAGTCGCTGGCACTTTCGGCGGAGGCAGCAGGCGGGGAGAGGAGCATGGTCATCACCGTTTCAGAAATGGTGGGGCTGAGGAACATCTTGCCCTGGCTGACGGCGCGTACCGCCAGCATCAGCTCTTCCGTGACCACATCTTTGAGCAAATACCCTTTAACGCCGCGTCGGAGCAATTGCTGCACCATCGTGGTATCGGCGTGCATAGAGAGGATGATGATTTGGGTGGGCAGCTTCATATCAAGAATGCGTTCCGCTGCTTGCGCCCCATCCAAACGGGGCATGGACAGATCCATCACCACCAGATCGGGCTTATGTTGTTCAGCAAGCTGTATCGCCTCTTGCCCCGTGGCGGCTTGGCCGACCACTTGCACCTCGCCGCTTTGTTCCAACAAGGCGCAAATGCCTTGCCGCACGAGATTATGATCTTCAGCCACGATAACACGAATCATGATTCCTCTTTTGTATAGGGGACAACGGCCGTTAAACAACTTCCTTTTCCGATAGTGGAGTCGATGGTTAAACGGCCGTCTACCATTTCCAATCGTTCTACGATGCCCACTAAACCAGCGCCTTGGAGGGGCAACCCTTCTTCTATATCGGGAGGCACAAACCCTTGTCCGTCGTCATGGATTGTTAATGTTATCATATCTGAATCATAAGTCAGCGTCATCTCAATTTCAGTGGCCTGTGCATGTTTAATGGCGTTTGTCAGCGCTTCTTGGGCAAAACGGTACAAAGAGAGGGCGGACAATGATGCCAAATCATCAGGCAGCGCTACCCCCGAATAATGAATGGATAATCGCGTATGCGCGGTAAAATCCTGGCATAGACCAGATAGCGCTGCATCCAAGCCGTAAGCATCTAGCCCAGGCGGGCGCAAATTATGCGACAACAGGCGCAAATTGCTCATCGTCTTATCGGTGAGCGAGAGTATATCGGTTAAGCTCTCCCTGATGTCGGCCATTTCAGCTGGCAACAAGGAGCGGATGAGATCGAGACTGATTTTGAGGGCAGTCAGAGATTGCCCCGATTCGTCATGTAATTCACGCGCAATACGGGCGCGTTCCTTTTCTTGTGCTTGTACCACCCGCCGCGCCATATGGCGCATCCGCTCCCGCTGTTTTTCAGCCCGTTTTCGCGCGACTTGCTGCACACGGTAGAGGCGCGCATTTTCTATCGCCAATCCTGCCTGAACGCCCAAGATTTGGAGGAGCCTTTCATCCCCTGGGGTAAACGCATTGGGTTTGGCGCACTGCACGCTAATGACGCCGAGGCGACGCTGTTGGCTTTCTACGGGGGCAATGAGGAGCGAACGGGCTTTGAGCATGAGATCGATGGGCAGCCGCCGGGAATCTGCCTGCACATCGGCGACGTTGATGACCCCGCCCTCTGCCATCACCCGACCGGCGATGCCTTCGCCAGGATTGATGAGGTAAGCGCTGGGATCGATTTCTAACCCGGCGCTGGCCGCCAACTCGAGTTGTCCGGTTTTAGATTGTACCAGGTGGATGGCCGTCCACTCGGCCGCGTCGATAATGTCTTGCACGCGATTGGCGATAAACTGGATCAATTCATCCAGATCAAATGTTTCGGTGAGGGCATTGCTAATAGTAAGGATAGCGTCGCTTTCCCGTAGACGGCGTTGTAGCTGTTGATATTGGCGGGCGTTGCCAATGGCGATGGCTGTCCAGGCAGCGGCCGTTTCCAGGAGACGAAGCGCCTCGTCATCAAAGGCGTCAGCCTGGCGATGGCTGGCTTCCAAGATGCCTATCGCCTTCTCTTGCCAACGAATAGGGACGGCCATGATGGCGGATGGATAATAATCCGTGAGCGTTGTTAGTTCGGCAGAAAGCTGCTGTAGACACGCTTCTCCCTGCAAAAACAAGGATTGTCCACTTTGCCAAACGTCACCCACAATACCGCTATCCAGGGGCAAGCGTATGCCGCGCATATCGGGTACGTTTTCTTGATCCATGGCCACAACTTCCAACATATCCCTTTGCCGTAAAATGAGAGATAGGGCTTCAGCGCCAATTAACGGCCGGAGCAAGGTCAGCATTCGTTCATAAATGAGGGATAAATCGTGCGTGGCGGCTACCGTTTGCGCTATTTCCATGAGGGCAGAGAGTTGGCGTACCAGGTGAGCCAGCTTGATTTCTGCCTCTTTTTGTTCCGTCATGTCTTGGGCTGTGCCGTGCAGCTTGATGATGCGACCTGCTTGATCATACACAGGATGCCCCCGCGCCTGCAGAATGCGCACATCCCCGTTGGGGCGTATGATGCGGTGGAAGTAGTTGAAAGAACGGCCGTTTTCATAAGCATCTTCCACTTTTTTCTGCACATACTTTAAATCATCCGGATGAATAAATTTTAGATAATCCTCATAGGTGATTTCAGAGTCGTCCTTGACGAGGCCGTAAATGCGGTACAGTTCTGATGACCACGTTATCTCATTGTGAATGGTATCCCACTGCCAATGGCCGACATGGGCGGTGCGCTGCGCTTCGGCCAATTGCGCTTCGCTCTGTTGTAAGCGGGCGATGGTTTGCTGCCGCTGGATCGCCAGCCCCAGCAAGGCGCTGACATGGTTGATCACGGAGGTCATGTCCTGGTCTGGAGCCACTGAATGGGGAGAAAAGAATTCGAGAACGGCCGTTATCCTGTCCGCTACGATCACCGGAAAAGCAAAATAGGCTCTAATGCCCCCTTCTGCTACCGACATCTGGCGCACAAAGCGGGAGTCGTTGCGCACATCTAAAATATAGATGGCCTCCCCCCTTTTCCAGACCTCGCCCATCGTCCCTTCATCCAGATGGAATTGGGTGGCTTCACTTAAAGCGCGGAAGGGGGCGTTGCTATTCTCATCAGCCATATACCAGACGTGGCTAGACACGAGCGTATTGGTCGCTTCTGACCAAATATAAATGTGTCCTAACGGCCATGCCATAAAACGGCAAATATGCCCCAACACTTCTTCAAAAGTGGTATGTACCGTGTTGGCTTCAGCGACAGCTAAGGATATTTGTTGCAGCAAAGCGAGCAGATCATGTTTGGGGGTGGGAGAAACGTCATCTTTTATCATGGTATCTCTCTGCGGAGGCAGAAATTCAACTTTTTAGAAAAGTCGAACTTCTTGGTTTTGGATAAAGCACCCTCCATTTTACTTGGTTATTCAGGGGAAACGACCCCGAAAGGTAGGGAACATACCCATTTCATTCAGGGATGCTCCCTTTTATGATATGGCTCAATCTGATTACCGTGGAAATATATGATGAACCAATTTCATTTGAAGTTTGAAACAGATATACATGGACGTGAAAAGAAGTTGGTCAACTGAAGGGCGTGGTCGTAAATAAAAAAGCTGCGATGCAATTCCAGGGTGCGGTTTCTCTGCATGAGATGAATGAAAACCTGGGAGCGCGGTCTGCCAGACCGCAACGGGCGGACAAGCTGTCCGCGCTCCCAGGGAGGAGAAAACGATGTATAGATAATCTATATCCTTCCCCTATATCGAGGCATATAGAATCCCACCCTTCCTTTGCGTATGATAGAGTGTGTTAGACCAAACAAATTTAATTTATCAAAAATGCTTAAGGAGGCAAACATGTTAGTAAATATTGTTTTATGGATCATTTTAGGTGGGGTGGCTGGCTGGATCGCCAGTTTGATTATGGGGCGCGATGCACAGATGGGCGCTGTCGCTAATATCATTATTGGTATCGTCGGCGCCTTGATCGGTGGGTTCCTGTTTAATTTAGTGGGAATGGCAGGAAGCACTGGTTTTAACTTTTGGACTTTACTGGTCGCCATCGTCGGGGCAGTGGTATTGCTCTTTGTGATTGGCCTCATTCGCCGCGCTGCCTGATTTTTATAGGTGAAACGTGGCAAGTAACCGTAAAATGCCTTCGTACAGCATCGTTGTGCGGGGGCATTTTCGTTTCTCAGTGGGAGATGGCACAGGAGTAGGCTGATGAAAACGATTGAAATTCCAGATATTCCGGCGCGGCAATTGGTAGGCTGGACGTTGACAGTAACGGCCGTTATCGTTTTTTTCTGGCTCTTATGGCGTTTTCAAGAGGTGCTGCTGCTGTTGGTGACGGCGCTCATTCTCGGCACCGCCATCCGTCCCGCCATTCTCTGGCTGGAAAAACGAGGCATCCCCAAAGCGCTGGGCATCTTGCTCATTTTTGGCCTGATTGGGCTGCTGCTGGGGCTGCTCATCTGGTACAGTCTGCCGGTGTTGGGGCAGCAAAGCGCCGCCATCGGTAAAAACCTGGCGCAAGGCTACCATGCGCTGCGCCAAAGCTTGCAGCGTATCCCCAATATTTTGGTGCGTCGTTTGCTGCTCGTATTGCCCACTGACCTGTCAGCCTTGAGTGACTTGCGCGCCGACATGCCTGTGATCGCTGAAGCTGAGGCGGCGCTGCCTGTCAACAAAGGCGCGGGCGCCCGTCTCATCCTCGGCTTGTTCCAATTTGTAGCGCTAGGCATCCTCACCTTTTATTGGACATTGGAAGGTGGACGGCTGAAGCAGGCCGCCTTTCTGCTTATTCCGCTGCAAAACCGGGAAGAGATACGTGATCTGATAGATGAAATCGAGGCGAAAGTAAGCGGCTACATCTTGGGGCAAGGGTTGCTTTGTCTGATCATCGGGGGGCTGGCTTTTGCTGCGTATCTACTGATCGGGTTGCCCAATGCTCTGCTCCTGGCCGTTTTCGCGGGACTGTTTGAAGCCGTGCCTACAATTGGTCCCTTTTTGGGCGCGGTTCCCGCCATTGTGGTGGCGCTTTCTATTTCACCCGTGACAGCACTCTGGGTTATTTTGGCAACGGCCGTTATCCAACAATTAGAAAACAGTCTGCTCGTTCCCCGCGTCATGAGCCGTACCATTGGGGTGCGCCCTTTGGTGACGCTGCTGGCCTTGTTGGCCTTTGGCTCTCTGTTTGGCATTTTGGGGGCGCTCATTGCTCTGCCCCTGGCGGCCGTCATTCAACTGTTGTTAGACCGCTACTTATTAACGGGAGACAGCTTGGAAGCAGCAGAACCGGGCCGAGACCGGCTGAGTGTGCTGCGCTATGAAACCAGCGAACTGGTGCAAGATGTGCGCAGCCAGGTACGCCACAAAGAAGGCGTCTCCTCTGCCATCACCGATGAATTAGAAGACGAGGTAGAAGCGATTGCCCTTGATTTGGAAAGCTATCTGGCCGGGCAGGAAGGCGACGAACGATGAAACAAATAGCAAAGTACACGGCCGTTATTCTGGCAACGTTGGCTATTTTACTGATTTCATGGCAGTTCAAACTGGTGCTGCTGTTGTTTGTCTTATCTTTGTTTGTGGCTGCGGCCATACAGCCGTTGGTCGTGGCGTTAATGAAGCGGGGCATTCCTCAAGTGGTGGCGCTGCTGCTGCTCTACGGGGTGGGAGTGGGTAGTTTTGTACTCGTCTGGCTGCTGATGGGAGACCTGTTGGGACAAGAGATAAATGTGGCCGCCAACCAATTGGTGTTGGAATATGAAGCGCAGCATCGGCAATGGCAAACGGGAGAAGGATGGCAGCAAACGGCCGTTAGCTTTCTGCCAGAGCCATTTACTGTTACGGGCGCCCCGGAGACGGAGCTAGAGCAGATGGCGCCGGTGTTGATGGTATGGACACAGGCTGTTTTAGGGGTATTGGGTGGGTTTGTTTTGCTCTTGGTTTTGAGTATTTATTGGAGTGTGGATCAGCATCGTTTTGAGCGGGTGTGGCTGTCGCTGTTGCCTGCTAAAAAGCGCGGGTATGCGCGGGATAGTTGGCGGGAAGTGGAAATGGGCGTGGGCGCGTATTTACGCAGTCAATTTGTGCAAAGTTTATTGGCTTTTCTCTTTTTAGCGGTGGGCGCCAAGCTGATTGGCTTTGATTTTCCCCTGTTGCTCGCTTTTGTGGGGGCGGTGGCCGCCTTTGTGCCCTTGTTTGGTGGATTGTTAACGGCCGTTTTTGTGTTAATCCTGGCCAGTGTGCAAGGATGGAGCGTGGGGGTGATAACGGCCGTTTACACCTTAATCGTCTTTATCGGCCTGGAGATCGTGGTTGAGCCACGGCTATGGCCCCGAAAACGGCGTAGTTTTTTGCTCACCATCCTCGTCATTTTGCCCCTGTTTGAAATGTTTGGCTTGTGGGGACTGATCGTGGCGCCCGCCCTGGCGTCGGCCATTGAGGCCCTTATCGGGCAGGTTTATCAGGCGTATGTGCATCAACGGAAAACGGCCGTGGCCCTTGACGACCTGGAAATCCGCTGCCAACAGTTAGCGCAAAAAATAGCGGACGCCCAAGCCAGCGCCCCCTCCCCCGAATTGCAAAATCTTGGCCAACGGCTCAACCGGCTGTTAGCTGAGTCACAAGAAATAGGACGGGAATAGAATTTGTCAGTAGCCTGCCATTCATAAGAAAGAGTGTATCTTTATCTATACCTGTCGGCTGTATCGTTGTCTATTCAAACAAACGGCCGTTTTCAGTATGATGGGGCTATATTATTTTTAATCGACAGGCAATCTGCAAAATCAGATAAATCAAGAGGTCAAAATGAGTAAAAACCAGACAGACCACACAAAAGAAATCAAGAGAACAAGCAACATCCCGCAGCGCAAACAATTACTAGGAAAAGTTGTGCTGTTAATTGGCAACGATACCTCTATTTTGCAAAATCTTGTTAGTCAATTGGCACAAAAAGGAGCGGATATTGCTTTATTATGTTGGCAAATGCCCCGGGAAAAAGCACAAAAAATAAAGGAAATCGTCCAGGCGACAGGGGTTCGTCTTTGCCTCATAGAACAAGTTGAGTATAAAACCAGCTCCCCTGGGCGGTTAATTGAGAGTATCGTGGCTAAAATGGGACGCCTCGATATCTTCATTGATCTCTCTGCCCAAAAAACGGAGGCGGAGGACACAGACCAGATTGCTGGTGGCGAATCGGCGTTCAGTTATCCTAATTGGCAGTTTACCCGGGCAGCGCTGCAAGAAATAGCACACGCTTAATGCAAGGAGGAAATAAGGAATCTATCACTCCCTCCACTGGCATCGTCTTTTCTTTGGGGATAGAATCGCCACGCTACTTTTTAGAAATTATCTTGCGCGACATCCTTATTTGCTCGTTTGCTGAGAAAGCAAACAGACTCCGTCATTGCCTTAAAGCGCTACACTCGCATATCCATAGGAATAAGGAAATGTCATGAACGAGAATAAAAAAGAAAAACAACAATCTCCTAAAAACAAAGCTCGAATCACCGAAGTCGTCTCCCTAGACGTAGGTGAAGAAGGGGAAACGCCTGTTGACCTGGACGCCAGAACCACGGCCGACTTGCTCCACGATGCTGAGGAAGAAGTGTATATTGAGGAGATCGGCCGTTATACCGACGACCCAGACATCCAGGAAAGCTTTGCCGAACGGCAAGACATGAACGCCGGTCAAGAGGAGTTGCAAGCACGCCTGGAAGAACACCACGCCACCTCGCCTACCTTGTCTGGCGGCGACATCGACGCGGCCTGGGAAGACGCCGATGTCGGTGAAGAATCCGTGGGCGGCATGAACCCCACCCCAGACCAGGATATGGTGGAGGAAATCGGCGAAGCGTTTGGTATTACCTACGCCGAAGATGAGCCGCTGAGAACCGGCGAAAAGCTGGCAGAGCGAGATGAGCATCGCTGGGAACTAGACCCCGAATCCGCAGAATAATCCCCTGGGAGCGCGGACAGCCTGTCCGCCCTATGCGAACAGCTTGTTCGCCCTCCCAATCTAAAAAGGAGTACCCCACACATGCGTATAGCCGTTTTTTCCGATGTCCATGGCAACCTAACCGCCTTAGAAGCTGTTCTGGCAGATATAAAACAACAATCACCTGATCTTGTCGTCTTTGCTGGCGATCTTTGCTTGTTTGGCCCCCGTCCTGCGGAATGTCTTGACCGTGTACGGGCGGAAGATATTTCTGTTATTTATGGCAACCAGGATAAACCCCTGCATAATCAGCCACCCCTTTCTGATGGCTCGGATAGAGAGAAATGGGAAGCCCGCCAGAATGTGCCCGATATTGTTTCCTGGACACGCAACCAGTTAACATTAGATCAACGAGGCTGGCTGCACAACCTGCCCTTCCAACGGCGCATATCGCCTACCGTGCAACCCAAAGACGATCTGTTCATCGTTCATGCCAATCCACGTGACGGTGAGCAGCATATTTATCCACCTGAAACCACGCAAAAAGAATTGTATGGCGAAATCCGCCAGCCAGACGATGACCCTGATTTGCGCCATATGCTGCACGATCTGGTTTGTGGCATCCTGGCGTTTGGGCATGTGCATGTGCCGAGCATCCGCCCATGGCGAGAGATAAAGCTGGTTAACATTAGCTCCGTCAGCCTGGCGCAAGACGGCGATACCCGCGCCAAGTATGGCCTGTTCACCTGGAACGGCAAAAGCTGGCAAATTAAACACCGCTATGTGACCTATGATCTGGAGAAGGAGTTGGCTTTGTTGGCCGAGCGGGGAATTCCGCAGGGGGAAATCTATGCGCGTTGCCTAAAAACAGGACGATCAGCGGCTTGAGGGCTATTTTTATTGCTTCATCGGCGTTCCTATTTACAAGGAGTTCCCTATGAGCGGGGCGCACCACGCTGAATGAAAACCTGGGAGTGCGGTCTGCCAGACCACAATGGGCGGAGAAGCTGTTCCCTATGAGCGGGGCGCACCACGCTGAATGAAAGCCTGGGAGTGCGGTCTGCCAGACCGCAACGGGCGGACAAGCTGTCCGCGCTCCCAGGTTCCAAGGACAATATATCTATATCTATACCCTTTTCTCTATCCTGGTACATCACAAAAAAGCCTCTTAAATGGTAGGATGAAATCAGGTGAATCTCATTCTTCTTATGATCGAATTATGAAGAAAAGATTCAGGCATTACTTTAATTTGGTGAAATAGAGCCGTGCTGCCAAATAAAGCACGACGATATACTCGCAGCGGGCATAATCTGGCATGTTTACCAGAGGTGGCGCGGTCAGAAAACGGCCGCCGCGAGCATAAATAACTTGGAGGTATATTATGTTTTTAGGCAAAGATGTCATTGGAAACCCAATTATTAATTTAAGGGATGGCTTACAAATAGGCCAGGTTCAGGATCTGTACATCGATCAAAATTTGTTGACGATTACTGGCGTTTATGTGGGCAGTAAAGGGCTGTTATGGTCAACGCCAAAATGGATTCCTGCCAGCAACATTAATCTTATCAGTGTGGATACAGTCCTGGTGAACGGAGACAGCATTATCACAGAAGAGTTGGATGATGTGGCCCAACCGTGGATTCGCCGGGATGAATTACAAGGTCGTCCAGTGGATACAACAGGCGGTACAAAAATCGGCCGTATTGGTGACATAATCATGAATAATAAAGACGTGGTTGGCTTCGCCTTAGATCGCGTCTTTGTGCAAGGTCCAATCGCCCAACATCGCGCCTTACGACGCACGGCGATAGTGGACACCGGCCTTGAAGATGGCATGATGACAGTTGATTTGGATGAAGCGGAGCAGCACGATTTGCAGGTTGTCAGTAAATTGTTTTTCGGTTCAGAAGTTGTGCGCCAGGCGGGGACTGAAACGACACACAAAAGTCCGTATACGGATGCACATGATGACTCAGCTTATGCAGATCATTCGGACGTAAGCCCTTATATTGCTGATGAATCGAAAAGGGTGGAAGATGCGGCACACCGTCGCAGCCCCTATGCCGCCCCCCATGATCCTGACAAAGAGATCGAATATGAGGAATTTAAAAGCCCGTACACGACTCCTGAGTAAGGCAAATTGTGAGGCGTTAAGAAAATAGTCGGATACCTTTTGTAGGACGGATTGTCAATCCGTCCTGCGTTTTTAAATG
>CAZXVH010000076.1:0-6611 GCA_964643965.1 uncultured Ardenticatenaceae bacterium
GACTACAAGACTACTCGACTACAGGACTACAAGACTACAGGACTACAAGACTACAGGACTACAAGACTACAAGACTACTCGACTACTCGACTACTCGACTACTCGACTACAGGACTAATCTTATGTTCAAGAAAATTTTAATTGCGAATCGAGGGGAAATTGCCACCCGCATTGTGCGCACCTGTCGGGAGATGGGCATTTATACGATTGCGTTGTATGAAAAGCCAGACCAGGGTTCGCGGCATGTGCGCATTGCCGATGAATGTGTGCTGCTGGAAGCGCCGGACGGGTTCATGAACCAGGAGGCTATCTTACAGATTGCCCAGAAAACGGGGGCCGAGGCCATTCATCCTGGCTATGGTTATCTGGCGGAAGAGCCGGAATTTGCCCGTGCTTGTGAAGCGGCCGGCATCGCCTTTGTCGGTCCAAATTCTGTTATTTTAGAGACGCTGCGGGACAAAATACAGACATTGGCCAGAGTCAGCGCGGCCGGTTTTCCGGTAGTGGATTATGCGCCCGTTGGTTTTGATAAGGATGATTTGGGCGCGTTGGACGCCGCCGCTGATTTGATCGGGTATCCACTGGTGGTGAAATCTTGTCGAGGTGGCCGCAGTTCTACGGAGCGGCTGTTGCAATCTCCAGACAAGTTAACGCAAGTGGTGCGACGGGCGCAGGCCGAGGCGCAGGCGATGTATGGCAATCGCCGGGTGTATTTGGAGAAGGCGATTTTACCGGCGCATCAGGTGGGGGTGCAGATATTGGCAGATAAAAACGGCCGTTTCCTGCATCTCGGTGAGCGAGAAGGCTCGGCGCAGGTAGGCAACCGCAAGGTGGTGGAAGAAGCGCCAGCCCCCTGCCTTACGCCAGAGAAACGTCAGGAATTGTGGCAAAGGGCTTTGGGTATTGCCCGTCTATTTGGCTATGAAAATGTGGGAACCGTTGAATTCTTAATTGACAAAAAGGGCGACTTTTACTTTACGGAAATTAAAGCGCGGATTCAAGTAGATCATATGTTGGTGGAGATGATGACCCGCCTTGATTTGGTGCGCGAGCAGATTCTCATCGCGGCCGGCGAACCATTGCGCCACGCTCAAGAAGATATCCGCTTAGATGGCTGGGCTATGATGTGCCGCATTAACGCCGAAGACCCCTGGCGGCGGCTGCCCAGTCCGGGGAATTTGCGCCGGGTGCGCTTTCCCGGCGGCCCGGAGATTCGAGTGGATACCTATGTCTATTCCGGCTGTGATGTGCCGGCCAAGTATCATCCGCTGATCGCCAAACTGGCCGTCTGGGCGGAAGATCGGCCGCAAGCGTTGGCGCGTATTCGCCGCGCCATTGAGGATTTTCAACTGGTAGGGACGCCGACCAACCTGCCCTTGTTACAACATGTATTGTGTAATGAGGCGTTTGAAAACGGCCGTTACGATACCAGCCTGCTCACCCATACATTTGAATGTGTGCCTCAAGATGAATTCTATTACCGCGATCTGGCCGTCATCGCCGCCATGCTCTACGTGCGTCGCAACCAGATGTTTGTGCCCACCGAGCCACCACGCACCCGCCGTGGATGGCATCGAGATAGCCGGCGTTTACCGGAGTAAAAAGTTAAAAAGTGGCAAGTGGCAAAGGGGCAGGGTCTTAATTACCTTGCCACGCTGCCATCTTTATAAAGGATTGATATCATGCCAAAATTATCCGTCACCATTGATGAGCAAGTTTATGAAATTGAAGCGACTGTGTTCCCGCAGAACGAGTCTGAGTTTTCGGTGTCGGTGAATGGGGAACTGCTGACCGTGAATATCCCCGATTTAGAAGCGCCCTTTGCCGAACAAGAATGGATGGTGGTAAACGGCCGTTCCTATGAAATCACCTTCCACAAAAATCTGGATTGGATTAAAGCGTTCGGCGGCCTGCACCGGGTAGAAGTGCGCGACATGGAAGCGTTGATATCCCGTCCGCTGAGTGGGGACGGCCGTATCAAGGCCCCCATTCCCGGTTTGATTACCCGGGTGATGGTAGAAAACGGGCAGGCGGTAGAAATAGGGCAGCCGCTCCTCATTTTAGAAGCGATGAAAATGGAAAATGAAATTCGCGCCCCCAAAACGGGGGTTGTGAAGAATTTGCCAGTCAGCGAAGGGCAGACAGTACTGCGGGAGCAGGTATTGGCGGAGGTGGTTTAGTTGTAAATTACAAATGGTTAATTTTCAATTGTTAATGAGGAACGTTGCGTTTTCCGGTATAATGTGGATGGTTAACTTATGTTTGAGGAGCGAAAAATGATCGAACAAATCACAATTTCTATTCCCCAAAACTTATACCGTCGGGCGCGTGACCTGGCAAACAAACGCAATCAGCCCGTTAATGATCTGTTGGAAGCGGCAATTACCTTGGCAGAAGCGGCCATGATACCAACCGCAAGCCAAGAGAAAGCAATGGCTCAGGAAGTAGCCGCTTACCAATCTATGCTGGCTGAATTAGTGACTCAGTATGATGGGGCGTATGTTGCCATCTATCAAGGACAACTTGTTGACCATGATGCTGATGAATTGGCTCTGCTGCGTCGCTTAGATGCTCACTACCCAGACGAAATTGTCTTAATGAAACAAGTTCGTGCAGAACCTTTGCCTGAATTGCGGATTCGTTCTCCCCGTTTTGTTAAAAGCGCCTCATGACAAGTAGTTATCAATACGATAAAATCATAAAAACTGAGGCGGCACAACCATGATGACTCCTGCCCAAATCGACAACTTCTTAGAACGCACCCTGCTACGTGTGGATAAACCCGGCCGTTACACCGGCGGCGAATACAACCAGATCGTCAAAAACTGGGATGAGATAGAGTTCAAAGTCGCCCTCGCCTTCCCCGACATCTACGACATCGCCATGTCCAACCTCGGCTTGATGATCTTCTACGACCTCATCAATAAACACAAAAATCTGCTCGCCGAGCGCGTCTTCTGCCCCTGGCCCGACATGGAGACGTTCATGCGTCAGCAAGCCGTGCCCCTCTTCTCCCTGGAAAGCAAACATCCCATCCGCGACTTTGACCTGCTGGGCATCACCCTGCCCTACGAATCCCTCTACACCAACGCCCTCAACCTTATCGACCTGGCCGGCATGCCCATCCGCAGCCTCGACCGCGACAACAGCTATCCGTTCATCATCGCCGGCGGCCACGCCTGCTACAACCCGGAACCGATGGCCCCCTTCATCGACGTCTTTGTCATCGGCGAAGGCGAAGAAGCCTTTCTCAAACTCATCGCCGTGCTGCGGGCCAGCAAACATTTAGACCGGGAAACGCAGTTGCGTTACATCGCCCAAATCGAAGGCTGTTACGTACCTCGTTTTTACGACATGGCCTATCACGACGACGGCACGGTGCAGGCCATCACCCCCACTATGCCCGAAGCCCCCGCCAAAGTGCTTAAAACCATCGTCAGCCAACTGCCGCCGCCCGTCACCGACTTCATCATCCCCTTCATCGAAACGATCCACAATCGCGCCCCCATCGAAATCATGCGCGGCTGCACCCGCGGCTGCCGTTTCTGCCACGCTGGCATGGTCACCCGCCCCGTGCGCGAACGCCCCGTTGCAGAAGTGCTGGCCGCCATGGAGAAAATCCTGGAATCCACCGGCTACGAAGAGATCGCCCTGCTTTCTCTCTCCTCCAGTGACTATACCAACGTGCTAGAACTGACCGAGAAAATCGGCCGGCAGTTCGGCCAGTTGGGACTCAACATTTCATTGCCCTCGCTGCGTATTGAATCCGTGTCCACGCAGCTTATGGACAACCTGGGCGACAGCCGCCGCGGCGGTTTCACCCTGGCCCCCGAAGCGGCCACCGAAAAGATGCGCAACACCATCAACAAGTTCGTGGCCGACGCCGACCTGCTGGAAACGGCCCGCGAAATCTTCCGTCGTGATTGGCGCACCATCAAGCTCTACTTCATGATCGGCCATCCTCTGGAAGAGATGGAAGATGTGCAGGCCATCATCGACCTCTCCAAAGCGGTATTGGCCGAAGGGCGTAAGTTTCACGGCAAAAAAGCGAGCGTCAACGTGGGCGTCAGCACCTTCATCCCCAAGCCGCACACCCCGTTCCAATGGGAAGCGATGGATGACGTGGACAAGGTGTACGCCAAATTGAACCACCTCAAGAATGCGCTGCGTGGTCCTGGCTTACGCCTGCGCTGGAACGATCCGCGGGAATCGCTGTTTGAGGGTTTCCTCAGCCGCGGCGACCGGCGCCTGGCCGACGTGGTGGAACACGCCTGGCGTCATGGGGCCAAATTCGACGCCTGGATGGAGCATTTTAGCGAAACGATCTGGGCGGAAGCCTTTGCCGCGCAGGGCTTAGACCCCGCATTCTATACCCACCGCAAACGTGCTATCGACGAGGTTTTCCCCTGGGAACATATCGACATCGCCGTCACCAAGAAGTTCCTGACACAGGATTACCTGATGAGCCAGGCGCAAGAGACCCGCGTGGATTGCCGCACCCACTGCTTTGCCTGTGGCATCCTGCCCAAGCTCAAAGAGCTGCGCCGCGAAACGCCTGATGCGGCCTGGAAATGCCCGCCCGTGCCAACGCGCAAGCGCCACACGCCACCGCCGGAGCGCATCCTCATGGTGGATAGCATTCCTCTGCCCATGGCAGGTGATTAAAACAAAAAGACCTGGCCTTTTGAGCCAGGTCTTTTTTGATGACAAGAAAATATGCGTACAGACTTTAAATTTCAGGTTCGTCGGCGTGGGTGGCGGCATCCAAGAATTGAGAGAACCGAGCGAAGTCGGTATCCAGGGCTGTGACAGTTTCAGGCAGTTGTGAAATGAGACGGCTTATTTTTTCTGGCTCAAAGTGCCATGTATACAAATTACGCACAACATGGCGGAAGCCTAAAAATGGTTCAAGTAACTCTCTCGTCCTTGGCTGAATAACTTCTGGGCGAACCTCTGGTACAGAAAAACTCATTTGTTGTAATAGATCACGATGCCAAGCTGAACCTTCTGGCATGGCGCCATCAATTTGGCGAGCCATTCGAAGATACGTTCTAAGCCGTTATAAAAACCATGCAAATTTAAAGCTATCGAGTCGAGATAAACGGAGGCGTCTGTTCGTTTGGGGGTAAGCTGGTCATATGCCTGGATCGCTTTTTCTGCAGCTTGACGGACTTCTTGCCATTCGATTTGAAGGCGTTGGCGTAAAACAGAGTAGCGATTGATCATACTGGTTTACCCTCTCTTACTATAATTTGCCGGAGTGTTTCGGGGCAAGTGTCTAAATCTACAAGGTCAATAGAAAAGGTTTGGCTCATGCTCATGATTTGTGTGACAGCTTGAAAAAATTGAGAGGCAGGGATACCCCGCACTGCCACATCAATGTCTGAACGCCCATCAAACAGACCTGTGTCTACAAGAGAGCCGAAAACGAGGAGTTGTGTTGCCCCAAATTGGGTGCGTAGGCAATCTGCGATTTTTTGAGCATCTGCCCACGCTGCCTGACGATGAGTTGTCCAACTGTCACGCTCATCAAGCCATTGTTGACGTATGTGTGGTAAATAGGCAGCAAATGTTTTGTCCATCATGATATTGTAGCACAGGATACTACATGGTATTGGCTTTTGTTTCTGTCCACATCTTCTCTAGGTATGGTGAAGCACGTTTGTAAAGACTAGCTCGATGCGTTATCAAGCCGATCTTTCACGATGCCTTGCTGAACGGCCGTTTCTCTCTCAATCACTTAATTGCGCCACCGTAATATCCATGGCAGCTGCCAGTTTTTTTAAGGTAGCGGCGCGTGGCTTTGCGTCGTTTTTTTCTAGTCGTGCCAGGGCTGGTTGGGAAATGCCAGCTCGTTGGGCTAACTCTTGCTGCGTGAGGTTAAAATATTCTCGCCAGGCGCGAATAAGGGATACCTCGCCAAGCATCGTGGCTTTCACAATTTCGTGAGGAATCCAGGTGCTGTTATCGACGGTATATTGCTGTGCCAATTCCTGATATTCATCCCAGGGAATGACGGCAAAAGCGGGTTTGCTGTTGCTCATAATAATTTGGGGATTAGTAAGTGTGTTCATCTCAATCTTGCTCACGTTTGAATTATATCACTTTATATCATTAATGGGGGCAGATTATACCATTTTAGGAAAACGGCCGTTTTTTATGCCACCATTTTCACGGGACAAGATTGAATCGTTATAACGACCTCTTTCTCATTGCTCGCCAGCCCCGCTTGTGCTAGATTATCGAGCAGGAGGCAGTCATGACCCAACCCGATTCTGGCAACCAAACACCCGACTCGCGAAACAGCCTGGATGCACTTATTGAAGCATTCACCAAGCTGCCGCCGCTGCTTAGTTATGGCGGCCTGATTCTCATTACTGCTATCGTCATTCTCTCCATTGGCGGCGTCTTACCCGATGCCCTGCTTTGGATTCCGGCCGCGGCCCTCGTTGCCTTTCTCGTTTATACCTACATGCAATTTTCCGAGGAAAAAGCCAAACGCCAATATGAACTGGATAAACAGGCGCAAGAATTATAACATCAAGAGGAATCTGAAATGCCCATCTTCAACAAAACCTTTGGTAACGATATTGGCAGCCGCAGCCGTAGCT
>CAZXVH010000076.1:6711-18834 GCA_964643965.1 uncultured Ardenticatenaceae bacterium
TGAGCTTGTCGAAAGATGGTTCTTGAGCTTGTCGAAAGATGGTTCTTGAGCTTGTCGAAAGATGGTTCTTGAGCTTGTAGACAGGCTCAACCGCCGCTACACATAGGGTTTGGCACATACTTGTTAGTCGCAATCTAATATAAAATGAATGTCAAAAAATGGCATGGTTCAAGTTAACGTTGCCTTTTTGCAATCATGTCCCAGAGGCGCGACGCACCTGAGAAGTTTAACTGCTCGCCCCCATCTCCCGCAGCGCCGCCAACAACTTGTCAACATCCGGCCGGTCGGTGGGATCGCGGCTGGAATGGGCCAGACGCACCAGCCCCACGTGATCCCGACAGGGCAGTCAGGCCAGGTGGCGCAGGAAGATGAGGAGAAGGAAACGGCCGTTTTCCCCCGCCAGTTTCTACCCACCAGCCAATCTCGCCTTGCCCAATTGCGCCACTCTCCGTTAAAATCATGCCAGCAGCATCCCAACCATGCTGCTAGTCTGTCAGCGCAGGCGACCTCTGCACCCATTTTTTGCCGCCGCTGCCCTGTTTTTATTTAGCCATTCAGCCGCATTCTATGAAGCACACCTTAACCACAGCCCAGCGTCCTCGTTCCGTAACTATTATCCTGTGGGGTGTTTTCCTCTTTGGCGTGTGGAACGTGGGCCGGGCGCTGGCTCTGTACCAACAAATGGATCTGCTGCTCGAATTAGCGCTGCGGCCAGACCCTCGCCTGCGGCTTATAATGGCTCTGGTATGGGGCCTTGCCTTTTTTAGCTTGTGGTGGCTGCTGCGGCAGAAACGGCCGTTTAGCCGCTCCCTCATTCCCATAATCCTGAGCCTTTACAGCCTGCATGAACTCGGTCTCAGCGCCTTCTTCGGCCAGAGCCGCCTTTCACCACAAACCATCTGGCTCAACGCCGCTTTCTATCTCTTGCTGGTGGGGTGGACAACGTGGGCGCTGAATCGGAAAACGGCCGTTTGCCATTACTTTAACTTATCAGAAGAAGATTGAAGCTTGGGGAAGTCTGCCCGTTTAATCTTTATTTTTAATCGCTTTATTACCCGAATATCCACAGACGCCTGACATAAACCGCGTATCAAACGAGGAGGAAACATCCGCAAATGGATCCAAAAATCGAAAAACTCAACCAACTTCGCACCCAGTCACAGCTGGGCGGCGGCGAAAAGCGCATCGAGAAACACAAAGTACGGGGCAAAATGACCGCCCGCGAACGGCTTGACCTGCTGCTAGACCGCGGCTCCTTCCACGAAATCGACGCCTTTGTGGTGCATCGTGAACGCAACTTTGGCATGGAAACCCAACAATTTCTGGGCGATAGTGTGGTGACGGGCTGGGGGACGATAAACGGCCGTCTCATCTACGTCTTCAGCCAGGACTTCACCGTCTTTGGCGGCAGCCTCAGCCAGGTACACGCCGAAAAAGTATGCAAAATCATGGACATGGCTATGAAAAACGGCGCCCCCGTCATCGGCATCAACGACTCCGGCGGCGCCCGCATCCAAGAAGGCGTCGTCAGCCTGGGCGGCTACGCTGACATCTTCCTGCGCAACACCCTCGCCTCGGGCGTTGTGCCTCAAATCAGCGCCATCATGGGGCCGTGCGCCGGCGGCGCCGTCTACTCCCCCGCCCTCACCGACTTCATCTTCATGGTCAAAGAAACCAGCCACATGTTCATCACCGGCCCCGATGTCGTCAAATCCGTCACCGGTGAAGAAGTGACCTTTGAAGAGCTGGGCGGCGCCATGACCCACAACAGCAAAAGCGGCGTCTCCCATGTGGCCTGCGACTCGGAAGCCGACGCCCTCTACCTCATCCGCGAATTAATGAGCTACCTGCCCGCCAACAACATGGAAGACCCGCCCTTCAAAGCCGGCAGCGATGACCCCCTGCGTACGGAAGAAGCGCTCAACAGCATCGTGCCAGACAACCCCAACAAACCGTACGACATCAAAGAAGCGATCAAACTCATCGTCGATGACGGCGAATTCTTTGAAATCCACGAACATTACGCCCAAAACATCGTGGTGGGTTTTGCTCGACTGGGCGGCTACAGTGTGGGCATCGTCGCCAACCAGCCCATGGTGCTGGCCGGCGTCCTCGACATCGCCAGCAGTGAAAAAGCGGCCCGCTTCGTGCGCTTCTGCGACGCCTTCAACATCCCCCTCATCGTCTTTGAAGATGTGCCCGGCTTCCTGCCCGGCACCGACCAGGAATACGGCGGCATCATCCGGCATGGCGCCAAACTGCTCTACGCCTTCTGCGAGGCCACCGTGCCTAAAATCACCGTGGTCACCCGCAAAGCGTATGGCGGCGCGTACTGCGTTATGAACAGCAAACATATCCGCGCCGACCTCAACCTGGCCTGGCCCTCGGCCGAAATCGCCGTCATGGGGCCGGATGGCGCGGTCAGCATCATCTTCCGCCGCGAACTGGCCGAAGCGGAAGACCCCGTGGCTCGCAAAGCGGAATTGGTGGCGGAATATCGCGAACATTTTGCCAATCCCTACATCGCCGCCCAACGCGGTTTCATCGACGACGTGATCGAACCGAAGGAAACGCGCCCCCGCCTGATCAATGCCCTGCATATGCTGCAACACAAACGGGACGAAAACCCGCCGAAGAAGCATGGGAATATGCCTCTTTAAGGACAGGGGACAGTGGACAGTAAACAGTAAACAGTGGACAGTGATTACAGAGTAAGCATATGAAACGAGACGACGGATTACTCACAAAAAATTTCGACAAACTACTCATTGCCAATCGTGGCGAGATTGCGGTGCGCATTTTACGCGCCTGCCGGGAGTTGGGCATCAAGACGGTGGCTGTCTTTTCCGACGCCGACCGCCGGGCACCCCATGTGCGCTTCGCCGACGAGGCGTACCACATCGGGCCGCCGGCCGCTCGCGACAGCTATTTACGCCTGGACAACTTGCTGGATGTGGCCAAACGCTCTGGGGCGCAAGCCGTGCATCCCGGCTACGGCTTTTTAGCCGAACGGGCTGAGTTTGCCCGCGCCTGCGTGGAAAACGGTATCGTCTTCGTAGGGCCGCCAGCCCGCGCCATTGAGATGATGGGCGATAAACAAGTGGCGCGGGAAACGGTGAAGGCGGCCGGGGTACCCATTGTGCCGGGCACAGAACCGGGCCTGAGCGATGAAGAGATGGTGCAAGCGGCCGAAACCATCGGCTATCCCATTTTGGTGAAGGCGGTGGCCGGCGGCGGCGGCAAAGGGATGCGCCCCGTGTATGAAGCGGGAGAACTGCCCAACGCCATCGCCGCTGCCCGCCGGGAAGCAGCGGCCGCCTTTGGCGATGGCACGGTTTACCTGGAAAAAATGCTGACAGGCGCCCGCCATATTGAAATTCAACTGCTGGCGGATGCGCACGGCCATGTTATCCATTTAGGCGAACGGGAATGCTCCTTGCAGCGCCGTCATCAAAAATTGATCGAAGAATCGCCTTCGTTTGTGGTGGATGAAGCGCTGCGCCAGCGTATGGGGGCGGTGGCGGTGGCGGCGGCCAAAGCGGTTAACTATGTCAATGCCGGCACCATCGAGTTTCTCATGGACAAAGACAAGAATTTTTACTTCTTGGAGATGAACACCCGCCTGCAAGTGGAACATCCGGTGACGGAATTGGTGACAGGCATCGACATTGTGCAGGAGCAGATGCGCATTGCCCGCGGACGGCGGCTCCGCTTTACCCAGGAAGATGTCAAAATAAGCGGCTGGGCCATTGAGTGCCGCGTCAACGCCGAAGACCCGTACAACAATTACCTGCCTTCCACCGGCGTAATCAGCACCATGCGCCAGCCATCGGGACCAGGGGTGCGCCTGGATACCGGCGTCTTTCGCGGCTATGAAGTGACGCCCTACTACGATTCGATGATCAGCAAGCTGGTCTGTTATGGGGAAACGCGGGGGGAAGCGGTGCTGCGGATGCGGCGGGCGCTGGAGGAGTATCGCATCATGGGCGTGAAGACTAATATCCCATTCCACCAGCATATGATGGACAGCCACCGCTTTCTAACGGGGCAGTTTGATACCAAGTTTGTGGAAGAGCGCTTTAGCATGAGTGACCGGGCAGCAGACCGGGAGATGGAAGCGGCGGTATTGGCGGCGCTGGTGGCCCATCATGACAGTTTGCAGGCCAGCCAAAAAATGGCCCCGACTGGCAACACAAGCGGCAGCAATTGGAAATGGGCGCAGCGAGGAAGACGGTAACCAGTTATGAAATATTTTACCAAAGTAAATGAGAAGGAATACATCATTGAGATCAGCCATGAGCATGAGATTGTGGTCAACGATGAGCGGTATGAGATTGATTTTAAGATTCTGCCGATCAGCGGGCTGGCCTCTCTGCTGCTCAATAATCAATCGTTGGAAGCGGTTGTCGAAGCCCGCAATGAGCATTGGGAAGTGCTGACCAAAGGGGAATTGTATAATGTGCATGTGCAGGATGAGCGGACTTTCCGACTGGCCCAGGCGCGGGGCACGAGTTTTGATACATCGGGCGAAGCGTTGGTGAAAGCGCCGATGCCGGGCCTGGTGATTAAGGTATTGGTGGCGGTAGGAGAAGTAGTGGCCCAAAACCAACAGGTAGTGATTTTGGAATCGATGAAGATGGAAAATGAGTTAAAAGCGCCCCGAGGGGGGATGGTAACGGCCGTTCACACCACCGCCGGCGCCAGCGTAGACAAAGATCAAATTCTCATCGTCATTGATGAAATAGAGGAATAGCATGAGCGGCGCACAGCTTGAGACCGAAGTGAAGTTCTTGTTGGCAGACCTGTCCGGTTTTCGGCGGCGGCTGCTGGCGGCTGGCGGCGTTTTGAAACAGGCGCGTACCCATGAACGAAACGTGGTTTTTGACACGCCAGAAAAACAGTTGATGCGCCAGGGCAAACTGCTGCGCCTGCGCCAGGATCAGGCGGTGCGGCTGACGTTTAAAGGGGAAGCGGCAGAAGACCAGACCAGCGAAGCAAAAGTTCGTGAGGAGCTGGAAATTAACGTGAGCGACTTTGGCACAACGGCCGTTATCTTTGAGCGGCTGGGTTTTTTGCCGACGTTGGTCTACGAAAAATACCGGGAAACATTTATGCTGGACGGGGTGGAAGTGGTTTTAGATGAGATGCCTTATGGCGATTTTATCGAGTTGGAAGGGGAAGAAGCGGGGATTAAAACGGCCGTTGCCACCCTCAACCTGCCCTGGGATAAACGCATCACCACCAACTACCTGGCGCTCATGGCCCAGTTAAAAGCGCGCCATCACCTGGCGTTTGATGACCTGACGTTTGCCAATTTTGAGGGCTGTGTCGCTCGCATAGCCGATATTGCACCCCTTGTCGGTGAACAGTGAACGGTAGGGGCGGGATAGGCGGGCATTAACTTTGCTACCAGAAAAAGCCTTTGCGCCCGTCTATCTCGCCCACTTCAGCAGTTTAAAAATTAAAACGGGTCATAGCAGCGTTAAAACATCTTGAAAAATCAGGATACAATACCCACAGGTGGCGCAGTCAGAAGACGGTCACAGCGAGAACAGAAACCGGCCTCCGCTTTTAAGCGGTAGCGTCGGCAGTAGCGTGTTAAAAGTTGGATTTGCTGACAGAGGGCAATCCAATTCACATGGCGCAATGGTCGCCCATTCCAGGGAGTAATTTCATGAACCTTGAACGTCCTGATTTAACCGGCGTTGACCCGGAAGTGGCAGCTTATATTGAAGCGCTGGAAATGCAGCTTTTGCAGGCCCAGGCCAATCAGTCTGACTCAGAGTCAGAAGAAAAGCCATTTGAACCCAGCGAACCCCCTACCAGCATGAATGTGATCACCATCAGCCGTGACGGCTTTGCCAAGCGTACGCCGCGCCATTTTTACCAACGGCAGCGGCGCGGCGGCATGGGTATTTTTGACCTGGATTCCGCCAAAGAGGATCCGCCCGCCGTTTTAGCCATCGCTCACGAAAACGGCGATGTGCTGCTGTTTACCAATTTTGGCCGCGTCTTTCGCCTGCCTGTAGACGCTTTAACGGAAACGCCGGTGCGCTCGCGGGGACAAAATGTGCTGAATTTGTTCTCATTCCGGCAGCACGAACGCATTGCAGCCGTGCTGCCGGCCGATGAAGGACAAACGATTGCCATTGCCAGCCAGCGGGGATGGCTGCGCACCATTCCGGCCGCCCGCTTTAACCGCAATCTCATCCCCGGCACCAGTTTTTTTGATGTACAGCAAGGCGGGCAGGTGACGACGGCGTGTTGGATTTATGGCGACGATGATTTATTCATGGCGACGCGGCAAGGGAAAGCGATTCGCTTCTCGGCGCAGCAGGTGCATAAATCGGGCAGCCTGGGGCTGCGGGTGGATGTGGGAGATCAGGTGGTGGCGATAACGGCCGTTACCAATGAAAGCGGCGTCTTCCTCATCAGCCAGGATGGTAAAGGAACCATCCGCCTCATGTCTGGCTTCCGCGAAAATAAAGCGCCGGGTGCGGGCGGCAAGGTTGCCCTCAAAACAGAGAGATTGGCCGGCGCCCTCACCACCCAGGCCACAGATGATCTTTTTGTCATCAGCAAACTGGGCAAAATCATCCGCTTTCAAGCGGAAGAAGTGCCGCCCAAAGAAGGGGTGGTGCAGGGGGTCAACTGTATGGCGCTGCGTAACGACGAGATAACGGCCGTTTGCCGGGCCACTTTGTAAACGCTTCGTAAACGACGCCGGCAGTCTGAGCCGTAATCTCTCTAAAGTGCGTCGCACCGAACGCTTAATCTTTTACCCACCACCCAGAGGTCTTTATGTCTCATTTCCCCCGTTTAACCTGGGAAGCCATCACCCTGCAACTCCGCGATCCCTTTCGCATCTCCTACGGCGTCAGCGAGACGCGCCAGGCATTCTGGCTACGCCTGGCAGAAGATGAAGGCTGGGGCGAAGGCACGATCCCGTCCTATTATGGCATTCGCGATGAAGCGATAACGGCCGTTTGGCAGCAAGCCGCCCGGCGCGCCGATCCCTTTCCCGACGATCCCGCCGACATCCCCGCCTGGATTGGTCCAGACGGCCCCGCCCCCGCCCGCTGCGCCCTGGACCTGGCCCTGCATGACCGCATCGGCCGCCAACGAGGGCTGCCTTTACACCAACTGCTCCACCTGCCCGCCCCCAAGCCGCTGGTGACATCCTTCACCCTCAGCATTGATACTCCGGAAAAGGTGGCGGAAAAAGCCCGGCAAATGAAGCGCTACCCCGTCCTCAAAGTAAAACTGGGCAGCGCCGACGACATCGCCAGCATCGCCGCCATCCGTGAAGTCCGGCCGGACGCCAAAATTCGGGTAGACGCCAATGCCGCCTGGTCGCCGGAAGAAGCGGTGCGCCGCATTCACGCCTTCGCCCCCTATGACCTGGAGATGATCGAGCAGCCCACCGCCAAAGCCGACATCCAAGGAATGGGCTACGTGCAAGCGCGGGTGGATCTGCCCATCGTCGCCGATGAATCGGTGCAAACGCTGGCCGATGTAGAAGCGTTGGCCGCGGCCGGGGTGCAAGGCATCAACTTGAAGCTCATGAAGGTGGGTGGATTAGCGCCTGGTTTACGCATCTTGCAGCGGGCGCAGGCATTGGGACTGCGCATCATGTTGGGCTGCATGGTGGAAACCTCGTTGGGCGCCACGGCGATGGCCCACCTCTCCGGTTTTGCTGACTGGCTGGACCTGGACGCGCCGCTGTTGATTGCCAATGACCCATTTAAGGGATTACAGTATAATAACGAGATGCGGTTACACCTGCCGTCGCGCCCTGGTATTGGCGTGAGCCGGCCTAACAAGGAATAAGTAAGATGCTTGATGATATCCAGGATACATTAGCTGATTTTGCCCAACGAGACAGCCGTTTGCATTACTGCTTGCTCGACGTGGAACATTTAGGAAATGAACGCTGTACCTTGTCCGGCGTTATCCTGGATGCGGCCGCTTTGGCCGAAGTGGTGGCTGATCTGCAAGCCCGTTTCCCCACACTCTCGTTTGACGCCCGCCAGGTAAAGGTTTTAAGCGCCGCCGAGCCGAAAAAATTGACGGTAGCTACCAATGTCACGGCCGTTATGAGTGACCCTTCCTGGCGCTCAGAGCAGATGAGCCAGGTGATGAACGGCTGGCAGGTCGAAATTTTGTTGGAACAGGAATCCTGGGCTTTTGTGCGCCAGACCCGCGACAATGGCTATTTGGGCTGGGTTTACCGGGGTTATCTGGCAGATGAAGCGCCGCCCCTGATGACGCATATGGTCTACCAACCCGTCGTTGTCCTACGGGCAGCACCCGACCCGGCGAGCGAGCTGGTGGGACGGGTATGGGGCGGGATGGAAGTGGGGGTAACGGCCGTTTCCGGGGAGTGGTCGCAAATCTCCTTAGCAGGTGGTCTGATGGGTTGGCTGCCTCAAACCACACTACGCGCCCTGGCTGCCCTGCCCGCTGCCGAAGAAACCCGCCGCCAACAAATTACCAGCTTTGCCTGCCAGTTGATGGGCGTCCCCTATTTGTGGGGCGGGCGCACAGCATTGGGCATCGACTGCTCCGGCCTGTCTGAACTGAGCCATCGCCTCAGCGGCGTCACTATTCCGCGAGACGCCGATATGCAGTTCGCCGCCGGGCAGGAGGTGCAGCCCCCTTTCAAAGCGGGAGATTTACTTTTTTTTGGCAGTGAACGAGGACATCGGGCGGTATCTCATGTGGGCATCAGCCTGGGCGGCTGGCAGATTGTGCATTCCTCCCGCGCCCGCAATGGCGTCTACCTGGATGAGGTGCAGACCACGCCCTCCTTGAATGATATTTTTCTGGGCGGGCGCACGTTTTTATAAGGAACGGCGTCCAGCGAATAAATTCACGGCAACATGTAACGGTTGCTTACGAAGTCCACCTTCGTAAGGGTCGGCGCGGTTTTAACCGCTGGCTAATTTGTTAATCCACTTCTTCACACCGCATTAATTCAACTGGTGAGCTTCCCTTAAACAAACATTGTACGGTCAGGCTGCCATTGGCTGCCTCTGCCTGCATCAGCACATAGTCACCCTGCCGCCCGACACGAGTGATCTGGGGAGTCGGGCCAAGTTGGTCACGGCGCGTTTGCAGCCAGTTAGCCCACTGCTCATCGGCGACAACGGCACAACCACGACAATCTTCCGGTACGGGATCGCCGTTTATTAAGCTGGTAAACCCGACGGTATAGGGCAGGGAGCCATCATAACAAAAGTTAAGCTGATCGTTTAAAAAGCGACAATGAATCCAACTGCCACTGGCAAAATCTGCCACGATGATGGTGGTGAGGCTTTCGGGATCAATGGAACCAACTGACAGGGTATATTCTCCCGCTAAGGCGTCACGCACTCCTCCGGCGGCGGCATAATTGATGCCATCGTCCAAACCAATGGTAAACAAATCTCCCTCATATTCGCGCACCACCTGGATGACGCGATCCACTACCACAATACCGCGCCAGGAATTGTTTGCCATTGCCATAATGTTAGTAGTGAGATAACCCACCAGAATGACCAGTGGCAGGGGCAGCAGCAGTTTGAGCCAGGCGCGGGCATCTAAACGGCCGTTTTTATTCCGCTCCTGGTTGATAGCCGCCAATCTTGAATCCTGAAATAAGCCGAGGAAAGCAAACAAGAGCATGAGAAAAAGGCCGGCCAGGACGACGCCCCAAAATATTACCAGCCAGTTAAAGGTAGTGGTAAATGGGAAGATATTGATGCCCCAAAAGCGGGAGTCTGCCAGCCAGGCAGCAACGGTACGAATCTGGTAATTTTGATAGCTGGCAATTATTGTCGCCAGGAAGGCGGTTGCTACCCAAAGGAAAACAGAAACGGCCGTTTTGCGCAGTCGCCCCGAAACCCAACCTACAAACCCACACAAAACCACAATCAACCCACCGGCCAGGACAAGGCTGTTATATTTTTGCTCTAAGGGCAGGGAGCGCAAAGAGATCGCCTGAATCCCCCACAAGCCCAGCGCCACCGCCACGCCAATCAACACCCCGCTCAACAGCCCCAAACGCCCCATCCGGCGCGGGCTAACTTCCTGAATCGTTTCATCTAAACTGGCTAAACGTGGTTTGTCCATCATAGGTTTTGTCGTCGCCATATGACGACGCCTCCGATCACCAGGAAAATAGCAAAAGCCAGAGCCACTGTACCGAGCAGCCCGGATGAAATAGTGGTTATATTTTGGCTTGAAGCGGCAGCTTCTGGCGTGAGCGTGGCTGCCGTTTCAACGACAGCATCAGGACGCAGCTTTACTTGCAAAATATTGCGGTCTGTATATTCCTCGCCGCGCCAAATGCCCATCTCATGCGCTAAATGCGCCATGATTGCCAGGTATTCTTCGTCTGTCAATTTGCCGGGCAGTTCTAAAGGCATGGCGCCGCGGGTATAGTAATACACCTCGCCCAACGTCTCAAACCGGTCTAAGCCCCCATGTGGAATGACAATGGGAGGCACAACCGTGGGGATTTTGAAGCCATAAGGCTGGGGCGGATTTGTGCCATGGCAGGTGGAATTCCAACAGTATTGATCTTCTTCCGGGTATTGCTCACGCCATTCATCTGTCAGGCCCTGCCCTTTATCGCCATGGCAAGGGATGCAGTAGAGCCAATACAGATAAGCGCCTTCATCTAATTGGGTGGGATTTTCTACGGTGGGTGGGGGCGCCAGGCGGTCTATGGCCAGGGTGGGCTGCATACCAGGCGGCGAGGGGGTGGTTTGTTGGGTGGGCGGAGGGGGAGTGGAAACGGCCGTTTCTCCCACCTGCGCCATCGTTCCTTCAAATACAACAGCCAGCAGCAGCACAAAAAAAATGAGGAGTAAAACAAAATAACGCATAGCTTATAACAGAACTGGCGGGCTGCATGATGCAGCCCGCCAGTATTCAATTAAAACATACCTGCATGGCAGGTTATGAACTTTTACCACGCAACTTCGGATCTAAAATGTCGCGCAGCGCATCCCCGATTAGATTCCAGCCGAGGCCATAGAGCAGCAAGGCCACCCCTGGGTATACAATAATATACCAATGCTTATCCAGCGTCAGAATCCAATCGCGGGCATGGCTGACAATTTGCCCCCAGTCTGCATACCCCACCTGGACGCCAATGCCCAGGAAACTGAGCGCCGCAAAGCTCAACACAATCGACCCCATGTTCAAAGACAAGATCACTATCGTGGGGAAAATGGCATTGGGCAAAATATGGCGCGTCACCAAATGTAAATCACTGGCGCCGCTAGCCTGGGCCGCCTGCACATAATCACGTTCTTTAGTGGTCAGAATATCTCCGCGCAGCAAGCGGGCATATCCCGTCCAGCCAAAGACAATGAGCGCAATCGACGCCGGCCAGATACTTCGGCCAAACATGGGTACAAGAATAGAAGATAAAATCAACGCCCCCACCAGAAACGGGAAGGCGATGAAGATTTCCACCACGCGCATCAAGACCTCATCAACCCAACCACCATAAAAACCGGCAAAAGCGCCAATAGATATACCAATGATCGCCGACGCCGCCACCACAATACTGCCGTAGACGAGCGCCGTTCTGGCCCCCCAGACGATGCCATACCAGATATCATATTGGCCGCTGGTAGTGCCCATCAAATGCACCCATTGGTCATCACCAGTGGCTAATCTGTACCAGAGAGGTACCGTCTCTGGTACACTCCGGGTCCACTCAGAACCAGGCGGTTTCGGTTCAGAACTAAAGCCATCTCGCGGAATGAGGCTGGTATCCCAAATATCGTTAATGGGCGGCGCCAAAAGCGGGGCGAAAATTGCCACCAACAAAAACGCAATAATAATAATGATGCCAGCCACAGATAAGGGATTTGTCACCACACCCTTTAACAAGCGGTACCATTCCGGGCCTAACATTTGCTCCAGGCGACTCTGTTCCCCTAAATATTCTTCCTCAAGACCAACCGGGGCTGTAGTTGCGGCGCTCGTTTCTGCACTCATAACAAATCTCCTTTGAAGCCTACTGCAAGCGAACTCGGGGATCTAAAACCCCATACATCACATCAACAATCAGATTGATAGCCACAAAGACAACGGCCGTGAACAAAGCAAAGCCCAACATCGTCA
>CAZXVH010000076.1:18934-26498 GCA_964643965.1 uncultured Ardenticatenaceae bacterium
AGATTGATAGCCACAAAGACAACGGCCGTGAACAAAGCAAAGCCCAACATCGTCAGCACATCCAGGCTTAAGGCAGCGGAAGCCGCCGCAGAACCTAACCCTGAAATATTAAAGATTGTTTCCGTGATAATCACACCCGTCAATAGACCCGCAATCGTGGCCCCGGCAATTGTTGCCACCGGAATCAAAGCATTTTTGCGCACATGCCGGTTAATAACAACCTTTTCTTTTAAACCTTTGGCTCTGGCCGTCGTCACATAATCCTGGCGCAGCGCTTCCAGCATTGAAGATCGCGTTACCTTCAGTAATTGCGCCCAGGAAATATAAGACAAGGTAATCACCGGCAAAATCAAATGCCGCATCGAATCCAGGAAAATATCAAAGCGGAGATTTAGCAGAGAATCGATGGAATACATGCCGGTATAGGCGGTAAATAAGTCCGCGTTTTGTACCACCAGGTTATATTCTGTAGAAAGTCGGCCCGGTGGAAACCAACCCAGCTTGGCATAAAAAATCAGCAGCATCAATAAACCAAAAACGAAGGTAGGAAAAGACCAGCCAATAATCGCCAGCACCCGCGAGAACTGATCCTGCCATTTATTGTGATGCAGCGCCGCTTTAATCCCCAACCAGATGCCAACCCCCACTACCGGGATAATACTCCACAAGGTTAATTCCAGGGTGGCCGGCATCCGCCGTACCATCATATCCGCCACCGGTTCACGGCCGGTACGCGAATAGCCTAACTCGCCCCGTAAGACGCCGCCCACAATCTCGCCGGTTTGTGGATCTTCACGGCCAACTAACCAGCTCCAATATTGCACCAAAAATGGCTCATCTAAGCCATAACGCTTGATGATGCCGGCAACTTGCGCTTCAGTTTTGGGAATATCCCGCACATAAAGAGCAGAACGTTCTACCGGGCCAAGCACTTGCAGCATGGCAAAAATGAGCATTGTCACCCCAATCATAATAATGGGCATCACCATCAGCCTACGAATAATATATGCTGCCATAATCACCTCCGCCTTAAAGAATTCTCTGCTTCAAATTGTTCAACAGTTACCTGGAATATCCGTAAACCTTTGACCATGAATAACTCGGATAAAAAAGCCGAACCATTTATGGACAAACGTTTCGTTGGCTTAGTTGCGTACCGCCATAAAAAGTTGCATACGCTTTGTTTGAAATTTTATGAGACTTATCTGCTTTACACTTATTCAAGTTCCCCGGCGCTTAAAAGCGCCGGGGAACTTGAATGATCACTCATTTAAAGAGATACCGCGTGATGGGCGTCTACCTTAAATCAGCAAAATAGAGACGATTAGCCGCCATCGAGGCCATAGGCATAGTAGTAACGACCAAAGGCGCCAACACGGTTAAACCAATCTTGTACCCAACGTTGTTCGTAGCGTGTCCCTGTTTCCTGCGACAGCGGAATGGAGACTGCTTCATCATAGAATTTTTGTTGCAGATCGAAGTAAATCTGTTCACGTTCGGCCGGATCAGAGGCCAAAACGCCCGCCTGCACCATGACATTAAACTCATCCTTCAACTCTTCCGGGAGCGCCTGGCGACCGCCATAGGTACCGACGGTGAAGGGCTGCACCCAGTTGTGCGGATCATGAATGTCTTCAATCCAACCACTGGTCAAAACCGGAATCTGGGAAACACGGAAAGAACGCAGGAAGGTGGGCCAGGGCAAACCAACGATGTCAACCTGATATTTCGGGTTGATGGAAGAGAGATTGCTTTGCAAGATTTCACTGGCGGTTTGACGGGCCGTGTTACCGGTGTTAAAGGCGCTGGAGAAACGGAAGCCAACCTCGGGCAGTTGTCCGTCCCAAGCCAGGGTGAGTTCTTCGGCGCATTTGTCTAGATCAAATTCGTAATACGGGCCATCTTCGTTGTAACCCAACATGTCACGAATGATGGGGCCATTGGTACGAATGCCATTCCCCAATTGTGCTTCTTGGATAAAGGTGTCATAGTCGAAGCAGTAGTGCATCGCTTTACGCGCATGGATATCGGAGAAGAAGTTCGGTGGAATCCCATTACCGTCTAATTTACCACTGCCAATGTACGGTGAATCTGGCGGGACTTCAAAGGTCAAGAAAACGTGGGATTTAGAGACGGAAGGCAAACCCGGCCATTTGCGCAGGGCGCCATTGGGGTTATCGGCATTCGGTGTACATTCATCTGTAACCCAATCGCAGCTTTCACCAACGAACTGATCAACTTGGGGCTGGTTCTCAGAATTCACGGAGACCCACTCGGCGTCACCAGCTTGCAGGGCGGCGAAGCGTGTGCCCCATTCGTCAACCAATTGAATGACGACGGTCTGAATACGCGGAGCGCCAGAGGGGCCACCTTCCCAGGCAGGTTCGCCTTCGG
This sequence comes from uncultured Ardenticatenaceae bacterium, assembly GCA_964643965.1. Taxonomy (GTDB): domain Bacteria; phylum Chloroflexota; class Anaerolineae; order Promineifilales; family Promineifilaceae. Next base: position 21,329 of record CAZXVH010000076.1, read on the forward strand.
GACGCCAGTAGTTTTCATTGGCAACCAAAACGATTTCTTCGCCCGGGGTCCAGTGATCCAGCTTGTAGGGACCAGTACCATTGACAACGGCCGTTAACTCACTGTTTTCGGAACCAGGCGCATAGTAGTTCTGCCAGGTAGCACAGTCACCATCCCAGGCGCCTTGAGCCACTGCCCATTCCTGGTCTAACACCATACCCCAAGATTGAGTCAGCGTAGCCAAGAAAGGACCCCAAGGCAACGTATTGTTGAAAGTAACTGTACCAGCAGCGTCATCAGCCACTACGGCCGCTTTAACTTGCTCACAAACAGCCGCTAAGGCCGCCGGATCGGCCGCTTTCACAGCGTCGGGATCACCAGCAATACCACATTCTGGATCAATACCTTCAGTGATATCAGCGCAAGCACTGTAACCCAGAATCGGCTCCAACAAAAGCCACTGCGGGCCATTGGGATCAGATTGCAGCAAACCACGTTGGAAGGTATAAGCCACATCGCTGGGGGTCAAAGTACCACCATCATGGAAAGTAACGCCTTCACGGATGTTGAAGGTATAGGTGAGGCCATCCTCAGAGATACCGCCATTTGCCACGCTGGGTACTTCCAAGGCCAATTGCGGCACATAGCTGGTGGCGTCTTTGTGGTTGTAGTAAATCAACCCTTCCATCACGTTTTCAAGGATGTTGCCGCTGGCCGTGTCGTAGGCCAATGCCGGATCCAGGGTATCCACATCACCAAATGTCATTTCAACATAAGTGTCTGGACTGGGGTCGATAAAGGTCGCTTCCTTTACCGGTTCAGGGGTGGCAGTTACCACCACTTGTTCGGTAATGATACGGGTGACTTCCAGGGATTCACCAGATTCGGTGACGGTCTCGGTAATAACCCGAGTCACTTCCACTGGTACTTCCTTGACAACTTCCACCGTTTCCGGTTGGCAAGCAACCAGTAAAACAGCAAACAACATAATCGCGGCCAAAATCAGGCCAATTTTTTTATTGAACATCTAAATACCTCCTCCAAGAGTTTGTCTGTTGAAAAATTAAATTAAAAACAATGGACATTCACTCGTTATACAGACATCACCTCCTTTAATTACCTTCAGGTCTAAATAAATTTCTCCGCATGGTGGCAAGCTACCATATGCACTTGCGTCTCTGTGCCTAAATTTCTGTATTCCGGGTCTTCCTGGCGACAAATATCAGTGGCATAGGCGCAACGCGGATTAAAACGACAACCAGCCGGCGGGTTTACCGGACTGGGAACGTCACCTTCCAGAATAATTCGTTTTCGAGTCGCTTCTACATCTGGATCGGGAATAGGAATGGCAGATAACAGCGCTTGTGTATACGGATGTAAGGGATGGTCGTACACCTCATCCCGCTCGCCCATTTCCACGATACGCCCCAGATACATGACGGCGACGCGGTCACTAATATAGCGTACCATTGATAAGTCATGGGCAATAAAGAGATAGGTTAGACCAAGCTCGGCTTTTAAATCATCCAGCAGATTGACAACCTGCGCTTGAATAGAAACGTCCAGCGCGGAAATGGGTTCATCAGCCACTATAAAAGAGGGATTGGTGGCCAATGCGCGGGCAATGCCAATGCGCTGGCGTTGTCCACCGGAAAATTCATGAGGATACCGTTTGATGAAATAAGGATTCAAACCTACCAGGCTTAATAAATCTTCTACCCGTTCTCTCCGGCTGGCAGAATTACCAATGCCATGAATACTCAACGGCTCACCTACAATGCTGCCCACTTGCATACGCGGATTTAAGGAAGCATAGGGGTCTTGAAAGATCATTTGCATGTGCCGACGCCGTTTACGCATTTCGCCACGCCTCAGGGCGACAAGATCGTCTCCATCAAAATAGACTTCACCTTCTGTGGGTTTAAGAAGCTGGAGAATCGTGCGCCCGGCGGTTGATTTACCGCAGCCGCTTTCACCCACCAGACCAAGTGTTTCCCCTTTATAAATATCAAATGAAATGCCATCAACGGCTTGCACAGCGCCCACTTGCCGCTGCAATACGCCACGCCGAATGGGGAAATGTTTTTTCAGGTTTTTGATCTGTAGAAGGACTTCGGTGTATTTACCATTTGCCTCACTCATGCCACACCTCCGGCCATTATTGCCTGGGATTCTTCATCGGTGAGCCGCAAGCCACCACGCACATCTTCCCAACGGAAGCAAGCTGCTTTATGATCCGGTGCAATCATTTCTAGAGGAGGATTTTTTTGCCAACATATCTCAATGGCATAGCGACAGCGCGGCGCAAAGGGGCAATGGCGTGGTTCTTTTAGCAGATCCGGTGGCAATCCTTTGATGGGGATAAGACGCTGCTTTTGCTTGGCGTCCACTTTGGGTAACGACTCTAATAAGCCCAGGGTGTAAGGGTGACTGGTGCGTCGATACAATTCGGTGACAGGGGCCATTTCCACCATAAAACCGGCGTACATAACGGCCACCTTTTCCACAACACTGGTGACGACGCCCAAATCATGCGTGATCCAGATGATAGCCATGCCTAATTGTTGTCTCAGGCGCGTCACTAAATCAACGATTTGGGCTTGAATGGTCACATCCAGCGCGGTGGTGGGTTCGTCGGCAATGAGCAGTGAGGGGTTACAAGTGAGCGCCATGGCAATGCCGATACGCTGCCGCTGCCCGCCAGAGAATTGGTGCGGATAATCGTCTAACCTGTCTCGGGCATTGGGAATCCCCACCAAGGTCATCATTTCAGCGGCCCTATCATTGGCTTGTTCTCGGTTCATGCCCAGATGCAGTTCGATGCCTTCCGTCATTTGGCGGCCTATGGTTAAAACCGGGTTTAGCGAGGTCATGGGGTCTTGGAAAACCATCGCCATTTCACGGCCGCGAATTTGGCGTCTTTCTTCATCAGAAAGGGCTAGTAAGTTACGGCCGTTAAACATCACACTGCCGGCCTCTACCTGCCCCGGAGGGCTGGGTATCAACCCCATAATAGAGAGAACGCCCACAGACTTGCCAGAGCCGCTTTCACCGACAATGGCCATCGCCTCACCCTCATCAAGCGTGTAGGAGATACCGTTTACCGCATGAACCACGCCTTCTTCGGTGTAAAATCTGGTAACAAGATTGTTTACTTCTAATAATTGGGCCATATTACCCCGTTTGAAATGTATTTGGTTTGTGTTTTATTGTGTGGATGCTCTGAGCATAAAGTTGTTTGGGGGGATACATTGTAAGATTAAGCATCACTCCTCTGCCTCAGATGTCGAACTATACCTTAACAAACGGGTCTTAACAAATAACGATTTGTATCATTGCAAATCAGTAACTCTTCGTATTTTTGCAGATCATCTTCCCAGTACAAATTGTAGTGAAAACGACGAATCCTGTCAATTTGGGGTCAAAAGAGGGGTATTTGGGGGCCAGTCACACGTTACAGATGGCTACTGCGAGGCATATTGGGAACAGTTCGTTTTGCAAAACTAAACCGGTTGCGGAATATATACGGTAAAAATGCTGCCTTCTCCGGGTTGACTGTCCACTTCTTCACAGCAAATGTCTACGCCGGCCGCATAATATTGAGGGGTGGCCGCCTGGAGCAAGGCGTCAATTTCAGTTAATCCCATGTCTGGGAAGGTTTGCTGCAACAAGTTTTGGGCATCAAGGATGGTCACGGTATCCATCCTGGCAGTCTAACATGGCAGGGGGAACGCCTGGGGGAATTTTTGCGGCTCCTTCACCCTGAAGATTGCCCACAGGCAGCACTCGCTTTCTTTTTATGGCTCTTTCACACTGCTATTGTTAAATCCTGCCGGGCGGCGTATGATTTCTGTTTGGACTCTTTTATATCAAAATAGGAGATAAACTCATGACAACCCCAGCATTTCCGATGAATCACACTCACCAGCTGCACACAAAAACGTTAGACGTGCCACCGCGCCTGCTGCTCGGCCCTGGGCCATCTAACGCGCATCCGCGGGTGCTGCAAGCGATTGGGATGCGCCAATTGAGCCATCTGGACCCCGCCTTTATCCACATCATGAATGAAACCCAAGAACTGCTGCGTTATGCCTGGCAAACAGACAATGAATTAACTTTAGCTATTAGTGGCACAGGCAGCGCGGCCATGGAAACGGCCGTTGCCAATGTCGTTACGCCCGGTGATGTCGTCCTGGTGGGGGTGATGGGTTATTTTGGGGAACGCCTGGTAGAAATGGCCTCGCGGCACGGCGCCGATGTGCAAACCATCGAAAAAGCGTGGGGTGACGTCTTTGAGCCGAGTGAAATTTATGCCGCCCTCGAAGAACATCGACCGGCCGTCCTCATGCTCGTTCACGCCGAAACTTCAACCGGCGCTTTGCAGCCACTCACCGACATCGGCGATATGTGCCGCGAATTTGACTGCCTGCTGCTGGTAGACGGCGTGACCAGTTTGGGCGCGGCTCCCTTGCACATTGACGCCTGGAAAATAGACGTGGCTTACAGCTGTTCCCAAAAAGGGTTGAGCTGCCCGCCTGGGGCGTCACCGCTCACCATCGGCCCCCGGGCGGCAGAAATTATTAGTAAGCGTAACGTCAAAACAGATACCTGGTATTTAGACCTCAATCTACTCAAGCCCTACTGGCTGGGCGAAACCCGCGCTTACCACCACACCATGAGCAGCAATATGATTTACGCCTTGCGCGAAGGATTGCGCCTGGTGGCCGAAGAGGGTCTGGCCGAACGGTGGCTGCGTCATCGGCAAATGGCTGAACTGCTCTGGGATGGTCTGGCCGAAATCGGTCTATCTTGTCACGTCACACACCCGGATCAGCGTATTCCCAGTTTAACCACCGTGCGTGTGCCAGAGGGCGTAGACGCCAAAGTCGTCGCCGGCCGTTTGCTGCATGAATACAATATTGAAATTGCCGGCGGCTTTAGCAAGCTGGCCGGCCAGGTATGGCGCGTGGGCTTGATGGGCTATAACAGCCGCCCAGAAAATGTGCTGCTGCTGTTGGCAGCGCTGAAAGAGGTGTTACAACGGTAATCAATGGACAGTGGTCGTCACTGTCCACTGTTCACTGTCCACTGTCCACTGTCCACTGTCCACTGTTCACTGTCCACTGTCCACTGTCAACTGTACGCCGCCTGCCGGTCACGGCGGCGGGCCAGTTCGCTGGCGTAATGTGAG
>CAZXVH010000077.1:0-26231 GCA_964643965.1 uncultured Ardenticatenaceae bacterium
CGTGTACCGGTTGGCTCGCACTTGTTAGGCCGGGTGGTCAACGCCCTCGGTCAGCCGTTGGATGAAAACGGGCCAATGAATGCGCTGGGATGGCGGCCGTTGGAGCAAAAAGCGCCCGGAATCGTCGCCCGGCAGCCAGTAAATCAACCATTGCACACCGGCTTGACAGTCGTTGACGCGCTGGTGCCTGTGGGCCGGGGGCAGCGTGAGTTGATTTTGGGCGACCGGCAAACAGGGAAAACAACAATCGCGGTGGATACGATCCTTAACCAGGCTGACAGCGGTGTAAAATGTATTTACGTTGCCGTTGGTCAAAAAAAATCAACGACGCTGGGCATTATTGAATTATTGCAGCGCACAGGAGCATTGGCCTACACCATTGTGGTGATGTCCAGCCCGGATGATCCCACAGCGCTGCGTTATCTGGCGCCGTATGCCGGCTGCACCATGGGCGAAGCCTTGATGGATGAAGGGCATGACGTGTTGATCGTGTACGATGACTTGAGCAAACATGCGAATGCTTACCGCGAATTAAGCCTGTTATTGCGCCGGCCGCCAGGACGAGAAGCTTATCCGGGTGATATATTTTATTTACACGCCCGGCTCCTGGAGCGGGCGGGCAAGTTCCGCGATGGCACATCGTTAACGGCGCTGCCGATTGTGCAAACGCAGCGGGGTAATGTGGCCGCCTATATCCCCACCAACCTGATTTCTATTACGGATGGGCAAATTATTCTGGATGCTGATCTTTTTAATCAGGGCATCAAACCGGCCGTTCATGCGGGGCTGTCTGTTTCACGAGTGGGCGGGGCGGCGCAAACGGCCGTTATGAAAAGCGTCGCCGGTCATCTGCGTCTGGAACTGGCCCAATTTGAAGAGGTGGCCCGTTTCGCCCGTTTTGGCGCTGATGTTGACGACGCCACGCGGCAGCAGATTGAACGCGGCCGACGCTTGCAGGCCCTGCTGATCCAGCCACCGCATCAACCCTTGTCACAGCCGGCCCAACTGCTAATGCTGTTGGCCGCGGCAGAAGGCCAATTGGATGACATGCCGGAAACCGAGATACCCGCCTTCGCCCGGTATTTGCGAGATCAATACCACAAACAGTATCCTGAGTTGTGGCGGCGGCTGCAAAAAGGGGACGAACTAGACCCGGTGATACAAACGACGCTGCTGGAGAAAATCGGCCAATTCCGGGCGCAGTGGCGCGAGAGGCAAAACGATGAATAAAATGATCATGGCCGTCATTCCTCAGGATGAAGCCAGGCAGGTGATGGATCAGCTGGTGATAGCCGGGCATACAACAACGTTCACAACCGGCCGGGGCGGCGTCTTGCGCCAGGCGCAGCAAATGTTATTCATCGCTGTGGCGGAGGCGGATTTGCCCGGCGTGTTGACCCTCATTCGGGAAAACTGCCACGCGCACATTCAGATCAAAGAAACGGCCGTTCCCAACGCGCAGACCACTCCCCAAGAGACGCCGGCCACGGCTGAAGTTGGCGGCGCGGTGATTTTTGTCTGGGATTTGGCTCATTTTGAAGTGATATAGGTTAAACGATGGAAGAAATCGAACGGGCACAAGAGCGTTTGCAGCATATTCGCAGCGTGGAACCAATTTTGGACGCGCTGCGGATGATTGCCCTGGGGAGCTGGCAAAAGGCGACGAAACAGCAGGCAGTGAGTCAAGCGTACAGCGACCGTCTGCTGGCTGTGCTGCCGTGGCTGCTGCCCCACCTGCCGCAGCCGGGGTGGCAGGCTGACAAACAATCTGTGCGGCGCGTTGTGGTCGTTGTCGGCAGCGAGCGAGGCTTGTGCGGCCGTTTCAATATGGATATCGCTGCCTACGCCAATGAATATCTTGCCGGTCGGGAGGCGCAGGGCGAGTCGGTGACGCTGGCGGCGTTGGGCAGCCGCGTCATTCGTTTGTTGGTTGGGGGAGAACGGCCGTTAGCCTGGTCCCAAGCGCTGTCGGCCACAACCCTGCCGCCGCTCTCTTCCGCTTTTTCACTTACCCAACAATGGTTGGCGCAGTTCGAGGAAAACGAAATTGACGCCGTTACTTGTGTGCATAATGTGTATACCGGCATGGGCAGCTACCGGTCTACCGTGACGCCGCTTTTGCCGCCACCGCTGCCAGAGAAACGGCCGTTAGCCGATACGTGGCCGCCGCCCATCATCGAAACGAACCCGGTGACCCTCTATACCCAAATCGTACAGCAGTGGACGGCAGTCCGCTATTACCAGCTGCTGCTGCAATCAACGATGGCCGAGCAATCTGTTCGTTATCAATTGATGGAGTCGGCCGGACAAAATACAGAGCGGCTGCTCGATGAATTATCCGCAGTGGTGCAGGCAGCCCGCCAGCAGACGATCACGCGCGAGATGCAAGCGTTGGCTGTGGGAGCTGGTCTGCTTGACGATCATGAGGTGCGTAATATATGAATATGGAAATGAGTGACTTAACTCTTGAGCATGACAGAAACCATCATCAAATGTTGAGAAGCCCCTCGCAGCGGCTCTTTTTTGTTGAGACGAAGATCAACATCTCGCCGACGACAGGCCAACTGGTTTCTGGTACACTACATCAATTAAAAATGGAGGTCATGATATGAGCATTTTGACACGAGAAGATTTAAAGAAACTTTATCAGGAAAGAGAAGGCAATTGCGTTTCCATTTATATGCCTACTCAGCCCCAGATTACAGAAACCGATCAAGGGCGAATTCAGCTAAGGAATCTATTGGCAGAGGCGGAAAAGCGGCTGCTGGCAGCGGGGCTGCGCGTGCCCGATGCCCAAAAATTATTAGAACCAGCGCAGAAATTTTTATGGGATAAGCTTTTCTGGCGACATCAGGATGAAGGACTGGCGTTGTTCCTTTCAACGGAAACATTTTACTCTTATCATCTTCCCTATGACTTCGAGGCGCAAGTCGTCATTGCCGACCGCTTTCACATCAAGCCCTTACTGCCCCTGTTAGCCGACGATGGACAATTCTTTATTCTGGCGCTCAGCCAAAACCAGGCCAGGCTGCTGCAAGGCACACGCCACAGCATCCAGGTTGTAGATGAGGCAGAAATACCTGCCAGCCTGGCTGAAACCATGGTGGCTGACGGGCCGGAAAAACAGCTTCAGTTCCATACCAGTTCTGGTTCGCCGGGCAGTGGCAAACGTGCGGCCATCTTTCATGGGCATGACGCTGCGGGCAAATTATCCCGTACAAATATCCGACGCTATTTCCGGCAGATAGACAAAGGCTTGTCAGCCTGGCTGGCAAACGAACACGCTCCTTTGTTGTTAGCGGGCGTTGACTCCCTGTTTCCTCTTTACAAAGAAGTGAACAGCTACCCCCATCTGGTTGATAAAGGCATAGGCGGTAATCCTGAAGAGCTGCGGGCGGAAGAGTTAGGGAGGCGGGGTTGGGCTATCGTGGAACCGCTGTTTCATAAGGCGCGCCAACAAGCAACATCGCAATATCAACAACTAATGGGAAGCGCGAATGAGAGAGCGTCCAATGATTCCTCTCAAATCATTGAAGCTGCTTTTTACGGCCGCGTCGAAACCTTGTTTGTGGCGCTAAGCCAGCGGTTGTGGGGGCGCTTTGATCCGGAAACGGGCACGGTTGAACTGCATCAGGAGCAGCAGAGCGGCGATGACGACTTACTCAATACGGTCGCCATACAGACGATGATCAACGGTGGCACTGTTTACGCCGTGCCCCTGGAGGAAATGCCTGACCAGACTGTATTAGCCGCCGTTTACCGTTATTGACCAGACGAATCTTATCTAACCGCAGAGGACGCGGAGTTCGTAGAGAAAACAAATGAATATGTTTCAGATACCACCGCTTGACTTGCAAATATTTGCAGGCATGTTGCTCATCTTTTGTTTACGCATCCTCGACGTTTCTATGGGCACAATACGCACGATAATGGTTGTGCGTGGGCTGCGTAAATGGGCCGTGCTCATCGGCTTTGTTGAGGTGACGATTTGGGTGGTGGCCATCAGCCAGGTCATATCTAATTTGAATAATTTGTGGAATGTGCTGGCGTACAGCGGGGGCTTTGCCGCCGGCACATTTGTCGGCATGCACCTGGAAAACAGGCTGGCGCTGGGCAATGTCAGTATAGATGTTGTTTCCCTGAAGAAAGGGGCGGAGATTGCCGCGAAAGTGCGCCAGGCGGGTTATGGCGCCACCAAACTAACGGCTGAAGGTCATTCTGGCCCCGTATCAATGATTGATATTGTGGCGCCACGTAAGCAAAAGCCGGCCATTCTGGCGTTAATCCGCGAGATTGATCCGACGGCATTTGTGACGGTTGAGGATATGCGACGGGTGGATCGGGGCTACGGCCGTTTAGCCAAGTAGCCTTCTCGTCTTCTCGTGAACTGCCTATCATTAAGTTAGAAAATAACCGGAGATTGAATCATGTACAAAACAATTTTAGTCCCGTTAGACGGCTCCAAGCGAGCCGAGGCGATTTTGCCTCATGCTGAAGAAATGGCGCGCCGCTTTTCAGCCAAAATTGTGTTCATGCAAGTCGTGGAATACCATACCATTTCAGAACTAAACATCCCTGAATTTGCGCAGCATACAGAGAAAGCCAGCTTTTATCTGAAGATGCGCAGCGGTGAATTTAGCCAGAAAGGTATTGAAACCAAAAATCTCATTGAACTCGGTCCCGTTGTCAACACTATTATCAATGTAGCTGCCCGAGAAGAGGCTGATCTGATTGCTATGGCCAGCCACGGCCGAACTGGATTATCTCGCGTATTTTATGGCAGTGTGGCCGCCGGTGTTTTGCAACAAGTAGATCGGCCCCTGCTGCTGGTCCGTTCGCAAAGACATGCCTGAGAATAATTGCCGGGAATTTTAACGAACTGGGCGCAAGTTACTGGAGATGAGGAAATGGAGGCGAGATGAAATATGTTTACGGCCCAGTACCTTCCAGTTGAGGCCATCAGCGCCATCATCGCCAAACGCCAGAAAGCCTTGACAGATGAAACAAACGAACAACTTCGGCTATACTAGTGGGGGTAGGCTGACTTTAGGAAAATATAAGAAACATGAATCTGGAACCGGAATTAAATAGTGACGAATCAGGAGGAGATCGTCTACGCACCGAAACGCTGGCTCTCTTATCCCATGAATTGAGTACCCCTCTGGCGGCCATAAAAGGGTATGTCACCGCCATGCTTTTAGAAGAGGTGACCTGGTCTGAAGAAAAACGGCGCCAATTCCTGCAACTTATCGTGGAAGAAGTAGATGATTTACAGGCGATGATCCGCCAGATTCTGGACACAACTCGTATTGAATCCGGATTGTTAAACCTTGAACTGCAACCGTTGCGCCTGTCGCGCCTGGCGCAAGAAATAACTCAGGAGATGCAGCAGCGCACAACAGCCCACAATTTTGTGTTAGACTTTCCCGCCGCATTTCCTTTGATAGATGGCGATCCACGTCGTCTCAAACAAGTTTTCCGCAATATACTCGATAATGCCATGAAGTATGCCCCAGATGGTGGGCTGATCATCATTCGCGGTGTGGCGCGCCCTAAAGATGTGGTCATCAGCATCGCCGACCAGGGGGTGGGCATTTCGCCTGAGGATATGATCCCGTTGTTCGATAAATATTTCCGGGCGCGGTCTGACGACGGCCGTTACATACCAGGCACCGGTTTAGGGCTGCCTCTGTCCCGTACGATTATTGAAGCGCATAACGGCCGTATCTGGGCCGAAAGCCAAATAGGCGAAGGCACCACCATGCACTTCTCGCTGCCCCGCCAGGGGCTTAGTACAGACAGAGAAACCGCAATAGATAGAGATCCCTTATGACCATGCCGCTCATCCTCATTGTAGACGACGAACCAAAGTTGGTGCGCCTGGCGCAAGAACTGCTCACCGCCACCGGCTTTACCACCCTTTCCGCCAGCAACGGCCAGCAAGCCGTAGAGATGGCCGCCCTGGAACAGCCCGATCTCATCTTGCTCGACATCATGCTCGCTGGGGAAGTAGACGGATACCATGTCGCTGAACGGGTGCGCCAATTTTCGGCCGTACCCATCATCATGCTCACGGCCAAAGACCAACAAATTGATTTACTGCGCGGCTTCGACGTGGGCGCCGACGACTACATCATCAAGCCCTTCGACGCCAAAGAGCTGCTGGCACGCATCCGCGCCGTCCTTAAACGAACACAACAAACCAACGCCGCTACCGGTGAAGCCGAAATTACCTGTGGTCCACTTCACATTGATTTGGCGCGTTACCGCGTCACCATCGCTGAAAAAAACATCTCCCTCACCAAAACTGAATTTAGCCTGCTGCGCGAATTGGCTTTGCACAAAAATCAGGTCATGCTGCACAGCCAACTGCTCAGCGCCGTGTGGGGCCCAGAATATCAGGATGATTTGGATTATTTACGCGCCTATATTCGCTATCTGCGCCGCAAACTGGAACCCGATCCGGCCAACCCGCAGTACCTCGTCACCCATACCGGCGTTGGTTATATGCTCACCTGTCCCTGAGCCATCAGAGTGGTTAATTCTTAAAGATTGAACCACTCTCACGACCTTTCCCCATTTTTTCATCCCTTTTTCATACCATTGCTATGCCTTTCTATGCGTTTTTCATTCGTGGCATGGTAAGGTGTAACTGTGCAGAGATACTCTGCCGGGAGAAATAGTATGGTAGACCTATGCGAAGAAAAGCAGCAGGACTTTATCAACTTGAACATGATGGAGTTGCAAGAAATTGCCGCAGTCCTCTGCGCCAATGCCCTGGAACGTGTCCGGGAAACGGCCGTTTACACCACACAAGAAATGGATTGGGCAGGATGGCTGCAAGAGCCACACTGTCTACAGCGATTTAAAATCGAGCTGGCGCAGGGCATGGCGAGTTTGCTGGCAGCGCATGATGACCGCGTCCTGGCCGCTTATCTTTTCGACGAAACCGCCAACACCTTTGTGCCAACAGCAACCGCTCCTCTGGCAGCGGCGGCCACTCATCTGCTATTCCTGGTGAGCAGGCGCTCTGCTGCCCTCTACGTATTAGCAGACGCTTTGGATAAGGCGTTGGTGCGTGAATTAAATAAGCTGTCTACGTCAATATTAAACCAGGATGAATCGCTAGTTAACCCCCTCTTCATCACAAAGGCCGATGTGGCAGAAGGCAAAGGATATGCCGTGCTGCTCTCCTCAGCCCTGGCGCCGCCCCGTACAATCTGGCAGCGAGATTGAGTAACACGGGCCACCCGAAATTGACATAATAGCCCCGTTTGGCGTTCAGGCTGACTAAGGGTGGAGCCTGCGCCATAAAATAAAATGATTCAGGGCGGCCGTTTTTGCGGTTTGCGCTGGTAAACGTCAACTATTGCAGTGCGTGCTACAAATCTTATTTACACAGAGAAAAAATGAACGGTATTGATGACACACCTCTTATCTGGTTTAAAAACCAACACGTAGACGCTGAGACAGGCAGCGCCGCCGTTAATCATTTGCTGCCTGATGGAGTGACAAACGAGACCCGCATCTTCCACGCCCAGATACCAGGTTACGAAATGACGCCCCTCAAGCGCCTGCCCCACCTGGCATCCCGTTTCGGATTGGGCAGCATTTGGGTCAAAGACGAATCGGCGCGTATGCGGCTCAACGCCTTTAAAGCGTTGGGAGGCTCCTTTGCCATTTATCGTTTCATCTGCCAAAAGTTGGGCCGGCCCAAGTTGTCTTTTGCAGAACTGATGTCTGATGAGATTCGCGCCTCTCTTGGTGATATTACTTTTACCAGCGCCACGGACGGCAACCACGGCAAGGGGCTGGCCTGGGCGGCGCAAAAGCTGGGCTTCGCTTGTGTTATTTACGTCCATAAGCAAACCTCCCAGGCCCGGATTAAAGCCATTGCCGAATTTGGCGCTGAGGTGCGGGTGGTAGATGGCAACTACGACGACGCCGTGCGCCAATGCGAGCAAGATGCACGAGCGAACGGCTGGCAAGTGGTTTCCGACACTTCCTGGCCTGGTTATGAAGATATTCCTTTGTGGGTGATGCAAGGCTACACCACCCTGCTGGGCGAGACTCAAGAGCAGTTAGCGGCGCAAGGGATCGTCAAGCCCACCCACATCTTTGTCCAGGCTGGCGTGGGCGCTTTTGCCGCCGCCATGATCGCTTTTTATGAAAAGCTGTTCGGAGACGCCGCTCCCATTTCCGTGGTGGTGGAACCGCGCACGGCCGCCTGTCTTTATCATTCCATGCAGATCGGTGACGGCCGTCCTCATTCCGTGACGGGTGATCTGGATACCATTATGGCTGGCCTGGCTTGTGGCGAACCGAGTCCTCTGGCCTGGCAAATCCTCTGGAACTGTGCCAATTTCTTTGTCACTGCGCCTGATTATGTGGCGGCCAAGGGGATGCGTATGTACGGCGTACCGTTGAAGGGCGACCCGTTTGTGGTTTCTGGTGAATCGGGCGCGGTCACGTTGGGCGCGCTGGCCTTTATCATGGAATATGAAGGGGCGGCTGCGCTCAGAGAACAGCTTCAATTAGATGAGAATTCGCGGGTGCTGTTGATCAATACGGAAGGCAATACGGACCCCGACTATTTCCGCAATGTGGTGTGGGAAGGTGTTTTCCCCGTACCAAAAGCTTATCAGTGGCATTCGACGAATGCATAAGGTTGATGAATTAACTCCTTCTAAAATAAGGCAAATAGGTGATGATAATGAGTGAAAGAATGATGGTTACACCGCTTGGCTATACCCTGCTCAAGCGCAAAAAGGAGCAGCTTGAAGAAGTCGTTTTGAGCACGCAGGAAGATCTGGCTGATATGACTCAGGGAGATTCCGGGGATGGGTTTCAAGACAGCTTCCTGCTGGAAACACAAATGAATGTCCAGCGAATGGATTATGAGCTTCGAGAAATAACAGCGCTGCTTGAGGAGGCCGATATAACTGAGATGCCTCAGCAAACGAACAGCATTTCTCTGGGTCATAAAGTCGTGTTAACGCTTACCTATCCCTCTGGCGAAAGCGAAGCGTTGATCGTTATTCTGACTACGTCACCGGAACTTCCGCTCGTTGAAGAACATTTGCAGAACGGCGAACTTCCTGTATCTCCTCAATCTGCTTTGGGCAAAGCCATTTTTGGCAAAACCGCCGGATCGAAATTCAGTTATGAGATAGAAAGCGGCACGGTTCAAGGTGAGCTGTTGAAAATCGAGGTGTGGCAGCCAGCGTTTTTGGAGGCTGCGGCCGTGTAACGTGGTACATGTCTACATGTTAATGTTATACGGTCAGATTGGTTCAATCTCTCTGATTGAATGAATCTCGTCAAGTTAAGAGAGGATGATTAAAATGCGGGCAAAAAAGGAACGAGCATTTAATGGTAAACGAATTGGCGTCATGGGCAAAGGGGGGAGTGGTAAAAGCACAGTCACCGTTTTATTGGCCAAGTCACTAAAAAACCTGGGGTATGACGTTTGTGTCCTGGATGCGGATCCCACGAATATCGGGTTGGCGCAAGCGCTGGGCATTGAGCAGCCACCGGCGCCTTTGCTCGATTATTTTGCCGACATGGTTTTCAGCGACGGCTCTTTTGTCTATCCGGCCGGAGGCGACACGCCGCTGGTGGGAGCAGATTTGCACATTGATGACCTGCCGGAGATGTATCACGGCCGTTCTCCAGATGGCATTGATTTCTTTATCACCGGTAAGGTAGCTGACATAGGCATTGGCGCCGATTTTGTTGGCCCAATTGCCAAAATCGCACATGAGTTTAAACCACATTACCCGGCTGAAGCGCCCGTCATCTTAGTGGATTATAGGGCTGGCCTGGAAGATGCGGTCAGTGGCGATATCATGAGTCTGGATTGGATTGTGGTGGTGATTGACGCCACAATGGCTGCCGTGCAAATGGCTGTTCATATGCAGGAGATAGTAAACCAACTCAAGGCGGGTGAAATGCCATTTGCCGTGTATATGGAAGATTTCGACCCGCATGATTTAGACTGTCAGCCGATGGTTCAGGATATTAAGACGCCGGGTGTATTGTTTGTGTTGAATAAGGTACAAGATGAGCTAACGGAACAATTTCTGCGAGACAAACTGGCTGAAAAAGGCATTGACCCACTGGGCGTTATTTATGAGGCGGTGGCGGTAGCCATGGCGGGGCTGATGGGGGAATCTTTGATTAAGTCTCCCGCCCAAGTGGAAGCGGATTGGATTGTGCAGGCATTAGAAACGGCCGTTACCCATCCCCCTATTCCCCCACAACGGACACACTCCGTTAAGAACCATGACCATCCTCAAGATCTCGTGGATCAGCATTCACTTAACTATCTGAACCTGGCTTGATTCTCCAAAACCAAAGGTGAACTATTTATAGAGACACGGTTTGTTATTCATAATTATTATGCTATGCTAAATTAGCTTTTGCCAATCACAGCGTCTTGCATGAGTGAAATTTTTTCTAGCAATTTACCATTTAGGGAAATAATTATGAATCGAGAAGTTGTTAAAGCCACAAGCTGGGGAGCAGGAGCAACATTAGTTCTGGGGTTGCTTATCCTGGCTGGTTCCCGCAATCTGGCCCATTTTGACGCTGCCCTCATCGCCTACACCGTTTCCGTTCTTTTTGCCACCTTTGGCCTGACCTACCGCTACTCCATGTGGTTACAACGGCCGCCAACGGCCGTTTACTGGAAACGGGGTTGGCAAACCTTCTTCAAACGGGGTCAACGTTCGCGTAACCTGCGCAGTTGGGTCAGCCATCTCTTCAACGACTTCCTTCTCAATCGCTTTATCCTGGCGCGTAACAAAATGCGTGGCGTCACCCATTTACTGCTCATGTGGGGCTGCATTTTGGCGATTGTGATCACCTTCCCCCTCGTTTTTGGTTGGCTCCATTTTGAATCCATCCCCGATAATTTAGAGCTTTATCAGGCGTATGTCTTTGGTTTTCCCACCTTTGTCTTCCCCATTGACTCCATCTTTGCCTTCTTTGCCTTTCACGGTCTCGTCTGGTCATCCTTCATCGTCATTGCGGGTGTCATGCTGGCCATGCGCCGCCGCATGCGCGATGAAGGGGCGGCCGCGTTGCAGATGTTTGCCGAGGATTTTCTGCCCCTGTTCCTGCTCTTTGCCGTCAGCCTCAGCGGCCTCATGCTCACCGCCAGTTACACCTGGATGCGTGGCTACGCCTATGATTTCATCGCCATTTTACACGCCCTGACCGTCATCATTACTTTTTTATGGCTGCCGTTTGGTAAATTTTTTCATGTTTTCCAACGGCCAGCCCAGTTGGGGGTGCGTTTTTACAAAGAGGTGGGCGAACGGGAAGAGACGGCCGTTTGCCGTCGCTGTGGTCACCCTTTTTCCTCGCTGATGCACATTACCGATCTCATTCAAGTGGAAAAGGAACTGGGCTATGATTACAATATCCCTGGTAGCGAAGTGGCTCATTACCAATGGATATGTCCGCCTTGTCGTCGCACTTCTGTGGCGCAGGCACAAAGTCAGTTATGGCAGACGGCGCGGGGGGGAACGGCCGTTGTCCCCGCCGCCACCCAACCCGCCATGCCCACCTATGTCAACCCTGGCTTAGGCGATGGGCCGCTTGGTGAAGAAGACGGCCGTAATTTCCACGCTTAATCACAGGTAGTGCCTGGCACTGCTAAAAGTCTAGCAACAGGGAGATTGATGCAATGACAACTGTTCAAACAACTTATAAACATATCGTTTGCACCCCTGGAATTTCCGGGGGCAAGCCGCGCATTGATGGGCATCGTATCACCGTACAAAATGTAGTTATCTGGCACGAGCAGATGGGCTACAGCATCGAAGAAATTGCCTCCCTCTACAATCTGACACTCGCCGAAGTGCATTCAGCCCTCGCCTATTACTTTGATCATAAAGACGAGATTGATCAATCTATTGCAGAAAGCGAAGCATTTGTAGAAGAAATGCGGCAAAAGACACCTTCGCTCCTGGCACAACGACTGTATGAACGCGCCGGTTAGCTTTTATATGGACGAGCATGTGCATTCTGCGATTACACGTGGTTTAAGGCTACGAAACATTGATGTACTGACAGCGCAGGACGCCCATATGCTTGGCGCATCTGATGAGGAACATCTGAAATTAGCTACCCATTTAAATCGAGTCGTATTCACAAATGACGATGATTTCTTGAAATTGCAAGCGGCGGGTTTTGAACATGCTGGCATCGCTTTTGCGCATCAACGAACTTCGATTGGACGAGTCGTGCGGGCGCTAACACTGATTCATGAGCTTTTGTCAGTTGAAGATATGGCGAACCGTGTTGAATTTTTATAAACTCATTTGAGAATCGCAGGTGTTCTAAGCACAGGGCATACGAATTTGCCTACACAGATAGTACTGCCCCGTGCCTGACACTGCTAACATAGCTATACATAGGAGTTAACTCATGAAAACTTTTGCACTATCCGAAAACGTAATTTTTAATGACAGGAATCCCCATGCCGAACCGCTGCACGTGGATTCAAACGGCCGTATTTTACGGTTCGCGCTCCAGCCAGGGCAGACAATAATCGAGCATAACGCCCCCAATTCACCCGTCAACATTGTTATCTTGCAGGGACATGGCCTCTTTTCAGGTGGCGAACACCAGGAACAGAAGTTGGGGCCAGATACCATGATTTTGTTTGATCCGGGTGAAGACCATCTGATTACTGCCCTGGACGAACCGTTGGTTTTTCTGGCTATTCTGCATGAAGCCCCCAATCCCAACCGCAAAGAAGAGTAGGTTCGTGGAGCACACCAGGGAAGGAGTATGAGTACATTCGGTATCAATTACCCCTACCTGATTATCTAATTGCTTATTAGCAGTCTTTATATACTGCTTCTATTCGTCACGGTACTTTCTTTGTTGCGTCAATCTCTTGATAACTGGCTAAAGGTTATCTGGATTATTGTCATTGTGAGTATCCCAGTGCTAGGCGCAGTTGCCTATTGGGTGATAAGATATTAAAGGGATTCAATGACAATCTAAAAGAAGCGTGCTGATCAAAAAGGTAGAATAATGACTACGATAACTCCCGAATCCATCTCTGTTAAAGACCCATTTGGGCCAACGGCCGTTTACAACCAAGGTGTGCGGCTCAAGACCACCGTCGAACCAGATAAACTCGTCAAAACCCACTGCTGCTTTTGCGGCCAACAATGCGGTATCCAGCTTAAAGTCAAAGACAACGAAGTCATCGGCTTTGAACCGTGGTACGAGTTCCCCTTCAACCGGGGCAAACTGTGTCCTAAAGGGGTCAAGCGTTACCTGCAAGGCGCGCATCCCGACCGGTTGTTACACGCCTACGAACGAGACAGTTCAGCTCCCGGCGGCTTCAAGGCGACGGATTACGAGCAAGCCATCCGCCGCGTCGCCGACGAGATCGAACGCATCCAGAGCAGCTACGGCCGTGACGCCTTCTCCATCCTCAGCGGCGCCAGCCTGACCACCGAAAAAACGTACCTGATGGGTAAATTCGCCCATATGTGTCTGCGCACCGCTAATATTGATTATAACGGCCGTCTTTGCATGGTGAGCGCCGCCGCTGGCAACAAAAAAGCGTTCGGCGTAGACCGCGCCGCCAATCCCTGGACAGATATTCTGGGCGCAGAAATCATTTGGATTAGCGGCGCCAACGTGGCCGAATGCGCTCCCATCACCACCGACTACGTCTGGCAAGCCCGCGAAAACGGCGCCAAAATCATCGTCGTCGATCCGCGCATCACCCCTATCGCCCGCACTTGTGACCTGTTCCTGCCCGTCAAACCAGGGCGCGACATCGCCCTCTTCAACGGCATCCTGCACCTGATGATTGCCAACGACTGGCTCGATCACGACTTTATCAACAACCACACCGTCGGCTTTGAAGCGTTGTCCGAGCATGTGCAGCAATGGACACCCCAACAAACCGCCCGAGTCACCGGCATCGCCGAAAAGGGGATTCAGCAAGCGGCGGAATGGTGGGGGCAGGCCAGCACCAGCTTCCTGATGCACGCGCGTGGCATCGAACACCATAGCCACGGCGTACAAAACGTGATGGGCGCGATCAATATCGTGCTGGCCTCGGGGCGCATTGGCCGTGAAAACTGCGGCTACGCCACCATCACCGGTCAGGGCAACGGCCAGGGTGGCCGCGAACACGGTCAAAAATGCGACCAACTGCCAGGGGCGCGTGACCTGGGCAATCCCGAACACCGCGCCATCGTCGCCAAAGTGTGGGACATGGATCCAGACGATCTGCCCCAACCGGGCGTAGACGCTTACGAAATCTTCCGCAAAATTGACAAAGGCGAAATCAAGGGACTGCTTTCCCTCTGCTTTAATCCGGTCGTCTCCTTGCCCGATAACAACTTTGTGCGCGCCCAGTTAGAAAAGCTGGAATTTTATGTCGCCATCGACTTCTTTCTCAACGAAACGGCGCGGTATGCCGATGTTGTCTTGCCTGGTTCGCTGCACGAAGAAGATGAAGGCACAGTGACAACGGCCGAAGGGCGGGTCATCAAAATCAACAAGGCAGTAGACTGCCCCGGCGATGCGCGGGAAGATTGGCGCATCATCCAGGACATTGCGCAAGCGATGGGCATCGAAAAAGGGCTAAGTTTCAGCGACCCAGAAGCGATGTTTAATGAACTGCGCCAAGCTTCCAAAGGGGGTGTGGCCGACTATTCCGGCATCACCTATGAAAAGCTGGAAGCGCAAAACGGTGTCTTCTGGCCTTGCACCGATGAGGAGGATAGAGGCACACCGCGCCTCTTTGAGCCAGGCTCCTGGAATCCGGTGGCGCAAGGCAGCGGCCCCTTTTATTTTCCCGATGGCAAGGCACGTTTCAACGTGGCGCCCTACACGCCGCCCACCGAAGATGTGGATGACGAGTATCCGCTCATTCTGACGACGGGACGCGTAGTCAGCCAATTCCTCTCGGGTGAACAGACGCGGCGCATTGGCCCGCTGCTGGACAATTACCCAGAGCCGCGCATCGAGATGCACCCTGCGCTGGCGGAAACACTGGGCATTGCTGATGGCGATTGGGCCACGGCCGAAACCCGTCGCGGCGATACCACTTTACGGGCGCTGGTGGTCAAAACCATCCGCCCGGACACGATTTTTATCCCTTACCATTGGCCGGGACGCAAATCGGCCAACCAACTGACGATTGCGGCGCAAGACCCCATCTCCAAAATACCGGAGTATAAGGTGTGTGCGGTGCGGGTGCGCAAGGCCACGAATAATGGCTAGTAAACAGAAAAAACTGCGGCATGTTTTGGCATGGGGCGGTGGCGTTCTTGGCATAGTGGCCGGGATTTTGTTAGGCGCTTTTCGTTTCGGATGGATTACCATGCAACAAAGCACATCCCAAGAACCGCTGTCTGCTCCCCCTACCGGTGTAGAGACAATTGATGGTCTGGCGTTTATGCTAATCTTCATACTCCCTTTCGTGCTTTGCCTCTTTGCTCTGCGGCTGAAAACACCCGCCTTGCAGGCGGCCATCTGGCTGGGAGTATCTCTGCTAGCCTTTTTGGGTTCGTTTATGACTTTTTCAGTCGTGAGTCTAGTTACGATGCCGATCCCGGCTGTACTGCTGGGGATTGCCGGTTTGCTGGCCTTCTGGGAGGCGGGACTGAATGAGACGTTCTTTATTCTTGGTGTAGGGTGTGCGCTTGTTGTTATTGGTGGCGCCGCCTTTTTTGCTTTGTTTTCCCAAGAAGATCCGGCTTGTTGGGCATTAATTTCCATGGAGAGTGGCGCACAGATTTGGGAACCACGCCCTTACAGCGAGACTTCTCCCACTATACCTGCCAACCCGAGACCGGGCGAACCTATCGCTTGGTCTTGTACCTCGGACACAATTTCAATCTCAGAGAGCTTGATGAGTATGAGCTTATGGGCGCTGGCTCTATTGGCTTTACAGAGCATTTGGACTGACAAGCAGCAACAAGAACCCGTTTTCGAGGATTTGAATAAAAATGGATGATGAAAAACAGGAAATCCGGGAGGCGCTTATAAGCCAGTTTTCAAGGACTCAAAATCTCTTGGAGGGTGATGTACCGTTGACAACGGCCGTTTCCGGTGACTACCTGAAAATCGCCCTGGCTGCCTACGAAAACGCCCGTATAGATGGCTTGTGCCATGATGGGGCTTGGGAATGTGCGTTAACGGCCGTTCCTCCATCTGATCCGGAAACTCACGCACGATTGTTGGCTCAACTCGATAGCCAACTACAGAATAGGTAGAAAAATCACGATGCGGGAGTGGTAACGGCCGTTCCCTCATCTGATCCGTAATCTGTTACTAAATCCAGCCGTCAATAGGCTTTATTGATAGGTGAAAGGAGAGCATAAAACTTGTCGCGACGTTATTTAGCTCTGCTTATTGCGATTATGCTAGTCGTAACAGTTTTAGCGTTGCTGTTCCCCGTAATGGGAGCAATTTCGTACCTGCTTGTTGTGCTGAGCGTTTGGCTTGCTATCGGCATTATTGTCGTGTGGCTCCTTGCTTTTTTGGCTTCCAAAATTCACCTCTTGTCACGCACCTTTCGGCTAAGTAAACCACTGAAGTTATCGCTTTTATTATTCGTCGCCGGTAGTACAGGGCTTATTGTCCTCAATCTGTATGCACCGTCCGCTGTATTAGCGAATCCTTCCTCTTACAGTCAGCAACTCGCCTACATCTATAAAACTGATCAGGCAGATCGACAGGCGTTGCGCCTGCTTCACCTAAATGAGCGAGACCAGCAACGGCTTGAGCAGGTGTTAACTTTTTATGAACAGGGATTGATCAAGACGCCTGAACAGCAGTATCAAGGGGCGATGATTCTCCAACATGGCGCCGAGCCAGAACATTATGAATTGGCTTATCAATTAGCGCAGCAAGCGAGTGAAAATGGCGTGGAAGAAGCCGAGTGGCTATGGCAAGCTGCTTATGATCGCTGGCAGATATCACAAGGTAAGCCACAGGTCTATGGAACACAATCTACGGCTACAATTAGCTTCTTTGGTGTCTCATTTGAACAGCAATGACAAACCAGGATATGGTAATGGATGAAACCTTAAAATCCACCCGCAAATTCAATATAAGAGGCTTTATTGATAAGTGAAAGGAGAGCATCATGAGTGTTAAGACATATCCCATTGAACTACCAGAATCGGCATTTTCATCTTTACGTAAATCTCCACCTGAATTTGTACAGGAGATGAAGTATGCTGCCGTAGTCAAATGGTATGAATCAGGGATTATTAGCCAGGACAAAGCCGCTGAAATTGCCGGACTTTCACGATACGATTTTCTACGCCTGTTGACCCGATATGAACTATCCATTCTGCAAGTTACACCCGAACTGCTAGACGAGGAACTCAATTATGCCCGTGGCGAAAGTCATTCTTAATTGAAAAATAGAGGCTTGTGGATTTCCGAGACAGTTGTTCAAATGCTTAAGCGTAAGGCTGGAGAGTAATTCAAATTATGGCAAAACGAGTAGACATGGAATTTTTTATTGACCCCAGCCGTTGTATCGGCTGCCAGGCGTGTGTGCAGGCGTGTACGGAATGCGATACGCACAAAGGGCAGTCGATGATCCAGTTGGACTACGTAGACCGCCAAAACACCACGCAAACGGTGCCGGTGATTTGTATGCACTGCGATTCGCCCACCTGTGCCGAGGTCTGTCCCGCCGATGCCATCAAGCGGACGGCTGACGGCGTGGTGCAGACGGCGCGTAAACCGCGCTGCATCGCTTGCAACAACTGTGTGCTGGCCTGTCCCTTTGGCGTGCCCAAGATGAACAACGAGATGAACCTGATGATGAAGTGCGATATGTGTTATGACCGCACTTCGATTGGACTGAAGCCGATGTGTGCGTCGGTTTGCCCCAGCCAGGCGTTGTTTTTTGGCACACGGGAAGAGATTGAGCGGCTGCGGCCTCGTTCTCAAGCGATCAACAGCTTTCAGTTTGGTAACCAGCTTGTGACCACCAAAGTCAACATGATGATTCCTCAGCAAACATCCTTGAAACTGGTCAATGTGGCTGCTTCCCTGCATCAAACTTCCACCGCCCAGACCCACGCTCCGCTGGAAGATGCGCTGCTGGCGAATATGTATGGTGAGGTTTAGGCGCGCCCAGAAGTTCAACTTCTCTGAGAAGTTGAACTTCTAAAATGACAGGAGAAAACTATGAATCAAGACCCCGAACAGTTGACCATCCCGCCAGACGGCCGTTCTCCCGAAGAGCAGCCCCGCTGGCGTCAAGATTTCCCCATTGATTGGCCGCAAGATGAATACCTGACGCGGCGGGAGTTCATCAAGTTTCTGCTGCTGACGAGCGCTGCCTTCAGCACCGGACAGGTGGCGTTCCTGGTCTCCAACTGGTTTCAGCAGCAAATGACGCCGCCGCCGCCGCAAGTGATAACGGCCGTCGCCGATGTGCCTGTCGGCGGTTCGCTCATCTTCAACTATCCCGAAGGCAGCCCGGCGCGGCTGCTTATGCGCCTGGATGAAGAGACGTTTGTAGCGTATGAACAGCAATGCACCCATCTCACCTGCCCCGTCGTTCCGGCTGTAGATGACCGTGAACTGCATTGCCCCTGTCATGACGGCGTATTCGATATGTTGACAGGACGGCCGATATCCGGTCCTCCGCAACGGCCGTTAGCCCGTGTCACCTTAGAAATCATCGCAGGCAATGTCGTCGCTACCGGCATTGAAAAGAGGACGGTATGAAAAAGAAATCCCGCTTTGCTCGTTCACAACGCATGACCATTGCCACCGGCATTCTCTTTTTTGTCGTTGTCATCATCGTCTTGCAACTGTGGCTATTTACCTCCACCATGAACGCTTATTTAGGTGGCGACAGCGCCATTTTACTGCCCGCCGCCATCGCTAGCCTGGTTTGTCTGGGGCTGAACGTGGGGCTGCTCTGGTACTTGTATGAACTCGACCGGTAGCCACTCCCGCCGCCTGCGGTTAACCGCAGGCGTAGCCGACCTGTTTCCTGGCTACTTTGCTTTAGTCATGGCGACAGGTATCGTCTCCATTGCCGCCTTTTTATTGCAAATGAGGGTGATTGCCCAGATATTGCTGGGCATCAATATCATAGCCTATCTGATTTTGTGGCTGTTAACGCTGTGGCGGCTCTTTTTTTACTTCCCCCATATGCTGGTAGATATTAAAAGCCATGCGCGAGGGCCTGGCTTCTTCACACTCATTGCCGGAACTTGCGTTTTAGGCGCCCAGTTGATTGTGGTGGCAGACAGTCGGGCTGTTTCCTGGTGGTTGTGGGGGTTGGGCATTGGGCTATGGATTGTGCTGATGTATACGTTTTTTACGGCCGTTACCATTCGCACCGATAAACCCACTTTAGAAACAGGCATCAACGGCGCCTGGCTTATTGCCACCGTCGCCACCCAATCCATCGCCATTTTAGGCACATTACTGCTGGCCGGGCTAGATAATCCACCGGACGCCTGGTTTTTCTTTGTGCTGTGCATGTATTTGCTGGGTTGTATGCTTTACCTGAGTATCATCACCCTCATTTTCTATCGTTTTACTTTTCTTGAATTGACCAGTGCTGGAATGACGCCTCCTTACTGGATCAACATGGGCGCAGTCGCCATCACCACCCTGGCCGGTTCCATTTTGATTCTAAACGCCAGCCATTGGTCTTTTTTGGGGGAAATCATGCCCTTTCTCAAAGGGTTTACGCTCTTCTTTTGGGCTTTTGGCACATGGTGGATTCCCCTTTTGTTTATTCTGGGCATCTGGCGGCATTTTTACAAACGGTATCCACTGACCTATGACCCGCAATATTGGGGCATGGTTTTCCCTCTAGGCATGTACACTGCCTGCACCATCCGTCTGTCACAAGCCCTGGATTTACCTTTTTTGATGGGGATTCCCCGGGTTTTTATTTTTATTGCCCTGATTGTATGGACGGCCGTTTTCGTCGGTATGGTGGTTCATTTAGTCGGTTTTCGAGCGGCCGCCAGGCAAAGTTAGATGGAAAACGAGGCGTTTGTTTGGTAATATTTATTGGTGGCTCGCCACTGGCGGCGCGGCCAAAATTTAATAGTTTATAAAAGGAGAATTTTCGTTATGAGTGATTTATGGTTAACCACCCTGCAAACAGACACCCCGCAAGAAGGGTTTGAATTGGCAATTACCCTCAGTCGACGGGGCGTCAAGTACACCCAGCCAGATGTGGAAGTATTAAAGAAACTGCGTCCCGATTACGCAGAATCCGCAGATTCGCTAACGGCCGCCTCCCAAGTCGTGGCCATCAATTTCCAAACCGTCGCTGCCGCCAATAATTATTGGCGCTGATGGATGATAATGGGAGATTGGAGCGTGGGAGATGAGTGACTCGACCACGCTCCAATCTCTCCATCTCTGGCGAGTTAACGCCTTCTCGTGACTAACCAGGCTAAACCCGGAATGGTTGGACCACCGACGGCCGTTCCACTCCGCGCAGTACAAACCCTCCCAAAACAGCGCTACCCAGCAGCACCGCCAGCCAGCCAATAATCGTCAGCGGCGTATGCCACACATCGGCGTAGTTGATCCCGTTGATGATATGTGTGGAGCCAGCCCAAAATTGCACCGTCAGGGTGGCGATGCCGCCCACGATGAGCGCCGCGCCCGCGCCTAAGCCGGTAACATGATCATCATGTCCATCCAGGTTGATCCGCTTCCAGATGCCGGGGATGCGGAACAGTAGGAAGACAATCAAAGTCAGCCCGGTGGCGTAGACGATGAAATCTTTGGGCATGGATGAGCCGCGTAAGGCGCGAGAGGTTGCCATGTGCAACCCGCCAATCAACAAACCGGCCAGCAGCACGATGAGCGTATTGCGGTAAGCGTGGGGCTTGCCTTTAACCAGCGCCACCGCCACCCAGATGCCCAGCACCCCAATGACAATGCCCGATAGGACGTAAAAAATGTACAGCCATTGGTATTGGGCAATCGCTTCCATCCCTTCATAGTTTGCGGCATTGAGCGCCACGCAGGTGGTGCCGATACCGCCAAGCAGGGTGATAACGGCCGTTACGCCCAACAAAATAATCCCGATAATCCGTAAAATCTTCCCAAACATGATCAGTCTCCTTTAGACAAACGAGAAGCCGGCCACAAACGCGGCCGTCATCAAGAGCAACAGCCCCGGCAAAACAGTCAGAATCGTTTTCTGGGGCAAAATAGGCTTGCCTGCCTTCAAAAAGGAAAGCAGCAGCCCGCCCACCCCAATCAAAGCGCCGCCCACGCCCACCAGGGCAAAGCCCCACGGAGTCGTCTGCTTGGCGCTCAGGGCAATGGGCAATATAAAGATGATCAAGCCGGCAATGCCGTGGACAAAAGCCAGGGTGAAAGTGGCCCCTTTTCCCGGCCACAATAGACGTGTGAGGGTAACGGCCGCAAAGCCCGCCACCACAAAAACAAGATAAACCAGCCGCCAGCCGATCAGAAATTCCCACACCAATCCCAACGACAAGCTGAGTGGGATAATCGTGGAGACGATGACGACATAAGGGCTGTCTAGCACTTCAAAGCCAAAGATAATCAGCAATAGTCCGGCCAGCAGCAGCACCCCAAAGCCGATGGTATAAGACCAAACGGATAGCGGCGGGGCCCCTTCTACGCCAATGACAATTTGATAGGCGGCTAAAAACCCCGTTAGCAAGAGCAGGATGCGGTCGAGCGCAGACATTTTTTTCATACTATTTTCCAAACCTGACAGGTTTATGCCGACACCTTGCCTTTCAGTCATTTTGCATACCAGACCATCTTTGATGTCAACTCCGTTAGTAAACTTGTCAGGTTTTTAGACCTCTAAACAAAGATAAACAGCAGCATCGTGCCGAGCATATATAACGACGCATACTTAAACAGGCCAAAGTTAAGCCGCTCGGAAGAGGTGGTGGCGCTGCGGATCGCCAGCAGCAGCAGCCCTGCCGACAGCACCGCTATCAAGCGCAGGTAGCCGATGGTCAGGCCAATGCCGTAAGCGGAGAGACCGATCATTAACGCCGCCAGTATGCTGGAAATGGCAATGATGATGTGGGTCGTTTGCACGCCGTAGACGGCGGGAAAGGTGGGTACGCCGGCCCGCGCATAATCTTCACGGTAACGTACGCTGAAGGTCATGATATGGGTGGGAATCCAGAAGAGGACGGCCAGCGCCAGCGCCACGCCGACCCATTCAATCTGCCCCATGCCCAGCGCCCGGCCGGCCAGCACCGGCATCCCGCCAGAGATGCCGCCCCAAATGATGCTCCAGGGGGTGCGTCGCTTGAGCCAGATGGTATAAACCACCACATCAAAAAACAGCCCGGCAAAGACGATAAGACCATATAGCGCATCCAGGGCCACCGCCCAGCCCACGCCCGCGACGGCAAAGATCAGACCGAGGCGTAACGCTTCTTGGGGGCTGACATCGCCGGAGGGCAACGGCCGTTTTGCCGTGCGGCTCATTTTGGCGTCAATATCCCGGTCGTACCACATGTTGAGGATGGTGCTGCCGCTGATTGCCAGGAAGAGGCTGCCGGTCAGCGCCAGCAGGATTTGCCAGTTGGTGACGGGACAGCGTGAACTCATAAACCCGGCCAGGCCCGTCAGCAGCAGCAGCCCCGTTTGCAGGCTTTTAATCAACGGCCAGAATCGTTTGGCGTCGGTGCGCAGTCTCGTACTCAATGTCATCTTCATCTCCATCTGGAGCGCGAACGTCTCGTTCGCCCTGTGCAGGCGAGACGCCTGCGCTCCGATTTATTTAGCACAGCGGAAGCCTGCCCTGTGCAGGCGAGACGCCTGCGCTCCGATTTATTTAGCACAGCGGAAGCCTGCCGCCGGGCCGTAATAGCTGGGGCCAGCGCTGTTGTTTTTCCAGACGCGCAAATCCACCGCGTAGGAGTAAAAACTGCCGCCGCGCAGATGGCGATAATGTTGGTCGGGGTAATCATCCCCCGTCCACTGCCAGACGTTGCCGGCCATATCGTACAGGCCATAGGGGCTGGCGGCGTTCAGCGTTTCATAGTCATCGTAGGTTTGGCCGTTAAACAGCCCTACCGGTGTCGTATTCCCCAGTTTGCCAAACATCTTCTCAAACAAGTCAAACGAGGAGTAGTAGTTGGCATGGTTGTTCTCAATTTCATCGCCCCAGGGGAATGGCTGCCCACGCCCGTCTACCATCTCTGTGCCCCGCGCCGCCTTCTCCCATTCTACTTCTGTGGGCAAACGGGTCTCATAAAATTCACAATACGCATTGGCGCCAAACCAGGAGACCATCGTCATGGGATGGTTGGCATATTCGGGAATCGGTGCAAACTGTTCGCCGTCAAAAGTAAGACGCAGGCCGGCCTCTTTCAGGGGGATGTACAATTTATCTCCGGCCTTAATTTCTTCTTCATGTTTGTAACCGTCAAAGGGATCGCCTGGATAATAGCCGGCAACCCCATACAGCAGTTGCACCACTTCGCCAGCTTCCACCTCAACTTCACCAATGCGGATAACGTCGGCCGCCAGCGCCTCGTTGAGGAACCGGGCGTACTGTTCATTGGTGACATTGGTGATCATGATTTCGTAGTCGTCTACGAAGGTCATGTGGTCGTGCTGGCCGTAGGGAAATTCTCCGGCCGGTACGTGCGCCCACGCTTCCGAGTCTATGCCCGTATCTACATACGGCGGCGTGATGGCGCTGATGTCGGGAGCGGAGTCACAAGCGGTGGTAAGCAGTAAAAGGGTGAGGGTCAGGGTGAGGAGTATCTGTTTCATGATGAACTCTCCTTGAGAACGGCCGTTAACTCTTCTTTGCGCCGTTCCTGTTCTACCAATTCCAACTCGGCCGCCTGTTGGCGCTCCTGAGATAATTCCGTCGTCCATATCCCCTTCTTGCGGAACAAATCAACCAGTCGCCATCCCATAAACAGCGCCAACACCACCAAAACTGAAGCCAGACCGATGTCGGCCAGCAGCATTGTCCAGTTCACGATGCCTTGCTGTGCTACTTCCGGGACGAACAGGCGCTTCATGGAGAAAATCGTTACCGCGCCAAAAGCCAGGTCAGACATGATGATCACCGCCCAGCCAAACCAGCGGCGTGCTCTGCCCTTCAAGCCAGACAAATCCGCGAAATAAAGCAGGATGATGGTGGCAATCAATCCGGCCAAAATGTGCCAGTGACCGGTCAGGATGACGCGCTCTTCCCGATGAGGCCAAACGCGGAAGATTTCATTCAATTTGACCGCCATGAAAATGCCGACGCCGCTGACTGTGAAGTTCATAAACACCATCTGCCAGCCGGGGCCAAATTTCAACGGATCATGCAGCAGCGCTTTCACTTTTTGCCAGACAGAGGGCTTCACAATTTCCTGTGCGGCGATGCGCTCTTGAATCAGCATGCGCCAGGAGTAGATGACGAACATAAGCGCCGCCAGCATCACACCCACCGACCCGACGTAGATAGTGGTGTGCGCCCAATCCACCCACACCACCGACAGCGCCCCGAAGGTGATGACAATCGTCCCGACAATCATCAAGGGCATGGCGATGCGGTGCAAAATGCCTTTGAAATCGAGCCAGCGTCCCACAATCAAGGTGATGCCGATAGCGACCAGCGTCAACATGATGTGGAGATGGCCGATGATGGCGCTTTGCAGGGCAGTTTTGTTCGGCATGCGGATCAGGTCTTCAGCCAGAAAGGTTTCATGCCCGTTGCCCCAGAAAGAGCCAGTGACCGCGCCAAAAGCGGCCGAGAGCAGGGTCGCCAACGCCATTATAAAGAAGGCCAGCCGTTCCTGGCTTACGCCGTTTTTGAAGTGGGCATAAGGGGAATCGGCGGCCAGCCGGTACTCTTTTTTCCAGGGCCAGAGGGCCACCGCCAGCAGAATGCCAGCAAAGAAAACCAGCGATTGCCCCATAATAAACAGCCCGTGAAAGATGAAGTTATGCCCCCAATAGGCGAAGAGCAGGCCAAAGATAGCGGCCGTCAGGTACCCCACCGTAATCGTGCCATTGATGATACTCTGTTCGTGGCGCTTCATGGGCAATATTTCCGTCATGAAGTACACCTCGATGGCGATGATGGTCATGGCGATGGTGTGGTAGAGCATGATGATGCGCCCTTCCCGCTCCGCCTCGATCAACTGTAGGTTGAGCAGATTGACGGTGATGTCTTTGACCCCCCACTCCACCATCGGCCCGGACAACATGCCAAAAACGGCCGTTATAATCGCCACGGCCGCCATCGCCACTAAAGTCAAGCCTCTGGTAGAGCGGAATAAATAATCAAGTCGTTTGGCTAATGCATCCATAACAAGGCTCCTATTCCCGTGAAACATAAGCAGTTTACGGGTAGTTTTCATTTGTGAAAATTATAACAGACACTTGGTTGCATTGTCTTTGACAAAAGGCAAATCACCAGTGAAATGTGGCGCCCCTGTATCCATTCGCAGTGAGGCTACGAACGCATCTTTACAAATAATGACTTTGAAGATCTAAATTTTTATGATTTATAGCTTACTTTCGCTTTTTTACAGCGCTTAAGAATATAGTCACACACAAAATCAAAATCGGCTGAACTGGCATAAACCTGGTTGTAGGACAGGTTTTCATTTACATAAATAACATGCCGCTTTTGATGCACCACAACGGATTTAACAGCGGCAAACTGGCTCACCGTGCTTTGTTTTGAGCCAGCCAACAGGCCAGCCCCCATCGTCTGTACATTGCCAGGAACCAAACCCGCTAACACAGTGACCATGGCTAGAACCTGGCTTTTTTCAAACTGCTTTTGCATCTGAATGTGTTTGACGCCGGCATCATCCATCTCAAAAACGACGCAATAGTGGCCCCTGTTTAGCAGCGCCACAAGCGGATAGGCCACCAGCCAAAGCAAGGCGGTGACAATCAGCGCCACCAGCCCCAGGATTTTTACAGCGATCCATAAAGCGGCGAAGAAGCCATCACCGTCGCTCAAGCTCAGGAAAAAGACCAGGAGCGCTGGCGCCAAGGCCCCTATCAGGATGACTTTCCAAATGGTGACAATTAAGGTGGGATTTTTCCACATACTCATTTCATACACCCAGCGCAGCACGCCATCTGTGCCTCTGAGGATGTTGGGCGTCGCCTCGTGATTCGCTTGTTGATCACCAATCTGATTTGAAATCGTCATATTGCTTGCTCCTCTCCCTTTTAGACGAAAATAGAGCGCCATCTTCCAGATG
>CAZXVH010000078.1:0-25960 GCA_964643965.1 uncultured Ardenticatenaceae bacterium
TAATGGATTAGGGAAAACAACTGTTTGTTCTGGCAGTCTTTGTCATAAAGCCGGCAAAAACCTGTCAGATCGCATAGGTTTAAATGATATGAATGAAAGAGGGTTTATGGTTTGGGAAATATTTTTGTGGCGATGGATTGAAAGGGCAGTTAGCTGGTGAAGAGAGTTAGGAAAACGGTACTGTCAGGGGTAATGAAGAAACGGCCGTTTTGATAGGGTGATTTGCCAAAGAAGGGAGCGGCGTCGTAGGCGGTTCTATTTTAAGGCGTTCACGGGCTTTATGGCTCCAGAAGGGCAGCGCTGAAGATTCTATCCAGGCGGAAGGTGCGCTGATCCTGGCGGCTGTGGCAGTAGGCGACGAGGTAGGTGTGGCCTTTGTTTTGGGTGAGGTATTTGGGGGTGATGGTGCGCTGTGTTTCACCGGAAGGGCCGAGATAGAAGATGCGTAGGGAACGGCCGTTCTCCAGGGCTTCAGCTATCAAGGGCGGCGTCTCCACCTGGGGCAGGGGCGGCATCTGAATGACGCCGCCTTGCGCGTGGAGCAAATCGGCCACCGTGATCAATCTGTGCTGCTGCGCTAACTGTTGGCTCATGCGTTTGAAAATTTCCGCTGTCATGTAGACATCATTTAAAGCGCGGTGGGCGCGGCCCAGGCGCACCCCTAACTTTTGGGCGATGTGGCTCAGGTTGTTGCGGCCAAAGTAAAAGTGCTGCCGGGCCAGGAGCAGGGTGCACAGCCAGGGATTAGCAGGAACGGCCGTGTGCGGCTGGCGGCTGGTTCCGTAAATGGCATATTCCACGCCTAAAAAACCGGCGTCAAAGGCGGCGTTGTGGGCCAGCAGGAGAGCGCCGTCCAACAGCTGCGTTAAATCTGGCGCGATCTGGGCGAAGGTGGGCTGGCCCAGTAAATCTTCATCGTCGATGCCGTTGACGCGGCTGGCGCCGGGGTCCATGCGCCGCTCTGGCTGCAAGAGTTGGTCTATTTCGGCCACCTTCTGCCCGTTCTCAAAGCGCACCGCTCCGATTTCTACCACCCGATGACCCATCGCCGGATCCAGCCCGGTGGTTTCTGTGTCTAATACCACCAGGGGAATGTCAAACGGCCGTTTCTCTAACAAATCATCAAACAAATCAGCCTACTTTACTGGCGTCTTGCCAAATTGAAAGCGGAATTGGGTGATCTCAATCTCATCTACGGCGTCAGCCACGCGCTGCACATGGGCGGCGAAGCTGTTTTCCGGCTCCGCGCCCGGGGCAAACCAGCCGAAGTCCACCGCTTCTGGACCGGTGGTCAGCGTACCAGATTGGATGTCGGCGGTGAAGGTGAAGATGATATGGGCTTCGTTTTCGTAGACATAGACGCCGGTGAGATCGGTGAGGTGGACAGAGAGGCCGGTTTCTTCATGCGTTTCACGAACGGCCGTTTCCCAGGGTGGTTCTTTGGGCAGAGCGCCGCCGCCCGGCAAATTCCACAGATCAATGTCATTACGTTTAAGCCACAGCGCCTCGCCTTTTTCATTGCGTATCACGGTAAACGCGCCCACGCGCCACTCCGGGGTCGCCACATAAACAGTTTCGCCGCGTCGTTGGCGCCGCCAGTCGCGCCAGCGGTAAATGCCCGTTAAAGCCAGGCGGCCGAGCTTGAGCATTAACCCTTCTTTCTCTACGAACCACTCCGGTGGCCCGCCATGGTGGAAGAAGCCTCGTTCGATGCGTTCCCGGTGCAGGCGCACCATGGGCGTGGGCAGGTGGTGGACGGGGAAGAAGCCCACGCCAATGGATTCATCTGAGAGGGTTAACTGGCCGCCGCGTTGAATGCAGCGAAAGGTGAAATTGAGCAAACTCGTGTCGCCCCAATCCAGGTAGGTGAGATGTACCAATCGTACCGGCAGGGCGATGATGCCTGTTTCCTCACGCACTTCGCGGGCGATATTCTCTGGGGGCAGTTCGCCGGCTTCCATGCCGCCACCGGGCGGGGCAAAGGTGCGGGTATCGTCCCGCTGAATGAGCAGGACTTCGCCATTTTCGTTGGTGACAAGGCCATTCGTGCCTAATTTCATGTGGATAAAACCTTTAGACAAAGAGACGAAGGGACAAAGAGATGGGAGATGGGAGGCTTGGCTAATCTCTAATTTCTAATCTTTAATCCTGGTTGTAAAAATAACCTGAGCAACGTCAAGGAACCATGCCCATTTGCTGCAGCAGCCAGTCGCCGCCCCATTGATAGATGACAAACAGCAGGCCGCAGCAGCAGCACAGCATGAGAAAAATTAGCACTGCGCCCAGGGCGATGAGGCGGCGGATGGGGTTGTTGTCTTTAGCCGGGGCGGGTGGGGCAAAGGGAGCGGCAGTGGCCGGGGGTACATGAACGGGGCGGGGCGGGGCGGCCACCGGCTCAGGTTTCGCCGCATCAGCCTGGTTGAATGCCTGGTCAAGTTCTTCTTGCATGTTTTCCAGGTCAGCCAGTGGATCGGTTTCGGCGGCCGACGAGGGGCTTTCTTCATGGATGAGGGTGGGAGGCATGAAGGGGTCTGTGGCGGGTGGGGGTGAGGAAGGGCGAACGGCCGTTGCCAGGCCATCTTCAATGATTGTGCCATCAAAGTCTTCTGGCATCAGTTCAAACAGCAAGGTGACGCCGCTGCCCAACCGAATTTCATTGCCATGCGCCAACTGCACCGGCGTACTGCCAATTTGTACCCCGTTGACAAACGTGCCGTTGGTACTCTCTAAATCCTCAATCTCATAGCTGTCGTGTGTTTGGGTGAGACGGGCATGTTGACGGGAGATTTCCGGGTCATTGATAGAGATGTCGGAGATGGGGTCGCGCCCCATGCTGAGGGTGATGGCATAAAGCGGGAATGTTTGGCCTGGTTTAGGGCCTTTGCGTATGACGAGTTGATATAGGTTATCCATAACGGCCGTTTCCTTAATTTAACAGTCTGTGAGACCTGACAGGTTTATTGAAGTGCAGCAATCCATTTTAAAGATAACTCTAGCTAACGTTGCCCTGATTTTACCCAAACTCCGGTCTCGCGGCGAAAAATCTAACTTCATTCTGCCGGTTTGGGCCGTTTGCGGAACAGGGTGGGCAAAGCTTTGGCTTCCGTAATATTCAAGACAAACACCATCAGCGTGTAGCCAGCCACTCCTGCCAATCCGGCCAAAAGAACGACAACCATGTGGCTCATAAATGTGTCGGCGGGCAGCAGGGGCAGCAAAAACTGCATCATGCTGAAAGCAGCCAGACCGGTGACGATGGCTGCTACTAATGATTTAACGGCCGAGCGGGTGATGCCATAACCGCGCATCCCATCCAGCGAACGGTGCATAATCACCGCCATAATCACGGTATGGACGATATGTTTCACGGCGTCAGCCACCATCAGGCTGTATAAACCAAGCGGCCGAATGAGGAGAACGGCCGTTGCCAGGTAAACCAGGATGGCAAACACCCCCACTAACGAAGGGCGCAAGGTATCCTTGCGGGCAAACGAGCCAAATACCAGCATCTGATC
Organism: uncultured Ardenticatenaceae bacterium; assembly: GCA_964643965.1. Classification (GTDB taxonomy): domain Bacteria; phylum Chloroflexota; class Anaerolineae; order Promineifilales; family Promineifilaceae. The sequence goes on from CAZXVH010000078.1 coordinate 3,516, forward strand.
TACCGCTGCAAAAGGCAGGCCGATGAGATAAACGCGCAGCACCTGGGCTGTGATTTGGGTATCCTGCGGCGTGAATTCGCCCCGTTCAAACAGCAGGGCCACGATGGGTATGGCCAGCGCCAGCAGCCCGGCCGTTGCCGGTAAAATGAGCGTCAGCACCAGGCGCAGGCCATCGGAAAGCGTTTGTTTGAACGCAGAAATATTGTTAACTGCCTGCCGTGATAATGTGGGTAAAATCGCCACTGATAAGGCCGTGACCACCAGACCCAGGGGAAACTGGTAGAGCGTGGTGGCGAAACGCATAAAAGCCACACTGTCGTCGCCGGTGCGGATGGCTAAATTATAGCTGAGGGCGATAGAAATTTGGGTGATGATGAGACCGGCGACGATGGGCACATACAGTTTTAAGATGCGCCGGATAGCGGGATGGCTCAGATTAAGCTGCCAGCGCAGCCGGGCGTCTTTGAGGGGGATTAGCTGCAAGATGATCTGCAAAAACGAGCCGATCAGCAGCCCCCACACCAGGCTTTCTATCTTTTCGGGCTGGAGCAGGGCGGTGATGACGATGGTCCCATTGAGGACGGCACCGATGAAGGCGGGCACGGTGAAACGCTTCAGGGCATATAGCGCTCCGGTGAGGATGCTGGCGATGCTCATGAAGAAGACGGCCGGCGTGGCCAGGCGCATGAGGCGGATGCTGATAGGGTAAAGCGCCGGGTCTTCAAAATTGCCCGCGCCGATGATGAGCGCTATCTGCGGCGTAAACAGTTCCACAAGCACCACGACCAGCGCCAGCAGCAGGGTGGCGGCGCTCAGTACCATGCTGACGACGGCCCATAGCTCACTCTTGTCTTTTTTGCTGGCATAGTCGCTAAAAACGGGCACGAGGGCGGAGTTGACCATGCCGCCGATGAGCAAATCAAAGAGGCTGATGGGGATGTAGGCGGCGATTTCATAGGCAGTCAGCAGGGGGGATGGGCCGAAGAGGCTGGCTTTAACCGTCTCGCGCACCAGGCCCAAAATGCGGCTGGCGATGTTGCCGGCCGCCAGGATTGCCGCCGCTTTAACGACGCCGCCATCATCTCGAATGGAGTCTGAGAGGGGAGGGTCTTCTGGGGGGATGTCAGTGGTGTTATCTAACAAGGTGTTCGCCTATACAAAATTGGAGATTGGGCATTCTAACTGATGGCAGGGGTTGGGGCAATAAAGGAAGGGGACGGGAAACGGCCGTTCAACCCTGAAAAACCTCTACCACATTATAATTTATGTTATACTCTCCACTATGAACAGCTTACAACAAACCGAACAACTTCTCTCCCAAATGAGCCGCGCTGAAAAAGCCCAGATTCTACAATGGGTGGTGCGTGATTTAGGTGATGCCTTTCCTGGCATTGAAAGCATTTCTGGCGTGAGTGGTGGCGAACCTTGTGTCGTGCGTACCCGCATACCTGTCTGGCTGCTCGTTCAAGCACGAAACTTAGGAACGAGCGAAGCTGATTTGCTTAAAGCATACCCTACGCTTCGTGCAGAAGATTTGACCAATGCCTGGGCTTATTATCGCGCCTACCGCAAGGATATCGAGCAACAAATCCTGGAAAACGAAACCGCATAAGCCCATGGCCGATTTTTATTCCAATGAAAATTTCCCCTTCCCTGTGGTTGAATGTGGTTGAATATTTGCGGCAGTTAGGCCATGATGTGTTGACGGTTCAAGAAGTCGGGCAAGCAGGTCAGGCGGTCTCAGATGAAGTTGTACTAGCTTTTTCTACGAAAGAAAACCGCATCCTGCTCACCTTCAACCGTAAACATTTTATCAAACTGCACCGTGAACAACCTGATCATGCGGGAATTATTGTTTGTACGTTCGATCCTGATTTTGAAGCCCTTGCCAATCGTGTGCATCAAGCGGCCACAAAAAATTTAGATGTACCTGGGCGACTTCTTCGTGTAAACCGGCCTCAAACATAACGGCCGTTCAGCCCTAAAAACATCTCGTCCCGTGCTATAATCCCCCTACCACTTATTCCAACCACATGAAGGAGTTCAGCCCATGAACCAAGTCACTCCCTACCAACCGCAAAACAAAATCCGCATCGTCACGGCCGCTTCCCTGTTCGATGGCCACGACGCTGCCATCAACATCATGCGCCGCATCTTGCAAGCCACGGGCGGCGAGGTGATCCACCTGGGCCATAACCGCAGCGTGGACGAAATTGTGAAAACGGCCGTTCAAGAAGACGCCCAAGCCATTGCCATCACCAGCTACCAGGGCGGGCATCTCGAATTCTTCAAATATATGTACGACCTGCTCGCCGAACAGGGCTGCGGCCATATCAAAATCTTTGGCGGCGGTGGCGGCACCATTCTGCCCAGCGAAATTGACGAACTGCACGCTTACGGCATTACGCGGCTCTATTCTCCCGACGACGGCCGTTCTATGGGCCTGCAAGGCATGATCAACGATCTGCTGCAACAAGCCGACTTCCCCACTGGCAAGCTCAACGTAGACAAATGGCGCGAAGCGATCAGCGAGGCATATGATGAGGCAGAATCCGCAATCCGCAATCCGCAATCCGCCATCAAAAACTGGGTGACGGATCGCGGTTTGGCGCGGTTGATTTCGGCCGTTGAAAATGAGCCGGATTTAGTGGAGCCGATTATGGCAGAAGTGCATCAACGGCTGGAAAAGCTCACCCAACCACCGGTTTTAGGGGTGACGGGAACGGGTGGCGCGGGTAAATCCTCGCTGGTCGATGAACTGGTGCGCCGCTTCCTGCTCGACTTCCCCGACAAGCAAATCGCTATCGCCAGCGTCGACCCATCCAAACGGCGCACCGGCGGGGCGCTATTGGGCGACCGCATCCGCATGAATGCGGTCTACAATCCACGCGTCTACATGCGCTCTCTGGCGACGCGGCAGAGCAACATCTCCCTTTCGCGCCACATTCCTGAGGTGCTGGCCATCCTCAAAGCGGCGCAGTTCGACCTCATCATCCTGGAAACGTCGGGCATCGGCCAATCCGACACGGCCATCATTGACTATGCCGACCTGGCGCTGTACGTGATGACCCCCGAATACGGCGCGGCTACCCAGCTCGAAAAAATCGACATGCTCGACTACGCCGACCTCATCGCCATCAACAAATTCGACAAGCGCGGCGCTCAAGATGCCCTGCGCGACGTTAGAAAGCAGTTCCAACGTAATCGCGGCCTGTGGCAGGACGATCCTGACGACATGCCCGTCTACGGTACCATCGCCAGCCAGTTCAACGACCCTGGCGTCAACCATCTCTACCACGCCCTTATGGTCGCCCTCGCCGCCAAAACGGGCGCCGACCTGACAACCAGTCTGCCCTTGCTTGAAGGCGAATCGCAGAAAGCGATCATCATTCCCCCGCGACGAGTACGCTATCTCTCTGAAATCGCGGAAACCATTCGTGGCTATGACGAGTGGGTGGCGCAGCAGGCGGCCGTTGCGGATCGACTGTACGGCATCCGGCGCACCATTGAAACGGTACAAAGCGGCGATTTACCGGATAAAGTGCGTCTCGTCGAGGAAATGGAGAGCCTCTACCAACAAATCAGCCTGGACTTAGACCGGCGCAACCAACAAATCCTGGATGAATGGGACGAGAAAGTGGCTCGTTATGCCGCCGACGAATACATCTATCAAGTGCGTGGGCGCGACATCCGCGTACCCACCCACACTGAGACGCTGTCCCACAATAAAGTGCCGCGTGTCGCCCTACCGCGCACCCAAAGTTGGGCGGATATTCTGACCTGGAGCTTGCAAGAAAACGTGCCGGGCGAGTTCCCGTACACGGCCGGCGTGTTCCCGTTCAAACGGCAGGGCGAAGACCCCACGCGCATGTTTGCCGGCGAAGGGGGTCCCGAACGCACCAACAAACGGTTCCACTACGTCTCACTGGGATTGCCGGCCAAGCGGCTGTCAACGGCCTTTGATTCAGTGACATTGTATGGCAATGACCCCGCCTATCGCCCCGATATTTACGGCAAGGTGGGCAACTCCGGCGTCTCCATCGCCAGCCTGGATGACGCCAAAAAGCTGTACAGCGGCTTCAACCTGTGCGACCCCAAAACATCGGTGAGCATGACGATTAACGGCCCCGCCGCTACCATGCTGGGCTTTTTCCTCAACGCCGCCATCGACCAGCAGTGCGAGATTTATATCCGCGAGCATGGATTGGTGGATGAGGTGCAAGCCAAAATTGACGCAATTTATGCCGACAAGCCACGCCCCATCTACAACGGCGACCTGCCGGAAGGCAACGATGGGCTGGGGCTGCTTTTGCTGGGGGTGACGGGCGACCAGGTATTGCCTCCAGAAGTGTACCAGTCGATAAAAGCAAAAACATTAACGGCCGTTCGTGGCACCGTCCAGGCAGATATCCTCAAGGAAGACCAGGCGCAAAATACCTGTATCTTCTCCACTGAATTCAGTTTGCGGCTCATGGGCGACGTGCAGCAATATTTCATCGACCACAACGTGCGCAACTTCTACAGCGTCTCCATTTCCGGCTACCACATCGCCGAAGCGGGCGCCAATCCCATCAGCCAACTGGCGTTTACCCTGGCCAATGGCTTCACTTTCGTCGAGTATTATATGTCGCGGGGGATGGATGTGAACCAGTTTGCGCCCAATTTCTCCTTCTTTTTCTCCAATGGCGTGGATCCCGAATATGCGGTGATTGGCCGGGTGGCGCGGCGCATTTGGGCGAAAGCGCTCAAGTTGAAATATGGCGCTGACGAGCGGGCGCAGAAGCTCAAATACCACATCCAGACCAGCGGCCGTTCGCTCCACGCCCAGGAAATCGGCTTCAACGACATCCGCACCACCTTGCAAGCGCTCTACGCCATCTACGACAACTGCAACTCGCTGCACACCAACGCCTATGACGAAGCGATCACCACACCCACCGAAGAATCGGTGCGCCGCGCCATTGCCATCCAGATGATCATCAACCACGAGTTGGGCATGACCAAGAACGAGAACCCGCTGCAAGGGGCGTTTATCATCGACGAGCTGACCGATTTGGTCGAGGAAGCGGTGCTGGCGGAGTTTGACCGCATCACCGAACGGGGCGGCGTCCTGGGCGCGATGGAAACGATGTACCAACGCGGCAAAATTCAGGAGGAGTCCCTTTATTACGAGCGCCTCAAGCATTCGGGCGAACTGCCGATCATCGGCGTCAACACCTTCCTCTCGGATACGGGGTCTCCCACTATTTTGCCCAAAGAAGTGATTCGGGCGACAGAGGAAGAGAAGGCGTTCCAGATTGCGCAGGTGGAGGCGCTTCAGGCAAGGAATTCTGAGAAGATTGATGAGGCGTTGCGGAGGTTGCAGGAAACGGCCGTTTCTAACCAAAATACCTTCGAGTCCCTGATGGAAGCAACTAAGGTCTGTTCGCTCGGCCAGATTACGCAAGCGATGTATGAGGTGGGTGGGCAATATCGGCGGAATATGTGAGGGTTTGCGCTTTAGGATTAACGATTGGCGACTCGAATTGTGGTATGATGATGATACATTGTTGAATGACAGGATAAATTATGCCGACATCAATGAGAATTGGACCCTATCGTTTTTATTTCTATTCATATGATTGTGGAGAACCTCGCCATATGCATGTAGACCGGGATACGATGAGCGCAAAATTCTGGCTTGATCCAGATGTGTCTTTAGCCACAAATCATGGATTTAGCCGTAAAGAACTACGAGATATTGAACGGATTACTCGTGATAATTTAGAGGAGTTAAAACATGCCTGGGATGCCTTTTGCAACAGTTGAAATGTCACTTAAAGCAATAAGTGTCATCATTACGGATGATACCTTATCGGTTGATTTAGAAGATGGACGTACTATTTCCGTGCCGATTGGCTGGTATCCGCGTTTGGCTCATGGCACAGCAGAGGAACGCGCCAATTTTGAGATCAGTGGGGCGGGACAAGGCATTCATTGGCCTGATTTAGATGAAGATATTGGTGTTGAAGGGTTGCTCTTAGGGAAAAAGTCATCTGAAAGTGCTGGCTCTTTTGAACGATGGTTAAATCAACGGTAATAAGCCACCGAATTTTTTTATGAGCATTTACGAGATTGATTGTCCCGAATTTCTTTTGCCTGTGCAGATTTGGTGTCAAAACCAGCCGATACGTTTGTGTGTTTTATTCGGCTCACAAGCAACCGGGAAAACGTATCCCCAGAGTGATGTGGACCTGGCTGTGTGGCTGACTGAATCCTCAATATCAGCCCAAAAGCTACAATGGGTAGTGGTTCTGGAACGAATTTTGGATAAGGATGTCAGCTTGGTGATTGTGTCGCCCGATTTGGATCCGGTGCTGTGCTTTGAAATTGTGAAAAACGGCCGTTTACTCTACCAACAAGAACCCGAAATATGGATGCAGGAACGGTCTCGTCTCTGGCACGCCTATAACGACAGCCTGCCCTTCCGTCGTGCTGCTTACAAACAATTACAACAATTCATCAAAGAAAATCCCTATGGCTCCTGACCAATCGTACTTTGCGAGATTTCAGCCAGTTTGCCGCTATTTTTGCAGAAGATTTGAAATAATTGAGAACGGCCGTTCTCAACCAAAATACGTTCGCCGCCCTGATGGAAGCAACCAAGGGGGCAGTACCGACGGAATATGTAGGAAGATAGCGGGGAGAGATAGAGGAAAAGAGGCATTCCATCGCCTTCATGGTACGCTATTGAAAAACCACAGAGGAGAATATATTGCGATTTATAACGGTCAGTTAATCGACCATGATAGGGATAGGACAGCCTTATTCAAACGTATTGAGGAAAATTATCCAGATCAATATGTCTTGATCCGTCTCGTTAGCCAAACGCCAGAAATTGTTTATGAACACCGCTCTATGCGTTGGGCATAGGAAATCATAATGGGACAAGTGAAATAATTATCAGCTTCGATGTCCTGAACCAATTCATTGTGATATTAAATGGCCTGGCTCATATGACTGAAATTCATGATTAGTGTGGGCATTACGGATGATATCTTGTCGGTCGATTTAGAAGACGGCCGTACCATTTCCGTACCCATTGGCTGATATCCGCGTTTGACTCATGATACCATAATGACGCCCCCTCCTATCGTTTAATTTACCATGATGGTCGTGAGCAGTTCTGAGGCTTGTGCTTGACCGTTGCCCGGAACGGCCGTTTCCCCCCCAGGCACATCTCTCCCCACCGCCAACGCAATTGCCCGCATTTCCTTCACCAATTTGGCGAACCGTTCTGGCTTGAGCGATTGGCGGCCGTCTGACCAGGCGCGGTCTGGCTGCTGATGCACTTCCAGGATGGCGCCATCCGCCCCAGCAGCCACGGCCGCATGGGTTAATGCGCCCACGTACTCCCATTTGCCAGAGGCATGGCTGGTATCGGCGATGATGGGCAGGTGAGAGAGGCGCTTAATCACCGGAATGGCGCTGACATCGAAGGTATTGCGCGTTTCCGTTTCGTTGGCGCGAATGCCTCGTTCACAGAGCATGACGTTGTTATTGCCGTGGCTTAAGATGTATTCGGCGCTCATCAGCCATTCTTCCGTCGTGCCGCTGAAACTGCGTTTGAGCAGCACGGGCCGGTTGGATTTGCCGACGGCGTTGAGCAAGGCGTAGTTTTGCATGTTGCGTGCGCCAATCTGCAAAATATCGGCGTATTCGCTGACCAATGGCGCCAGCGCCGGGTCCATGACTTCGGTGATGATGGGCATGCCGGTCGCTTCCCGCGCTTCAGCCAGATATTTCAGCCCTTCTTCGCCCAAACCCTGGAAGGAGTAGGGTGAACTGCGCGGTTTGTACGCCCCGCCGCGCAAAATATGAGCGCCCGCTTCTTTGCAAGCGTGGGCAATCTCTAGCAGTTCCGTGCGCCCTTCCACGGAGCAAGGGCCGGCCATGACCACCAGGTCTTTACCGCCGATGGTGACATTACCGACCTGGATGAGAGTGTCATCCGGTTTGAACTGGCGGCTGGCCGCTTTGTACGGCTTGGAGATGGGCATCACGTTCTCCACGCCGATCATGCGCCCAATCTGGCGAATGTCGATGGATGTGCCATCACCGATGACGCCGATGACGGTTTGTCCGGCGCCAATGATGACATGGGTTTTGCAGCCCACGCCTTCCACGCGCTCAATGATGGCCTGGACATGTTCTTGGGTTGCGGCGGGTTTCATAACGACGATCATAATCTTATCTTCCTTTTCTCTTTGATTTGAATGCTGAATGATGAACGAGGCGTGATGCGAAAAGCCTTTATTCATCATGTATCACGCATCATTCAGCGTTGATTTTCTTCTTTGTGCAGCGCCATCACCATCTCGATTTCTTCGGCAGGGATGGGCGGGATGGTGTCCTGGTCGGGGCGCAGGGCGTGGGCGTCATGCAGGTAGACGTGGGTGATTTCTGGCTGGCTTTTGCGCGTGTTCCAGTGCAGCAAGATGCGGATGCAGTGAGGCAGGCTGCCCGGCACGTCCATTTCGTGGCCGCACAGCAGGGGTACCTCCAACCAGCCCAATTGGCGAGCGGCCGTGGCCGGGTAGGCGGCGTTGATGTCGGTGGTGGTGGTGAAGTAGGCGCTGCCTACGTCTTCGGGCGCGATGTCGTTGTGGCGCACCATGGTGTAGAGCAGCTCGCGGGTGGCGGCGTAGATGGCTTCTGGGTCGTTACTGCTCACGGTGGTGGCCCCGCGTACGCCACGACACATGATGGGGGATGGGGAACGGCCGTTGTTGGTCATAATTTCTCCTACTTACTAAACAAAAAAAGACGCGACCTTTGCGGGGCCGCGTCTTTTTGAGTCTGGTCTTGCTCTCTGGCTTTTTCTCAGCGCAAGGCGTCTTCCTCAGCCATGGGCGGCGGGGGGGAGCTTGCTAAAAAAGAAATAAAAGCCAAAGAAATGATTCATGCTGCGCATGTTACCAGTTCGGGGGGCAGGCGTCAACCCTTATTTTCATAAAAAGAGACCAAGAGATTTCGCGTTAATTTAGGCAGACTATCTGAGTTTGTAGTGAGGTGGCGGGCGAGGGCGATGGTGCGGGAACGGCCGTTTGCCGACAGCCGCCATTCATGCGCCGAAACGGCCGGATCCCGCATCACGTTGGCATGGCGGATCAGAAAGAGTGGCGCCATGCTGAACTTTAAGGGGTTGGGGTTGCAGTGGGGTCTGCTGAAGAGACGCCCAAAACACTGTTCACCCAATCCAGGGAAATCTGGGCGGGATAAAAGTTTTTGTTAACGGCCAGGGCGCTTTGGTAAGCGGCTTTGGCGCCAAAAAGATCCCCTTGTTCGGCCAGGACATGCCCCTTGTACCAATAGGTCTCTTCCACATTACTGCCGCCTTGCGCGGCCAACGTGGCGTCGGCCAAATCCAACACGTCTTGCCCGCGCCCTGCCTTCCAGTAGGCCAGATAAGGCATATGCTGATACCAGAGCATTCGCGGCGGCAGTCCTATTTCCCGCGCCTTGTCAAATGCCTGTACGCCACCCTGGTAATAGAGTTGATCCCCAGTCAGTTCGCCTAAACGGGTCAGCGCTGTGCCTAAATTAAACATGGCAATAGCGTCATCCGGGTTGGCTTTCGCTTCCCGGTCGGCCAGCGCCGCCACATGCTGCCACATCTTAAAATCATCAAACATATCTTCGCCCAAAATGGCCGCCACTTCGTCTTGCTGTTCCGGTTTGTAGACCACGTAGAAGGTGTAGTTGAACTGCTGCCAATACTTTTCTACTTCAGCATAATCATCGATGCGGCCGCTGGCATCCCAGGGACCGAGATAGCTGTCCTGGCTGTACAGTTCTTGCTTTTCATCATCGTAGCCGTAGACGGTGAGGTAGTGACCCCACCAGCCAGATTCCGGCAGATCGTATCCTTTTTCAATGACCACCGGGTAGCCGGCGGCGATGAAGCGCTTCACCATTTCCAGGGAGCCGCCGCTGCGGGCGATGGCGTTCAGCCCGGGGGTTCGTTCGTTGACGTAATCGGCAATCTGCCAGGGGCTAACGTTGCGGTCTTCGGAGTTTGGCTTCAGATAGTCGGCCACCACGTCCTGGGTGATGTCGTTGCCATACCAGTTCAACACCTGGGTGAGATTGGCCGGGCCGCAGTTGTTGAAGGTTTGTTTGATGACGCCCATGCCAGCCAGGGAAACGGCCGTTGGCAGAGGCTCCGGCGTGGGGGTGAAGGTAGGCATGGGGGTGGTGGTAGGCGGGGTGGTGGGGATGGCTTCGCTTTCACCGGTTTCAGGAGCAGAAACGGCCACTTCGACTCCGCTCAGTACCGGCGTTGCTGTAGGCGGCGGTGGTTCGGTGGGAACGGCCGTTGGTTGGCTGGCGATGAGGGCGTTAATGTCTACCCTCTCGGTGTTGGTCTGGGAAGGGGTAGGTATGGCGGCCATCGGCGCCACCTGATCGATGACGGTTTCGGTGATGCTGCCCAAGAGTGGCGCCCGTTCTTGCAGCGCCACCCGGTAGCGGCCGGGAATAGCCCGCGCCACAGAGGGCAGCATCATCAAACCAATAATCAAAACAATTTGCAGGCCCACAACGGCCAGGATGATATTTCGTGTTCGTTTTTTCATGATAAGAGTGGCAAAGTTGCAAAGCAGCGAGGCGGCAGGGTAAAAAGGTTACGCTGCCACTTTGCCACTCTGCAACTTTGATTAACCTCCAGAGTCTAAAGATGCTAAAGCGTCGGCCGCCGGGATGAAGTGGGGATTAAAGCTGGCGGCTTTTTCCAGGTCTTGGCGGGCGGCGCTGGTTTCACCCAGGGCGGCTTGCGCCAGACCCCGATAGTAAAAAGATTCTTCAAAATAAGGCCGATCTTTGAGGGTGGCGTCTGCTAAAAGCAGCACATCCTGGTAACGGCCGGCCTGGTAATACGCCTCATAAGGGCCAAACTGATACCACAACATGCGCCAGGGCAGGCCGATAGCCCGCGCCTGGTCGTAAGCGGCGGCGGCTTCGGCGTACTGGCCGGCATGATTGTAAGCCGTGCCTAAATTGAACCAGTAGAAAGCGTTGTCAGGGGCAGCGGCCGTTTCCGCCCGCATTGCCGTCAGGGCGTTTTGCCACATGATGGTATCGTCCATTTCCGCGCCGATGATCTCGGCCACTGCCGCCGCCCGTTCCGGCTCAAAGAGGACGATGTAGTTGCGATTGAAATGGGGCCAAAACTCAGCCACGGTGTCGTAGGTGAGGACGCGGCCATCAGGATCGGCGTTTTGCAGTGGTTCTTCACTGGTTCCCAACCAGGAGTCGTAAACCCAAAACTGCCGTTTGGCGTCGTCATAAGCCACTACCAGCATGTAATGGCCGTACCAACCCATCCATTGGAATTCCCCCGGCGGCTCGATGCCAATCTCCAGAATAACGGGGAAACCGGCCGCCAGCAGGCGACGGACGGTTTGCTGGTCGCCGTTGACGCGGGTGAGCGCCTCTAGTTCCGTTTTTTCGTGCACATAGGCCACCATTTCCGGCGGGCTGACGTTGCGATCTTCAGGGTTGGGCTTGAGGAAAGCGGCCGTGTCGCGTTGGCTGGCCTGGACGCCAAAATAGGTGAGGGTCATGGACAAGGTAGCGGGGCCGCAGTTGTTCCATTCCTGGAATTTATGAGTGACGCCTGCCAGCCGGACCTGCGCCGGAATGGGCGGCAAGGTGGCGGTGGGCGGTGGCGGCGTGAAAGTGGGCGGCAGGGTTTGGGTGGGTTCTGGGGTGGCGGTGATTTCTTGGGGGGCGGGCACGGCCGTATTGGTGGCGGGCAGCGCCGCTGTCGGGGTGGCGCTGGGCAGCAGCAAAAGGCTCAAATCAGCGGTGACGGCTACGGTGGGCAAAATGGCAGCCGCTTGCTTGGGAGCGCCCAGCTCTTGAATCGGTTTAGGCAGCCGCGCCAGGTAACGCGGCGGTATGGTTTGCAGCATCACCGGGGTAAGGAGCAAGAACAGCACAACGGCCGTTCCCAGCAACAGTATCATGATGCTTCTTTTTCCGATCATAGCCTCTTTTTTATCCGCAGATGGCGCAGTACTTGTCCTGAGTTTATCGAAGGATTGCGCAGATTTTTTCGATACGATGGAGGCATTATAACGGAATTAAAGTGAGACAGAAGGAAACGGCCGTTAACCAGGGCAAACTCTAACTCACTTCTTAGCCGGGAGAAATGGCAAAGTGGCGAGGTATAAAAGTGACAAAGTGGCAAAGTAACCCCATAACCTGCGCCTACTCGACTACCAGACTATTCGACCATCAGACTACTCGACTGCCAACTCCATATGCACATCGCCGTTATACCGGGCTGTTTCTATAAAGCCAAAATCCTGGTAAAGACGAACGGCCGTTTCCCAAGTTTCCGTCGTTTCCACCACAACCTTCGCATAGCCAGATTGATGCGCGGCCGCCACCAAATGAGCGGTGATAGCACGGCCGATGCCCCTGCGCCGATAATCTTTATGCACGGAAACACGCACGATACGGGCTGCGTTTCGGGCTTCCGGCAGCAATGCGCCGGCGCCAATCAGCCGGCCCCCTTCTGCTTCAACCACGATGAAAACACCGCCATTGTCAACGTAGCTGGCCTGAATATCGTTCAGGTCGGAATTGAGGCTTAAATCAAGGGTTCCCCAATGTTCGGCGAGACCGGCCAGGATGAGTGCTTTGGCGGCTGCTTGATCGGTGGGGGAAAACGGCCGTTTACGCCAGAATGTCATCATCTCACCTCAAGGAAAATTATATCATGCTGTACAAGCGCACAAAAGTTTGTCAAACTTTTTAAGGCAAACGGCCGTTATCCTTCTCAACGATTTCTCTACTTATTCAACCTCACAGAGGGGGCAATCGTTCTCATCCGATCCGCCTACGAATTAAAGTCACAACCCGCTATAATCTCCCCATGGCAATACTTTCCGCAAAAAACCTGGCCCAATCCTTCGGCGCCCTCGATTTATTCAGCGACGTCAGCCTGCAACTGGCGGCCAAAGACCGCGTCGGTCTGGTGGGTCCCAACGGCGTGGGCAAGACGGCGCTGCTGCGCATCCTGGCCGGCCTGGCCGAACCGACCGCCGGCGAACTCCACCAGGCTCGCGACCTCAACCTGGGCTATCTGCGGCAAGAAGCGGTTCTCACCTTTGCCGGGCAAGACAACACCGTCTACGAAGAAATGCTCACCGTCTTCGCCGACCTGCGCCGCATGGAAACGGCGCTGCGCCAGATGGAAGGCATGATGGCCGCCGGTGACAGCGACGAGAAGCTGTTTGACCGCTACGGCCGTTTACAAGAACTGTATGAGCACGAAGGCGGCTACGACTATCAGGTAGACATCAAGCGCGTCCTGCTGGGCCTCGGCTTTCCGCAGGAAGAGTGGGCCACGCCGCTCAACCATCTCAGCGGCGGCCAGAAAACGCGCCTGCTGCTGGGCCGCCTGCTCCTGGAAAAGCCAGATTTGCTCATCCTCGACGAACCGACCAACCACCTGGACGTGGCGGCCGTGGAGTGGTTGGAGCAAACGCTGCGCCAATGGCCGGGAGCGCTCATCATCGTCAGCCACGACCGCTATTTCCTGGACAAAATCGTCAGCCACATCTGGGAAATGCTGCCCGGCCGTTTCAAAACATTCCGCGGCAATTACAGCCATTATGTGAGGCAGCGCCAGGAAGAGTTGGTCCGTGAACAGCAGTTGTTTGAGAGCGAAATGACGCGGCTGGCTCAAGAGATCGAATTCGTGCGCAAGCATATCGCCGGGGGCAAAACCGACATCGCCAAAGGCAAACTGAAGCGGCTCACCCGCGACATCGTGCTGCTGGAACAGGCGGAAGCGGGGGCTTCTCTCGACGAGTTGCAGGCCAAAAGCTGGCTGGAAGTGGGCGGCCGGGTGCGCACCATCAGCGTCAACGAAGCGGAACGGCGGCTCCGCGCCATCAAACCGCCCGCCGACCGGCTACCACAACTCAAGATTAAACTGGAAGCGGCCGAGCGTAGTATGCGCACCGTTTTGCGCACCAAAAACCTGGAAGTAGGCTATCCTGATACACCGTTGTTTACCAGCGACGACATCAAGCTGGAGCGGTACGACTGCGCCGCCCTGATTGGCCCCAATGGCTGCGGCAAAACGACCTTTCTGCGCCTGCTCATGGGCGAGATTGAGCCGTTGGCGGGCGAACTGCTGCCCGGCGACCAACTGCACATCGGCTATTTTGCCCAGGCGCATGACCAGTTAAACCAGGAAAATCGCGTCATCGACGAGTTACGCCATCATAAAAACATTAGCGAGCAGGAAGCCCGGAACTACCTGGCGCAATACCTGTTCCGGGGCGATGATGTGTTTAAGCGAGTCAGCCAGTTGAGCGGCGGCGAGCGGGGGCGGCTGGCGCTCTCAATTTTGGCGCTGACGGGAGCCAATTACCTGCTGTTGGATGAGCCGACCAATCACCTCGACACCCAATCGCAGGAAGTGTTGCAGACGGTGCTGGAGCAGTTTGACGGCACGATTATCATGGTTTCGCATGATCGCTATCTGGTGGATCGGTTGGCGACGCAGATTTGGGAAATTCGAGATGGGCATCTGCACGTCTACAAAGGGCGCTATGCCGACTATCAGGCGGCGCGGGCAGCGGAGAGAGCCAGTCTGGAGGCAGAAGCCCAGGCCAAAGCGGCCGCCTGGACGCCATCACCGCTGGAAACGGCCGTTGCCGAGCCGCCAACGCTGCTCACGCTGGCCTGGATTGATGAACTGGTGGATCCGGCGCAGGTGGAGAAGCGGCGTAAGCAGGCGCAAAAAGCGGGCAGCCAGTCGTTGGGCAAGCTGGCGGAAGATATCGAGGATGCAGAGGTGTGGCTGGAGCAGGTGGAGCGGGAACTGGCGGCGGCCCAGGCCAGCGGCGACGCCGCCGAAATCGGCCGCCTGGAAGCGGAGTTAGAAACCGCACAGATCTCGCTGGATGAGCTGATGACGGCCTGGGAGAAGCTGGATGAGGGGTGGGGGTGAGAAGGAAAACTGGAACGCGGACAGCTTGTCCGCAATAGGCGGACAAGCTGTCCGCGCTCCCAGGTGGGGAATTAGTCTGGCGTGTTTTCCGGCACGCAGCCGATGGCGGCCATGGCGTCGTGGGTGCGGAAGTGGATGTATTGCAGGCCAAACTGGTTGATGAAGCCAATTTGTTTGAGGCGGTCCATGATGGGACCTTTGATGCCGGCCAGATGCAGGTTGACGCCGGCGTCGCGCAGTTCGGTTTGCAGGGTTTCTAAGGTTTCCAGGGCGCTGGCGTCAATGAAGTTAACGGCCGTCATGATTAACACAATGTCGTCTATTTCTGGTTTGTCGGCGGTGTGCTGTAAGATAGTGTCTTCCAGGTATTTGGTATTGGCAAAATAAAGGCTCTCATCTACGCGGATGGCAACGGCCGTTTCACACGTTTCTACCGGGTGACGCAAGACATTCCGGTACACCTCGCTCTGGCCCATGCGGCCCACCACTGCTACATGCGGCCGGCTGGTGCGCCACACGTAGAGCAGGATGGTGGCGGCCATGCCCACCAGAATGCCGTTCTCAATGCCAATGAGCAGCACCGCCATAAATGTAATGATCATGGAAACGGCGTCCGCCTTGTTATAGGCCCAGACGTGGCGGAAGGTCTTCACGTCGATCAGGCCGATGACGGCTACCAGAATGATGGCGGCCAGCACCGCCTGCGGTAGAAAGTAAAAGAGGGGGGTGAGAAAAATGACGGAGAGGGCCATGAGAACGGCCGTTATCAGCGAAGCCAGCGCCGTATTGGCGCCCGCCTCATAGTTGACCACCGACCGGCTAAAGCCTCCCGTCACCGGATAGCCGCCGCTGAAAGCCGCGCCCAGGTTGGCTGCGCCCAGGGCAATCAACTCCTGGTCTGAGGCTACTTTTTGTCGTTTTTTGCTGGCGAGGGATTTGGCGACGGAGTAACTTTCCATGAAGCCGACGAAGCTAATTGCCAGAGCGGTGGGCAGCAGCGCCCGCCACTGTGACAGTTCAACAGAAGGCATTGTCAGCGGCGGCAAACCGGCCGGTACCTCGCCCACCACCTTCACGCTGGCGTCCTGGTTCAGGCCAAAAAGCAGCGCCGCCAGGGTTCCCAGCACCACAATGACCAGCGGCCCGCTTTTGGTAAGTGGGATGCGCACGTTTGGCGGGACGCCCAGCCGTTTAAGCTGACCGCCCAGCACATATTTGAAGTAAAACAGAATGAGAACGCCAGACACGCCAATCACCATGGTCGCCATGTTGGTTTCGCCGAGATGAGCGCCGGTGTAGCCGACGGTGTGGATGAAGTCTAAAGAGGGCATGGGCAGCCCCAACAAATGTTTCACCTGGCTGAAACCAATGACGATGGCGGCGGCGCTGGTGAATCCAGCCAACACGGGGTGGCTCAAAAAATTGACGAGGAAACCGAGCCGAAACAAACCCATGCCTGCCTGAATCAGACCGGTGAGTAGGGCCAGGGTGAGCGCCAGTTGCAGGTAAACGGCCGTTCCCGGTTCAGCCAAAGCGCCCACGCCCCCAGCCACCATAATCGACACAATTGCTACCGGCCCCACTGCCAAAACCGGGCTGGTTCCCAGCAGGCCGTAAAGCAGCAGCGGCGCAATGCTGGCATACAGCCCCACCTGCGGCGGCAGTCCGGCCAACAGGGCATAAGCCATGCCCTGCGGTACCAGCATAATGGCCACGATGAGACCCGCCAACAGGTCGCCGGCCAGCCATTCGCGCCGGTAACTGCGCCCCCAGGTAAGAACGGGAATGTATTTCGTGATTGTCGGTAACATAGAAATTCAGAGCATTGAGGAGCCGGTGGCATGTTGCTGATGGCGTGTCTCATGGATTTTACCAGCCGCACACTGCTGGCAACCAGCGTTATCCCGCGAAATCTTAAAAAGTTAGAAATTATTGCAGGGGCAGGCCCGCCATCTTCCAACCAATCATGCCATCACTGATATTGACGACATCCTCAAAGCCGGCGGCCGTTAGCTGTTCGCAGGCAAAATAGCTGCGGTTGCCGGAGCGGCAGATGCAAATGATTGTCTTGTCTGGGGGCAGTTCGTTGAGGCGGCCGGACAAGGCTTGTAAAGGCAGCAGCCGCGCCCCGCGCACATGCCCGTCATATTGATATTCCATGGGTGAACGCACATCTACCAATACAAAATCGTCCTCTGTCTCCAGCAGGTCGTTTAACTGGGCGGCGTTGATTTGTCTCATTTTGGTCTGGGTTTGGGCATCGCCGCGGTTGAAAAATGATTTGAACATGGGTGTTGCTCCTCGTTTTCGTAAATTTCAGATTCATAGGGAGTATAGTGGCTGTTTGCAACGTGTTTATAAAGGGCTTGTAAGGGTTGTGTAAAGGGATGCTCTTACACAACCCTTACAAGCCCTTTAATTTTTCATTGTATTCTACTGGTAGACTCTGTTTGGTTGAGGTGCGTCGCACCACAACGCTTACCCTGAAAGAATCAGAAAGCGGAGGAACTATTATGTTACTAAAATATTTTTACGATCAAAAACTGGCGCACGCTTCATATCTGGTTGGCTGCCAGGCGACGGGAGAAGCGATTGTGATAGACCCCGGCCGGGATATTGAGCCATATATTCGGGAAGCGGAAGCGAATGATATGTGCATCGTCGCCGCCGCCGAAACCCATATCCACGCCGATTTTGTTTCCGGCTCGCGGGAATTGGCGGAGCGTACCGACGCCAAACTGTATCTCTCGGATGAAGGGGATGAAAACTGGAAATATCACTTCCTGGATGGCTATGATCACCAACTGCTGAAAGATGGCGACGTGTTCCAGGTGGGCAAGATTGCCTTTGAAGTGATGCACACGCCGGGTCATACGCCGGAGCATATCTCGTTTATACTCACCGATAAGGGGGGCGGCGCGGATAGGCCCATGGGCATTTTCACCGGCGATTTTATCTTTGTGGGGTCGATTGGCCGGCCGGATCTGTTGGAGAAAGCGGCGGGCATTGCAGGAACGGCCGTTGCTGGCGCTTCCCAAATGTTCAAATCAGTAGAACGCTTCAAAGCCTTGCCTGATTATCTCCAGGTGTGGCCGGCGCACGGCGCGGGCAGCGCTTGCGGCAAAGGGTTGGGCGCTATTCCCTCCACCACCGTTGGCTACGAAAAACTGTTCAATCCCGCCCTGGCTTATGATACGGAAGCAGCCTTTGTCGAATACCTGCTCCGCGATCAGCCGGAGCCGCCTCGTTATTTTGCCGTCATGAAGCGCGTGAACAAAGAAGGGCCGGCCATCTTGCACGATTTGCCCAAGCTGGAACTGCTGCCTGCTAAAAAGATGATCGCCTTATTGGCAGCAGGCGCTCAAATTGTCGATACGCGCAATGCTGGTTCCTTTGCCGGCCGTCACATTCCCGGCACGATCAATATCCCCTTCGATATGTTGGCGAGTTGGGCTGGCTGGCTGGTGGATTATGAACGGCCGTTATACCTCATCGTCGATCCCCAACACGCCCTTGAAGCAGTGCGCGACCTGGCCTATATTGGCATCGACAAAGTGGCCGGTTACTTTGAGCATGAAGCCGTCGCCACCCTCTCCGAAGCGGGGGTACGGCCGCAGGCTTACCAGGTGATGACCCCAGATAAAATTGCTGAACGTGTCTTAAACGGTGAATTTGTGGTGGTCGATGTGCGCAATGAAACGGAATGGGACGAAGGGCATATCCCCGGCGCTAAACATGTGTATCTGGGTTACTTGCAAGAAAACGTGGCGCAGATTGTCAACGGCAAACCGGTGGTGGTGCATTGTCTGACCGGGGTGCGTTCTGCCATAGGCAGCAGCATTTTACAGGCCAACGGCGCCAAAGAAGTGATCAACATGCAGGGCGGTTTGCGGGATTGGTTGGCGGCAGGCTATCCGCTGGAGAATTAGGGGGAAGGCGCAAAGTTGCAGGGTGACAAGCTGCTTTGCCGTCTTGCCACTCTGCTCCCTTTAAACCGCTGCTTCCATAATCTTTTTGATCGGCGGCGCGTTTAAGAAGGTATTACGTAGATTTTCGTTTTCAATGGGGTAGACAATCTGGTCGATGACCTCGGCGGCAATGCGGTAGTGGGTATCGGCCAGCGCCTTATTGCCCACTACTTCCGCCAGTCCGGCGTGGATGCGCCACAACAACCCTTGTTGGTTGGTTTCGTGCGCTCGAAACAAAGCGGTGTGCCAGGTTTGTTCCGCCGCCACCGGCTGCCCCTGAAATTGGTAACACAAGCCTAAAACATACAGGGCGTCTGCCTCGAAATGACGCGCTTTAATTTCGATGGCCTCCGCTTTCATTATTTCCGCATAATGGAGGGCCTGGCTGATGTTTTGTCGGGCCAGTTCCACCTGGGCTAATGAGGCCAATGTTTGCAGCTTGATGTCTTGCTGCCCTGTCTCTGTACTCAGCCGCAGGGCTTCTTCCAGGCAGGCGGCGCCTTCTTCAATTTCCCCATTATCGGCCAAATCGACGCCCAGATTGCGCAGCAGATCCGCCTCCAACGAGCTTAATTGTATCTCCTTGGCCAGAGCCAATGCCTGACGATGGTAGAGTATTGCCTGGTGGGTATCGAACAAGATTTGGTGACACTCGCCCAGGTTGCTGAGAACGGTTGCTTTTTGTATGTCGCTGATATGGTCGGCCAGCATGAGCGCTCGTTGAAAGTATTGGATGGCGTTGTCTACATGGCCTTGATCCAGCATAACGATGCCCAGCCAGTTGCAGGTGCGCGAAATTTCTCTTTTGTTGCCGATCTGTTCAAAGAGCGCCAATGCTTTCTGCAAGCGGCTGACCGCTTCTTCTTGCCGTCCCTGGTGGGCGTAACTGCGCCCCAAATTTTGGAAGGCGGCGGCGCGTCCCTGGGTATAGTTGAGGGCGGCGGTAAGGTCCAGCCCTTCCTGGCTGGCTTTGAGCGCTTCTTCGTAGCGGCCCATATTGTTGAATTGGTTGGCCAGGAGAGAAAGGGCGTCTACGGCTTGTTCCCCGGAACTGGCTTCGAGGTAGTATTGCTCATAACAATTGAGGGCTGCTTGATGATTGCCGAGCAGCCGATATAAACGGCCGTTTTCCCGCAGCGCCGCCAGTTTTATCTCTTTGACAATGGCGTCGGTTTGGATGTCACTGGTTTGGGTGAGGATGAGATCATAAAGGCGCACAGCTTCTATGTATGCCCTTTGCTGCCTGGCGACTTCCGCCTCGTCTAACAATTGTGCTAACTGGATTGTATTCATCATGGTTATCATCACTAAAATTTCGTTGACAGTTTAGCACAGATTTTTAGGAAGGCCATGAAAAATGGATAACGTTAGCGCTCTGACTTTTTTTGCTGTCCTGGCGCAAAAAAGTGCGTCCAGATTACTGAACGCACTTTTTTGGTTTTACTTGAGAATGCGCCATATGCGGTGGCTGCCTGGCGAGTGTTGAGCGCTCCGGGATATTAACGCCAGTCGGTTTTCACCTGTTTACGGCCGTTTATAAACTTATCCGCCGCAATAGCCGCAATGACGCCGTCTGAGGCGGCGATGACGGCCTGCTTGATATGGGTGCAGAGCAAGTCGCCGATGGCAAATACACCGGGAACGGCCGTTTGTAGTTCATGATCCACCGTCAGGCAACCATCCGCGCTCATTTCCAACTGCTCCATCAAATAATCAGTGATGGGCTTGCCCCCTTGCAGGTAGACAAACGCGCCAGAAACGGGAATCTCTGCTGCCGCGCCGCCTCGAGGTTGCACCCGGATGCTTTGCACGGCGCCGTTGCCGTTGATTTCTTTCAGGCTTGTGCCCCAATGCACCTCGATCTGGGGGCTGGCTGCTATTTCGGCCGTTAACGCCTCTCGCGCTTTAAAGGTGGGCGTGGGCACGACCAGATGAATTTTTTCGGCGAACTTGGTCAGAAACAGCGTTTCTTCCAATGCTTCATCATTATTGCCGATGACCGCCACCGTTTTGTCGCGGAAAAAAGCGCCGTCGCAGGTGGCGCAGTAGCTTACGCCGCGTCCCAACAGGTTAGCTTCCCCTTTCACCGAACTGATGCGACCCATTGAGCCGGTGGCTAATATGATCGCTTTGGCGTAAAAAGCGCCGGTTCCGGCCATCACCATCTTTGGCTCAGATTTGAGGTCTACGCCCACCACCTTGTCGGTGAGGAACTGTGCGCCGAAGGATTCCGCCTGTCCGCGCATGGTCTCGACCAGTTCCGCGCCCGTTACCGGACCGGGCACACCGGGATAATTGCTGATTTTGCCGGTGATGCCCAGCGCCCCGGCCGTCAGCCCTTTGTCGATGACCAGCGTTTTCAAGTCGGCGCGGGCGGTGTAAATGGCGGCCGAAGCGCCCCCTGGCCCACCGCCGATGATCACCACATCGTACTGATTGTCGCCGCCCAGATTGGATAGTCCCAGATTCAAATCAAAAGACATTTACGCCACCGCTTCTTGCAGTTTGCTCAGCAGCATTGGTTCTGGCGCAGCGCCTTCCATGTGGAAATCGTCGTTGATGACGGTGCGCGGCACACCCTGCACCTGGTATTTGTTGGAGAGATGCGGGAATTCGATGGCCTCTACCATATCGGCCGTGATCAGGTCGCTTTCCAGCGCCAGTTGATGCGCCATGATGACGGCCTGGGGGCAGTAGGGGCAGGTGGGGGTGATGAAAACTTGTAAATGGACGGGTTTATCCAGGTTGGCGACCCATTCCTTGGTTTCTGCCGATAGGCCAGATTCGCCCCGTGAAACCATCATGATGTTTTCAATGAGTGAGCTAAATTCGTAGCCAGAAGGTACGCCGAAGAAGCGAATGCCATAATCTTTGGGCTGGCTGCCGCCGCGCACCACGGCGATGGCCGGGATTTTGTCGATGTGGTACTGCTCGGCGATCTCTTGATCGCGCTCAAAATCATATACTTCTACGGAAATTTTGTCGGATAACGCCGCCACTTCTTCGCTGATCTGGCGAGTTTCAGTGCAATATTGGCACTCCATTTCCTGGGTGAACATGACGAGTTTGACCGGCTCAGTGAGTGCGGCAAAATGTTCGCGTAATTGTTGTTGGTCTGCTTCTTTTAATAATGACATGAATTGCCTCCGCAATGGTTTGGTTAAACGGCCGTTGCCCTGATGCCTGACCAGGCAAGCCGAATCTGTTTTCAAACGATAACAAACACCAGCATACCCCGTCACTATAAATAACCGGTAAGGGGTATGTAAGGATCAGGTAAAGAATTTCACAAAGGGGAATAAAATATGGTAAAAGTTGGTCTGAATGGGGCGCAGGCCACCAAATTTGCAAACCAGGAGTAAGTTTCTATGAAAACAAAAGGGTTAGTTTTAATTCATCCTGGCCCCGGCGACCCTCCTTTTCAATGTTGTGGCGGTTTCCTCCCTTCCACGCCCCATCATGGT
>CAZXVH010000079.1:0-25574 GCA_964643965.1 uncultured Ardenticatenaceae bacterium
TGCTTTGCCAGTTTATTGAGGAATATTTGAAATGACTCATTTGTCAGAAGATGGGAATCGTTTAAAAATTACGTATATTTCAGTTACGGAAAGGAAATATGATAGCGAGCAATTGCCTGAAATTAATGACGTAGCAATAGTCTTGCTGCCTGCCTTAACTCCAGGTCAAAACACCCCTACTAAAAAGTTAGCAAACATTTTTGATGACATTATCGAAAAGCTGGGTCCAAATTCAACGCTTATCACGATTGGAGAGACCTCAGACCTCGTTCATGCACATACCCATCTTTCTTCACTCATAAACTATCAATTATGGATAGCGATAAAGCGTACTACCCCAAGAGTATCAAAGGATAAAACAGCACTACCAGAGCTGCATTTCGGAGCGTTAGTTCATACAAAATATTCAGGCTCACTCAATCATACAAAAACACGAATAAAATATACCTATTGTCCTGCATGTGAGAAAACAACTAAAGATTATGGTGGCAAAAAACATACCTATAATTCTTATGGAACACTGGTATCAGATGTTTGGCGTGATATTTCAGCCGATCCAGATGAAAATTTAGATGTTGTACTTGAACGATTTGCCGATCTTTTTGGAATTGATGATTACAGCAATCTAATTGTGCTTGATTATCGAAAAATGGCTGTCCCTATATTTATTGCAGAAAAATCGAATGGGTATTCTGGGCAAACTTCCTTGTGGTCAACATCTCAACCAGAGCCAGAACAAAGTAAATTATTATTAGGTGATGTTTTAGAAATGTTAAGAAAATTACCTGATAATAGTGTTGATTTTGCTTTTGCAGATCCCCCCTATAACTTAAATAAAAAATACAATAGTTATTCAGACGATTTATCTATTACAAAGTATTTTGATTGGTGTGATGAGTGGCTTAGTGAATTAGCTCGTATTCTCAAGCCGGGAAGAACGTGCGCCATCTTAAACATTCCCCTTTGGGATATTCGTCATTTTTTATATTTAGAGAAAATCCTTCAATTCCAAAACTGGATCGTCTGGGATGCTTTATCTTTTCCAGTGCGACAAATTATGCCCGCTCATTATGGAATTCTTTGTTTTACAAAAGGTGATTCCCGACAATTACCAGGCCTGATAGACAATGAAGAATTTTCTTTACCTAACTCATCAAGAACCTTTTTACCACTTAAACCTCTGGAAGAAGAGTATTGTTTACGATCAACATGTATAAAAACACGTCGATTGATGAGTATTGATGATCATGGCATGTTAACTGATCTGTGGTGCGATATTCATCGCTTAAAACATAACAGTCGGCGTGTAGATCACCCTTGTCAACTCCCCCCACAGTTAATGTATCGACTTATAACCATTTTCACGAAACCCGATGAAATCGTGCTTGATTGTTTTAACGGAGCAGGAACAACATCTTTGACCGCGCATCAATTAAATAGGCAGTATATTGGTATAGAGTTTTCGGAGAAATATCACAAAATAGCCTTATCTCGTCATCAGGAAATCATAGATGGGCTTGACCCGTTTAGAAAAGTAAAACGAAAGCTTACTGAGAAAAACAGCCGCGTTGAGAGGATGTCATCACAGAAATACGAAGTACCCAAGAAAACTTTACAGCTAGAAGTACGCCGGGTGGCAAAAGAGCTTGACAAATTACCCAATCGGGACGAAATGATTCAGCATGGAAAATATCCTATCAAATATTATGATGAGTATTTTGCAAGTTGGGGTGAAGTTTGTGCCGCCGCTCGTCATGATGGGATGACAGAAGAAAAGGACAAAGGACAAAAATCAACAGCTAAAGTTAAGCAGTTGAGTATGTTTTAAAAATAGACAACCCAGGATAAATAATTGAGGGATCTACCCCTGGCTAACATTCACGTCCAATAACAAACCTAATTCGGCCGTAATGTCGCGCAGTTCCCGCCAATTCTTTGAGGGGATGATAACGGCCAGGTCGCCCAAACTTTCACCCAGCAAATCTCGCGTTTTGGGATTGGTGCGCAGGGTTTCCAGGATGGCCGCCTCCTTCACCCGCAGAATAACGGCCGCTTCCAACCGACCCTCCACCCCCCGCTCCTGCCAACGAGAAACCGCCCGCTTCACACTCCCCGGCAGGGGGCGGTCACTGGCTTCCGCCAGAAACGTGAGAATGCGATCCGGCTCAATGCCCTGCTCTTTGGCTTGCGCCAACGACTGCGGCGTCAGGCGGTAAGCATACGGCTGGCCCGGCTCAACCGGCTGCATATCCGCGATGCGGGCCACGCGAAAACGCTGGTAGCGGCTGGCGTTGTGGGGAACCAGCACCACCCCATCCGGCTGGACCACCAGGGGCACACGCACGGCATCCGGAGCGGCCGGCATATCTTTGAGCCAGTGCAGCGCCCGCTCCGTCAGGCGGAAGAGCGGCGGGAAATGGGAAACGGCCGTTTCCACCATACCCAGCCAAAACAACGGCCCCTGCACCAAAAAGCGGAGCAGCCGACCTTCCACCAACTCCCAGTTAGAAAAGCCGCGTACATAGGCGTCACTGGCCGTTTCGCGCACATACCAGGTGTCATAATTACCGTCCGGCCGTTGAAAATCCGGGTCATTTTCTTTGATCAGCGCCGCCAGATCATCCAGACTGTACCAGTCGCGGTCAGGGGGCAGTTGCGCCAACAAGGTCGTGCGGGCCAAAAGGGGATCATTGCTCCACCCTTCTCCCTCGCAGCGCAGCCCCGGCGTGTGGCATAAATCATTCCAAATGGAACTGCTCCAGGCATTCGCCAGCTCTTGCAGTTGACTTTCCCGGCTTTGCTGGAGCCAGTCAATGGCAGTCCGCGTGGGGCGCAGCCCGCCATCCGTGTGGCGCAGCAGCCCCATTTCGTCGGCCAGGGTCATGAGCAGCGATTGGCGGTCAGGGCTGCCGTTTTGCAAATAGGCAGACAAGGCGTTGGCCTGCACCAACAACTCTGGCGCGGTTTGGGCAAAGGCCAACAGGGTGGTGAGATCATCGACGGCATGGATAACGGCCGTTTCATACCGTTCTGGTTTTGCTTTGGCGGGTAAGGCAGAGGCAGCTTGGGGAGAAACGGCCGTTTCCGCCGCGCCATTCACCTGCGGAAACTGCGCCATCATCTCATCCGGCAAATAATAAAACTCCATCAAGCCATCGGCCGTCTCATCAAACGCCCGAAACAAAAACCCCCGATACCAGAGCGCCTCCGCGCCGCTGACCGGGTCCAACCACGGCTCTTCGCGCTCCAACCGCGCCGGCCCCATCAAGCGCACCTCGCCATGTTTGCGGTTAAACGCCGCCACCGGCATCTGGCCGCCCTCGGCGATTAAATCCTTCAAAGCGGCCGTCTCCTCAGGAGAGAGGTAATTGATTTCCTGCGTCAAATCCAGGTGGGCCAGCACTACCGCCAGCGCCTGCACACACGCCGCCTGGTCTGCGCCCATCAGGTCTAAATCCCACCACTCGCCCAGCACCCGCAGCACAATCAACTCATGATCTTGCAAAGCTTGTTCCAACGTCCGCATAACGTTTCCTCTTGAACTGAGATTGGAGATTAGAGATTTGACCAATCTCCAATCTCTTATCAATCATTTCATCTTCGCGCCTTAACCGCCTGATCCGACCAACAACGGTATGGCCTGCGGCAAACTGGTGATCGTCACCCGTCGCACCCCGTCTTCCGGGTAAGCAAACATTTCCCCATCCACATACATCGGGGCCAAATCATCCAGCGAAACGATGATTTGCTGGTTCACGCGCATGGCCACATCTTTATGAGTGATGTGGGTGCCCTTGATCGCCCGGTTCAACATGCTAATAAACGTCAATCGACTGACGGGATTGACCAAACAACTGTCCAGCCGCCCATCATCCTGGCGGGCTTGCGGCGTTAACAAGAAGCCGCCGCCGCCGCGTGTGCCAATGCCCACATACAGAAACAGCGTTTCTTGCACCACGGACTCTTCATCAAACAAAATATGCAGCCGCGCCGGTTTAAAATGAAAGGCTAAGGATTTGAAAACAGCCAGCATATACTTCAAAAAGCCATGCGCCCATTTTATCTGCTCAGCTTGCACCACCACCATGGCGTCAAAACCGACGCCAAAATTGTTGTCCATGATCAAGAAACGGCCGTTTTCATCCTCTACCCGCGCCAAATCCACCCACACCACCTTGTCAGCAAAAAGCGCCGCCACCGCCTCGTCCACATCCCGCGGGATGCCGTTAGCATAAGCAAAATCATTGCCAGAACCGATGGGGATCACCCCCAATTTTACCGGCCGTTCCGCCTCCATGATGCCGTTGACCACTTCATGCACGGTGCCATCTCCGCCGGCCGCCACCACCACCTCATAACCAGCAGCGGCCGCCTCCCGCGCCAGTTCCCGGGCATGGCCGGCGTATTCACTCAACACCAATTCCACAAACTCATGGGGCGCAACCAGGCTGCTGATCTTTTCTTGCTGCAATTTGCCCCGGCCGTTATCCGTCATTGGATTTAAAATTATTTTCATTCGGGTCATATGATGTATAATCTCAACAATAGTACAATTATCTACCCGCTTTCCGGGCCATTCAACGTCGATTTGAGCGGGATTGTATCCTGTTTTCTCGAGTGAAACACGCTTTGGCGGAACCTTTCGCCAGCTTTACACTCTGGTGTAAACGTGTTATACTCGCCATGTTATGTTACATAAAGTACGTGTATAATACCTGCAAAAGCGCTTTTACAATGGTAACATTTTCAGCCAAAGGACGCATGTGTGCCATGACTCAGGTAACACCCGCTCCGGAAACGCCTGATTATCAGGTTACGCCCGAACAGATGACATTCAGCCAACAGATAGCCGAAGAAATCACGCGGCGTGGTTTTCAAGAGCCAGCTCTTCTTGCTTTAGCAGCCGGGCCGCTCTTCACTTTCCTCGGCAGCCAGATTTTGTGGGTGGCTCAACCAGCCCTCTCCTTGTTTATCCCTGCCCCCAAAATCCAGCAGACGGCCGCCCTGTTGGAATCTCCTGAAGCGCTGTCTGCCCTTGCCCGCTATTTGCAAACCAGCCCAGGCACAAAAGAGGGTTAGATTATGGAATTGATTATCACCCTCTCCCTTATCATCCTTGTCTTCATCCTAACCTATATTTTAGCGCGTCGCCAACAATCCATGGAAACTTCTGAACGGCAAATGGCGTTACGGCCGTTTTCCGCCCATATCGCCTTAAAAGGTCAGGTGAGCCGGGCGGTAGAAAGCGCCAGCCGTTTGCACATCAGCCTGGGCCGCGCCAGCCTCATCAGCGCCTCCAGCCCGATGAGTCTGGCCGCTGCCAGCATTTTAGATCGTCTGGCCGAAGATGGCTGCGCCAACGATACGCCCCCCATCACCACCGTGGGCGATGGCACTTTGCTTCCCCTGGCAGAAAATAGGCTGCGTTACGCCGCCACGCTGGCCGGCAATGGCAGCATCCCCACCGGAACCGCCCAATTTATTGCCGCCCCCCATGACGCCTATGCCTATGCCGGCGGCGTTACCTCTGTCATTCAGCAAGAAAAAATCTTGGGCAATGTCCTGGTAGGACAATTTGGGGCAGAAATTGGCATTGTCACCGAAGTAGCCGGGCAGCATGATGTCAACCAGATCATCGGCTCAGATGATCCTCAGGCGTTAGCCATTGCCATGACTGCCACCGAAGATGTGATGATTGGTGAGGAATTATTGGCCGCGCCCGCCTATTTTGAAGGCTCCCCCTTTCAAATCGCCAGTTTGCAGGTTCAAGATTTACTGCGATTGGTAATTAGCGTCACAATTTTAGGCGCCATTATCTACAATTGGGTTCTGGGGTAAATTTTTAGCGATGTTGAAACGAGGGTTACCGCTTATTATTGCTGTTTTCTTTGGCGTACTCACATTAGTGAGCCTGCTGTTTAAGCTGCCAGAGGTGAGCGGCCTTATTTTAAGCTGGGCTGGCTTTTTAGCGGGCATTGCCCTGTTCCTGGGTGTGTTTAATTTGCTATCTGTGCATACCCATCGGTTTGCGCGTCACCGCCCCTTTAGCAGCCGCAATCTTTACAGCGGGGTATTAGCCTTAAGCTGGCTGGTGGTATTTGGTCTGGGCGTCGCTGATTTATTTGCAGTCACCGACAATGCCCTGGCGCAAGCCTTCCAATGGGTGCAGGCTCCATTGGAAGCGGCTCTGGCCTCTTTGCTGGCCTTTTTCTTACTGTTCTCTGGCATCCGCATGCTGCAAAGAGAGCGCACAGTGTGGTCGGTGTTGTTTCTGGCAACGGCCGTTACCATTTTATTCACCAACGCCATTGTCATCAGCCCATTCATCCCGGCCGGCGTCAGCCAGCTCGTGCTGCAATTTCGAGAACTGGTTCACAACCTGATCGTCACCGCCGGCATTCGTGGCATTCTCATCGGCGTCGCTTTAGGTATTATCACCCTGGCCGTGCGCGTTTTAAGCGGTGTGGAAAGACCGTATAACAAATGAGCAAACAAACCATTTGCCCGGAATGTAATACAGGCAACACCCCCGGCAGTAAATTCTGCAGTCATTGCGGCTCGCGTTTACCCCAAAGCACCAGCATTTTATGCCCCAAATGCCAGGCGCCCAATCCACGCCACAACTTCTACTGCGATGTATGTGGCGCCAGATTGCAAAGCGGAAAAGCGCCGATTCCCCCTGATCCTGAAGAACCAGAAGCCAGCGACCTGCCCACCAGCGCCAAAATGTTCTCCCTGCCGACTCGTCAACCTGGAGATACGGGGGATTTAGACCCCACTAAAATCCCAGACTGGCTTAAAAAACAACAAGACGCCCAAAACAAACCTGATTCTGACAAATTACCCAAACTATCCGAACTAACGCCAGAAGAACGCGCCGCCAGCGCCGATTTGCCCGGCTGGCTGATTGATACCGACAGTCAGGAACTCCTTATCCATTCCCCGGCTGACATTACCACCGAACATTTCCTGCACCTCATCCGGGACATCAACGAAGAGGAACGGGAGAAACTAACCGGCTTGTTAAACGACCCCGGACAAGAAGGCGCCAATTTACCCGATTGGTTGAAAAATCTGGCGCAACCTACTCCCAAGCCAGCCGATGAGCCACCAGCTGCCTCCCCAGCCTCAGCCGGCAAAGGCCAGGAAGAGGAAGATTTAGACTGGCTTTTAAATCTCGATGCGTCTCCAGCCGATTCATTAGCGGAGCCTATCCACACGCTTTCTGAAGAAGAAGATGATTGGCAAGCGGTGGGAGACGACTTGCCGGATTGGTTAGGCGAAACAGGGCCAGCGGGTACAGATTTACTGGCGCTGCCAGACGAAAAAGAGGAATTTGATCTGGAAACGCCAACACAAGATATTCCAGATTGGCTGCAAGCAGACAGCGCCGGTACTGATATGCTGGCTTCGCCCAAACCGGTTGAATCCGAGACAGATCTGCCAGATTGGCTGCTGGGCGCGGAACAACCACAAACCGGTGATAAACCTGGCGAACCAACCCCCACAGAAGCCGCATCTACTCGTTCGCTCACAGATTGGTTATCTGAGTTTGATGAGGAAGCGCCGGCCGCCGCGCCTCAGGCCACGCTTGAGGATGATGACCAGCCCATAGAAAGCCAGACCCCAAAAACGCTCACCAACTGGCTGGCAGATTTTGAAGATGCCGAAGAAAAAGATGTGGATGAAACGTTGGTTGAAGCGCCCGCCTCCACACCTTCCACCGGGCTAACCGGTTGGCTGGATAACTTGCCCGAAACGCCGTCGGATGCAGACGCAGAGGATGACTTACCTGGTACAGGCTTGACAGAGCTTCTTATGGCAGTTGAGCCAGGGGAAGAAGTGGCCGCCGATATGTCAACTGCTGTGGACGATCTGCCCGATTGGATCCTCGAAGGCTCCGAACCAGCATCGGAGCTGGATTCGGCCTCCATTGAATCTGAAGATTGGCTGACTGACCCGGTACAAGACCCCTCAATCGCCACCGGCGATACCGGGCCTTTGCCAGAATGGCTGGATGAATTGGAGCCAGAAGACGCCAATGCCATTTTGCCCTCGGCCACCAGCGAGTTAGATTCTGCGCTTGACGATTTGTTCGGCAAGCAGCCTGTGATTCACACGGGTGACCTGGATTGGCTGGATGAACCGGCAGCGCCAGAGGCCGAAAGCGAGTCGAGGCCGCTCGAAGAAATCAGCGAAAAAACAATTCTATCTGACCCGGATGAGATGGCGACGGTGATAGACGCTGACATTTCATTGGAAGATAACCCAGATTGGTTGTCTGAACTGGCGGCTTTTGACCCCAACAAACTGGTTGATGACGCGGAAGTGATGGAAACGGCCGTGACCGATTCAGAGTTTCCCTTCGATTTTGGGCAGCCAGACGAAGAAGACATCATCGAGCAAACCTTGCAAGAAACCCACAGCGAGGAATTCAACCTCGACGATTTCCTGGAGGTGGAAGAGCAAACCAGCGGCGATTGGGTAGACATTGATAGCATCCTGACCGGAAAAACCGCCGCTGAAACCTTGCCAGATTGGTTAGACCAGCTTGACGATGCTGAGACCACCCTTATGCCTGAAATGGCTCAATCCGCCGAAGATGAAGAAGTGGAAAGCATTCCGGAGTGGGTGGCCAATCTACGGCCGGGTGATACCGGCCAACTGCAAAGCGCCCTGCCCTCGGCGTTATTCAGCGAATCAGACGCCAGCGAACTGCTCGATGACGAAGCTGAATTTTTCGATGCGGAGATGCCGGATTGGCTCGGCCCCACGCTGGCAGCGGAGAGTAAGGCCGCGGCTGCCAGCGCCGACAAAGATATTTCTTGGCTCGACACCGACAGCGATCTGCCGGAAAACGCCAGTGAACTGGAAGCAATTTTAGCAGAGCTGCCGCCCGCGCAGTCGCCGGAAGAGATGCTGCTAAAGGCAGAAATTCCCTCCTGGCTGGAAGATCTCAAACCCCGCGAATTGACAGGGGAGGCTGCTCCCCTGATTGCCCAACAGTTGGAATCAAGCGGCCCCCTGGCCGGAATGCCGCAAACCATTGCGGTGGAACCGGCTATCGCTATGCCCAGGGCGGTATCCGCTTTAAGCATATATACCATCACCTCTGAGCAAACTCAACAAGCGCGTCTGCTGCAACAGTTGGCGCACCAAGACAGCCAGCCGCCGCAGGCCGAACAGCCCATCATCAGCGCCCGCAGGGTGACCTGGCTGCGTCTTTTGGTCGCTTTCATCCTATTGGCAGCCGTATTCCTGGGTCTGTATGGCCCGGCCGCCTTGCAAAGCACGGTCCCGGCCTCTGTACCGGCGCCGGCCGCTGCCTTAAACGAGGTCCTCGCCCAAACGGCCGGCCGGCCGATTCTGGTCGCCTTTGAATATACGCCTGCATATGGTGGCGAATTGAACCCGGAAGCGCAATTACTGTTGGCGCAGGCAGCGGCTTCTGGCAGCCCACTGCTCACCATCAGCCAATACACGGCGGGAACGGCCGTTGCCGCCGAGCAAACCGCAGCCTACAACCCAATAGCCCTGCCCCTCTTGCCCGGTGAAGCCATGGGCCTACGCCAGTTGGCTTTATGCCTGGACGCCGCCAATAATTGCACCTCGTTAAACGGCCGTGCGCTCAGCCCGGAAACGGCCGCACAACTCAGCAACGTCGCCGCCATCATTTTGCTCACCGGTGAACGAAGCAGCCTGGTAAACTGGGTCGAGCAGGTAACCGCCAGCAGCCAGGCGCCGCTGGTGGTAGGCAGCACCCAGGCGCTCGCGCCCATGGTGGCGCCTTATTACGCCAGCGGACAAGTTTCTGGCTATCTGGAAGGGCTGCCGGCCACCATTGCTTACCAAAATAGCTATCAATCCGCCGTCGATTTTACCGCCGCCGACGCCCAATATGGCGCTCAAAGCCTGGTACTGTGGGCCGCCGCCCTTATCCTGCTGTTTGGCAGCCTGACATTAGGCTATTTCAGGAAAAATCGTAACAAATGATGAACGACACCATTGGTCTGCTCATTGGCTTCACCCTGACTCTGCTGATTTTTAGTTATCTCATCGGCGATAACCCGCTGTTCCGCCTGGGCATCAATATTCTGGTCGGCGTCAGCGGGGGGTATGCGGGCGTGGTCGTGCTGCGCCAGGTGATTTTGCCGGTATTCGCCCAACTATGGGCTAACCCGGTGAGTGTGCAATCTTTGCTTTGGCTGGTTCCCATTTTGTTGGCGTTGCTGCTCATTTTGCAGCGCCTACCCGGATTTTCCTGGCTGGGCGACAATGCCCTGGCGCTGCTGATCGGCGTGGGCATGGCGGTGGCCCTGGTGGGCGCCATTACCGGCACACTCCTGCCCCAGGCGCTGACTTTTGGCGATAATATGGAATATGGTCTGGTGGAAAGTATCGTCGTGGCGGTTCTCACTATTTGTGTATTGCTGACGTTTACTTTTACCGGCAAAAAAGCGGAGGATGGCTCCTGGGAACGGCCGTTATGGTTGCGTGGTATCATGCCCATTGGCCGCTCTGTACTCATGATTACCTTTGGTTTCTTATTCGCCATGATTATTTCCACCAGCCTGGTGCTTTTCACGGAACGAATCGATTATTATTTTACCCAGTTGATGCGGCTACTATCATGACAACGGCTCCTGACAATTCCCCCACCCTGCCCGATTCCTACCTGATTGCGGAAATTGGGACGACGAACACAACGGCCGTCTTGTTTGATGTGGCGGCCGGTTCTTACCGTTTGCTGGCGCGGGGCGTGGCCCCCACCACCGTCAGCCAACCCTGGTCAGACATCATGGTTGGCTTGTTGCAAGCCATTCGCCAAATAGAGCATACCACCGGGCGCAATCTGCTCAACAACCAACAAAAATTGATCACCCCCGCCCGGCTCACAGGCGAAGGCGTGGATAAATTCGCGGCTATCACCAGCGCCGCGCCTCCCCTCAATACCGTGTTGGTAGGCTTATTTGACGAAGTAAGCCTGGAGAGCGCCCGACACGCGCTCCACACCACTTACGCCCATGAAGTCGATACGTTCAGCCTCAATGACGGCCGAAACGAAGACGAAAAACTAACGGCGCTGATTCAAAAAGAACCGGACGCCATATTCATTACCGGCGGCACAGATGGCGGCGCGGCGCAGAGATTGCTGCGCCTGGTGGACACCCTGGAATTAGGCATCGGCGTTTTATCTGAAAAACAGCGGGTGTTTGTGCTGTATGCCGGCAACAAAGCTTTGCGTGAAGCCGTCAATAACCAGCTTAAAGCCGTGGCCCATGTGCAAGTGGCTGAAAATGTGCGCCCCAGTTTAAGGAGTGAATATATTGATGACGCCGCCCAGGCCATCAGCGCCTTGTATGAAGATGTGAAAATCGAACGGCTGCCCGGCATAAAAACGGTGCAATCCTGGACAGGGCAAAATATTATGCCCACCGCCCAGGCGTTCGCCCTGATCACAAAATATTTTGCCGCCCTGCAAAATCAGACCATTCTGGGTATCGACATTGGCAGTGACAGCGTGACTTTGATCAGCGCCAATGCCCGCCGCGCCCACATCACGGTGCGCACCGATTTAGGCATGGGTAAACCGTTAGCCACGCTGCTTGACAAAGTTTCCCCAGCCGATATTGCCCGCTGGATACCGGAGAAAGTGAAGGAAGAAGAAATTAGGGATTTTATTCTCTACAAGTCACTTTATCCGCAAACATTACCCCAAACAGAATTTGAACTTTATCTGGAACAGGCTGTGGCGCGGGAACTCATACGCTGCCTGATACCGACCTCCCTGCCCCATTATTCTATGATTTTGGCTCGGGGCGGCATTCTCACAAACACGCCTCGGCCAGCTCACACGGTTTTGATGTTGTTAGATGCCTTGCAACCCACCGGCATCTTTTCTATTGCCCTGGACAAGTATAATGTGCTGCCAGCGCTGGGCATATTAGCAAAAACAGAGCCAACGGCCGTTGTGCAAGCGCTAGAAGCAGGCGTCCTCACCGATTTAGGCTGGGTGATTGTGCCCACCGGCAAAGGCCAATCCGGCCAATCGATCATGACCGGCGTGGTGGATGCAGAAGGGCAGGGCCAATTTAATCTGGATATTGAACAAGGGACCATTGATACCACCATCCTGGGCACAGGTCAGATCGCCAATGTGACGCTCAATCCGCATAAACAGATTGATATTGGCTTTGGTGAAGGGAAAAGTAAAAAAATCACGGTACGTGGCGGCGCGGTGGGGCTGGTTATTGATGGCCGAGGACGGCCGTTGCACCTGCCTAATTCTGAAGAGCGATGCGATCTGGTACGCAAATGGTACTGGGATGTGGGGGGTTAAACCGCAAATCATATGGAAATCTTTATTCGCTCCACCATCGTCAATCCCCATATTCGCATCCTGCGCAAACGGCTGCTGCCCACCAGAGGCACCATCGTCACCGGCGTCGGCCAAAAATTAACCGCCAACCAGACGGTCGCCCGCGCCAGCCTGGGTATCAAGTTCCAGGTTTTACCCTTGAGCGATATGCTCAACCTATCCCCTGCCGACGTCAAGAATCTTTTAACGCTGACGCCTGGAAGCCGCATCACCCAGGGTATGCCTTTACTTGAACAAAAGCGGGCTTTAGGGCGCGGAACCACGTTTAATGCCCCCTACGATGGTGAATTCCACGGCGTCAAACAGGGCCGACTCATTATCAAACAAACGGGCGAAATCTTTGAACTGCGGGCGCTGCTGCCCGGTCGAGTCGTCAAGATTTATCCGGAACGGGGTGTGCTGCTAGAGACATACGGCGCTTTAATTCAAGGCATCTGGAGTACGGCCGATGAAGTGATGGGCAAAATAAAACTGCTCACCTTTTCGCCTGATGGTTTTATCTTTCCAGAACAACTTAACGCCGATCTCTCCGGGATGATTTTAGCCATAGGCCATATCGACCAGGCGCACATTTTGGAAAAAGCAAGCGATACCGGTGTACGCGCCATTATCACGGGAACCATGCCCTCTCATCTGTTTCCGATTGCCAGGTCTTGCGGTATGCCGATTTTTGTGACTGATGGCGTAGGCGCGTATGGCTTCTCTGCGCCAACCTTTAGCGCCCTCCAAGAAGCGGAAGGACACATGGCGACACTGTTTCCAGCCGGTTTGGAATCCAGCCGACCAGAGATTATTGTTCCGGTAGAACAAAAGACAACGAGAGCGCCAGCTTCAGCCACAGAACCTCTGGCTATCGGCCAACAGGTGCGCCTGTTACGGCGACCATACACCAATCAAATAGCAGAAATCACGCATGTTTACACGCGAGCGCAGTGGACAGAAATTGGTTATCGCGCTTATGGCGCTGACGTCCGTTTGAAAACGAATCAGGTTGTGTTTGTGCCTTTCACAAACATGGAAGCTATCATTTAGCTTTCCGTATCGTTTTGCTAGCCTACTATTGATTCTTAAATTGCATGGAGGGAAATCATGGAAGATGATTACATCGTAGAAGATAATTCACCCAATACCGCAGCCCAAGGAAGCAGCAATCGACCGTTTTTAACGGCCGTTGCCGTTCTCCTGTTCATATTCATCGCCGCCGCCGGTTGCGCCGCCGTATCGTTATTTACCCGCGATAGCAGCAGCGTCAACAGCCAGGCAGCCGCCGCCACCAGCATTGCCGCCACCAATGAGGCAATTTTAATTGCCAATGCCCAGGTGACAGAAACCATTGCGGCCATGGAAACGGAAGCGGCGCGGCCCACAAATACACCCACGCCACCGCCGCCCACCTTTACCCCGGAACCCTCCCCTTCCAACACGCCCCGGCCATCCAACACGCCAGTAGTCGTTGACGCCGACGGAGACATGGGTGAAGGCGAGGCCGCCGGTACGCCAAACGTTTCTGGCACCAGTGTGTTTGATCGGGACAGTGACGGCAGCGCCCCGACGCCGATACCGGTAGGCAGTGGCAAGAGTAATGGCTCTTTGCCCGACACCGGGTTTGAGTTATGGGCTATCGTGTTGGCGGCGATTGTGCTGGTGGGCATTCTGCTAATGGCGCGCCGGATGCGCGGCGCGTAAGCGCGCCGGATGCGCGGCGCGTAAGTGCGCCGGATGCGCCGGATGCGCGACCCATAAGCGCACCGGATGCGCAACCCGTGAGCATGCCAGATGTGCACGGCGTAAATGTGCCGGATGCGCGGCGCTTAATCGTCCCAACCAGGCATTAAATTACACATTATTGAAACGGCCGTTTTGTGGGAAACGGCCGTTTCTTGCTTTGTCTCCCGGAAAATGTCGAGAAACCGGTACAAATATCATACTCTCCGACCCCTTTTTAGAAAAATCAATGTGTTATAATGTGGCATTGTTAGTTGAAAGTGGAAAATATTCAAATCAATGAAACGTCCAGCCACCATCCTCCTTGTTGAAGACGATAAATCAATGCTAGACGGCATGAGTGACCTGCTGCAAGCCATCGACATAGGCTACGAGATCAGCACTATGACAGCCAGTAATGGCATTGAGGCGCTGGCCCAGATGGCATACACACTGCCAGACATCATCGTCTCCGATATCATGATGCCGCAAATGGACGGTTTTCAATTCCTGAAAACAGTTCAACAAAATCCAAACTGGATTGGCATCCCCTTCATTTTCCTGACAGCACGCGGCGAAAAACATGAAATTTACAAAGGACGCATCAGTGGCGCTGCCCTTTATATTACTAAACCCTTCCACAGCGTCGAACTGCTTGAACTGATCAAAACACAACTCGACAGAAAGTTTCAGATCGAACAAACCCACGAACAAAGCATCAACAATCTAAAAAAAGACGTTCTGCAAATCTTGAACCACGAGTTCCGAACGCCTCTCACCTATGTCACCGCCTATTATGAAATGCTGGCTGACAGTGTGAATACCTATGCCAATGCTGTCAATTTCTCCGAATACCTGCGCGGCATTCAGGCCGGTTGTACCCGTTTGGCAAAGCTCATTGATGGGTTTATCACCGTCATCGAATTACGAACGAACGAACTCGAACAAGAATTTGCCAATAACGCCCGCCCCTTCACCAACATAGACGATATCGTGCAGGATGTAATCAATCAATTTCAGGATCGGGTCAAACAAAAATCGGTCCAGGTGGTGTTCCACCCAAATCCTCTCCCCTCCGTCATTTACGGAGATCCTAAAAGCCTGGCAATAATCTTCAAGCAGGTTTTAGATAATGCCATTAAATTTTCGGGACCCCGATTTACCCACACCACAGACGCCATTGTACAGGTTTATTCAAAGAGCCAAGACAGTGAATACCATCTCATCATTGAAGACAATGGCATAGGCATACCCACTGTTGTGCAAAGCCATGTGTTCGATTTATTTTTCCAATACAATCGGGATCAATTTGAGCAGCAAGGCGCGGGCATCGGCCTCACGGTGGCGCGAGGTCTTGTTGAATTACATCACGGCCGGATAGAGATTGAAAGCGTTGAAAATCAAGGCAGCACGTTTACCATTATCCTCCCTCAATACGGCGCTTCTCAATCTGACCTCTCTGAAAGAGACCCCTATCAGCAACAAGCAACCATTTTGCTCGTAGAAGACGATCAATACCTGCTGGAAGGCTTAAAAGAATTGCTAAGCATTTACGAAGGCGACTATCAATTAACAATCCATACTGCCACAAACGGCCGTTCCGGGTTAGCCCAGTTAGAAAAAATCCAGCCCCACCTCATCATCTCCGACATCATGATGCCCTATATGGATGGT
The DNA here is from genome assembly GCA_964643965.1 of uncultured Ardenticatenaceae bacterium. Classification (GTDB taxonomy): domain Bacteria; phylum Chloroflexota; class Anaerolineae; order Promineifilales; family Promineifilaceae. The sequence continues at coordinate 15,758 of CAZXVH010000079.1, forward strand.
TACACCTTCCTCGATGAAGTGCGTAAAAATCCTGACTGGGTACAAATACCTTTTTTATTCCTCAGCGCCAAAGGTGAACGGCGAGATATTCACCGCGGGTTGCGCAGTGGCGTAGAAGAATATATCACCAAACCCTACAACAGCGATGAACTTCTGGGCCTGGTTGTCAAACAATTAAACCACTATTTCCGCCTGCGTCGCAGCATGTCTCAAGATTTCGACGCGCTTAAACGCAGTATATTAGAGCTGATCACCCCTGACTTTCGTGTCCCCCTCACCTCCGTCGCCAACTACTCCGGGCAGCTGGAAGAAAGCATTCAACAAGCGCAAACAGACAACGAATTAAAAGAATCCTTGCAAGGCATCCAGCAAAGCAGCCTTCGCTTAAGCAGCCTCATAGAAGACTTTATCGCCCTGGCAGAACTCAAAACCGGTGAAGCTGAAATGGCTTACGAACTACAAGCCAGAGAAATAAATGACATGGGCGTCTTGCTTTACGAAGTCAGTCAGCTATATACCAACCGGCTCAGAGAAACTGAGTTTCAAATCCTTTGCCCCTTAAAACAAGATTTACCGGCCGTGATCGGCAACCGCAATAAACTAATGGCCTGCACCCGCCGCATCCTCGATTTAGGGCTGCCCCTGGCCACACCCCACGGCAGTGACAACAAAATTAGATTAGACACCACCTCCGTAAACAGCCAATTGCTTATCTCACACCGTTTTCCCGGGCATCTGGATGCCCCAACCTTCCAATATATCCATAAACAGCTCAACAGCGACATCCAGGACGATCTCGAAAATTCGCTGCAATTGCCCAGCTTGAATATCATTAAAGGATATGTGGCGCTGCATGGCGGCCATATTCTGCTCGACAACCAGGCAAACTCTTTTACCTTCACCATTTGCCTGCCCGTTTCACAGCCTTAGAGGCAGCCTCAAAGCAGTTGAACTTCTCAGAAAAGTTGAACTGCTACACAATACACCTGGAGCCTTCTGAAGATTTAAACGCCAAATGGCGAGATTTCCAGAAGTGAAAGCCTCAAAAGTGTGAACGGTTATCCAATAAGGAACATTTCGACACTTTTTTCGTAAACTCACCATAACAGATACTTTTTAGTTAAAGGAGATTCATTCATGGCATCTTTGTTAGAAAAAACACAAACGCTCATACAAGCCAATTTGCATGACATGGTAGACCGCGCTTTGGAAAACAACTCCGTCGCCGTTATGAAACAATATATTCGAGACGCAGAAGAGAATTTGGATGATCTGGAAAACGCCGCCGCCACTGTCGGCGGCGAAGTCAAATCCATGGAGAGAAAATATATCGAATATAAGAAAAAGGCGGACCAGCTTGACCGGAATATCGACATGCTGCTGATGCAAGGCAAGACGGATCTGGCGCAGGCTGCACAAAACGAACTCAACAGCGCCCGCCGTCTCCAGGAACAATATCATGAGCAATGGATTCGGCAGCAGCGCGAATATGAAGCATTGCTGAATGCTCGTCTCAAACTCCAGGCCAAGTTAAAAACCATTCGCCAGGAACAAAAAGAGATGGAGGCGCTGCTGCGCCTGGCTAAATCCAAAGAGATCACCGTCAAAGCTATCAAGAGCCTGGACGATCTGGAAGGCGTTGGCGATGGAGACATTGCCCGGCTGCGTGATTCCATCCAAAATCGGCTGGATAAGGCCAGCGCCCACAGTGAAATGTACGCCAGCCAGCTTGACAACCAGATGGATGATATTCTGGGCAAAACAGAGATCGAACTGCAACTGGAAGAACGCAAACGCCGTCTTGGTTTGACGCCCACGGAAACGCCGGCTTTCGAAGAAGCAGAGGGCGAAGATTTTGACGTCTCTTCTTTGAAAGAGTAATAACGACAGCGCCCGGCGCATTTTGTTAGCCAGCATACCCGATTCGCTGTCACTACTAAATGTGACAGCGAATCGGGTATTGTGTATCATGGCAAGATTCCAGATTGGTTCAATCTTGGAGATCGAACCAATCTGGGCAAGAAAACGGACTCCGTCTGTCCAACGAAACAAAAAATGAGTGATAACGTACGCACCGAATTGGAAAAGAAAGTAATTAAAGCCCATGTGGAACACGCCATCTTCCGCTGGGAAAGCGCTACCACTATCGCCGCCACGATTATCGCCATGGTGGGAACGGCCGTTTCCGACCTGCCCTTTGCCCCCGCCATCGCCTTAGCCATTGGCCTCACCATCGAAGGCATCATCGTCGCCAGTAGCCTCACCGACCAGGAACTCAAACGTAAAATCGAACATGAGCTCACCAAACGCAAATTCGACGTTAACCACATTGGCGATAAACATCTGCAAGAACAATTCATCCAGGCCCTCGACTACCAAAAACGCATCGAAACCGCCATCGACGAACAGCCAGACTCCCTGCTTAAAGATGAACTCATTCAAACCTCCGTGCAAATGGACGATTGGCTGGGTAATATGTACAACCTGGCCGAGAAAATCGCCCGCTACCGCAAACGGCAAGACAGCATCACCCGCGATAAAAATCGGGCCTGGCAGCGTATCAAAGAACTAGAAAAAGAGTATGAATTTGAAAGCAACCCGGCCGTCAAAAAACAAGTGCAAGACACCATCAACGGCTTACAACAGCAGTATAACGCCCTGGACAATGTAGAAAATACCATGCAGCGGGCCGAACTCCAGCTAGAAAACTCGCTGGCCCACCTGGGCACCATCTACTCGCAAGCCCTGCTGGTAGACGCCAAAGACATCGACAGCAGCCGCGCCCGCCGCCTGCGCCAGGAAATTGATGAAGAAGTCATCGAACTGAATGATGTCCTGTTAGCCATGGATGAGGTTTACGCGCAAGAAAGCAGTTGAGCGAGCGGGAATCCAGTTTGTCAAAATCCCTCCCCTCTGATAGCATTACATGCTGCAAAATTTTTAGTGAATAGATGGAGTTAATCAGCTATGAAAGTGCTGTTAAAAGAAGATGTAGATAATCTCGGATTTGCCGGGGAAGTTTATGATGTAGCCAATGGTTACGGCCGTAATTACCTCATTCCCAAAGGCTATGCTGTAAAAGCCACCGCTGGCGTCATGAACCAGGCTGAAATTTGGCGCAAACAAGCAGAAGCCCGCCGGGCAGAACTACGCGCCGAATACGAAGCATTGGCCGCAAAAATCGAGGAAGTGATTCTCACCTACACCGCTCGGGCTGGTGAAACGGGTAAACTGTACGGCTCAATCACCACCTCGCAAATCGCCGATGATTTAAATGAAACATTAAGCACCGAGATTGACCGGCGCAAAGTGGGCATCGAGCCGCTGCGTCAGTTAGGTAAACACAAAGTTGTGGTGCGTCTGAGTGGTGATATTCAGCCTGAACTGACGGTCATCGTGGAGTCAGAAGATGGCGAAATCGCCGCCGCCGAGGTCGTGGAAATCGTCGAAGAAGTAGAAGTCTATGAAGAAGACGAAGATTTTGACGATGAATTTGAGTACGAAGCGCTTGAGACGGAATAATCTGAGACCAATTCTGGCAGGCATTCTGTCTCCTCATCATAAATAGCCTGTCAACCTCAAGCCACTGATGCTATCAGTGGCTTTTTTTCGATATGGATGAACTCGGTCATATACTGCGAGAAGCTCGGGAAACCAAAGGCTTTACTCTGGAAGAAGCCCAGGAAGAAACCCGGATCAATTGCAAATACCTCGCCGCTCTGGAGAATGGGGAGTACGATAAACTACCCACGCCGGTGCATGTGCGCGGCTTTTTGCGTAACTATGCCCGCTTTTTAGGGCTGGATCCGCAGCCTCTACTGGAACGGTATGAAATTAACCTGAACCGGCCCACCAGACAAACGCAACAAGGTCCAGAAAAAGCATCTCTCCAGACTCCCGCTTCATTGGCGAATGAGCAGCAAGTCTTTTTTGATCCGGTTAATATGGAAGTGGATGTGGGGCAAAGGCGTGATCCGGAAACGGCCGTTCGTCTGGTCATCATTATTGCGCTCCTCATTGCCGTAGCCCTCATCGCCAACCGCTTCATCCCCCTCCTTTTAGGCAGTGGTGACAGCTCCCAGGCCATAGACGCCAACTTCACCGAATTTATTCAGGACATCACCAACCGCGCTCAAGGCACGGCCACCGCCCAATCTGGCGACATGCTGGAGGGGGAGGCAGCGGCCACTGAACCCGCCTTCGTTCCCGGACAAGTGATCACGTCCACCAGCCGCAACAATATTGCCGCCACCGCGCCGGCCATACCGCTCACCCGCCCCGCCCTGCCGGCCACCATGGAAGAAATTGTATTGCAGCTTGATATCAGCGAACGCACCTGGATGGAAGTAACCATCGATGGCGATGTGGTTTTTAGCGGCTGGGCGCGGGGCGACGATCCCCCGTATGAATGGACGGCGCAGGAAGAAGCCAAAGTCAATACCGGCAACGGCGCCGGCGTCTTCGTCACCATCAACGAACAGCCCTGGGGCCGCATGGGTGAACGCGGCGAAAACAAAGAAGAAGTGTGGCGAACTACAAATTAAATTATGAAGGATGAAGGATGAATTTTATCATCTCTCATCCTTCAACCTTCATCCTTTGATCTCCATGAGCAAACAACAACAAAAGAAGAATTTCTACTTGCTGAGCCTCGGGTGCAGCAAAAATACAGTTGATTCTGAGAGTATGGCGGCGCTGCTGCAAAACTCCGGTTATGGCGGCGTGGCTGATCCGGATGACGCCGGGGTGCTGATTGTCAATACCTGCGGCTTCATCGAAAGCGCCCGGCAGGAGTCGATTGGGGCGCTGCAAGAACTGGCGGCTATCAAACAGCCCAATCAACTGCTCATCGCCGCTGGCTGCATGGCGCAGCGTTACGGCGACGAGGTAGTGGCGTGGGTTCCGGGCATTGATGGCGTCATCGGCACGCGGCGCTGGATGGATATTGTGCGCTTTGTGCGCCAACTGCGGCGGCGCAAACATCCTGAACCACTCTACCACCTGCCTGAAGAGGCGAAAACGGTGGGCACAGATGAACGAGGGGTGCTGCGAACGGCCGTTCAGGGAGCCAGCGCCTATCTCAAAATTTCAGATGGCTGCCGCCGGCCGTGCGCCTTTTGCGCCATCCCGCAAATCAAAGGAACCCACGTCAGTCGGCCGTTGGAGACCATCGTGGCAGAAGCGGTGAGTTTACAGGACGCCGGTATCCGCGAACTGCTGCTCATCGCCCAAGATACCACCGATTACGGCCACGACATCGGCCTCAAAAACGGCCTGAGTCACCTGCTCAAAGCCATCACCCACGCCGCGCCCGACATCCCCTGGATTCGCATCATGTATGCCTATCCCGGCTACGTCACCGATGAACTGATCGAGACAATGGCGACGACGCCGCAAATTGTGCCTTACCTGGACATTCCCCTGCAACACGCCCACCGCGAAACTCTGAAACGGATGCGCCGCCCGGCCAATATCGACTGGGTGTACAGCACCGTGGAAAAATTGCGCGGCGCCATGCAAGACATCGCCATTCGCACCACCTTCATCGTGGGCTACCCTGGCGAAACGGAGGCCGAATTTGAAGCGCTGAAGCAGTTTGTCACCGATTTGCGTTTTGACCGCGTGGGCGCGTTCACCTATTCCTACGAAGCCTCCACCCCCTCAGCCGACATCTCCTGGCAGGTTCCGGAAAAGATCAAACAGGCGCGTCTGGACGAGTTGATGGCCTTACAGCAGCCCATTTCCCTGGCGCGGAACCAGGCGCAGGTGGGGCGCACCCTATCCGTCCTCATCGAGGGGCATGGCGACAATCTCAGCATCGGCCGCAGCTACCGCGACGCGCCGGAAATCGACGGCCTGGTCATCATCCCCGGCGAACTGCCACTGGGTGAAATGGTTCCCATCCATATCGATGGCGCCCTGGTCTACGATCTGACCGGTTCAGCGAAAACAGATGGGCCGCAGACTATTTTGTTGACTGATTTAGGCTGAGGGCAAAACGAGGGCTGAGCCTGCCGAAGCCCGGGCTTCGACAGGCTCAGCCCTCGACCCATATCAATCAATTCTGTGCCCCTCGTAATAGTTCGGTAAAGGTTCTGCAAAAACAATTGCCCACTCTACTCAAAATACGTATGATTCTCTCCATGTTAAAGAACCGGTTTGAATGGACGATTTGGATTGTGGTAGCGGCCCTGTTGGGTGGCGCCTGGATTTTGCTCTCCAAGGAAGAGGTTAAGAAACCGAGTCTGGCCTTGACGGAAGCGCCTCTTGTGGGCCATTTAGCGCCGGATTTCACCTTGCAAACGGCCGTTGGCGAGAGCTATACCTTGAGCGAATTTCGGGGGCAGCCGGTGGCGCTGAATTTCTGGGCCAGTTGGTGCGGTCCCTGCCGCGTGGAGATGCCCTTTTTTGAGCGCACACAGATGAAATATAACGGTCAGGCGGCCGTTATTGGCGTCAATCAAGGGGAGCCAGCTGACGTCGTGCGGGATTTTGGGATACGACAAGGCATTAGCTATCCATTGCTGGTGGATGCAGATAACCGCGTCAATCTCGACTATAAAGTCTTCAATCTGCCTACCACTATCTTCATCGACGCGGATGGCGTGGTGCGAGAAGTGATCATTGGGGTTGTCAATCAGGCCGTTTTAGAAGATCGCATTGAGGGGATGATGAAGGAGTAGCAGGGTAGCATGGCGGCAATTCCTCTTGCTCCCCCTCATTCCTCTCGCTTTGAAAATTATGTTTCCGACTATCCACATTGGCCCCTTTGTATTTCCCACCGCTGGCATTGTTTATTTGCTGGGGATTTACGCTGCTCTGACGCTGGTTGAACGGGCGGCCAAACGATTGGCTTTAAACGTGGAGGCCACCTACGGCCTGGCGGTTGTGGCGCTTGTGACCGGGGTGGTGGCAGCGCGATTAGCTTTTGTGGCTGAGTATTGGGCTTCGTTTAGCCAGAACTTACTCAGTATCATCTGGCCGTTGACCAGTGGTTACACTGTGGCGGCTGGCCTGTTTTTGGGAGCAGCGGCGGCGTTTTTTTACGGCCGTTATAAGCAGCTCCCTCTCTGGCCCACCCTGGATGCCTTAATGCCTGGTTTGTTAACGGCCGTTATCACCATCAGCCTGGCTGATTTTCTGGCGGGACCAGGCTATGGTACGCTAACCAGTGTGCCTTGGGGGATGTCGGTTTTTGGCATTCGTCGTCATCCGGTTCAACTGTATGAAATTGTGTTGGGCGTGGCGGCGCTGGGGGTATGGTGGCTGGCGGTGAAACGGCAAGCGCCAGCAGGGCAACCCTTTTTACTGGCGTTGGCGCTCTACAGCGCCGGACGGCTCTTCCTGGATGCGTATCGTGACAATGCCTGGCTGACGGCCGATGGCTACCACATTTTGCAAATCATGGCGCTGGTTGTGTTAGTGGGCTGTTTGGTGTTGTTAGGGAGGGGGGAAACGGCCGTTATCCTCGAAGAGTAAACGAACGCACTAAAATGTACTCGCTCAGGAGAAACAACGCATCAGCCGCGTTTTGCAATACACGCCACTGGATGGGAGTTCTGTGTGTCCCATGCGCCGTCTGGGGATAAACACCAAAAGTAATGATTTCATCAGGCCTTGCCATACTTGCGTTCTTTTTGCTTGTATTCATTGTAGATTTTCCTATTTTGGGGAAGCTAAATCTGTTTAATACTGTGCCGTTCCCCATCCACTACATTTGCTTCACATACAACAAAGAGAAATTCACACCCCAGTGACCGGTAGCTTTATGTAGCTGAAGCTGAACTAGATGAAGAATTGGTGATCCCAACCAGTCAAAAGATAGCGGTAGAACCGGGAACCGGGGGTTAATCAAATACAGCTTATCCATGTCTTTGACCCCTATCGCTCTATACTGAATGGTGAAGTTCACGCCTCTTTTGTATTTGGCTCTGCTCGCCTGGCAATAGATACCACAGATTGACCGTCTGAAAAGCTAAACTGTGACACAACTGTAACATACTTGTGACATGGTTGTTACATTCATGCGCTACACTTTCTTCGATTTAGTTACAACAGAAATAAATCGAATTTAGGAGAATAATAAATGTTCTTTGCGCTGATGATAATTGTTTCAATCGTTACCTCGTTGGTCTTTATTCTCAACAAAACAGGCAAAGATAACGCCTTATTTAGAATAGTTGGCGGGTTATGCTTGCTCTTTTCCTGGGTGTTGATTGTGATGTGGTTTACGGTATTGATAGAAAGCTGGCAGTTCGCCTTAAACACGCCTATGGCAAATAATGATTTAGTTCCTGCCTGGGGACGTATGCTGCAAAGCTTATTGCATAGGGTTGTGTTTCTCTTTCCTATTACCCGTCTTACCTTGGGGATTTTGTACGCGCTGCCCATTGTCTCAATTCCGGTGTTGTTGATAGCGGCGCAACCGACACAACTGACAGCAATTGCCGCTTTTTCGGCCGTGATAAATATGCTGTTCTTTTGGGTATCATTTCTTTGGATGTTGGTAACTGCCGCTCAGGGATTTTCCTTTACTTTTGAAAAAGTCCTGAGCGAAGGCATTGTTTTCCTACCGGCTTATGCGTTTTTACTGTACGGGTTGGTTAGACAACGGCCGTTTGCCACCAGACCATCCGTACAAATTAGCTAAGCGACCCGCTAGAAGGAGCATAATTATGTCAACATCAAAAACTAAAGTAACCAGTGCAAAATTGAAATCAGTAAAAATTGTCGCCCTCATTTCTGTGTCTGTATTCTTGCTGATTTTCGCCTTTATTTGGGGACAAAGAAGCCAAAATCCGCTATGTCAGTCCCCCCTTCTCCTGGGTTTGCCGCGCACTCATAATCAACCAGAACTGATTGCCCAAAGGATTATCTCCGACCTGGGCGGACTACCTAAAACAGATATGGACATTTACGAAGCCATGAAATTAGTGGAATTGGAAGCTCCCTTACCAATTTACCCTGTTCAAGAGTGGCAAATTCTCGCTTCCTCAGCAATCAATCCAGCTAAAAGTGGAGCAACACACTCATCTACTTTGCACACTCTTTTCGATAATGAACCTGTGTATCATCACAATTCTACGATACAGGTGACCTATGCTGATGGTGACAAAGCCATGCTACAATGGTCATCCTGGAGCTATGGTTTTGTGGCCTGTCCCTTTCTTGTTTCTATGGGCAGTGGCCCACCCGGAACGTTAGAATTATTACCTTAAATTATTCGGAGAACATTTGTGCCGCAACAAATTTTAATCGTAGACGATGAACCTACCATCACCTCAGCCTTGAATTACTACTTTGTTCAAGCTGGCTATCAAACGATTCTGGCCCATACCGGCCATGAGGCGTTGGAAAAAATCGTGCTTCATCCCGATTTGGTCGTGTTAGACATCATGTTGCCCGATATAGATGGCTACCAAATTTGCCAACATATCCGTGAACAGGCGCACTACACACCCATTTTAATGCTGACGGCCAAAGATACCGTGCCAGAAAAAGTGATGGGTCTTGATTTGGGCGCGGATGCGTATTTGACCAAACCGTATAATCCGCAAGAGTTGCTGGCTCAGGTGCGAGCCTTGTTACGCCTTGTCGTCCAGAAGGGGCGTGCTCAGTTGGTTTGCGGTTCAATCGAACTTTCGCTTGATGAGAAAATTGTGCGCCGCAATGGTGATGAAATCGCCTTAACGACCACAGAATTTGAACTATTATTTTTTCTGATGCAACATCAAGGGCAGGTATTTGGACGGGAAACGTTATTGCGCACCATTTGGGGAGATGAAGGAGATAATGTCAATACACGCACGACGGATAC
>CAZXVH010000080.1:0-25425 GCA_964643965.1 uncultured Ardenticatenaceae bacterium
TTCGAAAATCGCCGCGCGCACTGGTGGCCCCCCGTGTGCGACCATGGTGCCCCCGCTCCCAGGTTTTCATTCTTCGTGGCCACGCAATACGGCTACGACTTTTTTGCCTGCGCTGCCTGCAGTTGGGCTTGAAGCTGTTGAATTTTTGTTGTGGTCACTTCTTGCATTTGTTTGATAAATTTTTGCTGCTTCGCCACGATTTGTTTGGTTTCTTGCAACTGCAATTCACGCTCAATCAGGGTGGCTTGAATATTGGCCAGACGCTTGCCTTGCTGCTCCGTTTCTTTCAGATAATGCGCCAGCTCTTTTTCGCTGGCGTCTAATTGGGAATCTTGTGTGCGCAGCGTTTGTTTTAGAGTTTCCTTGTCCCGCGTACTTTGCTCTTCTTGTCGGTGCAATGTCTCTTTAAGCGTCTGAATTTCTTGCTGTAGGCCCTTTAATTTTTCTTGCTGTTTCTGGTCGGCGGCTTCCCGTTTTTCTAGCTGGTTTGCCTGTTTTTTAGCCTGATCACGGACCTGCTTTAGTTCAATGCGGGTATTTTCCAGGTCAGCCTGATTCCACAGCATTTGTTCATGGAATTGTTTGGCGTGCTCTTCGGCTTCTCGCAGCTTTTCATTGACTGCCTCTAACTGTTCCGAAGAGAGGAGCCGGGTCGGTTGCTTTTGGATCGCTTCTAGCTGGGCGTTGGTTCGTTTCCAGCGCGTGTGCAGCTTTTTATAATGAGTGCGGGCATCTGCAACTTCTTCTTCTTTAATGGTAAGCTGTTCTTTTAATTGGGCCAAATCATCAGCCAGGTACTGGTTGATTTGCTCTGTTTGTCTGTTCTTTTCTTCCAGGTAATTTTGCTGGTTGAGCAGCGTTTGGATGGTTTTATCGCTTTTAGCGAAAAGAGATGAAACGCGCTCTGCCTCTTCCTGCTTCGCTTTTTCCAACTCATCAATCCGTCTATGGGCGTCGCCCCACTCTTTCTCCAGTTGTTTGCGCTGTTCACGCAGCATGGCGATGACATCATTGCTTTCTTGCATCTGCCGTTTGACTTTTGCCAATTCGCCTTCAAGTTCTTCTGCTCTTTTCTCCTGAGTTTCTGCCAGTTCTTGCCAGCGCAGCAGGGCGTCTTCTTGATCAGAGGAGTGCAGCAGGCTGGCCTGGAGCGCCGTTTCGATGTTGTGGATACGGCCGGTTAAGGTATCGACATGGACAAGCGCTTCTTCCAGATGCGTGTCTGTGCCGGCTTTGGCAGCGTACAAGGAGGCCAAGATTTCTTCATTTTTGGCATAAGCGATCTCCAGTTCTGCCAAGGCTTCTGTGGTTTGGGTTAGCAGGTCTTGGGTGCTGGCCAGTTCTTCAGATTGTCGCTTAATCTGGGCTTCACGAGTTTGCAATGTTTCGGCCGTATGGTCGGCGTCTTGCTGCACTTTGTTGAGTTGAGTTTGGCTGGTTTTGAGTTCTTCACGGAGGAGGGCTAACTGGTTGGCGGTATCACCGGCAATTTCAGACAAGCGTTGGTCGAAGGATTCTTCCAGTTCAGTGCGGGCGGCCAGGGCAACGGCCGTTTCCCTTTGTAGCTGGTGCAGAGTGGCCAAACGATCTCTATCCAGCACACGCTTGTGTTCTGGCTTGAGGCCAGCGGGGGCGTGCCCATTTTCTGGCGGGATAATCGGAACGCCGGCTGACAATTCAGCATACTCTGTCTCAGACAGGCTGCTTACCCAGCCCCGTATCTTGCCTCCAGCCTCCACATTCAAATGAACCGCTTGCACATCTCCCCACACCTCTCCATTAGCGGCCACCACCACATCACGGCCAATAGCGGCGCCGGAGAGCAAACCCATCACCATAATCTGCGGCGCGACGATATTGCCGACGATGGTTGCCCCGGCTGGCACAGCCACCGGTTGCTGTTCAACAATATCGCCCACATGGTAGCCGGGATACTCTTTCCAAACAGGATCACGTTTGAACCGGGAAAAAAAGGGGAGGCGGGTTTGTTTGTCGTCTGTTGCTGCCATTTTACTGTCCAGTATCTTCTCTCCGCCCATTATAACAGTTGAATTGGAAACCTGTACTAAATTCCTATCTCTATTCATCAACCATTTTGTAGGGCACAGATTTCTGCTGTTTTCACTCCAAATTTAGAATTGCTGGTTATTTTGTTGTTTGGATGGAGTAACTCTGCTAAACTGCCTGCATGAGGCCAAGGGCGAAAACGTTGCTCTTTTTTTTTATCATTGCCGCCGGGTTAAGTCTGATTGCTTCCTGGCGCTTTGTGTTTGCTGCTCCCAATCAAACGGCCGCCAATCCAGGCCGATTACAAATAGATGGCCCCATTGAGCTGCTTGTCACGGTTGATCCGCCTACAGCCATGCCGGGCAATGTCCTCAACTTGAATGTTTCTGCCCGTAATACCGCCGCCCTCACGCAATTACCCCAAATCAGCATTCAACTACCATCTCAACTTCAACTGCAATCCAATCTGATGCCGGCCGGAACCAGCCGAAATTTCCAGACCAATACCCTCACCTGGCAGCCTGTGTTGTCAGCCAATGGCGGCGCACAGCAGTTTTCTTTGCCTTTGCGCGTAGAAACGGCTGATATTACCAACCCGGAGAAAGTGATAACGGCCGTTCTCACTGTTGAAGGCGGCGTTAAACAAGCCAGTACCACTGTCTGGATTGGGCTGCCGCCACAAATTGATGCCATTAACGTGCCCGCCCAGGTTTCTGTGGGCCTGCCCGTGCCTCTCCGCGCCGATACCGCTGGCCCGGGACCTATCACGCAATCCTGGCAGTTGGGTGATGGTCGGCAGGTGAACGTCAACAATCCGGTGGTGGTTTACCCGGCCGTCGGCGTGTATGAGCTTACGCTGCGAGCGGCCAATGTGGTGGGGCAGGCCACTGCTTCACGCCAGATTACCATTGTGCCTCATCCCACCGCCCAATTCAGCGTTGACGACGCCAGTCCCGGCGTCGGCCAAACGGTCACCTTCATCAACGAAAGCGGCGGTCAGCAGCCCTTACGTTTCACCTGGGATTTTGGCGATGGCGCCACCGCTATCGATTTCCAGCCCACCCACATCTACCAAAACCCTGGCGTCTACGATGTGCGCTTAATTATTGAAAACGATTACGGCCGTTCTGAAGCTGTTTGGCCCCTGGCAGTGGGTCAGCCGCCGCTGGCCGATATGCAAATTGGCGACTCCGTGCCCATGGGCCAACCCCTCAGCGGAACTGCCTTTGGCGACGGCAGCGTCAGTCGCTTCTTATGGGATATGGGCGACGGCCGCACCCAGGAAGGCGCTCAAATAAGCCACACTTATCTGGCAGAGGGTGATTATTATATCAATATGACGGCGTTTAATGATTTTGGCGCCACTCAGATAGGGCGGTGGGTGCGGGTGGGGCCAGGCGCTCTTTCCCTTTTTCTGCCACTGGTGGTTCGCGCCGCAGATGAAGCGACCACTGCTGGCTCCAGCGGGATCGATCCTTTTGCCGTCGTCTTGGAGCCGGTGGATTTAGATGGAACCTTTGTGATGCAGCCGCTAGAACTGCCGCCCGATACCAGCCAGGCCGAAGCGCTGCTCATCTACATCAACGAAGCCCGCCGTCAATTTAATTTAAGCCCCCTGAAATATGTCTATGAATTGAGTGCAGCGGCGCAAGGCCACACCGCCGATATGGCGACGTATGGCTTTACGGCGCACACCGGCTCAGATGGCTCTTTCCCGGCCGAACGGCTGCTTTGGCATCGATACCAGGGCGCGTATGCTGGCGAAGCCACCGCCTGGGGCTTTGAACACGCTTACCAAGCGGTGGAATTTTGGGTAAACAGCCCTGGACATCGGCGCATCATTTTGAACCAATGGGCTACCGATGTGGGCGTGGCCTTTACCGTTGATTACAAGGCGCCCAATGTCTGGTACTGGACGGCCGAATTTGGCAATCGTTTCGATGAGGTAACATCACCCTTACTGCGTGTGCAAACACCCGCTTCTGGCAAGGAAGTCTTGAATACTGACCTGCTTACGTACAGCTGGAACTGGCCCGTGCCCTTAGCGCCAGGGGAACAGTTTGCCATTTATGTGGCAGACGAGGCTGGGCAAGAGACAGAAATAGGCCGGATCAGCAGCGCGGCGCAGGGGACGTTGTATCGCTTCCAGAGCGCGTTGATTGAGGCCACAGAAGCGACTGGCTTGTTTGAGTGGCTGGTACGTCTGGAAAACGGCCGTTCCCCCGTGATGGAAAGCGAATGGCGCAGTTTGTCTGCGGTGTGGGACCCGGACTTGCCAACACCGACGCCGATCATCACCCCCTCTGTTACACCGACCGGCACACTGCTGCCAACGGCCGTTGTGCCGGCCACCGCGACCCCGAACTACATCACTATCACCCCCCGCGCTACCAGTGTACCGCCACCCGCGCTGGCGACAGCCACACCCTTGCCGTTTCCCACACAGGCGCCGTAAGGACAGTGGATAGTGGATAGTGGATAGTGGACAGTGGGCAGTGGGCGATGGACGAGTATGAGCTATGTTTTCAACTTTAATTGAGGCAACTGATTTAAGAGCGCATCTCCAGGCGGCCAACTGGGTGGTGGTAGATTGCCGCTTTAGTCTGGCGGATGCGGAGGCGGGTCGTCGTAATTATTTGGCAGGCCACATTCCCGGCGCGATTTACGCCCACCTGGACGAGGATTTAAGCAACCCACCGGCCACGGATAACGGCCGTCATCCTTTGCCTCCGCCTGCCATTTTGCAAGAACGGTTTGGGCGTATGGGCATCATGGCCGGGAAGCAGGTGGTGGCGTATGATGATACCAATGGGGGCATTGCCGCCCGTTTATGGTGGCTGCTGCGTTACATGGGGCATGAAGCGGCGGCGGTGTTGAATGGGGGGTGGGCGGCCTGGCAAGAGGGCGGCTTTCCGGTGCGGGGCGGTTTAGAAGAGCAAACGGCCGTTCTCTTCCAAGGAGAGCCGCGCACCGATTGGCTGGTGACGCTGCCAGAAGTGATTCAGGGCGTCCCGCTCATTGATTCCCGGGATGGCGCTCGTTATCGTGGTGAGATGGAGCCAATCGATCCGGTTGCCGGACATATTCCCGGAGCGCGGCATTATTTTTACCAGGAGAATTGGGGGAAAAACGGCCGTTATCTGCCGTCAGCGCAGTTAAAAGCACAGTTTGAAACCGTGTTGGGCCAGACAAAAGCAGAAGAAGCGGTTTTTTACTGCGGCTCTGGCGTCACGGCCTGTGTGAATTTATTGGCGATGGCAGAAGCGGGATTGGGAAACGGCCGTTTGTATGCCGGTTCCTGGAGTGAATGGTGTCGGGATCCGCAGCGGCCGATTGCTCCAAAAGTTTGAAACGCTTCAGGTTGGTTCCATAGTCTGGCGCCAGAGGCAATTTGCCTGATCACACTCTTTCCTCGTAAAATGCAGAGGCGAGGTAATTTATGACGGAAATAATACCCGAACTTCCCCCTGAAACAACGATACTTTGTCAGCAGTGTACGGCCGTTTTGCCTGTTGAACAAGGCGCTTTGATTGCGGTATGTGCCTTTTGTGGCGCCAGCAACGCCGTTGATAAAAGCGAGGTGGTGCTGCACTTTGCCGCCCGTGAAACCCTGCGTGAACCAGAAGCCGCGGCCGCCTTACGTCGCTGGATGGGGGGCAACGATACAGTTAAAAATCTGGATCGAAAAGCCACCATCGGCCAACCAGCGTTTGAACTATGGCCCTTGTGGCAAATCCGGGCCAGGCTCCAGGATCAGGAGAAGGTCTATCTGAAGCCGGCCGCAGCTATTTCTGTGTTAGATATTACCCAAATGAGTATTCCTGCCGCCGATCTGGAGCCGTTTGATTATGAGATCAGCGCCGAAGCGGTTTCGCCTACTGTGCCGCTGAATGCCGTTAAAAAGTGGTTGGCTGCTGATCAGGGTATCAGCGCCGGGGCTATCAGCGAGACCTCACTGGTCCATTTACCTGTCTATATTTTCCCCTATTCGTTTAACGGCCGTTCCTATACGGCCGTGGTTGACGCCGCCACTGGCAAGGTATTCGCCGACATCTATCCCTCTAAACAAGAAGTGCCCTACCGTACCATCGGCGGCATTGGCTGCCTTCTCTACTTTTTAGCGGCCCTGATGCCGGCTATTGGCTTCATGGCCGGCGGGATTGTGGGTCTGGGTGGGGGGTTACTCGTCTACTTGATCGCCGGCGCTATAATGGCCGTGCCTATCTTCATCATGGCGGCCTACGTTTCAGCAAAAATTTAATTATGGATAAAACACAAGGTTTAACATGTCCTGAATGCAGCGGCGTCGTGCCCTTAAAAGAAGGCGACCGCATCGTTGCCTGTCCGTATTGTGGCGTCTATTCGTTGGTTCAAGGCGATAATGGCATCCGACGCTGGCAGGTAACATGCGCCATCAACCGGGAAAAGGCGCTGGTTGATGTGGGCAAGTTTTTTAGCGGCCTCAAAAAAGCCCGCGATCTGAAAAAAGAGGCGCGTATTAGCAACGTTTTTCTGGTCTACTTGCCTTATTGGCGGGTGCAGGCAGATGTGACTGGCTGGCGTTTTGGCGTTAAAAGGGTGAACAAAGACGAGACAAAACCAGTCGAACTAGAAATTTTGGAGCAAATGCACTGGAATGACGCGGCTCTGGATGTGTCTGAATATGGCGTCCACCGGGTTACATTGTCTAAAGAGCTGTTACAACCGTATGACAGCGAAGCGCTCCACGCCGAGGCTATTGTTTTTGAACCGACAGAATCTCATTCGGCCGCCCGTGATGAGGCCCATGACCATTTTCTCTACAAGGGCCGCGCCAAAGAGGTCTTGTCTAAAACCTATTTTGAAAAGTTTCACTTCTTGCAAGAACAGCTCTCGATTGTCTACTATCCGCTGTGGGTGGTGCGTTACGCCTATCGCCAGCGCAATTATCAGGTGGTGGTGGATGGTGTAACGAGCGAGGTGCTGTACGGCAAAGCGCCCGGCAATATTTTCTATCGGGCGGCGGCTTTGGTGGGGGGCCTGGCGGCCGGTAACTTTATTTTGGTTAACGGCACGTTGGCGATGGCGGCCGGCTTTGCCGATAGCAGTGACAGTGACGGTGGTTGGCTCATTTTAGCGCCCATCGTCATCGGGTTGGCGCTTATTATTGCCGGTTATCGCGCCTTTCGTTATGGGGAAGAGGTGGAGCAGATCGAGGGCAAGGTCAAGAAAGCAGTCACCGGAAAAAATCGGGGCAGTAATTTGCTCAAATCGCTGTCTTCCGGAGAGTCGACTGATCTGGAAAGCATCATGAGTATGGGCATGGATTTTTTGGAGGATAAGTCAAAATGATGCAGCTGCTGGCGTTGAAGTGTCCCACTTGTGGGCAAAACTTGCATCCCAAAAGTAATGAAGCGGTGGTGGTAAGCTGTCTTAATTGCTTAACGGCCGTTTCTCTCCAACAATCTGGTATCACAGCCATTCCCATCCAATATGCCGCCCCGACTGCTAAGGCTGAAGTCTGGCTGCCTATGTGGGTTTATAACGGCCGTGTTGTCCTCAATTTGCGCAAGTCTCAGGGCGGCAGCAAAGGGGCAGACAAGGAAGCGGCAAAACTGTGGGAAAGGGCGCAGCGCTTATATGCGCCAGCCTGGCAAGAAACCATCCCTCAAGCCAGGGAAATAGGCAGTCGCTTCACCCTTCAGCAACCTGCCTTGTCCGCCAGCGAACCCGAACCATCAGACCGGCTTGCCATTGAAGCCACTGTGAGCCAGGAAGATGGCCTTAAATTGCTCGATTTCGTCGTTTTAAGCATTGAAGCTGGGCGGAAAGATTGGCTGCAAGATGTGCAGTTTGAAATACAGGTTAGCGGGCATGAACTATGGGCGTTGCCCGCCCGAAAAAAACAAGGAAGCTGGGAGTTCCTTGTATGAACGCAGCGTAAGGAAGCGGTCACAAATAAAATCCTGTTCAGAATTTATGATTATTAGCCGTACATATTTTATGCGTATGTACGATCCTCACTTCATTTTCCTGGTTCAATCTTTGTGAATGTATTGACTATCGGAGCAGTGGACGGCGTCGCTAGGCTCTACTCAATTCACGTTTGCGAGGGCGTGGCGGCGTATAAAAACCATCCAGGATGGCAATTTCTAAGATGCTGGGAGGCAGATTTGCGGGCATGTGAGTGGCATAAGCATTGATCCAATTTGCCACACTCTGATGATTGACAGAAAGCAGCCGACTGATTTCACGCAGGCTCAACCCTTCTAAATAGAGGCTCAAGGCTTGCAACCGCACTTCCTCATCATAGCCATGCTCTTTTGGCTCTGGCGTATAGCGAATCTTACATAGTTTACAGCGGTATCGCTGGCTGCCGGCCGGGGTGAAACCAGCTTTCATCTGTTGCTCAAGGCGATGACAACGCGGACACATTACTTCTAAAGAATCCATCAGAATTTACCATACCGTCAACAGAACTGCGATAAAAAACAGGCTGGTTGCTATTGCCAATAAAAACCAATTGGCCTGCAAGGCATCAAGCAGGGCTTTACCAGCCGGTATTTCCATCTGTATCCCAGGCAGCGATTCTTGCCCTGTTAACACCTGGTAAAACCTGGTGACGGTAGCTGGCCGATCATCTGGATGCATTTCCATCGCCCACAACACCGCTTCTGAGACTTGCACCGAAACATTCGGATTTAAGGTGTGGGGCGCTTTAAGAATACGTGGATTGAGAAAGCGAGCCTTTGCATCCGCGGGCGGCGAATTGGTTAATAGATGGTATAAAGTGGCTCCCAGGGCATAAATATCCGTTTGTGTACCAGTATGGCCGCCATCACCGCCATATTGTTCCAGCGGCGTATATAAGGCGGTGCCTCTGCCTTGAACGACAGTGATGGTTCTGGCGTCATCCGGGGCCATCAGTTTGACCAGACCAAAATCAACGAGTTTAATGCGGCCGTCCGGCGTCAACTTGATATTTGAGGGTTTGATATCCCGGTGCAGCACGGGCGGCGTCTGCCGATGCAGATAGGCCAGCCCATCTACAATTTGAGCGGCCCAGGTGATGACGCGCTCCTCATTCAAAGGCCCTTGATTCGCTTCCATAATCTGGCGCAGATCGTCGCCGGGCACGAAATCCATCACCAAAAAATCATGTTCGTTTTCTGAAAAAAAATCAGATACTTTAGGCAAATTAGGGTGATCAAGTTGGGCCAAAATACTGGCTTCTTGCAAAAATTGACTTTGCGCCTGTTTTTGTTGTTCTGGCGACAGGTTCGGGTCTGGCGTAACCACTTTAAGGGCACAGAGACGGCCGGGCAAACGCAAATCCTCCGCCCGGTAGACGGAACCCATACCCCCTTGACCAACAATGTTGGTTATCTTGTACCGTTCGCGTAAAATACTATTTGTGTGAAGTGTCACCATAAGGCATTTGTCGCTGCATCATTTTTCGCTATTATAGACCACTTTGATCAGATTGACTTTTACAGGAAGGGACGATTCTCATGGACGAACAACCGGTATTGATAGTACGAGAAGGACAACTATTGGGCCAGCGTTTTACCATTGACCGGGATGAGTACATTATTGGTCGTGGTGGGGAAAGCGCTCTGGTGCTGCCAGAAAGGCAGGTATCGCGGCATCACGTCAAGCTTTTGAATGAAAACGGCCGTTATCTCCTGCAAGACCTGGGTAGCAAAAATGGCACCCACCTCAATGGGACGCAAGTGACCGGCACAGTGCCTTTACAAGATGGCGACGAAATCCAAATCGCCCTCTGCGTCAAACTGGCCTTTGTGGGCACAGACGCCACCCTGCCGCTCACCTTTGAACCGCCATCCCTGGAAGGCGCCATCACCATTGACGAAGCCCAACGCTCCTTATTCATTAACGGTAAACCGCTGGACCCCCCGCTCTCATTGGCCCAATTCCGCCTCATCAAGCTGCTTCATGATGCGGCTGGTGCAGTGTGCAGCCGTGACGAAATTGTAGAGGTGGTATGGCCCGGCACAGATGGCATCGGCGTTTCTGAACAGGCCATCGATGCCCTGGTGCGCCGCTTGCGTGATCGCCTGGCCGAGGTAGATGAGCATAATTACATCGTCACGGTGCGCGGGCATGGCTTCCGCATAGACAACAATCCCCAGTAAAACAGCGGGGGGCAAGTGGCGGGTGGCGCGTAAAACTGCCACCCCTTGTTGGCCACCACCCGCCACCATTAAAGCCGGGCGCGTATCTCTGCTTTTATCGCCTTCACCTTCGCTAAAACATCTTCCTGCTGCCCCTGCTGTTCCACCTGCTGCTGTACGGCGTCTAATACCTGCAATATCTCAACAGAAATGATGTCTGGATGCTCGTCTAATATGGCGGCGCGGGCTGCCTCGGAATCCGCTTCCATCAGGTCGTTGATCACGCGAATTTCAGGCGGTACTTTCGCTTCTGCCCGGGCCACGATGAGTTCTTGCACCTGTCGCAGGTGGGCCACCTGGGCTTCATCCCCCATTTCTTCAGCCTGGTTGATCCGCGTCACCAGGAAGTACATAAAGGCGTCATCAAAACGGTCAAAATTTTCAGCAACGGCCGTTTCCATATCCTCTGCCGTTAAAATAGCCGTCAACGTCTCTGACGCCTGCGCCAACAGCTTGTTTGACTGCTCCCGAATCTCATCATACACCTTCACCAAGCGGCTGCGAATATCCGTCAGCCGCTGCGCCGAAACCAGGTCGCCGGCTGCCTCTCGCTTCTCAATCTCTTCCGAAAATTGCCGGAAAAATTCGTAACGTAGCGCCCCCTGCCCGGTCATCACCAGGGCGTCGATGATGGCGTTATCGTTTTCATGGCGCAAAATATGCTTCAAGAGCAGTTCCGCCGAGACGCCGCCCTGAGCTTTAGCTTCCCGGTTAAAAGCGTGGAGCGCGATCTGCCGTTTCTCAATTTCCCGGCCTACCGGCGTATCCAGCATCAGTTTTGCCCGCAAATTGGTCAGCTTCACCATTTGCTCGTTGTCATCCATCTGGGACGCCATGTCAATGATTTGCTGTAGCATGGCAAAAAAGGCTTCATCCAGCAGCGCCTTGTTTTCTTCTAGCAAAAAATCACGCACATCTTTGTCTGCATTGACCAACTTGCCCAGCAGTTCAGATTGTTTCCGCTGTCGCGCAATCATCTCTTTAGTGATGCCTTCCGTCTCCAGAATATTTTCCATAAAGGTCTGGTAAGTGAGGATGGTTTGGGGCTGAAGCAGGTAGGCTTTGCGCTTTTCCGGCGGGGTGGCTTCCATGATCTGGCGCACCATGCTGCCGATGATTTGTTCCCGCTGCACCTGGCTCATGTTCATTTCTGGGGGCACATAAGTCATAAATAGTTCGTTTTCTGGATCATGGTAAACCAATGGCGTGGCAATCTGGCCGGCCGCCTGGCAGTTGGGACAAACGGCCATGTTAAGCTGGCCGCTCAAAACATATTCTTTCATTTGCGGTTGTAGCCCCACATCAATCAGTTGAAAAACGTCTGCCATATAAGGCGTGTGACAATTGGGGCAGGTAATTTGCGTCTGCATACAATCTCCTAGAATTTATTGATAAAAGATAAAGGGTTACGCCGTATCGTGTTGATCGCGGGGTAATGAAAAGGTGAAGGTCGTACCGGGGCCATCGTCGTTATTGGCAAACCAGATACGGCCGTTATGGGCTTCAATAATGGCTTTGGTCAAGAATAATCCTAAACCGGTCCCTTCCGTTTTGCGGCTCAAGGCATTATCCAGCCGGGAAAACTTTTGGAAAATGCGGTTTTGTTCATGTTCGGGAATGCCAATGCCTTCATCACGTACCGACACGGTGACATGGCCGGGATGAACTACGCCGATAATGCCGATCTTGCCACCATCCGGGGCGTATTTTATCCCATTACTGACTAAATTGTTAAAAACCTGGTTTAGACGGCGCTCGTCCCCCCACACGGGAGGAAAATCTGGGGGAAATTCTACCAAAAAAGTATGGTTGGGGGCTTGATTGCTGAACTTATGCACAACGGCCGTTGCTATTTTAGGCAAATACACCTCATCACTGATTTCCAAAGTGAACGTGCCCGCCTGCAAACGGGATACCTCTAATAAATTGTCGATCAAGTCCGTCAGATTGTCCGCTTCTTCTTCAATGACACTCAAAGAGTCGTCTAAAATTTCCGGCGACCAGTGGGCGTCCTGGCGGCGCAATGTGCCGGCATACCCTTTAATGATGGAAACGGGCGTCTTCAGCTCATGGCTGACCACCGAGATAAACGTCTTTTGCAGCTCTTCCTCTTCTCGATAACGGGTCAGGTCACGCACATTGGCGATGATGTCGGTCATATGGCCGTTTTCATCCAGCAGCGGCGCATACGTGATACCCAGGCTCACCAGCTTGCCGTCCGCCATTTGGTGCGTATGATTTTCCGGCCGGCGACACTCCCCTTCCACGTATAGATGCGCCGCGCCGGGCAGCGGCCAGCCATTGGCCACCGCTTCATACAAATCCGTATTGGTACGCAGCTTTTGCCACACAATTACATCTCGATGCTCCTGGCCCAGAGCGGCATCGGCCGACCAACCGGTCATATTACTCAAGGCGGCATTAAATCGATGAATGCGCAGCGCACGGTCTAAAATCATGACGCCATCGGCGCTTTGCTGCAAAATAGCGTCTAAACGCTGCTTCTCTTTGTTCACCTGCTGGTACAGACGGGCATTACGTACGGCAATGGCGGCCTGTTCGGCAAAGCTGCGCAGCAAATCGGCCACGTCCGGGCTAAAGCGGTAGTTGCCAGATTGGAACACATAAATGAGGCCAATGGCTTCTTCCCGGTTGATCATGGGGATGCGAGTAACGGCCGTTAAACCCAAATTCGCCTGCTGGGCAATCTCATTCAACCGGTTGGTCAGTTCCGGTATCACTTCCTGCTCCTTGCCCTCCTCGTAGGGAACGCCGCGGATTAACGGCTCAAAATGGTCTACCAGGTGCGGCGGAATGCCATAAACGGCCGCTACTCGCAGCAGCGTACTGTCCGGATCTGCCAGCACAATCATGCCCGCCCGCCCCGAGACAATCTCCACGGCCGCTCGCAAAATAATGCGCAGCACATCATGCAGTTCCAACTCGGCCGTCAGCGCCCGGCTGATCGCCAATAAATATTCACGCTGTAAAATTCGGATGTCAACCAATGCTCTTGCCATAATTTGTAATACTCGCCCGGACGGATCACCAATCCGTCCTACAAAGGCCCCGATTGTAACATAGCCCACCCTGTTCTCCATCTGAGTTGCATAAGAGGAATGCGCATAAGTTCTGTAGCGAACAAGAGACTTCCCCCAGAAAAGCTATGCTCGAACTCCTTATTCTCATGTACAATAAACTTCTGTCGCCACACTTTGAGAAAATGAAGGCAGGGAAAATTCAGCAGTCCCACGCAATGCGCCTCAACGATTGGCTGACATGGAGATACACACATGACACACATAAACGTCCGTCCGGTTAACGAGGCTGATTTACCCTACGTCCGAGAACTTTTCTACAGTAGTTATGGTGAAAACTATCCCTACAAAGCCTTTTATGACGACGAATGGCTCAAACGCAGCATCTACCAGGACAGCTACCTCTTTTTATTGGCGGAATGTAATCAGAAAGTAGTGGGAACCGCCTCCGTTTACTTTGAAGTAGGCGCCTACTCTGATTTATGCGGTGAATTCGGCCGGCTGGCCGTACATCCTGATCATCGCGGACAAGGCGTGGGCACAGCCCTCATGGAAGCCCGCCTGAACTTTGCCACCAAACGGCTGCACTTTGGCCTCAGCGAATGCCGTACCGCCCACCTCTATGCCCAACGCATCTCAGAAGCCCACGACCTCAAACCCATCGGCTTTATGCCGCAAAAAGTGCTGCTAGAAAAACGAGAAAGCCTGGTGCTGATGGCCCGCACCTTTGGTCCGGCGCACGAACTGCGCTCCAATAACCCTCGCGTCATCCCGGAAGTGTTTCTGTTGGGCCAACTGGCGTTGGAAAATCTGGGTTTACGCAACGACCTCGTCGCCGTGGAGGATATAGATGGCTACCCTATTGGCGCCGGTTTTGAGGTGGCCGAGTTAACGGAATCTGTGCTGCCCCATTTGCTCAGGATTGAGCGCGGCCGTCTCTCTCGGCGGCATGTCTTTGGCAACTTGCAGTTGAGTTATGGCCTATTTTTCCTGGAATCACGCAATTCTCGTTACCTGGTAGCCCGGCAGGATGGCAAAATTGTGGGCGCCATTGGTTTTACGCTGGACGATATTGGCCGCAGCATCAAGGTGCTGGAATTGATTGATCTGCGAGATGATGTGGCTGGTTTTTTGCTAAAAGAATTGGATCGCTGGGCGCAGCAAATTTACGGCGCGGAATATATTGAAATTACGGTGAGCGCCTACTGGCCAGGCATTCAACGCACCTTGAGCAATTTAGGCTTTGTGCCGGTGGCCTACTGTCCCTCGTTTGTCTTTCACGAAGTGGAGCGGTTAGACACCATTAAAATGGCAAAATTATACGTGCCGTTGGATATTGATGACGCCTGTTTAACCGACGCCAGCCGCAAAATATTTTATCTGGTGCGTCAGGGCTTTGAAGAAAAACGGCAAGGTATCACCGTCAATGACGCCACCCGTCACATCGCCATCTTCCAGGGATTAGAGGAAGGGGAGCTAACCAAGATCGCCGGTATTTGCCGGGTGATTGCCTATGACGCGGCGGACGTGATTTTACGGGCGGGGGAATATGGCGATCATTTTTATATGGTTTTGGATGGCAAGTTGGACATTCTGGCGGGCGATGATAGCGCTTTAGTGGGCCATGTAGAACGGGGTGATTTTCTGGGGGAGATTTCTCTGGTGTCGGCGCAGCCTTACACGGCAACGGCCGTTGCTGCTACAGATGTCAAAATGGTGGCCCTCAGTCACCAGGATTTTGAAGCGCTTATCAACCGCCATCCTCGCATCGGCATGAAAGTCATGCGCAATATCGCCATTTCCGTCGGCGAGAAACTACGCCATCTTGACAATCGTTATTCTGAGGAAATTCGGGGATTTGCAAAATAAAACGAGATGCGTGAGATCTTTTTCTCACGCATCTCGCTTCAACCATCACGCTTTAAATTCAGCGCTACAACTCACGCAGCTACACTTTTAGGATCAATGCCGGCCGCTTTTAACGCCTTGTTATAGGCAGAATTGGCTTTGGCGTTGGCAATCCGTGCTTGTCTGATTTCATCAGGGGACATATCATCGGTAATTTCCACCAGGTCCGGCTTGGGAATACCGGCGGCGCTGGGCATCGGGACCGCTGGAGCAGCAGCGGGGGCAGTAGTTTGAGCCGGGGCGGCAGTTTGAGCGGGGGCAGCAGCCGGATCCACCCCGGCCGCTTTTAACGCCTTGTTGTAGGCAGAATTGGCTTTGGCGTTGGCAATCCGCGCGTTGCGCTTTTCTTCAGGTGACATATCGTCCGTCACTTCGATGAGGGTTGGTTTGGGGATGCCAGCTACTGCTGCTGGGGTAGGCGCAGCGCCGGCCGCAGGGGGAGCGCCAACGACTGCCGCGACTGGAGCGCCGGCTGAAACTGGCGCGGTTTTAGCCGCTTTCATAGCCGCTGATTTGGCTTTGGCGTTGGCAATCCGCGCTTTACGTACTTCGTCGGCGGGCATGTCATCGGTGATATTGATAACCGGGTAATCTTTACCAGGAACCAACTCGACAGCGCCGCCAGCCGCAGCCGTGGCGGCCGGGGCCGCCACGGCTGGCGCCAGGTCGGCATAAACGACGCCAGTACGAGCGGCATCCCAGCCATGCACGGCCGCAATTTTAACGGCCGTTATCGGATCATCTGGTACGCCGTCAATGGCGGTATGCAGGCGCTCTTTTTTATACTGCGGCCCGATCCGGAGATTGGCCCCCCGGGGAGTGGCGGCCGCTTGTTTAGCCGCCTGTCGTCGCGCTTCCCGGTATTGCACATCCGCATCCCCTTCAACCGGGATTTGGTAGCCAAACGTCAGGGCTGGATTATAGGCTCTGTTTTCTATTTCTGCGGCAGCGTTGCTCTGGATAACGGCCGTATCCAGCCCCTTAACGGCCGCCGCCAATATCAAGGCAATAATGATTGTCAATAAAATAGCAGCAACAGCAATGAGTATAACCATGGCAGCATCCTTTGTTTCCTGGTGTAATGAATGGCGACCATTATACAGTTTGTAACAGATTTCTCAAACAGAATCTCAGCTTGACGCCGGGTACATCTTCTGCCAAAATCCATGACATGAACGGCCGTTATCAATCACAGGCAATAAAAAAGCCCGGTAACTGATTACCGGGCTTATGCCGAAGGTGGGATTTGAACCCACACGAGCGTAATGCTCACTACGCCCTGAACGTAGCGCGTCTGCCTGTTTCGCCACTTCGGCTCAAGTGGCGCGGATTTTACCAATTCGACGCCAAAAGTCAATATAAAATCGCCGCCATTCCTAAGATTCATTCTTTGCCGCCCGAACATTCTGATTTAGGCAGGGGCGCGGATGTCCGATTTACGAGGAGTTCCCCATGAGCGGGGCGCATTACGATGAATGAAAACCTGGGAGCGCGGACAGCTTGTCTGCGCAGTGCGGACAAGCTGTCCGCGCTCCCATTTACGAGGAGAAAATAATGTCAATTTCCGTTGATATACTGAAACGAGTACCCCTATTTGCCAATCTCAACAGCGAAGAATTGGCGCAAATTGCCCACATCTGCGCGGAAGAGCAGGCGCCAGCAGGCGCACTCCTTATCGAGCAAAATACCACCGGCACGGCGATGTACATCATTGCCAAAGGTTCAGTAGATGTGTTCATCAGCGGCTTAAATGATGCCCGCAGCCTGGTGGTATTGGGCAAAGGCCAGGTCATTGGCGAAATGGCGCTCATCGATCAAGGGTATCGCTCCGCCTCTGTCAAAGTAACCCAGGGCGAAACCAGCCTATATCGTGTTGAAAGCAAAGACTTTTTTGACCTGTGTGAAAGAAATAACCATATCGGTTATATTGTGATGCGCAATCTGGCTGTGGATGTCGCCTTTAAATTACGGCATCGAAACTTGGCGGAATTTTAAAGGAGCAGCCATGACAAATGATATTTTCTATAAAGTAAGCTTTGTGGTTTCTGGCAGCAGCGCCCACCCCGGCGCTATTATGACGGTGGAAAAACGGCCGAAAATTGGCGAAGAGGTTCAATTTAACGGCACGATCTTTACCATCACGGAAGTGATGGAA
Source organism: uncultured Ardenticatenaceae bacterium (assembly GCA_964643965.1). Taxonomy (GTDB): domain Bacteria; phylum Chloroflexota; class Anaerolineae; order Promineifilales; family Promineifilaceae. Next base: position 17,283 of record CAZXVH010000080.1, read on the forward strand.
TTGATGCCGCCGGTGGGCAATTTCGGTTTTTTGCATGTTACTTGTGAATATCTGCGCGAGGCTACTCCTGAGGAAACAGAGGAGTAACGAGGAAAACGGAGGGCGTATTCACGCCTCACGAGATCAGGCCACCTGCACCGCATTGACCGCCAGCTTACCCGCTTCTTCCAAACCAGCTAACTGCTGTCCTTTGGCGTTGATCCAATGAATGGCATATTGGTCCATTAACTGATCCAGCGCCTGCCATAAATCTGCATTGGCCACCGGTTTGCCATCTCGCTTCAACCACTGTCGCCGCCGCCAACCTTGAATCCATTTTGTAACCCCTTGATAAACGTAATCTGAAGTAGTGAATACCTGAACAGGGCTGTGGGCGGGCAGAAGCAGCAGCCCCTCCAGCGCCGCTTGAAGCTCCATGCGGTTGTTGGTGGTGGCGGGGGCGGAACCGCTAGCCTGCTCCGTCTCTTCCCCTTCTTCCAGCACCACGCCCCAACCGCCCGGCCCCGGATTGCCTTTGCATGAGGCGCGTAAATATAATTTGGGGGCGTTGTCATCGACCTGGGCGGCGGGCGTGATTTCCAGGCGGGCCTGCCGCGCCAGTTGGTCTACCTGCTCATTGCGGACGTCGCCAGCATGCCCTTTCACCCAATGCCAATCAATCTCATGCGTTTTCACCAGGGGCCATAACTGCTGCCACAAATCGGCGTTGGAGACGGGCTTACCGCCCTGCAACTGCCAGTTGTTGGCCGCCCATTTTTCGATGTATTGGGTGATGCCCTGGCGCAAATATTGGGAATCGGTATGGAATTCGATGGTAGACGGCCGTTTCAAAGCCTCCAGCGCTGAAATGGCCGCCTGTAACTCCATGCGGTTGTTGGTGGTATTGGGGTGGTTGCCCGTCAGCGCCTTCTCATGTTCGCCATAGAGCAAAACGGCCGCCCAGCCGCCAATGCCCGGATTGGGGTCCGCCCCGCCGTCTGAATAAATCGTCACCTTCATAAGCAGCTATCGTCCCAATGCTGCCAGCATCTCAGCGGCGCTGGTGAATTTGATACGCGGGCGGCCCTGCGCTTCGCCATGGGCGATCTCCAGGGCGTCAAGCCGTTCCCAGTCGGCATAGGTGAAAAAGTCGGGTTGCTTTTCCTGGATGAAGGCGACGACAGCTTCCGGGTCGGGGGTTTCCGGACAGAGCGTTTTGGCGGCGGCGGCATCTTCTAGCATATGTTTCACCGTTTCCAGCGCGTCCGGCTTATTAGTGCCAATGACGCCAGACGGCCCTCGTTTGATCCAGCCGCCAGTATACAACCCTACCAAAGGCTCTTTGCTTTCCGGATCGAGGATACGCCCTTCCTTGTTGAGGATGACGCCCCACCTATCATAGAAAGGTACGCCAGAGATAGGTACGCCGCGGTAGCCAATAGCCCGGAAGACAAGATCGGCGGGCAGGTCTTCAAACTGCTCAGTGGCGCGGGGCCGCAGCGTCCCGGCGTCGGTGGCATATAGTTCATTTTTAACCAGGCGCACATGGGTTAAACGGTCGTTTTCATCCCCAATCAGCGCCACCGGTGAAACCAGGAACCGTATCGTCAACCGCCGCGCCTTATTTGTTGGTTTAGCGTTAGCGTAGCCCTGGATTATCTCCACCTTTTTCATGGTGGCCCGATCTGAACTGTTGGCCAACGCCGCCTGGCTCAATTCATCCAGCGTCGCTTCTTCAGGCAAGACACAGGCTTCCGTATCCGCCATCTCCCCTAACTCTTTGATTTCTGGCGTGGTAAAAGCGGCCTGCGCCGGCCCACGTCGGCCCAAAATATATACATTTTTGATCTGGCTCTTACTCAAGGCTTCCAGCGCATAATCAGCAATGTCGGTTTGGCGCAGTTCCTCCGGGGTGCGGCATAAAATGCGGGCCACATCCATCGCCACATTGCCAATGCCCACCACCACCACATTCTCACCAGACAAATCGATCTCATAATCTCGGTAATCAGGATGGCCGTTATACCAGGCCACAAATTCCGTAGCTGGCAGGCTGCCTTGCAACTCTTCACCCGGAATATTCAGGTGGCGATCCGTTTGTGCGCCGGTGGTAAAAACGATTTGGTGATAAAAGGTTTTCAGTTCCGGCACAGTAATATGGCTGCCAATTTCCACATTGCCAAAGAAACGAAAGGCCGGGTTATGGGCGATGCGATCATACACTTTTGTCACCGATTTGATTTTTTGATGATCTGGGGCCACGCCATAACGCACCAGGCCAAAGGGGACGGGCAGCCGTTCAAACATATCAACGGTAACAGTGACATCTTTTTGCTTGAGCAGGTGTTCGGCGGTGTAAAAGCCGGTAGGACCGGCGCCAATAATCGCCACACGCAGTGGGTTTTCCGGGACGCCAACTTGAGACATATCAGGCTCCTTTTATAGAGAATGGTAGGGTTGGTAAATAATTTTGTTCTGGTGATAAGAAGTGTAACTTCTCAAAGAAGTTGCCCTTCATAATTACGCCCAACTACGACTCATCGGCCATAATTTGGGTTTCCAGGGTATCAATTTCACCCCGGTAACGATCTCGTTCTGCTTTCATGATGTCGCCAATAGAGACGATGCCCACCAGCTTGCCCTCCTCCAGGATGGGCAAATGGCGGAAATGCTTTTCGGTCATGGTGTGGGCAATGGAGAAGGTGTCGTCGTTGGGGACGCCGGTTATAAGCTGCTGCGTCATCAGGTCGGCCACCAGCAAGTCAAATAGGGCCTCACCTGCCGCCGCCGCCCGAATGATGTCTCGCTCAGAGAGAATACCGATGGGCGTTCCTCCCTTGTCGACTACCACCAATGCCCCAATATTGTGCCGGGTCAACATTTTCACGGCGTCACGAATTTGTTTATCCGGGGTGATGGTAATGACGTTCATGCCTTTTTTGGAGAGAATTGAGCGTAATTTCATGACTTCCTTCCTTTTATTGAAGATTCAGTAGTTCAAAAAACCAATTTTTATCTGTAGATCAACGCAGCTTTGTACTGAGCGACGTCGAACTATTACACTGATATTTTTGGTTCAATCGTATCTTCTCAATAAACTGGGAGATTACAAAAGTTTTGGCATCAGAATGTTCATGCAAAGCTAATTCTGAAACTTTTGTAATCTTTGTCCCCAAATATTGAGATGTTACAACCGTGTCCCTAATTGCCGCCCATCACGCTATGCAGCGATTCACAAGCGGGACAGCTCATATCTGGCCGAATGATAGCATAACCGGCCTGCGGGTCACTGTTTATATCATACTCCGTGTAATCCACATTAAACACCGTCATAAGACGCACCTTGTTGCTGTTGCGTGACAGTTGAGCCGCTTCCGCCAGCCATAAGGCCTGTTCTGCCACGGTGGTATTAGCCGCCCAGGAAAAAGCGGGAGGCACACCGGGGAAGCCTTCCGGGGAAAGATACCCCAACTCGGTGAAGCAAACCATCTTCTGCCCGCCAAAGGTATTATGATACAAATTCAGGGTGGGCAAAAAATACCAACTGTAATGGTTGCTGCCGCTGGGATGCCCCACTGTTTGTGTGGGCGAGGTAGCCCCGACATTATGATGCGCCCCGATGCAATCCATATAGTTGACCGCCCCTGCCTGGTACATGCCGGACAAATAACGGTTATCCGCCCAGGCGTTGTAGCCATTGTCAAAACCGGTAGGCGCTAAAGCCCCGGAAATGACCATGGTAGTGGGATTCACCGCTTTAATCGCTTCATAAGCGGGTCTGAGCATGTTGTTGGTATAGGAAACAGGGCTGATTTCACCGGCCGGCCATTCATAATCAATATTCTGCTCATTCCATACCTCAATGGCATCTGGCGCTAAAGCGGCCACACCACTCATAAACTGGGTGAAGCTGACAAAATCAATGCCGTTTGGCCCAGGATATGGTTGCGCCCCGGCCACAGAAACAAGCACCTTGAAGCCCTGGTCATGCCCCGCTTGAATTTCGTCAGCCAGTTCGTTGGCGGAATCGCCTGCCGTCCATTTATATTGGAACTTGGCCCACTCCATGCCGGCATAATCCATCTGGTCCGGGTAGGCCAAGACCAGGGTTTGGCCCCCTAATTCAAAGCTGGAAGCGGGCGGCGGCGTTACCGGTGTGGGGGTAGGCGTGGGTTGGCCGCCTGTGCCGCTGGGGATGAGCAAAACCTGACCGGCATAGATCAAATTGGGGTTGGTGATTTGCGGGTTGGCCTGCATGATGGCGTAGATAGTGGTATTGAAGCGGATGGCAATTTTGGTTAAAGTATCACCTGGCTGCACCACATAGGTTATGTAGTATGGCGGCGTGGTCGGCGACGGCACAATGGTCGTTGTGGGGCCGGGCGTACTGGTTGGCCCCACCGGAATTTCAATGGTATCGCCGGCGAAAATCAAATTAGGGTTGGTTATTTTGGGATTTGCTTGCACAATGGCGTCAACGGTGGCGCCGTATGTGCGGGATAAGCCCCATAATGTATCCCCCCATTGAATGGTGTAGGCGAAGGCAAACACCATGGTGACGGAAACCATTAATAACAAGAGCGCGGCCACAACCGCTATCAAACGGGATTTTTTCATGATCTGCCTCCTGAACTGCTCAGATCCATAAGGATTTGCAAACATACAGACCTGCACTATACGATATACTCCCCTATACATTATAAAGATTCTTAACACAGACACAAGCAATTAAAAGAAGGAACGCAAAAATACACAGCGAAATTACAGGAGGAAGAAGGTGACATTTATGGAAATTTATGGAAATATCATGGAGACGATTGGGGATACGCCGCTGGTGCGTTTGCATTCGGTGGCGCGAGATTTGCCTTGTACGCTGCTGGTTAAGGTGGAGTTTTTTAATCCGGGCGGCTCGGTGAAAGACCGGATTGGGCTGGCTATTATTGAGGAGGCGGAGCGAAACGGCCGTTTACAACCCGGAGGCACCATTGTCGAATCCACTTCAGGCAATACCGGGGTGGGTTTAGCCATCGCCGCCGCCATCAAAGGGTATCGCACCATCTTCGTCATGCCGGATAAAATGTCGCAGGAGAAGATCATGCTGCTGCGGGCTTATGGCGCCCGGGTGGTGGTGACGCCCACGGCCGTGGAGCCAGACGACCCGCGCAGCTACTATTCGGTGGCTAAAAAGCTGGTGGAAGAAACGCCCAACGCCATTTTAGCCAACCAGTACCACAACCCCGTCAACCCCCAGGTGCATGAAGAAACCACCGGACCGGAACTATGGCGGCAGACAAACGGCCGTTTAACCCACTTCATCACCGGTATGGGCACAGGCGGCACCATCACCGGCGTCGGCCGTTACCTGAAGCAGCAAAATCCCCACGTCCAGATCGTGGGCATCGACGCCGTTGGCTCCGTGCTGTATGAACTACATCGCAGCGGGCGCATGATCAAAGCGGAAAGCTACAAAGTGGAAGGCATCGGCGAAGATTTCTTGCCCTCCACCACCGACCTCAGCGTCATCGACGACATCGTACAAGTGACAGACCGCGACAGTTTTCTCATGACGCGCCGCCTGGTGCGCGAAGAAGGCATCTTCTGCGGCGGCTCGGGGGGGGCGGCGGTGGCCGGCGCCATTAAATACGCCCGCCAGCAAAAACTCGGCCCGGATGACATGGTGGTGATAATATTGCCAGACTCCGGCTCCCGCTATTTGAGTAAGGTATTTAACGATGATTGGATGCGTGAAAACGGCTTCCTGGAACATACCTGGATCGACTTCCGCGCTCAAGACATTCAACAAGACAAAGCCACTGATCCGCTCATTACCGCTCGGCCCACGGACTTGATGGTGGACGTGATCAAGCTGCTAAAAACGTACAATGTATCGCAGCTGCCGGTGATGGATGAGGCCGGCAAGCTGGTGGGCATTGTCACTGAAATTGAACTGCTCAACCATATGCTGCTCACCGATCATGTACACCAGGCAGATGAGACCATCGAATCGATCATCGATCCCAATGTGCCGGTGGTGCGGCCGGCCACGCCGTTGGAAACGTTGATGGGCATTTTTAGCAGCAAAAACGCCGTGGTCATTGCCACCGGCGAGCAGGTGCAGGGCATTCTGACCAAGATTGATATTTTGGACTTTTTAACTAGGCAGATGTGAGACTTACAAGTTGCAACAAAAGAGAACTGCTCCATCTGGCCAAAGAGATGGAGCAGATGGACGACGAAGCCCGCCAAACATGCAAAAGCTGGCCACGGAGACGGTGCTAAAGCAGGCGGCGTTAATTGCGGAGGAGCTGGCTTCTACCGCCATTGCCGCCAATCCGTTATAATGCGCCCCACGTAGCGTTAAGGTTGAACCCTTCTAAAACCACCCAATAAGGACAAAGTGCATGATCGCACAAACGGCCGTTACACTCCGCCAAAACATCCAAAAAGTCATCGTGGGCAAAAATGAAATCATCGACATGGCCCTCATCGCCATGCTGTGCGAAGGGCATATTTTGCTGGAAGATGTGCCGGGTACGGGCAAAACCACGTTGGCAAAAACCATCGCCGCCTCGTTGGGCTGTACCTTTCGCCGGGTGCAGTTCACGCCAGACCTGCTGCCCTCAGACGTGACCGGCATCTACTACTATAATCAACGGGAACAAGCCTTTGAGTTTCGTCCCGGCCCCATCTTCGCCCAAATCTTGCTGGCCGATGAGATCAACCGGGCCACGCCACGCACCCAATCTGCCCTGCTGGAAGCGATGCAAGAACAGCAGGTGACGGTTGATATTGAGACGCACCGCCTGGAACGGCCGTTTCTGGTATTAGCCACTCAAAACCCGGTAGAACTGGAAGGCACCTTCCCCCTGCCCGAAGCGCAGCTCGACCGCTTCCTCATGAAAGTGGCCCTGGGCTACCCCTCCAGCGCCGAAGAAAACGATATTTTGCTGCGCTTTGAGCAAGAAGACCCCCTGGAAAGCCTGGAAAAAGTGGTGGAACCGGCCGAAATCCTGGCGATGCAAGCCGCCGTGCGCCGCATCAAAGTGGAAACCTCCGTGCGTCACTACATCGTAGACGTCTGCCGCGCCACCCGCGCCCATGAAGACATCGAACTGGGGGCCAGTCCCCGGGCCACGATGGCCCTCTATCGCACCTGCCAGGCGCTCGCCGCCATCAGCGACCGCCAATTTGTCATCCCCGACGATGTGAAAACAATGGCCCCTTATGTACTCACCCACCGCCTCATCGTCAACCCGCAAACTCGCCTGCGCGGCCGCCGCCCGGAAGAGGTGATCAACGAGGTGGTGGCGGCCGTGCCCGTGCCCGTAGAAGCGCCATGACCTACAATGTGGAGCAGCTGGAACTGACCGTGCGTGAAAGCCGGAGCGACGTGCAAAAGAAAGCGCGGCGCAATCTGATGCTGGCCGCCGCCACCGGCCAGGAAGTAGACACAGCCCTCTACGCCAAAGCGCGGGGCCTGGTGGTACGTGAACGGGAAAATAGCATCTTCAGCGACGCCTGGCTGCCGCTGGCCCTGCTCTACCTGCTCATCGGCGTGGCCTCAGAGCGGCATCCCGCCTGGATCAGCCTGGGCCTGGCGCTGCTGCTCATCGTGGGTTTCAGCGCCATTTGGAAGAACCTGTCGCTCCTGGGCGTGACCTATGAGCGCCACTTTGACCGCACTCGCGTTTTCCCCGGCGAAGCGGTGGAGATGACGGTGGTGGTGGGCAATCACAAACCGCTGCCGCTGACCTGGCTGCAATTTAAGGACAGCCTGCCCATCGCCCCCCATCTCAGCGACGAAATCACCCAACTGGCGAGCGAGGTGACGGGCAGCTATCTGCTCCAGCACACATTCTCTTTGCACGGCCGGCAGAAAATAAAACGCAGCGTCACCCTGGTCTTTCCCCGGCGCGGTTATTACAAAGTGGGGCCGGTCACCTACCAGTCGGGCGATATTTTCACCCTGTTTACTCGTGAGCAAGAACGGAACCATATCGACACCCTGGTGGTATATCCGCAAATCTGGCCGCTGGAGACGCTGGGGCTGCCCGCCAAAAAACCGTTTGGCGATGTCAAGGTGCAGCGCAGCCTGTTCACCGACCCCATCCGCACCCAGGGCATCCGTGATTACCAGCCACATGACCGTTTCCGCGATGTCCAC
>CAZXVH010000081.1:0-25269 GCA_964643965.1 uncultured Ardenticatenaceae bacterium
ATTTAGCAAGAAATCTGGTTCATAATCCAAATGAGCCGACCAGGCGCCATCGGCGCTGGCAATGATAATGCGGGTTTTATCAAGGCGCGGTTCTGTCCGTATCTGGTTCAAAATCTGCGCCCCGGAAACATACGGCAGGTACAAATCGAGCAAAATTAGATGGGGCGTGAATTCCTTTAAGCGCGATTCTGCCACCTGTCCATCTAACGCTGTTTCTGTTTCATACCCCGCCTCACGCAAGGCTTCTTCAAATAAGGTACTGAGCATGGCGTTGTCTTCGATAATAAAGGCTTGTGGCTTTTTCATAAATCCCTACTTCTTTTTTAATAATCGATCAATTTTTGCTAATAGTTGTGTGAAATCTACCGGTTTTGCTTCGTATTCGTCACAACCAGCAGCCAGGGCGTCTTCCCGGTCTCCGATCAGGGCATGAGCCGTGAGGGCGATGATGGGGATATGCGCTGTTTCTGGCGCCGTTTTTAATTCTTTGGCTGCTTTCCACCCATCCATAACCGGTAGACGCATGTCCATCAGGATGATATCTGGTGTTTCTGTTTGTGCCTTAATTATCCCTTCTTGCCCATTTTCTGCGATAGAAACCTGAAAATTTCTGAGGCTCAATCTTTCAGAAAGAATTTCTTGCAGCATCACATCATCTTCAACCAGTAGAATGTGGATCAAAACTTGCCTCCTGCTGTTCTGTCGTGGGCAGGTTGTTTGCCGCTTCGGTAAAACTTGTTTTAAGGGGGAATTTGATGGTAAAGGTGGACCCTACGCCCAGTTCGCTTTCAACCTGGATGGAAGCGCCTAACAGTTCGCACAGACTTTTGGTAATGGCCAGTCCCAGCCCGACGCCACCGTATTGGCGTGTCAGGGAATCATCGGCTTGGGTGAAGGGTTGGAATATCTGAGAAAGCCCTTCAGGCGCGATGCCTATCCCGGTGTCGCTGACTTGAAAGACGATGGCTGGAGACTCTGTACTGGATGGGGAAACGGCCGTTTCCCGATAGCCACGCAGCACAATTTCACCATCCCGTGTAAATTTACCGGCATTACTGAGTAAATTGGTGAGCATCTCCATCACTTTCGTCTCATCGCTCACCATGTTGCCCAAATCCGCGGCGCACATGACCGTAAAACGATTGTTATTTCTGGTGACCAACGGCCGCACAGTAATTAACAAAGCATCGATCATCTCCTGTATGGGGAATAATTCTGGCCGTAAATCTACTTTCCCCGCTTCAATGCGAGAAATATCCAACAAATCATTCAAAATTGAGAGCAGATGGTAGCCTGACAACTCGATATTTTTCAGCCGTTCCGCCAGTTTTGTATTGCCATTGGCGGCTGCCTGTTCATAGAGCATCTCGCTGTAACCGATGATGGCCGAAAGTGGGGTGCGGATTTCATGGCTCATATTTGCTAAGAACGTACTCTTGGCGCGGTTCGCGGATTCCGCTTCTTCTTTAGCCTGACGCAGCACCGTCTCTATTTCTTTATGTTCGGTGATGTCACTGAGAATCACCTGGATAGATGGTTCGCCCTGAAATTGGATGGGCGAAGCAGTCAATTCCAGCCAGCGCACGGCCCCCTGCGCATCCAGGTAACGCAGCTCAAAACGGGGCGCATTTAGGGCAACCTCGGTCAACAACTCCCGGTCCTCTGGGTGAATATGGTGGATGAGCGCTTCAACCGGCATAGAGCTAAGCTGTGTTAAAGGCAAATTGGTCATTTCAGCCAGGGCCGGGTTGGCAAACTTTATCTGAGCATCCTGGATGATGGCAAACGCCTGGGTGGTCTGATTAACCAGGGTGTAATACGCTTCCTCCGTGTGTTTGCGTTCGGTGATATTACGCAGCAAAACCAAACGGCCGGAACGTCGGCCTTGTTTATCGAGCAGCGGGGTAATTTGCAAATCGTAATAGAATGTTCGCGCCGCTTCAGTAACCGTGATTTCATCTGTGATCAAGTCAACGTTCTGGTACTGTTTAACCAGGTCCGACCATTTAGCCAGCACACTCTGGGCCGGCTGCCCAATCACGGTTTTGGCTTTACAACTCAGAATGTCCTCGGCGGCCGGATTGATGTCTATGATGCGGTTATCATTATCCAAGACCAACATGCCATCTCGCATATTTTCAATGACGAGGTTACGCGCCACCGGCATAATATCAATCAAGCGGTAGCCAAAAATGGCCCAGGCCATGAGCAAACCGGTGATGAAAAAAGCCAGTGGCGTGGGATCCAGGTAGGCAATGGCGTCCAGCGGGAAAATATAAAACAGGTTTGCCGCCCAGGGCACTATTACCCCGATAAGGATAATGCTTAACTGTCGCCGGTATAAGCCAGTAGCCTGGAAGAAAGCTTTTATCAGGAGGATCGTGCCGATTAGAAGCAGAATATAGGAGTAGCCCGTATGGACCCAAAAGGCAGGCCCATAAATCATTTGCGCTTTGACCACAGGGCCAGTCATATCAAAAACGGCGCTCGTCCGAAAGAGACCATGGCTAAAATTAGTCCAGATCAGCAGCCAAATCAAAACAGGTTCCACAAATAACAGGGCAATATTGCGCCGCGTCAACCAATGAGTGCGGCCGGTATATTCCCAAGAAAATAGCAGCCAGGCGATGGGCACGGTGGCCACGCCAAAAAAGGTCATGTTCGACCAGGTGAGCCGCAGCGTGGCCTCAAAGGTGATGATTTCCAGCATGTAACTCAACAGCCAGATGAAAAGCCCGCTCATCATCAAGCAAAATGAGGCAGCGCCAGCAATGGGGCGTTGCCGCCAGGCGTATATGGCCAACCCCAGAGACATCAATGCGGACAAGAGGAGGATGGAGAAGGGGAGCATTAACAAGAGGTTCATGTGTGCAATGACCTGGATGAGTGTGGCGCCGATGGGGTGACAAAGATTCGGGGTAAAGTTAAGGTGAAGGTTGATCCTTGCTCTAATTTACTCTCCACTTTAATGTACCCGCCCATAAGTTTTGCAAAATTTTGGCTGATAGCCAGCCCTAAACCGGCGCCTTCGAGCTGTCTTGGGTTGCCGTTGTTGATTTGGGTGAAAGGATCGAACAGGTTTGAAATCTCATCTGCTGGTATGCCGGGACCGTTGTCCTGGATTTGGAAGGTGATGAAGGAGTCTGGGGAGGCAACGGCCGTTTCCTCTCCCACTATTAAGTTTACCCGTCCATTCTGTGTAAACTTGGCGGCATTACCCAATAAATTTATCAAAATTTGCTGCAAACGGGTATTATCTGTCACCATCTCGCCCAAATCAGCAGGACAATCCACAATCAATCTATTTCCGCTTTTCAACATTAAGGGTTCGGCGATGCTTATCGTTGCCTGAACCAGGTCTGCAACCAAAAAAGATTTGGGGAAAATATCCATTTTGCCCGCTTCAATTTTAGACAGATCGAGAATTTCGCTGATATTTGTTAAAAGTTGATGGCCGGCCACCTCAATGCGTTGCAGCCGGGGTTCCAAAAACGCGCCCACTTCCGGCGTATCCCCGGCATGAATCGCCAACCACTCTCGCAGCAGTTCACTGTAACCAATGATTGCCGATAGTGGCGTACGCAGTTCATGCGTCATATTTGCCAAAAAGATACTTTTGGCCCGGTTGGCAGATTCCGCCTCTTCCTTTGCGGCCGATAATTCCAGAATCAACTGCTGCTGCGTTTCCACCATCTGCACATTTCGCAGCGCCAACGCCGTCTGGTCAACCGCCGCTTCCACCAATTGTAAAGCGGACTCATCAAAAAACCGCGCCTGACTGTGCGTCAACGTTAGTAAGCCCAACAGTTGGGAACCGGCCATAATAGGCACTGACAAAACAGAACGCGCCTGATAGGGTTGGTCTGGTAAAACGATCCAGCGTTCATCTTGCAAGGTGTCTTGAATCACAACGGCTTGTCTATGTTGGCTCACCCAGCCGGCCAAACCGCGCTCCATAATATCTGTTTCAAGCTCCCGCTTTTCTTCAACGGGTAAGTCCCCTCTGGCTAATAAACTGTTTACCACCTCTCCCGATTCGTTGAGTAAAAAGAGGCTGCCTATCTCTGCGCCAGTCAGCGCTGACGTGGATTGCACCGTTTCTTTAAGGGAAGCAGAGATCTGATCATGAGCCAGCACTGCGTGCGTCAATTGCACCAAATCTTCAAATAAACGCTTTTGTTTATCAAGCGACAGTTCGGCTAATTTTCGCTCGGTAATATCATGCATCACCAAGGTGCGCCCAATGAGTTCATCACGATGATCGGAGAGTGAAGTTACCTGGAGATCGAGAAAACGATACATTGCTGGCGTACTCAGGTTAATTTCACTCTGTTTATTATCTAATTCAGCAAATTGTTGCAAAGGGGATAAAACGCCGGTAAACAAGGTGGCGGCTTCCTGGCCCATCACAGCACTTTGCGGCAGGTTAAGCATTTTAGCGGCAGCATTATTCAGGTCGATGACTTTATTTCGTCGATTGAGAACCACGATGCCGCTGGCAATTGTCTCTAAGATGGTATTGCGGGCGACAGGGGTGATGTCGAGCAGTTGCATCCGATTGAGGCTCCAGGCCATGACAAAACCGGTCAGGGCAAAGCCAAACGGCGTTAAATCTAAATGGGGAACCAGGCTGATCCCTAAAATATAAAAAATGTTCCCCAGCCAGGGCAGCATGGTAGCAACCACGAGCAGGCGAATTTGCTGTTTGTATAGGTCTGGCACCCGCCGCGCCAGATCAACGAGAATAAGAGTGCTGGCTAATAGCTCTATATAGGAGTAGGCGACAATAAGCCAAAAAACGGGGCCATAGGTGAAGGTGAGGGCCGAAAACGAGCCGCTGGTATCTACTATGATTTCTTGCCAGAGCAGACCGGTGCGTGGTTCAAGCCAGGCGATGATGATGGTAAAGACGGGGATGATGAATAGTAGGGCGTAATAATAGGCAGGAATGTTCAGGCGGCGGGCATATTGCAAAGAGAAGATGAGGCAGAAGGCGGCGACGGTGGAGATGCCAATATACTGTACTTTGGCCCACCAGAGCATCACAGCCGGATCCGTGGCCAGAATCTCCATGCCATAGGCAAAACACCAGATGGCGGAGGCGACCATGTAAAAGGCAAAGGCGGCTGCCCCCGTGCGCGGGCGGCGCTGCCAGGCTATAACGGCCATCACGAGAGAGAGGATGGCCGCCGCAAATAGGGGAATGGTGTAAAGGTTGATGTTTTGCCAGTCCATGATGTGTTGATTTTTTGTTTGAAAAGGAGGGAAATGTGCCAAATCTGCTATTTCCCTTCCCAATTCTCTATTTTATCAGAGTTGCTTCTGGAAACGCATAGGGAAAAGGTCTTGTGGGAGAAATGGCGCGATTTAACCGGGTGATTAAACAGAGCGGGCTTAGATAACGGCCGTCATATACAATCCATCTACCACAAAGCCATGTTTTGCATAATATTCCTGTGTGCCAATGGCGCTGATGACGGCGATACGGCCGTAACCGGCTTCCCGCGCCATCTCTTTTGCCTTCTCCACCAGCTGCGACCCCAGGCCGATGTGCTGCGCTTCCCCCTGGCTCTCATCCCCGACCGAAACAGCCGGGCCGTACACATGCACCTCGCGGATCATGGCGTGGTCTGCTAACTCAGGCAGCGGTAGCGCCTGCGCTTTGTCCGGGAACGAGAGGCGTAAGAAGCCGGCGATCTGGTTATCTTCGGTGACAAAGCTCAAAAAATGTTCCGTTGTGCCGTCGGTGTCATACGTCTCAATCGTCAAGTGTAATTCGTCAATCGTCAATTTCTGGCGTTTAACCTCGCGGCAGCGGATGCATTGGCACTGTAAACCTTGCTTTTTCATGCGCTGCTGAGCCATCTGGCGCAGGTTGGCTTTTTTGAATCCTTCCACCACATTGGTGGTGGGGATGTCGCGGATGATGCGGGTGAGGCGGGCGTAGGGCGGCGTCTGCACTTTGCAACGTATGAGTACGTCAATCACTTCTTCTTCTTTGTAAGGTTTGTATTCGCCGCGCTGCCAGTATTCATACAATTCAGCGTTTTCCAGGAGCATGGTGGGGTATAGTTTGAGTTCGTCTGGTTTGAAGGAGGGGTCCGTCCATAAACGGCCGTAATCGGCCACATCACTTTCTACGGTTGCCCCCAGCAAGTTGGGCATCCAATGGCCGTGAATCTTGAAGCCCGCCAGGCGCAATAAGCGGAAAGCGTCGCGGGTGGCCTGCACATCGTGGCCGCGATTGTTGAGGGCCAGCACCCGCTCGTCTACGCTCTGAATACCCACTTGCACTTTGGTCACACCCAGGTAGCGGAACCAGCGCAGTTCGTCTGCATCTACGTGGTCCTGGCGCGTTTCCACCACCAGGCCGACATTGCGCCGTTGGCTGTGGCGGTTGATCTCTTGGGCTTCGGGCAGCGTCTCTGCCTCAACGCCGTTCATGGCGTCAAAGCAGCGCTTGATAAACCATTCCTGGTAGTCGCGGCGGTAGCTAGACCAGGTACCGCCCAGGATGATCAGTTCGATTTTGTCGGCGGGGTGGCCGATTTGTTCCAACGCGCGAATGCGCCCGGCCGTCTGGTCGTAAGGGTCGAATTTATACCGTTCGGCGCGTTGGGCGCCCGGTTCATCGTGCAGGTAGCTTTTGGGCATACGCACGTCGGTGGGGCAAAAGACGCATTTGCCCGGGCAAGGGTACGGCTTGGTGAGCACGGTGACGACGGTGACGCCGGAGTGGCTGCGCACTGGTTTGGTTTGCAACGCCACGCGCACCTCAGGGTCGAACTCCATGAAACCGGCGTCGCACAATTCCTGGTACGCTTGCAATACCTGGCTTTTGGAGAGCCAGGGCAGGCCGTTGTTGACGTATTTTTGCATGGTGCGCGAATACTTTTTGGAGGATAACGGCCGTCTCTCCACCAGTTCCTCAATTAAATCAGCCAGCAGGGTTTCCCGGCCGGCAATCGCCACCGCCTCGCGCTTCGCCTGCCACTCGGCGTCATATTCATCTATTTCCACCACGGGAATGTATTCAAACGATCTACTGTTATTCATCATATTCTGACATCACACAGCTACCAAAAGGGTCTCCAACTTATCATCTGGTACAAGGATATTGTCCTCATCTAATGCCTCAATATACAAATCTATCGCTTCACGAATATTGACGGCAGCTTTTTCACAAGTTTCACCCTGACTCAGACAACCTGGCAAACTGAGACATTCAGCCACCCAAAAACCATCTTCACCAGGAGAAATGAGGACCTGTCTCATAGTTGAATCATCCTTTTTCACTTTAATTTCGTCCTATCGTATGTTCTTCCACAGACAAAAACTTGTTGTAATCTAAAACGGTGCGGCGGGAGATGGTTTTCCAAGGTTTCATAGGGCGGTTGGCGTCTGCTAACCTACTTCCGCCAGCAGGTCCACCATCGTGCGCAAGGTTTCCACGTCGAAGACGGTCATGTTGAGGGTGGTGACGGGGCTGTTTAGCCACAGTTGCAGCCGCTCTTTGACGCGCTCGCGGGGGCCGACCAGCGCCACTTCGTCAATCAATGCCCCCGGCACTTTAGCCATCGCCCCACCTTTGTCGCCTGCCAGGTAGAGGTCTTGGATTTCAGCGGCGGCCGCTTCATAACCATATCGCGCCGCCAGATCGTTGTAGAAGTTCTTCCCTTTGGCGCCCATGCCGCCGATGTAGAGGGCCAGGAAGGGGCGCAGCATGTTGTAACAAATGTCGAGGTTGTCGTTGATGACTACAGAGACGGTAGGGGCGATGTCGAAAGCCGCCAGGCTTTTGCCGTTACCCGCTTTCGCAAAACCGGCTTCTATCGGTTCTTTGTAAATGGCCTCATATTTGTCGGGGGCAAAGAAAATGGGCAGCCAACCGTCAGCCACCTCCGCGGTCAGCGCCACGTTTTGGGGGCCGATGGCGGCCAGGTAGATGGGGATGTCAGGGGCGGCTTCCAGGGTGCTTTTCAGCGGTTTACCCAGGCCGGTGGCGTCGCTGCCAGTGTAGGGGATTTGGTAGATTTTGCCATCGTGAGTGAGTTTTTCTTCACGCGCAAAGATTTGGCGCACGATTTCAACATATTCACGACTGCGGGTTAACGGCCGTTTATAGCTCACTCCATGCCATCCTTCCACCACCTGCGGTCCGGACAGTCCCAAGCCCATTAAGAAGCGTCCCCCACTCAGTTGGTTGAGCGTCATCGCCGTCATGGCCGCATTGGCCGGCGTACGGCCGGGCATCTGCATGATGGCCGTGCCCAGCTTGATATTTTCCGTTTGTGCCCCCAACCAGGCCAGCGGCGATACCGCATCAGAACCATATGCCTCGGCCGTCCACACGGCATAGACGCCCAGCCGATCCGCCTCTTTGACCAGTTCCAGCGGCAGTTCGATCCGCCGTCCGGCATAACCAAGCATTAAACCAAGTCGCATGTTGTCCTCCTTCGTAAATGGGAGTGCGGACAAGCTGTCCGCGCTCCCAGGTTTTCATTCATCGTGCGGACAAGCTGTCCGCGCTCCCATCATGGGGGAACTCCCAAGTTAAGTGATGATTAAAGATTGATAACCTGGCGCCAATCGTAAATCGTTAATCGCTATTCGTCAATGTGGGCGGGCAAGGATGCCCACGCTCCTGGTGAATTATGGGGCCAGGCCGCTGACGATTGTGTCTACGTTGGCCCGAAACATGCCGATGTAACTATCTGCGCCGCTGCCGGCCGGGCCAATGGCGCCGGTGTAGAGAGGCAAAACTTTCACTTCGTCGCAGCCGCTTAGTTCAGACGCCACTGTTTGCGCCAGCGTATCGCTGACCGTCGTTTCCGTGAAGAGGGTGCAGAGGTGATGGCTGTGCATCGTTTCCAGCAAGCCGGTCAGATCGCTGGCGGAAGGTTCAGCCAGGGTGCTAGAACCGGGGATGACTGCGCCCAACAGGGTGAAGCCATAGCGGTCGGCAAAGTAGCGCAGCGAGTCATGATTGGTGATGAGAAAGCGCTTCTCGGCCGGAATTTGGGCCAGTTGGGTCTCTGTAGCGGCGGCCAATTCTGCCAATTCTGCCTGGTAAGCGGCGGCGTTGGCGGCGTAGGTTGGGGCGTTGGCCGGGTCTAAGGCGCTGAGAACATGCGCCACATTGTCACTCCACTGCACCACGTTATCAATGCTAAACCAGACGTGAGGATCGGCGTGACCGTGTTCGTCTGCACCCAAAGCCAGGGGGATGATATTGGCGGAAATGGAGATGAGGGGGACGCCGCCGCCAATTTCTTTTAGATTCTTCACCAGGGCGTCTTCCAAATCCCAGCCGTTGACAAAGATGACGTGAGCGTCGGCAACGGCCGTTAACTCCCGTGCGCCTGATTGATAACTGTGCGGGTCCTGGCCGGCGCTCATCAGCGTAGTCAGGTCAATGGCCTCTCCGCCCACCTGCGCCACCACATCGCCGATGATGCTGGTGGTCGCCACCACTTGCAGCGGCTTGCCGGCCAGTGGCGCTGCTTCCAGGTCAGGCAGCGGCAGCAGTTCAGCCGGCGCTTCATGCGCCTGTTCGGTGACGGATGGGGCTGGATTAGAGACGGCCGTTCCCCCCGGTGTAGCGGCGTCGGCGCATCCTGCCATAAACAGCGCCATACAGACCAGGACTGCCCATACCAGCCGCCGGCCGCCTTGTTTTTGATGAATGTTCATTTTTATGCCTTCTTCTTATTGATATAACGCATCGTTATTACCAAAATCAATTCTAGCCGAGGCCGGCTGCCCGGCAAAGGATTAAGAAAGAGCAGCCAGCTTCCTTTTAATGGCTAAATCGTTTACTATGAAGGGGGTGAACCAGATTAGATTTAGAAGTGCGTGGAGAAATCGAGCGCATCCCTAACGTTAGCCCGCAGCGAATGCGTTTAAAAAGCTAATCTGTTCCCTGTCTCATTCCAAACTCATGTTTATCTAACCTACTTCATAGACAACAGCGGTATTATAAAGGTTTATAGAGATTATAGACTGGTTCAATTTTTAAAGATTGAATCAATCTCGCCATACTCGCAACGGGCATAATCTGACATTTTTACCAGAGGTGGCGCGGTCAGAAAGCAGCCCTTCGGGACTGAGATGCGGCCACAGCGAGTATAAACAAAATTCGAGGAAAACATGGGCCGATCATTCAAACTATTCTCCGTTCGCGACATCGATATTCGTCTGCATTTCACCTTTCCGCTCATTTTAATTTGGGCGGCGTTTCAATTTGGCTCGGCCGGCGGCAGCCTGAGCAGCGCCTTGTTTGGCGTCATCGTTATTTCGCTGCTGTTTGTGCTGGTGACGCTGCATGAATTGGGCCACAGTTTTGCCGCTTTGCATTACCATGTGCCGGTGAAGCAGATTGTGCTGTCGCCTATTGGCGGCGTGGCGCAGTTACAGGAAATTCCGGACAAGCCGCTGCAAGAGTTTGTCATTACAGTAGCCGGCCCGGCCGTGAACCTGGCGATAGCCTTCCTCATGGCGCTGTTTATTCCTTTGCTGGGACTGAGCACAGCGGATTTTATTACGGCGCTTTCTGGCACGGCCGGCTTGACGATAACGGCCGTTTTCGCCTTCACATTTGTTTATAATATCTTCCTGGCCGTCTTCAACTTAATCCCCGCGTTTCCTTTAGATGGCGGCCGCATTTTCCGCTCTCTGCTGGCCATGAAATTGGACTACACCCGGGCCACTGATATTGCGGTGGCTGTGGGCCGCGTGATAGCCGTCCTCATGGGCATTTACGGCTTGATGAACGGGAGCATCTTCATGATCCTGATCGCCTTCTTCATCTACAATGCCGCCGGGCAAGAAGCGCGGCTGGTGCGGCAGCGTACGCAGGTGCGCGGCTTTACAGTGCATGACGCCTACTCGCTCTCGGCTTACACGCTGACATCCTACCATCGCCTGGATCAGGCGATGCAGCTTATGATGATCAGCGGCCAGAGCAGTTTCCCGGTGGTGGACAATGAACGATTAGAGGGTTTTATCACCCGTCAGGATTTATCTGCGGCCACCCGCACTCGCGGCGGCCACACCTGGGCTAACATGATCATGCGCCGCGACATTGCCCCGTTAACACCTACTACGCCGCTGTCAGACGCGCTCAAACGATTGGATTCAGAAAGATTGGAAGCGCTGCCGGTGGTGGCAGAGGGGGAAAACGGCCGTTACCTGGGGCTGCTCACCCGCCATCATATTCAGCAAGTTGTGCAGTGGCAGGCAGGGAATAAAGAGGCCAAACCGGTGAATGGGGAAGTCGTGCGTAGTGCGTAGATTTTACGGACTACGACTATGCACGACGGTTTTATTCATGTCGCAATGCTTGCACCGGATCGAGCCGGGCGGCGCGGGCCGCGGGATACAAGCCCGCCAACAAGCCAATGAGCGCCGCAAAAACAAGGGCCCCAATGGCTAACCAGGGCGGTACCACGGAAAGCTGGCCCACGCCCGTCACCCCTTCGTTGATGAGATAACGGTGGGCAATCCAGTCCACGAGTTGCCCCAACAATGTGCCCAAAATTAAACCAAACACCCCGCCGATGAGGCCGATCATGGCAGCTTCCACAGTAAACAGCGCCCGGATTTCGCCGGGCGAAGCGCCTAACGCTTTGAGGACGCCAATCTCGCGGGTGCGCTCATAGATCGCCATCATCATGGTGTTAGCCACGCCCAGGGCGGCCACCAGCAGCGCCAGGGCGCCCACGGAGCCAAGCAGCGCTTGCAGCAAAGCCAATACCTGGTTGGCGGTATCGAGGATGGCTTCCAGCGATTGGGCTTCAAGATTGAGTTCCTGGATGGCTTCGGAAACGGCCGTGACTGCCCCCAAATTTTCCGTCCGCACCACCACCATGTCATACCCTTCTTGCGCCACAATATCCGGCTCGCCGAACCACCACGCTTTGATAGCGGCCGTTTCCGCCAGCCCCAGGTCGATAGTGCGACTGCCAAAGCTGTCACGTACACCGACAATAGTCGTGGGGAAGGGCTGCTCTTCGCCGCGCGGCAAAGTGATAACCAGGGCCGCTTCCTGGCCAACTAAATCGTTATAATCTTGCCCCTCTGCCAGCAAACGATCCGCCAGGCCCGTCACCAGGACGATACCTTTTGTTTCCCCTCCACTGAAGATTTCGCCGGCCACCGCCTCGTTGCTGCCGCCAAAGCTGCCGCCAAAGCGGCGCTCACCCATGTCGGAGGAAGCAAACACAGGCAGCGATTGTCCGCCCTGATTGAGCGTTATTTCTATACCCGGCGGCAGTCTCAATTCCGGGCTGACCGACAAAACCTGTGGTATTTGCTTCAACTGAGCCACCACCTCGGGCGACAACACTTGCTTCGGTTCCCGTTCGGCAAAAGGATCAAAGCCTTCTGTCGGTTCCTCGTAAATAGCGCTGACAAAAATGTTCTCCAGGCCAACGGATTCAAAGTTACGCTGCACCTCTTTTTGCACCCCCACGCCAAACGAGACCATCGCTACCAATGTGATAATGCCGATAAGGACGCCGCCGGCCGTGAGCATATTGCGTACCGGCCGTCGCCCCAAATTACGCAAAGCGGAGCGGATGATGTCCGAAAAAGAGAGTCGGCTGATGGGAAGCGGTGGAGAGTTTGGAGATTGGAGAACTTCTCCTGGTTTTGTCGAAGGATCAGGGATTAACGCCGCTCCCTCTGCTGCGTGTCCACTGCCCACTGTAAACTGTTCACTGTCCACTGTAAACTTTTCACTGTTCACTGTTATGTTTTCCACCGCGCCATCGCGCAAATGTACGATGCGGTCGGCATAAGCGGCCACCTCCGCATCATGGGTGACGACGATGAGGGTGATGGCTTGCTCTTTGTTGAGCTGCTTGAGCAAGGTCATCACTTCTTCCCCGGTCTTGGAATCGAGGTTGCCGGTGGGTTCGTCGGCCAGGATGAGGGAGGGATTGTGGATGAGAGCGCGGGCAACGGCCGTTCGCTGTTGTTCGCCGCCGGAGAGTTCACTGGGGTAATGGTCGAGCCGGTGGCTCAACCCCACTTTTGCCAGCATGGCCTGGGCGCGGGCTTGCCGTTCTGCCTGGTTGACGCCGGCCAGGGTGAGAGGGATAGCCACATTTTCAACGGCCGTTAAGCGCGGCAGCAAATTAAAACTTTGAAAAATAAAACCGACGCGATGGCGTCGATGAGCGGTGCGCTCTTTGCCAGTGGCGCTGTGCAAAGGCAGTCCCGCCAGCCACAGTTCGCCGTCAGAAGGGCGGTCAAGGCCGCCCAGCAAGTTGAGCAGCGTCGATTTGCCCGAACCAGAAGGGCCGACCAGAGCCACAAATTCACCAGGGGTAATGCTCAGGTCAATGCCGCGCAGCGCCCACACGTCAGCGTCACCGCGTTCAAAACGGCGTTGGAGGTTTTTGATTTCGATTGTGTTTTCCATGGGGATCAATGGGGAACACAGAGATTCACAGAGAATAGACGGCGTTACACGGAGGTAGAAGAGAAAACCAGGTTTGTGGTCTGGTTCGTTCTCTAAAATCTCCGTGCAACTCTGTGCTATCTCTGTGTTCTCTGTGTAACGGCTTTTTATTCGAGCGATTCGGCAATGGCTAAGGCTTCCGCGCTGGTCAGGCTGCCGCCGACCCAGAAAGTTGTGTCGCCCTCTGACCAGGTGAGCAGGGCTTGGGTATCGTCTTCGTTGGTGAACAAAGTCCCTTCAACGCCGCGCACGGTAACGGCAGATCCCGCGTCGCCCCGCTCTGAAACCGCATTAGCCGGGCCTTGCGCCACGGTGAAGGAGCCGCCATCTGTCCGGTTATATCGTTGCACCACAGCGCCGCGCATCCCGGTGGTTTCCACATAGCTGGCGTCGGCGGGCAGGCTGGCTGGCGTTAAGATGGACAGGTTCGCCACCTCTTCGACGGTTAGTTCTTCTGGTTTGAGATCGGCCAGCGTCACCACCTCTGCTCCTTGGGGAATGATAAAGGTAAACAGGCTGTCATCGAGGCCCTGGTTGATTTCCAACAGGGTGGCGGTGGCGCTGCCAGACCCCATCATGCCTTCGGCGTATTCAACAGAGAGCGGAGCGCCATCGGCCGGGCGCAGGTAAACGCGCAGGAAACCGCCAGCGGCGCGTACTTCAGCCGGCATTTGTTCGGGGACGGGGATGAGGCGCAGGCCGTGGGCGTTGGTCTGGCCAATTTGGGCGTCGGCGATGCGCTCGGCGGTGAAGTAGGTCAGCAGTTTATCGAGGGCTTCTTCGGGCGTTTCGGGATGATCCATTTCTTCATGATCGAATCCTTCATGCTCAAATTCGGCAAAATCTTTGCCTTCCATCTGCGCAGCCATCATGGCGGCGGCTTCTGCGGCAGTACCGACGAGGACTTTATTTTCGGCTGGATCGTACATCCAGAAATTATTGCCATCGGAAACGGCCGTTAAGCCCACCATATCTGCTTCACTGGCTGCCAGCACTTCCAGGCGGAAAGAAGGAGGCGTTTCCGGCTCTTCGCTGAACTTGCCCCATACTTCCATGGTGCCGCTGGCGCTCTTGTCCGGCGTCGTCATGGTGAAGGTCGCTACGGCATGGCCGTCGGTGGTAGTTTGCACGGTCTCAATGGCTTTCAGCATGAGGTCTTTAGCGCTGGGCTGGAGGGCAAAGGCCACCAGGGCCACACTGGCGATCAGGATCACAATTGCTAAACCAATGTAAATTTTTCTATTTCGCATCTGATTTGACTCCTTGTAAATCGGATTGTTACTCCGATAGGGGTCGGATGAACGATCCGACCTACGGCTTTCATTTATTGTAAGGCTTTCCGCAGCTAAACACCATGTTCATGGGGGGTGTGACCGGCTTTGCTAACCAATTTATTATGCGTGAGAGGCGTTGGGCTTCTTCATTTCACGCATGAAACGAGATTTGGGGTTAGAAGGTGCGATGGCGGAAACGGCCGTTTACCACTGTGCCGGCAATGCCCACCTCAAGCAATTCGTCAGGTGAAAGCGCAAAAATATCACGGTCAAAAATGGTTAGATCGGCCAGTTTACCGGGGGTGATGCTGCCTTGCTCTGCTTCTTGGCCGCTGGTGAGGGCGGCGCTCATGGTGAAAGCGTGGAGGGCTTCAGACAGGCTGAGCTTTTGCTCTGGATACCAGCCATCTGGTCCCGGATCGCCATCGGGGCGACGGCGGGTGACGGCGGCGTGGATGCCTTTGAGGGGTTCAATTGATTCTATGGGGGCGTCGGAACCAAAGACGAGGGCGGCGCCGCTGTTGAGCAGGGTGCGCCAGGCATAGGCGTATTGGCTGCGCTCCCCCCAATAACTGTCTGCCATGTGCATATCTGAGGTGGCGTGAATGGGCTGCATGGAGGCGATGATGTTCAACTGCGCCAACCGGTTGAGGTCGCTGGGATGCAGGATTTGCGCATGTTCCAGGCGATGGCGCAAGCAGGGCTGGGATTGGAGAGTGGGGAGTGGGCTGGTTGTCGAGCGGCACTCTCCACTCTCTAATCTCTCTTTTTCTTCTTGCCGCACCGCTTCATACACGTCGAGTACATCATGATTGGCGCGGTCGCCGATGGCGTGGATGGTGGCGCTCAAGCCGGCGGCGCTGGCCTGGCTGACGCGGGCAAACATCTCTTCTTTGTCGGTGACGAGGAGGCCCCGATTGCCTGGTTCGCCGGCGTAAGGTTCGATCATGGCGGCGGTACGCGGACCAAGCGCCCCATCGGCAAACAGTTTGACGCCGCCGATGCGCAGCCAGCCGTCGCCAAAGCCGGAGCGCAAACCGACGCCAATGGCGTGTTCCAGCCGGTAAACGGGGATGTTTTTAACGAAGCGCAGCCCCAGTTCCCCGTTTTGGCGCAGGATTTGCAAAGCCATGAAACAAGAACGGCCGTCAAAGTCATGCAATCCGGTGAGGCCAGCCTGCCAACAGGCAGCTTGCGCCGGTTTCATGGCCTGGGCCAGTTCATATTCGGTGGGACGAGGGATCAGCCGCGCCACCAAATCAATGGCGTCTTCAAACAGGATGCCGGTAGGACGGCCGTTTTCATCGCGCTGGATGTTGCCGCCGGGGGGATTGGGCGTGTGGCTATCAATGCCCGCCAATTGCAAGGCACGGCTGTTGACCCAGGCGGCGTGGCCGCTTTTATCCTGGAAGCAGGCGGGTTGATCCGGGCAAACGGCGTCCAGGGCGGCGGCGGTGGGAAAGGCGCGA
Source organism: uncultured Ardenticatenaceae bacterium (assembly GCA_964643965.1). Lineage (GTDB taxonomy): Bacteria > Chloroflexota > Anaerolineae > Promineifilales > Promineifilaceae. The sequence goes on from CAZXVH010000081.1 coordinate 16,209, forward strand.
TCTTGCCACTCATCTTGCGCCCAGCCGCGACCCTGGAGCCAGCTGCCGGTGATTGGGGATCGGTGATCGGTTTTTAGGTGGAAAGAGATGCGGTCAAGGGCGTCTGCCAGACTGGTAGCCTGGTGGAGCTGGATGCGCTGAAGGTGGAGGGCGTAGCCTTGAAAGTGGACGTGGGCATCTACCAGGCCAGGGGTGACGGAACGGCCGTTTAGATCAAGCCATTCTCCATCCTGACTCAGCAAAGCTTTCATATCGGCGTCGCGGCCGGTCGCCAGGATACGGCCGTCCCGGATAGCGATGGCATTGGTGGTGGGATTGGCGGGATCCATGGTGTGGAAACGGCCGTTTGTGAGAACAAGTGTGGCGGTCATCAAAAGCTCCTTTTCTTCAAGCAATATAAACGATTGTGCAGTGCGGTTCATGTTCTGGCAAATAAAAAACCGGGCTTCAAGGAGAGGCCCGGTTTTTTTATTTGCTTATTTAAACATAAGTTGAAGTGGAAAAGGAATTAATAATCAAATTCGCTTGAGAAATCCTCCGATTCTTCTTTAGTACGGTAGCGAGGTTCATATTCCTCTTCTTCAAGCGGCTCTTCAAACGCCCAATCTAGTTCGATGGGGTTTACCTCCACTACCTCTAAAGCGGTATCGCATTCGCGACAGGTAATCCGTTGGCCCAGGCGCACGGTGCGCAGCCGCAGCCGCGAATCACATTCAGGACAAAAAGCGACTTCCTTTTTTGCTGTCATAACATCCCTCTTAACGCATCACTCCTAAAAAACCTTATAATATAATCTACATCGTTGTGATTGCATCGACAAGTTATTAACCACAATCGATAAAACCAACAGATGCATTCTTTACGATACCGGAAGTCTGTCGCAGATATTGCCTAAAAACTGTTTAAAAAGCGTAACAAAAAACTGCGAATTGTATAAAACCTGTGGAAAACCTGGGGATAATCAGGCATTTTCCAGGGTAAAGCGGTAGCCGAGGCCCGGTACATTTTCAATAAACCGGGGCATGGCGGAATCTGGCTCAATTTTTCGGCGCAGTCGGCTGATCAGGCCGCGTACCAATTCCCGGCTGCCTTGCCCGGTGTAGCCCCATACTCGCTCTACAATAACATCCACCGGCACGACCTGTTCCCGATTGACCATCAGCACATACAGCAGGCGGAATTCCAGTTGTGTCAGACGGCAGGGTTCTTGTCCCAGCACGGTGACGGTGCGAGCATCCGGCTCTAGTTTCACTTCTTCTACATTGAGGCGAGGCAAAACAAAGGTGGGCACATTATGCACCCGGCGCGAGAGCGCCCGCATGTATTCTGATAAAACGCGGGGGGCAACGGGCCGGGACAGCACTACATCGGCGCCGCTGTGTAGAATCTGGCACAGGCTTTCTTCAGTGGGTGGCTCAATGATGACTAAACAGGGCGCTTGTGTCACCTGCCGTAATTCTATCAGGCCATCATGCAAGGTATCACCCCGGTTGACAGCGACCACAATGAGGTCGGCCGGCCGTTCCAACCATTTGTTGGCGATATTGATGAGATCACGGCCGTTTGCCACAGAAAGGCCCACATGTTTAAGAATAAAGCCAAAAATCTCTCTTTCGTCCAGATTAGGGGCTACCAGCAATGCTTGCATGACAAAACCTTGTACTCATCAAGAAGGGATTCGGCCGGCGTTTGTACGCGCTGTTAACTTGGCGAAATTGGTTCAATTTCCAAGATTGAACCAATCTGAAAACAGCAAATTGTTACTTGAATAAGCCGCCCAGAATGCCTCCCGATTCCTGCTTTTTTCGTTCCTTGATCTGTTCCGCTAATTTTTGGGCGGCGGACAATGTGCCCAGGCGTAAGGATTGTTGATTGGCTCTCTCCGCTTCGACCAAATCATCAACACGCCAGTAAACGGTACTGATTTTGTGCCATACCATTGGATTTTTCGGATCAAAGTAGGCGTTTTCTTTATAGATGGCTAACGCTTTATCCCATTCGCCAAACTGCATATATATGTCGCCCAATTGGTAGGTGAGACGTATTTTCTGGGGTGGATTAACGGCCGCTTTGCTGGCAGCGGCCACGGCTTGTTCAATTTGAGGAAGCTCTTTTTGGGCAGACCAGTAGGCTATGTTAGCCAATTGCACATGGTAATTTCCCGGTTCTAGATCATCCAGGTAATCAATGACCAGGCGGGCGTCTGAGTAACGGCCGTTATACACATAAATAAACGCCTCAATCATATTGATATCGGCCAGATCCGGTTCCAATGCCTGGGCCTGTTCCAACCACGTCAGCGCCGCTTCCAGACCCGCTTCTGCATAAGAGCCATCTTGCTCTTGAGACGCCGCTATCAGCATATAGGAGACGCCGGCATAGCCATAAGGCAGCGAATCGCCAGATTGAAATATGCGCACCGCCTCCACCAGCGTTTTAGGATCGCCTGAGTAAGATTCGATCTTGTCCAGACCAACCAGATACACTTCACGACCTTGCGCTGTGGCTGTTGGCTCACCCGTCCAGTTCACTTTCTCTAAATAAGCAAGCAATTGCTGGAGTAATTTCTCGCCCATAAAATCCATCCTATTTCTCATACTCGTTCATACCACACCCCGACAGTTTACTAGAACCCGTTAAAAAAGAAAAGACCCCTCACCAGAGGGGCCTTTTTAATCATATACACCTTGCAATCGTAAACAGCTAAGCATTAACCATTCACAATTCAACAATTAACTATTATTTAGAAGCCCATGCCACCCATTCCCGGGTCGCCGCCCGGCATTTGCATCGGGTTGTCTTCAGGAATATCGGTGATCAACGCTTCTGTCGTCAGGATCATAGAGGCGATACTGGCCGCATTTTCCACCGCGCCACGAGTTACTTTGGCCGGGTCAATAATGCCCGCTTTCAGCATGTTGATATATTCGTCCGTCAACACATTGTAACCAACCTTCTCATCACCCTTTTCAGTCTGGGCGCGGCGCACGTTCTGGATGATGACATCGCCGTTTTTACCGGCATTGGCAGCCAATTTACGCATGGGGGCCAGCAACGCTTCACGCAGGATGTTGACGCCGGTAGTCTGGTCGCCTGCTTCCACTTCCACACTGTCCAACGCCGACAACGCATTCAACAAAGCCACACCACCGCCAGGCACAATACCTTCTTCCACAGCGGCGCGGGTGGCGCTCAGGGCGTCTTCCACGCGATGTTTCTTTTCTTTCAGTTCTACTTCAGTGGCGGCGCCGACGCGGATAATGGCCACCCCACCGGCCAATTTAGCCAGGCGTTCTTGCAATTTTTCGCGGTCGTAATCAGAGGTGGAACGATCAATCTCTACTTTGATCTGCTCCACGCGCCCTTTGATTTGCGCTTCATCACCGGCGCCGTCCACCACCGTGGTTTCATCTTTGGAGGAGACCACCTTGGCGGCGCGGCCCAGATCACTGATCTGAACGCTGTCCAGTTTACGGCCCATTTCTTCGGTGATCACTTCACCGCCAGTTAGCACGGCAATGTCTTGCAGCATCGCCTTGCGCCGATCCCCAAAACCAGGGGCTTTTACAGCCAGGGCATTGATCATGCCGCGCAGTTTGTTCAGCACCAGGGTTGCCAGCGCTTCGCCGTCAATATCTTCCGCAATGATGACCAGGTTTTTCTTGCCGATCTGGATCAGTTTTTCCAGAATGGGCACGATGTCTTGGGCGGAGCTGATCTTTTTGTCGTGGATGAGGATGTAAGCGTCTTCGATAGAAGCTTCCATGGTCTCTGTATCCGTTACAAAATAGGGGCTGATGTAGCCGCGATCAAACTGCATCCCTTCCACATACTCAGTCTCGAATTCCAAACCGCGAGATTCTTCTACAGTGATAACGCCATCTTTACCCACTTTGTCCATCACTTCAGCAATGAGGGCGCCGATGGCTTTGTCTTGAGCAGAAATGGAAGCAACGGAAGCGATGTCTTCTACGCTGTCGATGCTCACGGCCATTTCTTTGATTTTGGCGGATAACGCGGCGGTACCAGCTTCAATGCCTTGTTTCAAGAGCATGGGGTTGGCCCCTGCTGCCACGTTTTTCAACCCTTCGTGAACCATGTGCTGCGCTAAAACGGTGGCAGTGGTAGTGCCATCACCAGCGATCTCGTTGGTTTTGATAGCCGCTTCCTTAAAAAGTTGGGCGCCCATATTTTCAAAGGGATCATCTAATTCGATTTCTTTGGCGACGGTCACGCCGTCATGGGTGACGGTGGGAGCGCCAAATTTTTTGTCGATAGCCACATTGCGCCCTTTGGGGCCGAGGGTAGTGGATACCGCATTTGCTACTGTATCGATGCCGGTCTTTAATTTGCGACGGGCATCTTCGGAAAAAAGAAGTTGTTTAGCCATTGTTGATAATTCTCCTTATCTATTTCTCGATAATTGCCAGAATGTCGGATTCTTTCAAAATCAGCAATTTTTTGCCGTCAATTTTAATCTCTGTACCACCGTATTTGGCATAGAGCACACTGTCACCCACGGCCACGTCCATGGCAATGCGTTCCCCATCGTCGTCACGACGGCCGGGACCGACGGCTAATACTTCACCTTCTTGTGGTTTTTCTTTAGCGGTTTCTGGCAGAACCAGACCAGAGGGGGTTGTTTCCTCACGTTCTTTTGGCTCGACAACCAGGCGGTCGGCAAGCGGCTTTAATTTCAAGCTCATGTGATGTTCTCCTTTTTAATTTTTTAACTATTTCAAGGGAATTTAGCACTCTCGTAGTGCGAGTGCCAATCTTAATTGAGGAAATTCTAACATAGATTAAGAGCTTGTCAAGAATTTTTTGGCACTCTTTGAGGGCGAGTGCCAAGATATGATGAAATTCTAACGGGGGGGATTAAGGATTCACTTCCAAAGAGGCGCGGCGGCATTCTTCCAGGCTGGCGGCGGCGGCGTCACGCCAGGCCAGGCTGACTTTGACGACTTGTTCAAAATAGGGCTTGGCTTTGGGGCAGTTGTCGAAAGAATCGCGGATGTAGGCGTTGCCCAACATGAGGAAGAAGCGGGCGTTGAGGTCGGTGGCCTCGCCGTAAAGGGCGACAGATCGCTCCAGCGCTTGCACGGCTTTGGGGTAGTTGAATTGGCGGAAATAGGCTTCTCCTAAACGGCCGTGCGCCCGGGCGACGTTGGGATTGAGGCTTACGGATTGCAGGGCGTTTTCTTCTGCTATGGGGTCCTGGCCCAATTGAATGTACATGTAGGCCAGGCCGTCATAAGCGGCCGCGCTGTTGGGATCTGCTTCAATGGCGGCTTCAAAATAAGTGATGGCCTCTGGAATATTGCCCGTGCCGAAGAAATTATAAGCTAAACCAATGAGCAGATCGGCGTTGGTGGGATCGATATTGATGCCCAAGAAATAGTTGTCGCGGGCGGCGTCGTAATAGCCCTGGTAATCGAGAACGGTAGCCATGTAATAGCGAGCTATAGCATTATCCGGGTCTACGGTAACGCCCAGGTTAGCCATTTCTATGGCGCGGTTGTAATTTTCCGGGTCACCGGGCAGCACCCAGCCGGCCGCAGCATAGGCATAGGCGGTGGCGTTTTGCGGGTTGATGTCTATAGCTTTATCGGCTGCCTGGCGAGCCTGGGTATATTGCAGATTGGCGCCGATGGGGTCACCCAAATCATAAAGACGGCCGCCATTGGCGATGTGAGCGGAGGCAACGGCCGTCCACACCGCATCACTTTCAGGGGCCAACACCACTGCCTGCTCGGCAATTTCCAGAGCGCGTTCCGGTTGACCAGTTTTTACGAGCAGGTTGATCAGACGAATAAAGAATTCCGGTTTGGTGGCGTCCAGGCGGATGGCGTTTTCGTAGTATTCGATGGCGGCCGCATATTCTTTGTCACCTTCGCTGAGGTTGGCCAGCAGGGCGAATTCGGTGGCAGCGCGAGTTGGCTCCGGGGTGGGCGTGGGGATGATGATGTCGCGCACCTGTTCCCGGTTGGAGATGACAAAGACGCCCAAAGCCACGCCAAACAGGACAAACAAGACCAGCAGGCAGGACGGTCCTTGTCGGGGATAGCGGGGGTCGGTGCGTTTGATAATCATGGGTTTTTGCAGGTCGTGGGCAGTTTGCAGTAAAAAACGAATAGTTAAACGTGTAAAAGCCGACGAATGCCGTCGGCTGGAAAGATGGGGGGATCATAGCATAGGGCGGAGGCGGGTCAAGGAGATGGGCGCGGCTCTTAGGGAGAATTTACAAAGTTTATGGGAGTACGGGCGGGCTTCGACAGACTCAGCCCTCGTCGCCAACGATGACTTCGTAGATGGCTTGCAGCTCTTCGTCTGAGTCATAGTCGATGATAACTTGACCACCTTGCCGTTTTTTGTGGATGTTGACGCGGGTTCCCAGGGATTCTTCAAATTGGCGTTGGAGGTCGAGTAGTTCAGGAGGCAGGGTGTGGCGTGTTTTCGCTTTAGGTTTTTCTGTGGCCAGCAGGTTTTTAACGAGCTGTTCTGTCTGGCGCACACTGAGGTTGAGGTCTGTGATCCGTTTCATGGCGTTGGTTTGCATAACGGCCGTTGGCAAGGGCAGTAGAGCGCGAGCGTGAGCGCCGCTAATTTCGCCGTCAATAACGGCCTGCTGAATGTTTTCTGGCAAGGTGAGCAGGCGCAGTAAGTTGGCGACGGTGGAGCGGGCTTTGCCCACACTTTCGGCGATTTCTTCCTGGGTCATGCCGAACTCTTCCATGAGCTGCTGGTAGGCGTAGGCTTCTTCCAGGGCGTTGAGGTCGGCGCGCTGCACGTTTTCGATGATGGCCAGTTCCAGCATGTCTTGGGATGTGGCTTCTTTAACGACGACGGGGACTTCTTTTAACCCGACAATTCGAGAGGCTCGCCAACGTCGTTCACCGGCGATGAGATAGAACTGCCCTTTTTGTTCGGTGACGATGAGGGGTTGGATAAGGCCGTGCTTTTCGATGGAAGCGGCCAGTTCTGCCAGTTTCTCCTCGTCCAGGACATTGGTGCGTGGCTGATGGGGATTTGGCTGAATATCGTGAATGGGCAAGGTACGGATGCTGTCTTTGGTTACCTCTGTTTCCGCCGTGGGAATGAGTGAGCCGATGCCGCGTCCGAGGGCACGTTTTGTCATGCGGAGGTCTCCTTCACTTGATCGCCTTTAAGAATTTCAGCGGCTAATACTTTGTAGGCGATGGCGCCCGGCGAGTTGGGGGCGTAGATGTTGATAGGTTGGCCGAAGCTGGGGGCTTCGCTGAGGCGCACGTTACGGGGCACGATGGTGCGGAAGACTTTGCCGGGGAAGTAGCCGCGCACTTCTTCCACGACCTGGCGGCTGAGGTTGGTGCGGCTGTCGTACATGGTCATCATAAGGCCGCGAATGGAGATGCCGGGGTTGAGGTATTTTTGCACGAGGGCGACGGTTTGGGTGAGTTGCGACAAGCCTTCGAGGGCCAGGTATTCGCACTGCACGGGGATGAGGACGCCATCTTTGGCGGCGGTGAGGGCGTTAATGGTGAGCAGGCTGAGGCTGGGTGGGCAGTCGATGAGGATGTAGTCGTAACGGCCGTTCACCCCTTCCAGCGCCTTTTGCAACCGGTACTCTCTGCCGATGGCGTTGACCAGTTCCACTTCTGCCCCAGAGAGGGCGGGGTTGGAAGGCAAAATATCGAGCTTGAAATCCGACAGGGTGAGAATGGCTTCGTCTAAGGTGGCTTGTTCCAGCAAGATGTCGTAGGTGGTGGGATCGACTGCGTTTTTATCGACGCCCAAGCCGGAGGTGGCGTTGGCCTGGGGATCGATGTCGATCAGGAGTGTTTTACGGCCGCTGCTGGCCAGGAAGGCGCTCAGGTTGATGACGCTGGTAGTTTTGCCCACGCCTCCTTTTTGATTGACGATTGCGTAAATTTTAGTCATCTCTTTTAAATGCTGAATGATGAATAGCAACGCTGTTCATCGTTCACCATCCAGCCTTTCCTTTTTTAGGTATTTCTGAACGGCCGTTACTTTGGCCGCTACCCCTGCATATTCTACCGAGAGCGCCGCGATGTCATTGGCGAAGCGGGCCGCTTCCCAGGGATTGCCGCCAGTTTGCAGCAGACGCACAAAATAGGCGGTGGCAAAGGTGTCACCGGCGCCGGTGGCGTCTACCTCTGTGGCGCGGCGGGTGGGCAGGTGGCGGATTTCGTCCTGGTAGTAGACGGTGCAGCCATCATAGCCGCGAGTGACAACCAATAGTTTGCATCGCTGCTGATATAGATCGAGGGTGGCCTCATCCGGTAAATCTTCATGGCTGATGATGACGGCGGCGGCCAGGGGTAGTATCTCGGCGGCCTCGGCCCACGCTTTGGGGGAGACACGGCCGTTTTTATCCCATTGACGCAGCCAACCTTGCGGCGTCAGGCAGAGCAGGCTGTTACTAAACAAGCGGGCCATGTCTGCCTCCACTTCATCGGCGACGGGGCCGAGATGGGCGATGCTGGCCCGCTGCCACGCTTCGGGCAGGTGTTCAGCCCGGAGGCGGGCGGCCACGGCGGAAATGATTTGCTGCCGGCCGGTTGGCGTGTAAATGTTTTCAAAAGTCGTCGTTTCCCGAGCTGGCACCGTTTTGATGGCGATGCCGGGCAGTTCATGCTGCCATTGGAACTGGGGACCGCTGCTGGTGAGAACGGCCGTTTTGCACCCCAACGCTTGCGCCATCCGCCCGGAAAAAGAAGCCGCGCCGCCCAAACGTTCGCCTTCAGGCGTCAGATCGCGGGTGATATGGCCGATGACCAGGTAATCGATGGGGGAAACGAATGGTTGTGTCATGTCGGGCAAATTCTAACATAGCCGCCCAGACATAGCTAGATAGAGCGGCCCACGGCAGCATGCGCCATTGACGCCGTTGTGACAGATGGTTACACTTTTGCCAGGCAATGAGCGCTTGTCTGGCGCTCCTTGTTTCATGAACAACGCCATAAGATAAAACAGAGGAAACCGTATGAACCAGGAAATGATTGATTATTTTGAAACGCTTTCGGCCGAGGAAATTCGGCAACAGACGCCCGGTAAATGG
>CAZXVH010000082.1:0-24355 GCA_964643965.1 uncultured Ardenticatenaceae bacterium
TAATGTGATGATCGGCCACGGCAACGGCCGTTCCCCCAGAATCTCGCAGCGCCGTCAACATCAGCCGTGAACCAATCGTCACCGGCACCCGCAGCCCGCCCGCCAGCGTGGTCGCATTCGGCCACGGTTCCGCCGCCTCCTGCCCCGCATGAAACGCCTGCACAATGGGCGCACAACCAGCCGCCTGCGCCGCCACCATACGCGGCCGTTTGCTGCTAATCCAGCCCAACTCCTCCATTTCGGCAAACGCTTTCCACATGCCGATCAAGCCTGTGCCGCCGCCGGTGGGGTAAATAATCACGTCGGGCAGTTCCCAGCCAAACGCCTGCGCCAGTTCATAGCCCATGATCTTTTTGCCTTCCACACGATACGGTTCTTTGAGCGTAGACACATCAAACCAGCCGCCCACTTTAGCCGCCGCCGCAGCCTCCCGACCGGCGTCGTTGATAAGGCCCGGCGTCAACTGCAAATCGGCGCCCGTCATTTGTACCTCGGTTATGTTAACCAACGGCGCGTCGGTAGGCATGTAGACATGAGCTTTGGCGCCCGCTCGCGCCGCGTAAGCGGCCAGCGCCCCACCGGCATTGCCGGCGGTGGGAATGACAAATTCGCGCACACCCAGTTCATAGGCGCGGCTGACGGCCGTGGCCAGCCCCAGCGCCTTAAAACTGCCGGTAGGGTTCTGCCCTTCGTCTTTGATGTAGACATGATGCAAGCCCATATCTCGGCTCAGGTGTTTGAGCTTGAGGATCGGTTTGCCTCCTTCGCCCAGGTCGATCCAATTTTCGGGGTCGCGCACGGGCAGCATTTCATGAAAGCGCCACATGCTGGCAGGGCGGCAGGAGAGGGCGTCGCGGTCGATTTCAGCGGCCGCTTTTTGCATGTGGTAGCGGGCCAACAGAGGCAGCTCGCAGCGGGGGCAGAGTCGGATGAGTTGGTCAGCGTCGTAAGTGTGACCGCAGTGGGAACATTCGAGGTGGGTGAGATAGCTCATGGGATTTTCGATTTCGGATTGATGATTTCGGATTGACGATAGTCATGAATGAGATGCAGGCTTCGACAGGCTCAGCCTTCGATCACTCAAATATAGGCGTAGTGAACGGCCGGTTCCCCTGTAAAAATCAGCTCCGGTTGAAAGAATTTGTGCAGGGTGGCGCGGATTTCACGGATGTCGGCCGGTTTGGTGAGGAAGTCATCACAGCCAGCGGCGCGTGCTTTTTCTTCGGCCATGTCGCTGCCATACGCCGTCAGGGCCACGATGGGGATGTGGGCTAAATCAGGATGCGCTTTGAGGCGGCGAGTGAGTTCAAAACCAGTCAGTTCGCCTGGTAAGCGTAAATCCATGAGAATAAGATCCGGGCTGTGGGAAACGGCCGTTTCCCAGCCAGATTCCCCATCAACCGCCTCTAAGAGCTTATGCCCTTCCGCCTCCAATATGCGCCTGACCAACAACATATTACGGGGATTATCTTCAACATAGAGGATTCTTTTACACATGGGATGCACTGTCTCCTGTTCGTTCCAATAAAGATAACTCACAAGATACCATGCACCCCATTATTCATCAAAGCAATAGAAACTATCATGTTCATAGATAATTTCTATTAACATTCATTTTCAGGATGATGACAACGAATTTTAGAAATGAACGAATGGCATTCACCAGGGGAGAAATTCGTTGTTTACTTCAATTTATTGTCATCATTTAAAGCCAAGATTAAATCTGTCGGCCGCAGAGGCCACTCTTTAATCTTCAATCTTCACTCCAGCCCCAGGCTGGATACGCGCCTTCACCTGCGTCATCGTCACAAACGCCAGCGCCATGAAAACCATGCTAAACAACCACAACCAGCGATACTGATCCCCCAACACATCCACCGTAATACCGCCCAAAGTTGGCCCCAAAACGGCCGCTGTCTGCGAGGAAAAATAATATAAACCGGTATACGCCCCAATCTTACGTTCATCGCCATAATCATAAACCAACGGCAAGCTGTTGACATTGACACAGGCCCAGAAAATACCGGCCAACACCAACACAATGACAAACGTCACCGCTCCCTGAATCACGAAGAAACCGGCCAACAGCAGCAGCGCCAGGCCAACCAGCCCCACTAAAATCACCAAGCGACGGCTGTATTTTGTGCCCAATACCCCGGCCGGGATGGCAAACAAAATAAAGGACACAGAAATCATGCCCGCCAAAATGGAAGCCTGTCCTGGCGAAATGCCCAGCGTAAATACGGCAAATGAAGAAAGCCCCGCCTCCAACGCATTAAAGCCCATAAACCAGAATAAGATGCTCACTAAAACAAAAATACCGCTCTTATCCTCGGCCGAGGCCATCCGTTTCAAGTTACCCCAAACATGTGCGCCCTTGTCCTCCTCCGTTGCGTCGATGGTGCGCGGTTCACGCACCCGCCACACTACCACCAGCGAGGCCACCGCCAACAAAGCCGCCCCCGCTATAAACGGGGCCGAACGACCGAATTGCTCATACAATATACCGCCCATAAAAAAGGCAATCAAAGCCCCCACGCCGCCCATCAAATTGATGATGCCATTGGCCTTGCTGCGGTCATCGGGCAGGTATAAATCACCCAGCCATGACACGGTAGGCGAACGGAAGAGCGCCATGCCAAAGTTAGTGATGAGGATAAAGGCGGCCACCATCAACGCCGATTGGGCAAAGGGAATCATGACAAAGCCAACTACGGCAATGGGCATACCCAATAAAATCCAGGACTTGCGCCGCCCAAAGCGATTCCAGGTATGGTCACTTTTAGCGCCGACCCAGGGCTGGATAAAAACATTGATGAGGTTGTCCCAGGTCATGATGAACAGGGCCAGCGAAGGCGCCATGCCAAAGCCCACAATGTCTGGAATTTCGCGTCCTGCTTCCAGCAGCTGTCGCTCAAATTCCGGGTTGCCCGCTTGCAAAAAGAGGGGGATGAACTGGTTAAAAATGGGCCAGATGATGCTGATGCCTAAAAAGCCAAAGCCAACGAGGAAAGTTTTACGATAGGTGAAACGTTTGAGATCGTTTTGTGACACGGTTTGCTGCATAATATCCTCCTGTATTTAAAGAGTGAGGGATGGTTGAAGGCTGAATAAAATCCGGGCAGCTCCCCAAAACACTCCTCACTGCTAACTGTTCACTGTACACTGCACACTGTTCACTGTTTACTGTACACTGTACCTTCACCGATAATAGTATCCTGATGTGGAGAATGCGGCATGGAATTTGGTCAAATTGAAGCTTTTTTAGCCATCATACATGAAGGTAGTTTTACTCAGGCAGCAGCGCATCTCAACCTGACGCAGCCTTCATTGAGTTCTCGTATTCAACAGCTCGAGCAAAGTTTGGGCATGGAACTCTTTCAGCGTGACAAACGTCCCGTCCAACTGACCCCTTCCGGTCGGGTGTTTGTGGACTATGCGGAACGGGCTATGAGCATTTTAGCCGCCGGGCAAGAAGCAGTCCGCGCCGCCCAAGCCGGGTTAAACGGCCGTATCACCGTATGCTGCCCCTATTCGCTGGCGACTTACCTCATGCCCGAGGTGGTAGACCGCTTTAGCCAGGCGCATCCCCAGGCCGAGCTATTTATGGAAGCGGGGCACTCAGATTTTGCTGTCAGTCAATTGGTGGATGGGCTGGTTAATTTTGCCCTGGCGGCGGCGTTTCCCCGTTACGCCGCCTACAGCCATACGCTGCTGCGCTTGCATGATGAAATGGTGGTGGCGGCCACGCCGGAACATCCGCTGGCGCAAGCGGAAAATATTTCGCTGGCGGCCTTGTGGCAGTATCAAAAGCTGGTGATTCATTGGGGCGACGCCTTTGACGCCTATCTGGAGACGTTGCAACAAATGACAAATAAGTCGGGGCCGATTATTCGGGTGCCGTTGGCGGCGGCGCTGCCCATGGCCCGACGACCTAATTCGGTTACATTTTTACCGAGACGCTTAACGGCCGTTTCCAACCTCATTGAACTCCATGTGCCAGCCTTCCAATTTGACTGGGACGCCGTGCTGCTGACGCGCCCCAACCGCAGCCTCACCACCCTCGAGCAAACATTCGTCGATATTGTGTCGGCCGTCTGGTACAGCAATCAGCCCTAGCAGTGGACAGTAGGGGGTGACCGGTGCAGAATAGGAGGGTGCGGATATCTATACTCGCAACGGGCATAATCTGACATTTTAACCAGAGGTGGCACGGTCAGAAACCGGCCACAGCGAGTATAAACGCAAACCCATCAAACCAAGATGCGCCATTGGGTGAAAGGAAACGGCCGTTCTCCACCATATATTGAGCGGGCAGAACGGCCGTTTTGCCCCCATCCCTCTATCCGTTACAATAGAGCATACACACCGGGGAGTACAATATAATTTCGTGAGGTGCTTCGTTGAGTTCACAACCAATTGACCTGGACCTGTTGACCCCGCTGCTGGTGAAATATAACGGCCGTTTAGCCACAGAAAACGGCCGTTCTGCCAGCGCCTATAATCGTTCTCTCCTGCTCCCCCTCCTCCACGAAGCCCAGGCCCTCTACGGCTGGCTGCCTGAAGAAGTGCAGCGCCAAATCAGCAATACCTTGCGCGTCCCCCTGGCCGATATTCACGGCGTCATCGAGTTCTATACCATGTTTTACAATGAACCGACCGCCAAACGAGTCATCCGCGTTTGCGCCGGCGACTCCTGCCACCTACAAGGTTCCGCTGCCGTGATGCAGGCCATCGAACAGCAGTTGGACTTGCAGCCTGGCGAAACCAACGCCGATGGCGCTATTACCTACGAAACAGTACCCTGCCTGGGCATGTGCGAACATGGTCCCAATGCTCTGGACGGCGTGAAAACGGCCGGCCGCCTCACGTCAGACACCATCCCCGATTTCCTGGCCGGCGATTATCCCGAACCCCGCGCCAAAGTATATGGCGACCCGCGGCTGGTTCTCAAACGCATCGGCGAAGTCAACCCGTTGAGCTTAAGCGACTATGAAGCGCACGGCGGTTATGCCGGGCTGCGCCAGGCGCTCACCCTGGCGCCCGCCGCGCTCATCGAAGCCCATAAGCAGAGTGAAATTTTGGGGCGTGGCGGGGCCATGTTCCCCTTGGGCCTGAAAAGCCAGTTCGTGCGTGACGCCCCCGGTTCGCCCGCTGAAAAACATATCGTGGCCAATGCCGATGAGAGTGAGCCGGGCACGTTTAAAGACCGCGTTATCATGGAAGAAGACCCCTTCAGCCTGATTGAGGCTATGACCTTGATGGGCTATACCATCGGCGCGGAAAACGGCTGGATTTTGGTGCGCGGTGAGTATCCGCGCAGCTATGACCGCCTGCGCAAGGCTATCGCCAAAGCCCGCGCCGCCGGTTATCTGGGACGCCACATCCTGGGGCGGCAGGGTTTTCACTTTGACATTGAAATTCGCCTGGGAGCGGGGGCGTATATTTGCGGTGAAGAGACGGCGCTGTTTGAAACCATTGAGGGCAAACGGGGCTTTCCGCGCATCAAGCCGCCTTATCCGCCCAGCAGCGGCCTGTTCAACCAGCCCACCTCCATCAACAATGTGGAAACGCTGGTGATGGCCCTGGCGGCGTTCAACATCGGTTATGAAGCGTGGAATCAACTGGGCACAGAAAAATCGCCGGGAACCAAGCTGTTTTGCCTGAGCGGCCACATCACCAAACCGGGTACGTATGAACTGCCCTTTGGTCTGACGATTCGGGAGTTATTAGACATGGCGGGCGGCGTTCCGGGCGGCCGGCAGATTCAAGCGCTGCTGGTGGGCGGAGCGGCCGGTGTCTTTATCGGCCCGGAGAAGCTGGATATGCCGCTCACGTATGAAGATGCCCAGGCGCACGGTGTGCCCTTGGGGTCTGGGGCCATTGTGGTATTTGATGAAACGGCCGTTCTCCGCGACTCCCTCTATCAACTGGCCCACTTCTTCGCCCATGAAAGCTGCGGCAAATGTTTCCCCTGCCAGATCGGTACACAGCGCCAGCTAGAAATCCTGGCGCGCATCGCCCACAACGGCGACCCCCGCCCCACCGACAAGGAGGCGCTGCTCGATATCGGCTTTACCATGACGCACACTTCTTTATGTGGCCTGGGACAGACGGCGGCAACGGCCGTTATGAGCGCCATTGATCTCTGGCCGGAGTTGATCGCCGGGGATGTATGATACAATAGCGGCGAGGAGTGAAATATGACTTTAAATGTAGATACACACCCCATTCCTTTACGGCTTGACGCTGATGGCGACTGGCGCGTAGGACAAACGCGCGTTTTGCTCGATCTAGTCATCCATGCCTTTAACGCCGGTCGGACACCTGAAGAAATCGTGCAAAGTTACAACACATTACCCTTAGAAGATGTCTATGCAGTGATTGCCTATTATCTCCGCCATCAATTTGAAGTAGACGCCTATATCCGTCACCGTCAACAAGAGAGTGATAAGCTTTGGGTTGAAATTGAAGCTAATACTGATATTCAAGCATTCCGCCAACGCTTACTTGAACGCGCCAGGCGCACGGCTTCCAACTCACCCCATACAACATGAAATTCATCGCCGATGAGAATTTTGAAGGCGCTATATTCCGCGGGTTACTGCGTCGTATGCCAGACCTGGATATCGAGCGGGTGCAAGATGTAGGCCTCCTGTCAGCCTCTGACGCCGATATTTTAGAATGGGCTTACCAGCATGGGCGTATTGTGCTGACACACGATCAAAAAACGATGCCTCGTTTTGCTTACAAACGCATGGCGGGAGGTAACCCATTCAATGGCATGATTGTGATGAGGCACACGATTAGTGTGGGGAAAGCAATCGAAGATATTTTGCTCATCACAACGTGTTCAACCATGTCTGAGTGGGTAAATCAAATACAGTTGCTGCCCTTGTAACCCATTAGGCAAGGTTCCGTTTGATAAAAACTTTTGGGACAGACGGCGGTAACGGCCGTTATGAGCGCCATTGATCTCTGGCCTGAGTTACTGGGAGAAAAATAAAATGCCCACGATCTCCCGTTTTTATGGTATTGTAATATTCATGAACTATCGCGATCATGCACCGCCTCACTTTCATGCACGTTATCAAGATCAAGAAGTCACAATTGAGATCGAAACAGGAATTGTCACAGGGAAAATGAGTCGCCGTGCTTTGAATATGTTATTTATCTGGCTGGATGCACATCAAGAAGCGTTAATGAACAATTGGCAGCGGGCGCGTGATGGTGAGCCATTGAAAGAAATTGCGCCGCTGCCGTAAAGAGGACTTTATGTTTTTACATGTGAAAGATGTTTCTTATATGGGTGGTTATGAATTAATATTGGCCTTTAACAATGGCAAAACCGTTCACGTTGATTTGGAAAACGAGCTGACAGGAACGATATTTGAGCCGCTGCGAGACCCCTCTTTTTTTCAGCAAGTTTCGGTGAATCCGGAGACGGAAACTATCGAATGGCCTAATGGCGCCGATTTCGCCCCTGAGTTTCTATATGAGATAGGGCAATTGGTGGAAACGGCCGTTTCCCCAGATTAGTGAATATAATATGAACCATACCATCACCCTTACTATTGACGACCAAACCATCACCGTCCCCCCGGAAACCACCATCCTGGACGCGGCCAAAATGTTGGGCATCGACATCCCCGTCATCTGCTACCACCCGCATCTCACCGCCAATGGCTTGTGCCGCATTTGCTCCGTAGACGCCGGCGGGCGGGTGCAAGCGGCCGCCTGTGTTGCCCCCTGCGCCGAGGGCATGGTCGTCCACACCGACAGCGAAGCGGTGCAGCGTGGACGGCGTACTCTCCTGGAAATGCTGGCCGCCACCGTAGACCTGGCCGAAGCGCCGGAAATCCTGGCGCTCATCGCCGAGTACGGCGCAGACGCCAGCCGTTTCCCCGACGCCGAACCGCGCCAGACCCCCATTTACGACGACAACCCCTTTTACCTGCGTGATTACAACCAGTGCATCAACTGCTGGCGCTGTGTGCAGGTGTGCGCCGAAGATGCGCAGTATACCTTTGCCCTCAGCTTTGACGGCCGGGGTTACCACACCACCATTGGCACGTTCATGAACGCCGGTATGATGGACACTACCTGCGTCTTCTGCGGCCAATGCGTGGGCGCTTGCCCCACCGGGGCGCTTAAACCGAAACGGCAAGCGCTCCTGGAGCAGGGGATCAGCCCAGACGACATCTTCCAACAAACGCGCCGCCAGCGAAAAGGACGCGGAAAACGTGATGCATAAGACGTGATGCGTGAAAAATCCTCACGCATCACGCTTCAATTTACTGTTTTCTCTCACACATCCCCTCTCATTTTCCGTTATAATAAAAACGTTGCTTTTCAGTTTGGCTTTACCAGATAGCTGCTGAGGGTGTTGTGTTTGTTGTCTACCTCACTGTATGTTGGTTTATGGGCATTGCTCTGGCCGTGTTGATTGCCTTTCCCCCAGGTCTGGCTGTACCCCTGGCGACAGGTGGGCTTATCAGCGCGGCGCTGCTGCGCCGCTGGCGGCAGATCGCCTGGCTGCTGGCCGGTTTGAGCCTGCTTTGTCTGGGGGGCGCTCGTTATACTGTCGCCCTACCGCTCATTGATGCCAACAATATCGCTTTCTACAACGACACGGGAGCCATCGTGGGGCTGTTGGGATTGGTGAACAAGGAGCCGGATATCCGTGATAATTATGTTAACTTGCGCGTAGCCGTCAGCCGCATTGCCTTTGCTGATGGCAGCAGCCGGCCGGTCACAGGCGATGTCTTGGTGCAGGCAGAGCGATTCCCGGTGATTTTGTATGGGACAGAAGTGGCAGTAAACGGCCGTTTAGAAACCCCGCCTGAAGATGAAGATTTTAGCTATAAAGCATACCTGGCGCGACAAGGTATTTACAGCATGATGATGCGTACCCAGGTAGACGTCTTGGCAGAAGATCAGGGCAACCCGCTGCTGCAAGCCATCTATGCCCTCAAGCGGCGAGCGCAAGCCACTATCAACCACCTCATCCCCGACCCCGAGGCGGCGCTGCTCTCCGGCATCCTGTTGGGCAACGACAACGGCATTCCACCCGACCTGGCGGCAGATTTTCGCACCACCGGCATGACGCATATTATCGCCATTTCAGGTTTTAACATCGCCCTCATCATCGTCATCCTGGTGGGTATTGCCGACCCGTTTTTCTCGCGGAAAACGGCCGTTCTCCTGGCCATCATCGGTATTTTTGTCTACACCATCCTGGTGGGCGCTGACGCCTCAGTGGTGCGGGCGGCCATCATGGGCAGCGTTTTCCTCGTCACCAGCCGCTGGTTAGGCCGCCCCAACTTCGCCTACGCCTCCCTCTTCTTCACCGGTTTTTTCATGACTCTGATCAATCCCTTCACCTTGTGGGACGTGGGTTTTCAGTTGAGCTTTGCCGCCACCCTGGGCCTCATGCTTTACGCCGATCCCTTCACCCAATGGGCGCGGCGGCGCGTCTCCCGCCTGTTTGACCGCCAGTTGACCCACCAGATCATGGGCGTTTTGTCCGAGGCGGTGCTGCTGACGTTGGCGGCGCAAATTCTGACCGTGCCCCTGATGGTCGGTTACTTCGGCCAGTTGTCGCTGGTGAGCTTAGTGGCGAACGCTTTTATTTTGCCTTTGCAACCGGGGGTGATGTTGTGGGGTGGGTTGGCTACGATTTTGGGATTGGTCTGGCTGCCCTTTGGCCAGCTTTTTGGCTGGATCGCCTGGCTGTTTTTGGCGGCGACTATTGGCCTGGTGCAGGCGTTTGCTCGTGTGCCCTGGGCGGCCGTGCCGGTGGCGGTAGCGCCGGCGGGCGTGGTCTTGATGTTTGCCGTCATTGGCGGCCTCACCTGGTATGCCAAACAGACGAAAACGAGACGGCGCCAGGTGATGGACTTTTTACAGCAAAATGTGGGGCAGCGAACGGCCGTTACCCTCAGTTTCCTCATTCTCATATTGGTTTTCAACTGGAGCCGCAGCCAGCCAGATGGCAAGCTGCATGTCGCCTTCCTGGATGTGGACCAGGGGGACGCCATCTTTCTGCAAACGCCGACCGGCCGCCAAATCCTGGTGGATGGCGGCTTTTATCCCAGCCTTCTCAACGACCAGTTAGGCCGCCAGATGCCCTTTTGGGATCGCCACCTCGACCTGGTGGTCGCCACCCATCCTGACGCCGACCATGTGGCTGGTTTGGTGGAACTGTTTGATCGTTACACCATCGACTATTTCATCACCGATGGCAGTGAAATGGGCGACTCGCCCATTTATGACGCCCTGCTCCAGGCGGCCAAAGAGAGCGGGGTGGCGCTGCATGTGGCCCGGGCGGGTGAAGTGGTGGAAATAGGGGATGGCGTCCGTTTGGAAGTGGTGCATCCGGGGCCGCATTTCAGCGCGGAAGATCGCAACAATAGCTCTGTTTCTTTGCGGGTGGTATACGGAGATTTTTCACTGCTGCTCACGGGCGACGCCGAAGAGCCAGCCGAGCAGGCGATGCTGGCGCAGGGAATGCCGCTGCAAGCGCTAGTGTTCAAGGCGGGGCATCATGGTTCGCGCACCTCTAGTTCGCAGCCTTTTTTGGAAGTGGTGCGCCCTCAACTCATCATTGTCTCGGCCGGCGTTGATAATCGCTTTGGCCACCCGCATCCCGAAGTGCTGGAACGCGCCCAGGCCATCGGCGCAGCAGTGCTGCGCACGGATGAACTGGGCGCGATTGAGGTGACCACGGATGGGCAGACGATGTGGTGGCAGGCGGGGCCAAAATAGTTAGTAACCCGCCATGACCTCCGCCAACGCGGCCGGTGAAGGCCGCAGTTGGGACTCGGTTAATTGCGCCAACGGCGTCTCGACCATATTGCTCAGCTCCACCAGGTTGGGGCGGTCGGCATTGAAGTAGAGCAGGCCGGTAACAAGCTCTTGTTTTTCTTGTGCCACAAAAAGCCGCTGCAATGCGCCCATTTTGTCAGTGGGGTCGTAATCTTCGCCCAGTTTGTGCAGTTGAATGAAGGAGCCATCGTGCAGTTCCACCAACCGCGTTTCCCCGGGTTCATGATCGGTGATCTCAATCTCCTCGTACTCTGGAACCCAACCAAAATCGTGCAGCGGCGCTTGATGTTCACGGCCGTAACCATAGCTTTTGGTGGAGGTGTCGTGGTTGTTGAAGGCTACGCACGGGCTGATGATGTCGAGAACGGCCGTTCCCCGATGATGCAGCGCCGCCTTGAGCAGTTCCCGCACCTGGTTGGCGTCGCCAGAAAAAGAACGGGCCACAAAACCGGCCCCGGCGATGATCGCCTCCTGGCAAATATCCACCGGCGGAAACTCATTTTCGCCAGCGTATTTCAATACCTGCCCTTCATCGGCAGTGGCAGAGAACTGCCCTTTGGTGAGGCCGTAGACGCCATTATTCTCCACGATGTAGACCATACGCACATTGCGCCGCATGATATGCTTAAATTGGCCCATGCCGATACTGCCGGTATCGCCATCGCCGCTGACGCCGAGGGCAGACAGCTCCCGGTTGGCCATCAATACGCCGGTGGCCAACGAGGGCATACGACCATGAAGGGAATTAAAGCCAAAAGAGCGGCCCAAAAAGTAAGCCGGTGATTTGCCGGAACAGCCAATGCCGCTCAGGCGCACGATCTTGTGCTGCTCCAGGCCCAGTTCAAAGGCGATCTGCACAATTTGATTGGTGATGGAATTATGGCCGCAGCCTTTACATAATGTCGAAGGCTGCCCTTTGTAATCAGTTACTTGTAAGCCGAGGCTGTTTTCTCGGCGCTGGCGAGAGGGAGGTTTACTCATGATTGTTTTGCTCCTGGCTCATCTCTTCTTGAGAAGTGAGCATATCAACGACCTGACGGGCGGTGAGCGGCATCCCATCCAGGTAGGCGACGGAAATCAGCCGGGCTGCCAGGTGGGGCATTTCTGTTTGCAAAATTTTATGAAGCTGGCCGTCACGGTTTAGCTCCACTACATAGACGCGCTTCTGGCGGGCTACAAAGTCAATCACTTCCTGGTTAACGGGCAGAGCGCGGAGGCGCATGAAGTTGGTGCTGACGCCGTTGGCAGCCAGCCGATCACGCCCTTCTTCAATGGCATAGCGGGTGGTACCAAAGGCGATGATGGCGAAATCGGCTTCCGCTTGTTCATCGATAACCGGGCCGGGAACTAAATCACGAGCGGTGTCGAATTTGCGCTTGAGGCGATCCGTGTTTTGCACCCAATCTTCCGGTCGTTCGCTGTAGATGGCCTTTTCGTTATGGCCTGTGCCACGAGCAAACCAGGCGGCCAGGGGATGAGGGTTGCCGGGCAAGGTGCGGTAGGCGATGCCATCTCCATCTACATCTTCATAGCGGGCGAAACGGCCGTTTGCCGCAATATCTGCCGCCGTGACCACCTTGCCTCGTTTCATCGGTTCTGCCGGGTAAGCAAAGGGTTCCGTCCGCCAGTTGTTCATGCCCAGGTCCAGGTCGGTCATGACAAACACCGGCGTTTGCAGTTGGTCGGCCAGATCAAAGGCCGTCACGCCAAACTCGAAACATTCCGCCACCGAAGAAGGCAGCAGCAGCACATTTTGGGTATCGCCATGTCCTAGATAGTAGGCGAAAATAATGTCGCCCTGGCTGGTGCGTGTGGGCAGCCCGGTGCTGGGACCAACACGCTGCACATCCCAGATAACCGCCGGTATCTCCACAAAATAGCCCAGGCCGGCAAACTCCGCCATCAATGAAAGGCCCGGCCCGGAAGTGGCTGTCATGGCGCGAGCGCCGGCCCAGCCCGCGCCCAATACCATGCCGATGGCAGCCAGTTCATCTTCCGCCTGCACCACGGCGTAAGTGGCTTTGCCGCTTTCCGGATCGCGGCGCAGCTGCGGCAGATAGCTGTTTAATCCGTCGATGAGGCTGGTAGAAGGAGTGATGGGATACCAGGCGGCAAAGGAGACGCCGCCGAATACGGCCCCCAAGGCCGCCGCTTCGTTGCCCGTGATGAGAAGCTGCCCTTCATTTTCTGACATGGGGGCCACGCGGTAGGGGTCTGTTTTTTCCAGGTTGTCGGCGGCCCAGTCAAAGGCCTCCCGCACCACGCCCATGTTGGACTGCACCAGTTTTTCCCGATGGTTGAAATGGACATTTAGCGCTTCTTCGATTTTTACCAGCGGCGTCTCTAATAAATAGGCCAACGCGCCCACGTAGACCATATTGGCGATGTAGTCGCTGAGTTTGCCTTTTAAGCCGCTGTGCGCCACAAACTGCTTTACGGGGACGCCATACATGATGATATCTTCCCGCGCCGGCACGTTGCGCCAATCCTGGTTAAAGAGGCAAACGCCGCCCGGTGGCAGATCTTGAACGTCCTGGTAAACGGTGGTTTCGTTAAAAGCGACCAGGATTTCTGATATTTCTTTGCGGGCGATATAGCCATCCCGGCTGACACGGATATGATACCAGGTGGGCAACCCTTGAATGTTGGAAGGGAAGATATTTTTGCCGTTGACGGGGATGCCCATGCGGAAAAAAGCACGCAGCAAGGCCAGGTTAGCCGTCTGGCTGCCAGTGCCGTTGGCCGTGGCAATGACGATTGAAAAGTTGTTGATGATGGGAGGTGGGGCGGATAACGGCCGTTGCCCCGATGCCTCTCTTTCTAATAATGCTGCCATCTTATTCACTCCTTAAATAAACAGGGCGACGCATCTACGCCGCCCCCTATATTAAACTTGTCTACAGCTTAAAATTCACTGTCCACTGACCACTGTTAACTGTCCACTGTTAACTGTCCACTGTCCACCGTCCCCGTTATGCCACCGTCCACGTCTCCCCACTCTGGTACAACCTGGCCAGGTCGCCCATCCCTTTTTGCGCCTGGGCGGCATGAACCTGGGCCATCAAGCCGTCGGTATAGGACTGTTTTTCCACCTGGCGAATCACGCCCATCGGCGGCGGGAAATTGGGATGTTCCATGCTGGCTAAAATAAAAGCCAATTCTTTCGACTGCACATCATGCACAATCAAATCAGCTTCGGTATAGCCATCCGCTAAGGAAACTACCTCTGGCTTGAACTGGTTGAGACGAACGCCCTTGTCATTATCCTTGCCAAAAATGAGTGGTTTGCCATCTTCCAGGTAAATCACATGGTCAGCACGGGTGCGGCGGTCGTCAAGGCCAGCCCATTCATTGGGGTTAAAAATGATGCAGTTCTGGTAAATCTCCACAAAGGAGGTCCCTTTATGTTCGGCCGCTGCCCGCAGCACATCACCCAGATGTTTGGTATCCACATCCATGGCCCGCGCCACAAAGGTGGCTTCGGCGGCCAGGGCCAATGCCAGGGGGTTCAGCGGCTGCTCAATTGACCCCATCGGCGAAGATTTGGTTTTGGTTCCTTGCCGGGATGTGGGCGAATACTGCCCCTTGGTCAGGCCGTAAATGCGGTTGTTGAACAGCAAAATATTGATATTGATATTGCGTCGGACGGCATGAATGAGATGGTTGCCGCCAATAGACAAGCCGTCGCCATCGCCGGTGATGACCCAGATGCTCAAATCGGGATTGGCCACCGCCAGGCCAGAAGCGATAGTGGGCGCCCGGCCGTGAATGCTGTGCATGCCATAGGTGTTCATGTAGTAAGGGAAGCGGCTGGAGCAGCCGATGCCGGATATAAACACAATATCTTCTCGCGGTATGCCGATTTCCGGCAGCACTTTTTGCATTTGTGCCAAAATGGCATAATCGCCGCAGCCGGGGCACCAACGTACTGTTTGATTAGAAACAAAATCTTTTTTCGTCAGGTCTACAGGAATAGATGTCATCATACTCTCCATTTTAGCGGGCGCTAACCCAACATCTCCGCTATCTTTGCGTAAATTTCACTGATCTTAAACGGCCGGGCGTGCAATTTCGGGAATGAAATAATATGACCCAAACCAAATTTACCGCGCAGTAGAAAGGCCAACTGGCCATTGTTCAACTCCGGCACAACGACTTGTTTGTAACTGCGCAGCACCGCCTCCGTATTTTTGGGGAAGGGGTTCAAATAACGCAGGTGAGCATGGGCAACCTGGTAACCGGCCGCTTGCGCTCGCTGAACGCCAGTATGCACGGCGCCAAACGTGCCCCCCCAGGACAAGACCAGCAGGTCGCCTGATTCGGGGCCAGCCACGGCCAACGGCGGGATGACATTTGCCAGCCGCGCCACTTTATCCGCTCGCTCCAGGATCATTTGCTCTTGATGTTTGGGATCGTAAGAGACATTGCCGGTGACAGGCGCTTTGGCCAGGCCGCCAATGCGGTGTTCCAGCCCCAGTGTGCCGGGGATGGCCCAGGGCCGGGCCAATGTTTCTTCATCCCGCAAATAGGGGAAGAAGGGCGCTTCGTCGCTCGTTTCCCGCCCTTCGGGGTGCGTCACCACAATTTCTTCGATCTCGTCGGGGTCGGGAATCAGCCACGGTTCGGAACTGTTCGCCAGATAGCCATCTGAGAGAATAATGACCGGCGTCATGGCCCGCACGGCTAAACGACACGCTTCATAAGCAATGTTGAAGCCATCTGAGGAGCTTTGCGGCGCTAATACCGGGATGGGGCTTTCCCCATTGCGGCCGTAAAGTACCTGGAGTAAATCCCCTTGCTCCACTTTAGTGGGCAGCCCGGTGCTGGGGCCACCACGCTGCACATCAACGATGACCATAGGCAGTTCCAGCATCATGGCCAACCCCATGGCCTCGCTTTTGAGGGCAATGCCGGGGCCGCTAGTGCCGGTGACGGCCATCGCGCCGCCAAAAGCGGCGCCAATCACCGACCCCATGGCCGCGATTTCATCTTCGGCCTGGAAGGTGCGTACATCAAAATTGCGCAGCGGGGCCAGGGCGTGCAAAATGTCGCTGGCCGGGGTGATGGGATAGGAGCCGTAAAACAAGGGCTTGCCCATCTTTTTAGCGCCGGTAACTAGCCCGAGGGCAATGGCTTGATTGCCGGTGAGGTTGCGGTAGTTTCCCGGCTTGAGGGCGGCCGGTCTGATTTGGAAGCGTCGCCGAAATACTTCGGTGGTTTCGCCAAAGAAATAGCCGGTTTCCAGCGCTTTTTTATTGGCTTCGGCAATCTGTGGGTTGCGCCCAAATTTTTGATCTAACCAGGCGCGCGAGGTCTCCAGGGGGCGGTCGAAAATCCAGAAGGTCATGCCCAGGGCAAAGAAGTTCTGGCAGCGATCTTTTTCTTTGGTGGTGAGGGTTTCAAACTCTTTGAGCGCTTCTCGGGTGAGAGAAGTCAGAGGGACTTCATGGACTTCGTAGCCACGCAAGGCGCCATCTTCCAGTGGATTGGTATCGTACTCCGCTTTTTTCAGGTTATTGACGGTAAAGGCGTCGGTGTTGACGATGATAATGCCGCCTGTTTCTAAATCCGGCAGACTGGTTTTGAGGGCGGCGGGGTTCATGGCGATCAAAACAAAGGGGGAATCGCCAGGCGTTAAAATTTCATGATGGGACAGGTTAACTTGAAAGCCGCTGACGCCGGCCAGGGTGCCGGCCGGGGCGCGGATTTCGGCGGGATAATCGGGTAAGGTGCTGATGTCGTTGCCAAACACGGCCGAGGTGTTGGTGAATTGGGCGCCGGTCAACTGCATCCCGTCACCAGAGTCGCCGGCAAAACGAATGACTACTGACTCTAGCTCCTCAATGTGGGCAGTGGGATTACTCATAACAATCTCCTCATGTGGGTGGATTACATCCCTATTCATTTTGTGCTGGAATAGGGATAGTGGGTAATAAACAAAAATGCTCAATGAGCCTGGTTAAGCCGAGATCAAAATCATTTATATCCAGGGCGTCTACAATTTTTTCATGGTAGGTCCATACGTCCACCCAGTATTGATAATTGGCAAAGCGCGTTAATTCGCTGGCTTCATAAGCGTCCCAATAGGCTTCCAGCAAGCCCTGAACAAAGGGATTGCCCAGGCGACTGTATATTTTGAGATGAAATTCGCGGTGTTCGCTGTTGGGGATGTGGACAGGGTGGGAGCGTAATTTTTGCCACGCTTGCTCAACAAGGTGGCGTAGGGCTTGTTTGTCTGCTGCGGTGAGCAGGGCGGCGGCCTGGGGCCACATGCTTTTTTCGATGGCGCGGCGCAGTTCGCTGTATTGGGCGAACTGGGTTTCGCCGGTTCCCAGGCCAAAGAGTAAGCTGGTGAGGACGGCCGGTTTGAAGTCGAAGGGCTGTTTTTGGATGCCGTTGCGGGTTTGCACGGAGACGAAACCGAGGCTGCGGGCGACGGCCAGTTGTTCACGCAGTTTGCCGACGCTAATGCCCAGTTCTTCGCTAATTTCGTTGAGGGTAGCGACGCGCTCTTCTGGTTTTAGGTGGTGGTGGGCCAAATATTTAAGAAAATCGGAATCAAGTTTTCGCAGCAGCATGGATCTGATTGATTTGATTTATCGAATGAATTGAATCAATCTAATTTTAGCAAATTTTTGGGGCGGGGCAAGGGGAAGATGTTTGGGCATTTGCTTACCCAATCAAAATGGTCGCTTCTGGATACTTCACCAACTGTTCCGCGGGACGGCGTTGGATGAGGGCGATAACGATGGTGAGCGCCCCCAACCGTCCCCAAAACATCACAAAAGCGATTACCAATTGCCCGAAGGTATTCAACTCGCTGGTAATGCCCAACGACAAACCACAGGTCGCCAGGGCTGAGACAACCTCGAATAAAACCAGATTAAACTCAAAGTTGTTTGTGAACAAAATCAGCCAACTGGCGATGAAGACGACGCTGATGCTGATGGTGAGAACGGCCGTGGCCCGCAACACCACCTCCCGGGCAATACGCCGCCCAAAAACATGCACATCACTATGCCCCCGCACATAGCTCAACAAAGCCAGAGATAAGACGGCAAAGGTACCGGTGGTAATGCCGCCCCCCATCGAAGCGGGCGCACAGCCGATAAACATCAAGGCCATCACCAGCAGTTGGCTTTCGGCCGTTAATTCATTAAAGCTCTCTAATCCCGGAAAACCGGCGGTGCGGATGGACACAGATTGGAACCAGGTTTGCACCAAACGCTCCGTCAGGGGTAAATGTTGGATGACGCCCCGTGCCTGGCTCTCTGCGATGAAAAGTCCCGCCCACCCAGCCAGCGTTAACAGCGCCACCACGATAAGCGTGATGCGCGAATTGAGGGAAAATCTGCGATGGGTTTGACGCTGGACAAAGTTCACAAAAAGAGGCACCCCTAAGCCACCCAAGACCACGATCCACCCCATAATAATCAAGGTCAAATTGTCAGTGGGAATCCCCGTAGGATATTGAGGCAAGCCAAAAAACAAGTCGAAGCCAGCGTTGCAAAAGGCGGAAATGGCATGGAACAAGGCATAAAAAGCAACGCGCTCGGTGACAATGCCGCTCATCTGCCAATGGGTGTACAACAAGCCAGCGCCAATCGCTTCGATAAGCAACATCCCTAGAAAAGCACGAGTGAGCAAAGGAAGCACGGCCGTTGAGTCTTCCATCCCCACCGTGCTAGAAACGGCCAGCCGATTGAGCAGCGACACCTTTTGTCCAATTAAGCGCAGCGTCAGCACGATCAAGGCCATGAACCCCATGCCGCCCAACTGAATCAGACCCAGCAGCACAGTTTGTCCCAGCGGGGTAAAGGTAGTGCTGGTGGTCAGCACAGACAGCCCCGTGACGGTAGCCGCGGAGGTCGCGGTGAAAAACGCTTCCATCAACGTAATCGGTTTTGTCGTCATACCAGGGAGCAGGAGAACGGCCGTTCCCATCACAATCAGCAGCGCCAGGCCAACGACCAGGCGCAAGGCGACCGGTACATGCAAACGGCGCTTTGGCTGCATCAATTTACCAGAAAGCCGAATCCAGCGCGTTTGCACTTGTTTAGAAGGGTTAAGTTTCATACCAATTTACTAAACTTCATGACATTGGCGTCCGCACCAAGCACCACCAGCATATCATCCTGCTGAAAAATGATGTCGGCTGGCGGCGCCATAATCAACTCATCCCCTCGTTTCACCAACAGTACCGTCACATCATACCGCTGCCGCAAATCACACTGCGCCAAAGAACGATGCACCAAACTTTTCGGCAGCACCACCTCCGCTAAACTATACCCGGGACCTAACGGAATCCGTTCCAGCATCGCCGGGGTGCTCATTTCTTCAGCCAACCGTTCTGCACTATTTTGTTCTGGCTGAATGACTCTATCCGCACCAATGCGCAGCAAAATATCCTGCTGACGCTTTGTTTGTGTTTTGCAGATGATTCGCTTCACGCCTAAGCTTTTGAGAGAAGCGGTCGTTAACAAATTGGCTTCAAAATTAGTGCCAATGGCCACCACCACCGTGTCAAAGGAAGGGACGCCAGCGATGCGTAACGCATCTTCATTGGTCGCATCGAAGGTAGCGGCATGTGTCACACGGTCGGCAATGCTTTGCACCAGGATAGGATCTTCGTCAATGGCCATGACGGTATGCCCCAATTCCTCCAGCCGCAACGCCAAATTCATGCCAAATCGCCCCAGTCCAATGATCGCATATTCTTGATGATGATTATTTCTTTTCATGAGTTGCCTCTACTTAACCTTCCAGAATGTTCGCCAGCTATAGGCAGAGTATAAAACGGATTGGGCCGGGGGCAAGCTTCATGTAGTGTCCTGTCAAAGCTGATCTGATGCCCAGTTCTTCGCTGATTTCGTTGAGAGTGGCGATACGCGCTCTCGATTTCAGGTGATGATCGGCCAAATAGTTGAGAAAAGCGGAATCAAGTTTTTAGACATGGTTCAAATCTCCATAAAATTAGCTTAACACTTTGGGGAAGATGTTTGGGCATTATGAAGCCGGCGTTGGCAACCAGAGACATTTATGAGGAAAGTTGGGAGGAACGGCCGTTACCAGAGTATCTTTATGGGATACTGAGAAAATTGGGCATCTCTGCCTAAGATCGACAGGTTTTCAGTGATTGCCTGGGCAATGTCCCCGATGAACCACAGAAAGGTGTGAGTATCCAACAAATAGGACACTACATATACTCCTGGAAATCAGGTAAAGGGGCATCAAAATCATCTGACATTTGGATTAGCCCTTTGGCGCTGCCAAAACGACGCGGTAGTTTGGATGTGGCTGCCGTTAACTTGACAAAGGGTTCTGATCCTTTGGCAATAATGACATCTTCGCCACTGGCTGCCAGTTCGAGCAGTTCTAGAAATTTATCTTTTGCCTGTTGCAGTTCAATTTGTGTCATCGCACTATCCTTCAGGAGCCAATTTGCGGCATCTTTGATGAAGATTATACCAGAAGTGAAACTGATACGTGTTCAGGTGAGGTTTTGGGTGAGGGTGAGGCGCAGGGAAGAGAACGGCCGTTACTCCACCACCACCGCCCCCAAAATAAACCGATCCCCTGCCAAATTGCCAGCCGCCTCAGAAATATGCAGACGACGGCCGCCCACCATTTCATACAGCCCCACTTCAAGATAATACGTACCGGGCGCTAAATTTTCTGGTACTGGCAGCCGATATGGGTCAAGCATTGTTTGCCCAGGCAGCCATTTTGGAATCCAGAGATGGGTGGGCATGGAACCGCCCAGTGGCGTGTAGTCCAGGCCGGCAACGGGCTGGTTGGCAGCGTCGATGAGGTGGATGAAGATGGTGTAACTTTCTTCGGCAGGAGCCAGGCTTTCCCAGGTGAGGGTGATTTTGAGGGTATCTCCCGGTTGTACCTGTGGCGCATGTTCTACATCCCAAGGCGCTTGGGAACCGTTTGCTTTTGCCGCAACCAAGCCCACCCGCTGCCTAAAATTTGCCAACAGATGGTCTGTGCGAATAGGATGGTCTAATCCAGTGACGGTGAGGGTTCCCAAATCCAAGTTGAGCGGCACGGTGGTATCGGTGCTGAGATTTTTGAGGTTGAGGGTGACGGGATAATCGCCAGACGGCAAATCGTGGGGCAGGGCAAAGTCGAACGCTTCGACGACGATTTCGTTGGGAGTGTAGGTCGGGGTGAGTTGGTGGCTGTCGGTGGTGAAGGTGTAGTTCAGGTCACCGACATGCAGTTCGGGGACGTAGTAGTGGGTGGGGGTGACTGGGGTGGTGAAGGCCAAGGTGAGGGGAATATAGTCTCCGGCAGAAACGGCCGTTTCTGGCAATCCATAGCCCACCACAGAAATTTCTTCACCGGTAGCCTCAACCGGCGTTAACGCTGGCGGCAGGGTGAATTGCAGGTCCGAGCCAATATCTATCACCTGGTAAAAGGGGCCGACGGGACGCAGGCGGAAGCCGAAATCGACGATCTCCCGCCGGTAATTGCTCAGGTATACAGGGCCGCCAGGCAAGTTGGCGATGACATTTTCCAGCCAGGGATTGGCTGCGCCTGTGGAAACCAGTTTGGGGGTGACATCGGCGGGGAGGGGGAAACGGCCGTTTACATATTGGTTGTACCAGATCGGCGTCATATGCTCCCAATCGTTGAGCAGCACGGCGCCTTCGCCCGAACCCGCGAAGCGGGTAAACATCGCATCGACGTAATCCTGGGCAGCCGTGTAATCCCTCAAGCTAATGCGTGGCCCATTCCGTGCCATTTGCAGGACAGGGCCAAGCAGGAATAGCGCCGCCGCCAACAACCAGACTAATCTCTGCGCATTTTCTATGTTTTTGCGCTGAAAAAGTAGGTGCAGAGAAACGAGCAAACCATACAAGCCAATACCAGCCATCAAGCCCAACAGCATAAAAATGCCCAGCAAATAGGCCATGATGTCTTGTACGCGCAAGTTCATGACAAAGGCATAATTCCCCACCAGCGCCAGCCCATACAAAATCGCCAACGGCTTCAACGACTCCCGAAACTTCACCCTGCCACCCTGCAACTTTGCCACCCCTTCGACATGGCTCAGGGCAAGCCTGCCTCCAAAAATCAACCAGCCAAACCCCACCACCCCCAAAAATATAACCGGCAGTGAATATTGCAAACGGAGCAGCGTCCAGAAAACGGCCGTTCTCTCCCCCACATCCGCCAATCCATAAAAAGGCAGACTCTCGCTAAGCCCCCGCGCCAGGATGTAGTTGAGGAAGCCGTCAAGTGTGTTCAAATCGGTGGGGCCAAAGGGGGTGGTGGCGCTGCGCAGCGGGAAATAGAGCCACACCGTCAAGCCGAGCAGGCCACACAAAACCATACCCAGCAAGGTGCGCCACTCCTTCCAAATGGATGGACGCACGATGAGGATAAACAGCCCATACGCTGGCCAGGCCATCACTGTCAGCGGATGATGGGTGAGGCCCAGTCCCAGGGTGAGAGCGAAGGCAAACAGCCATTTGGGGTGGGCAAGTTTGCTGGTTTGTAAGTTGGCTGTTTTGCCACCTTGCCCCTCTGCCAACCCTTCGCCATTGCTCAGGACAGGCTTGCTATTTTCCGCCCAAAACTTCGTCAAAAAAAACAAATTCGCCATCAAAAATGCGGCGGTGAGGATGTGGGGGTTGGCGTGGATGGCGTGCTGCCAGATGTCGGCGCTGGTGGCGATGAGCAGGGCGGTGAAGATAGCGGGGATAATAATGAATAATGAATTGTGAATTGTGAATTGTGAATTGTGTTTGCCGATTGTGTCTATTGTGCCGAAGGCGAAGAGGGAGGCGGCGAGGGCGGAGAGAGCGGCCAGGAAGTGCATACGTTGGGAGACGGCGCCGAAGGGGATGAGGGTTTGGGCCAGTTTGCCTAACAGGGTAATGAAGGCGTAACCAGGCGGGTGAGCAAAGCCCAGTTGGTTGGCGACGACGGTGTATTCGCTGGGGTCGCCAAAGACGGGGGCGGAGGCCAGGGTGAGTAAATAGAGGGTGAATATGATAAAGGCGGTAAATAGAAAACTTATCCGCAGATTACGCAGACGCCGCAGATTTTTCTCTGGGTTTTCTCCGTATCTCTCTATCTCTTCTCTGTGAATCTCTCTGTTCCTACTTTCCGAGGAGTTGGTCATAAATAGCAATGGTCTCTTGCGCCGTGCGCTGCCAGCTAAATTGGGCGGCTTGCTGGAAGCCAAGCTGGCGGCGATGGGTGTATTCTTCTTTGTCAGTGAGCAGGCGGTGGATAACGGCCGTTATCTCTTCCACATTCTCCGGGTCAAAATAAGCAGCCGCTTCGCCGCCCACTTCCGGGTGGCTGCCAGCGTTGCTGGCCGCTACCACCTGCCCGCAGGCCATCTCTTCCAGGATGGGCAGGCCAAAGCCTTCATAGAGACTGGGCTGCACCGCTAAATCGGCGGCGGCGATGACGGCCGGCAGGTCTTCATCTTCTACCCAGCCCAAAGGCAAGACGGCGTCTTGCAGGCCGAGCCGCTCAATTTTGGCAAAAAAGTCGTCATAAAGCCACCCTTTGCCCCCGACCAGGACCAGGGAGAGGGAGAGGTGAGGGAGGCGTTGGCGTAAAGCCAGGAGGGAATCGAGCAGGCGGCTGAGATTTTTCCGAGGCTCAATCGTGGAGAGGTGGAGAAGGAAGTGTTCAGGTAAATTGTATGTTTGCCGTACATCATCGATCCTGGTCAGGGGCGGCGGCTGAAAAAGGGAAGAGGCCGCCTCGTACACGACATGTATCTTAGCGGGATCGAGGCCATAGTGCCGCACGCAATCTTGCTTGCTTGCCTGTGAAACGGCAATGATGACATCGGCCTTACGGCAGAAAAGAGGCATGGCGGCGTTGAGATACCAGTAGTTGAGCTTCTTGTGATACTCAGGGAACAATTTGTAAATCAGGTCATGCACGGTGAGGAGAGTAGGTACGCCATGCAGGGGCATGAGCAGATGTTCCGTGCCGTGGAACAATTCTGCGCCAGGCACGAGCCGGTTAAAACCGAGGCCGCTCAGTTGACCCAGCAGCACGGCCGTGCGCCACGGCTTGTAACCGAGATTGATGTGGGTGGTGGGTACGTTTGTGGGCAGGTTGGGGGGGAAACGGCCGTTACGCCCCTGGTTATAAAACAAGCCAAAACGATCCGGTTGTTCCTCAATGAGGGCTTGCGCCAGCCGCGCCGAGTAACGCCCCAACCCGGCCCGGCTGTGAACGGCCGCTGAAATGTCTATGGTGATCATAAAATAACAGCTTGGGGGGAATAGAAATTCATTTTATTGATAAATACAGGCATCCAAAATCCCTAACACATCCATCATAACTTCTTGCGGCGCTTTTTCCACAAATTGAATCTCACGACTGTGATAATCCACTGATTTCACTTGTTCCACCATAATAAAACCGGTCAATGATAAAGCCTGGGGCACAGAAACATGAAATGGATGGCGCCGATTGGTATTAGCAATCGGGCAAACAATAGCCAGCCCTGTGTGCTGATTAAACGTGCCATTACTGACAACCA
>CAZXVH010000083.1:0-19512 GCA_964643965.1 uncultured Ardenticatenaceae bacterium
CCAGCCCAGGAACATTCTTACGTAGCCAACATGTGGCAGCGCCTCACCAATCCTGACATCCTCATTTATTTAGACCTCGATTTTGAAAACTTGCAGCGCCGTCGCCCCCATAATCACGGTGGCCCGGGCCGTTTGGCAGAGCAGCGCCAACGCCTGAGCCACGCCCGCACTCACTGCGACCTCTACCTCGACACCAGCAACCTCTCCCCGGCCACCATTCAAGAAACAGCGCTTTCCTTTTTGGCTGAACGAAAAGAGTAAAGAATAAAGATTGGTGGGTGGCGGGTGGCAAGTGGCAAGTCGTTTCACCATTACCTGTTCCCACTGCCCACTACCCACTGTTCACTGAAAACTGTTCACTGGCTTTACGCGGGCAC
Organism: uncultured Ardenticatenaceae bacterium; assembly: GCA_964643965.1. Lineage (GTDB taxonomy): Bacteria > Chloroflexota > Anaerolineae > Promineifilales > Promineifilaceae. The sequence continues at coordinate 378 of CAZXVH010000083.1, forward strand.
AAGGGAGGAGATCGCTACAAAATGGCAAATGCTGCCACCCAGCACAAACAAGTGCCAGATAGCATGGTTGTAGGGTAGTTTTTCCCAGGCGTAGAAGATGACGCCGGCCGTGTACACAATGCCGCCGGCGATCAACATCGTCACGCCCAGGGGTGGGATAGTGGCCATCATATCTTTAAAGAGAAAGACACACATCCAGCCCATCAAAATGTAAATAATGGTGGCTAATATCTCTAACTTGCCCAAAAAGAACATCTTCCACACGATGCCAGCCACCGCCATACCCCAGATCAAGATAAACAAAGGCCAGCCCCATGAGCCGCGCATACTGACCAGCAGAAACGGCGTGTAAGTGCCGGCAATGAGGACATAGATAGCGGCATGGTCGAATTTCCGCAGAACTTTTTTTACTTTGGGATGCTGCAAACTGTGGTACAGGGTAGAGGCCAGATAGAGCAAGATAAGGCTGCCGCCATAGATGCTGAAACTCACCACACGCCACACATCGCCATAGATGGCCGCCAGAACGACCAGCACAATTAAGCCGGTCACGCTTAAGGCGACGCCAATGCCGTGGGTGATGCTGTTGGCAATTTCTTCACGGCGGGAATAAAACGGATTTTTCCAGTTCGGATTGTCTTTCAGTAACCACATAAGAACCTCTCTACGACTTGGATTGGAAGAATAGTAAATAATCTTTAATCCCCAATCTCCATTTATGCATAGGCCACCACGCCAAATGCTTGCGGCGCCGGTTTAATGCGTTGGAAGCCCGCTTCTTGCAAACGCTTCACCACACCGCGAGTGACGCTGCCGCCGGATTTGCTCTGGGGATCGCCGATATAATGGAATAATCGGCCGTTCCCTTTCAGCACCCGTCGTAATTCCCGGTAAAAATCAGCCGCATACAGTTCGCCGGCCAGGCTAAACATCGGCGGGTCGTGGATGATGCGCGAGAAACGTTCGGCGGCTAACGTTTCCACCACATCCCAGGCATGGCCGATAACGCGGGTGATTTTTGGGTTGTCAAACAACGCCTGCGACCAGGGATTACAGCGACAAACTTCTACAACAGTGGGGTCTAGTTCGATGGTGGTGACATGCGTGGCGTTTTTGGCTGCTTCTATGGCAGTGTAACCGAGACCCATGGTTGTGTCCAGAATTTCGCCACCGACGGGGGCAATTGCTTTGATTTTACTCAGGGTATCCCGCTGCGGATCCGTGTCTTTGATGCGGTGCATGGGAATGCCGGAAATGAGCATGGTGGGCGCGGCGGCCGTAGGCATGAGGCTGTAGTAACGGTTGAAGGCTTCGGAGAAGAACTGGATTTTTTCGATGCCATTGTTTTCCACCTGGAAGCAGGCCAGTTCGCTGTCTTGGATGTCGGCGATGAGCGCCCAGGAGAGCATTTGGCCGTCTGGCAGGAGGAGTGCATCCTGATTCAGGCTGATTTCTGTCTGGGTCAGGTTGAGATCGAGGGAGATAACGGCCGTTTCTACCCCTTTCTCTCTGGCTGCTAATAACGGCCGTGTCTGCACATGTGATAAAACAATCATGGCGCAATTGTGGCTGGATCGTGGTTGATTGTCAATTTCAAAACAGATGGGTTGTTGTGTTACAATGGGGGGAAACATGTGCGGAATCCAAGAAAGCGTTCACAAATAAAATTCTAATAAGAGAACGCTTACGCTCTAGCGAACCGGGTTCAAATCCGCTAAGTTAAAAATGATCAGCGACCAAGACGAGGTTATGATGCTTGTTCAACTAGAAAGACACACCTTCACCACCGATAGCTACCATCAAATGATCGAAGCCGGTATCCTCACCGAAAATGATCGCGTCGAACTTATTCAAGGAGAACTGATTACCATGAGTCCTGTTGGCATTCGACATGCGGCCTGCGTTAAACGTTTAAATGATATTTTGTCGGCTTCTTTTCGCGGGAAGGCAATCATAAGTGTGCAAGATCCCATTGAATTAAGCGCTATTTCTGAGCCGGAACCAGATGTGGCTTTGCTGGTCTACCGGGATGATTTTTACGCGGACCGACTGCCCACGGCCGCCGACGTTCACCTGCTCATCGAAGTATCAGATACCACCTTAACGTTTGACCGCACGGTGAAGCTGCGTATGTATGCCGAGGCCGGCGTGCCGGAAGTGTGGCTGGTGAACCTGATCGACAATGCCATTGAGATATACCGCCAGCCGGAAGCCAACCAGTATGGGCAAAAAATGCGGGTGGGAAAAGGGGGCGTGGTAACGGCCGTTTCCTTTCCTCAGGTTTCATTCCCAGTTTCTGATCTCATCAGTTGATCAGGAACAAGAAGTTCAACTTTTTTGAAAAGTTGAACTTCTACCCAATCAGCCGCAGCGCCGTTTGCGGGCTGCTCAAATAGTCCACGCCAGACTCAGTGACCAGTACATCTTCCTCCAGGCTCATCATCCCCCGCTCGGGAACCACCACATGCAGTTCCAACGTGAAAATATTGCCCACTTCCACCGGCAGCTCACAAATACCGGCATAACGCTCCCACTTCGGCCCTAAAACAGTAGCCCCATCATGGGCCACCCGCCCCAGCAGATGGCCGAAGGCGTGCATATATTCCGGGTAGCCATTGTCCACAATAAACTGTCGGGCGGCGGCGTCCACCTGCCAGCCGGGCACACCCGGTTTGAGCGCCGCTTCCCCGGCGCGAATGGCCCCCAGCACCACCTCAAATGCCCGCTGCACCTCTGGCGGAACGGCCGTTTCCCCTTCTTCCAGCACATACCACATCCGCTGCATATCTGAGCAGTAATCGTTTAGCTTCACCCCCAGATCCATATGCAGCAAATGCCCTCGCTGCAATACCACCTCGCCCGGCGCGGCATGGCCCATGGCCGAATCCGGGCCGCAGGTGACGATGGGGTTAAACGGCCGGGGCCAGGCGTAGTCCAGCCCCCTCTCGTCGATGCGGCCGCGCACAAAGTCAGCGATTTCACGCTGGCTCATGCCCGGTTTGGCAAACTGTTCAACCTCATCGAAAAGCTGCTCGGTGACGCCAACGGCCGTTTTCACCCGCGCTATCTCTTCGGCACTTTTACGGCCGCGCAGCGCCCCGATCACCTGCTCCGCCGATACCAACCGCTCGACATAGGGCGTCCCTGCCAGGATAGCGAGTAAACTGCGATATAGACCCAGGCTGAGGCCATCCGCCGCCACATCCCCTTCCGAATAGTTGATGGCGATGGTGGCCGGCTCTAGCCGCGCCAACGCCTCGCGCAAAGGCTGGCTGATGCCCTCATGGTAGCCGATCACCTCGCTATACAGGTTGAGGGTACGCACATTCTCCGCGTCAAAATGACCCAAAATCGCCACATGCTGTCCGCTGCGCGTCACCAGAAACGCCGACTTCCAGGTGACATCCACATCAGCGATCAGTTCCAGCGCCGGGTCTGGAGATAGAGTGGTCTCTCGCACAAAAGTGAGCCATACATCCACGTTAAACTCTTGCAAAATCGCAGTGGCTTGCGCCAATTTTTCTTGAATAAGCGCTCTATTGTTCATATTTTTCCTTTGATCGTCCGACCATCTTGCGTTTCAAGCAAACAGCCTTCACATTTTTTGTAAATTATTTCTCCCAGAGATAATTAACTAGTTTAACATACCATACTCCGCTCGTCGCTTATAGTTTAAACGTCACTGTTAGCAATTCCTCTACTGTGACTGTCCAGACGATTTTTCATCAAACCACGCATCGCTACAATCTACTTCACCTCTCTGTTCGCCTGTTTTTATCCCAGGAGCCAAAAAATTTTTCAATTAAAAAATGCAAAGAAGCAGCGTACTGCCTATTTGCGCTACAGCCCACGGATCACCCCCTTTAAAGGGGTGAACCTGGCTAAAGGAGAAACAGTCGTGAAGAAAAAACATGGATTGCTTGTTATGTTGGTATTTACCATCGCCCTATTCAGCGCCGCCATCGCCCTCACCCAGGAAGAGCCGGTTTCGCCGGACGATCTGCCCCCAGCACAGCCAGGCGAAGGCGTAGACGCTGAATCCAGCGTTATCGGTGAGCCGGCCGGACAGAATGACGCTGAACTCACGGTGGTTGAAGATAGTAACGGCGTTCAGGCCAATATCGGCGGGAGCATCACCTATCAAGGACAGTTAACGGATGGCGGCAGCCCGGCCGCTGGTGACTATCAATTTTCCTTCAAGTTATATGATGCGCTGGCCGCCGGGGTGCAGGTGGGCAGTACCCAGACCCAGATTTTGACAGTGGTCGATGGCTTATTCACCGCCACCCCCTCCTTTGGTAATGTGTTTAACGGCGCGGCGCTCTACCTGGAAATTGGCGTCCGTCCCAGCGGCAGCCCAGACCCCTTCACCACACTCAGCCCGCGCCAGGCGCTCTCGGCTGCCCCCTATGCCCTCACCTTGCGCCCCGGCGCCAACGTGGTGGGCAGCACGGTCGGCGATGCCACCTTGTGGTTGCATAACATGGCTACCAGCGGCGCCACCTCTTACGCGGTGCGCGGCGAAACAAGCTCTATCAGCAGCAGTGCGGCCGGCGTCTATGGCCGAATTATATCAACCAGCCCCGGCGCCTTCTCCGCGGGGGTTCGCGGTGTTAATGAAGGTGCTGGCGGCAATGGCATTGGCGTGTGGGGCTCTCAGAACGGCAGCGGTTGGGGTTTATACGGTACCTCTGTTACCGGCTATGGCGCCTATGTGACAGCCAGCAGCGCCGGCGGCCGCGGGCTTTACGCTCGTGGTGGCTCTGGAACCGACGTGGATATAATTTTGGCGGGCAATGGGAGCAGCAACAGCGATGATGACGGCCGCATCATGTCTGATCCCTTTTATTCCAGCAGTGATATTTTCCTGAGCAGCAATGATGCTGTTGTGGTGGAATTGGATGCAGATGGCAGCAATGAAGACGCTGATTTCAGCATCGAAGACAAGGACTCGAACATAATTTACAACTTTGATGATGGCGGCGAGTTTTCCATCTATGAACCGGGAATCGGCGAGATGATCGAGATGGTGTCCTCGGAATTAGGCACAGATGGCGCTCAAATCACCCTACGCAACAATGCGGGGCAGGCTACTATCGTGTTGGATGCCGAATATAATGCCGGCGGCGACGGCCGTATCACCACCGAAGTGCTGCAAATTACCGGCGGCTCTGATCTCTCTGAGCAGTTTGAAATTCAGGCAGCGGCAGCCGAGTTTTCGCCCAAAGCCGGTTATGTGGTCAGCATAGACCCGGCGCATCCGGGTGAGTTGATGGTAAGCAGCCGGGCGTATGACCGCACGGTGGCCGGCGTTATCAGCGGGGCTGGCGATGTGCAGCCCGGCATGTTGATGGGGCAAAAGGGCACGGAAGCAGACGGCCGTTATCCGGTAGCCCTGACTGGTCGCGTGTATGTCTGGGTGGATGCCTCTTATGGCGCGGTGCAGCCGGGCGATTTGCTCACCACTTCCGCCACGCCGGGCCATGCCATGGGCGTCAGCGACTATGAACAGGCGCAAGGGGCGATTTTAGGCAAGGCGATGACCAGTTTGGAATCCGGGCGTGGCCTGGTTCTGGTGCTGGTTTCGTTACAATAAAAAGGAGAAGATCGGATGACTGTAAAAATTCCCATTATGATGCTTCTCTTTGTGCTGCTGTTGGCTGCCTGCGGGCCAACGGCCGTTCCAGAAGCCTCTGAAACGACATTGCCCGCAAAAACGGCAGCGGCAGGTGAAACATCGGCGAATGGTTATGAAAACGCGCCGATTCCCTACCATGTGGAACCGTTTGATATGGATTCACGGCAGCAGGAGAGTTTGGAAACGGCCGTTCCCGCCAACTTCCGCCAGGTTATCAAGGTTCCGGGCGCCATCTCGCTGCGTTTACACTTCAGCGAATATGATCTGGGCCGGGCCAGCTATTTGACCATCACCTCTCTGCAAGATGGTGGCCAGCAGCGATTAGACAGCCGTAGTCTGCCCAAGTGGGAAGACGCCACTGCTGTGTTTAATGGCGACGCCATCGAAATTGAGATGCATGTCGCTGATACAGATGAAGGCGTTTACTTTGTGGTAGACGCCGTAGTGGTGGCTGATCCGCAAGACCCGCCGCCGGAAGCGGTAGTAAATGGCGATGGCGAAGGCGACCGCTCCTTGTGCGCCGGCGATAACCGAATTGCCTCTACCGATGGGCGTGTAGGCCGGTTGTACTTTGGTGGCTGCACGGCGTGGTTGATCTCAAACGGCCGTTTACTCACCGCCGGCCATTGTGTGGATTTCGATCCGGATCAGGGTGGCCCTGGGCTGCCAGATGGCGTCCTGGATTTGTTCGGTGTGGTGGAGTTCAATGTGCCCTCCTCTCTGCCCGATGGTACGACAGTGGCCGCCGCCCCTGAAGATCAATATCCCATCAACACTGGTAGCGTCACCTGGCATTTTGAGGGCGAAGGACAGGGCTTAGGCAAAGATTGGGCCGTGTTCACCGTCAACGAAAATGCCAATACCGGCCTGACGCCGTTTGTGGCGCAGGGTGGCTTTTTCCGCACGACCAACGGCAACCCGGCGGCCGGCAATACCATTCGAGTCACCGGCATGGGGCTGGACAATACACCCCCCGGCAGCACGGGCAACCGTAATACCGACAACTTCACCAACCAGACCAGCACCGGCGGCTATGTCGGTGAAAGCAGTTCTGGCAATAACATCTGGCACCGGTATGCAGTGGATACCACCGGCGGTAACTCCGGCAGTCCTGTCATCTGGAACAGCAATGGCTTTACCATCGGCATTCATACCAATGCTGGCTGCGCCTCGAATGGAACTGGCGCTAACAACGGCACTTCGTTTGAAGTAAACGCCCTGGAAACAGCCATTGACAACCATCCCGGTTCCAGCACCATCTACGCCGATAAAACGCGCTATGGCGCAACCGAAAATGGCACTATCTACCATCCCCATGACACCTTCAACGAAGCAGTTAACACCGTATTGAGCGGCGGTAAAGTGAGTGTGGTGTCCGGAACCTATAACGATACGGGTCTCTATACCAAATCTATGTTTGTGGTAGCCCCGGTGGGCAGCGTCTTGATTGGCGACTAAAGGAGAACGTGATGCAAATAACAAAGAAATTCTTTAACTGGCTCACTCCCGGCAAACTGCTGCTCTTGCTCTTTCTGGCGCTGTTGTTGGTGGGTGGCCCGGTTCTTGCCAGCAGCGGCGGCCCATTTGACCTCTCCTGGTGGACGGTGGATGGCGGCGGCGGTGATAGCAGCAGCGGCAACTATGCCCTCAGCGGCACGGTTGGCCAGGCAGATGCGGGCGCTTCCTTAGCCGGCGGCGACTATGCGGTTAACGGCGGCTTTTGGGCGGCCGGCGGCGTGATCGATGAGTGGGGCGTGTATCTACCTATGATTGTGCGTTAATACCGGTGATCGATTATCGGTGTACGGTAATCGGTGACGTAATTGTTAAAGACCTCTGAGGGATTGTTGCCTCAGAGGTCTTTTGATTCCACTTCTCAAGTGGACTTCGTAAAAGGTGGTGCAGATTTATCTGCTGTTTTCATTCTCCCCGTGTCTCTCGGTGGCTACTCCGGGTGGCTTCAGCGCCTTCTCTTTCCGTCACATTGGTTGGACGCCCCTCTGAAAGTACGATAAGATTCTGCCCGAATTTGAGCAAACATAAAGGAATGAAATTTAAATAAGATATTTAACTGAGATTAGATACTCGACCAGTTTCTAATTTCTAAATTCTAATTTTTCGTGGGTTGTTTAATCCGGGTTATAAGGGATTTATTGTCAACATGACGAACAAAGAAAATGTCATTGTCGTAATGCCAGCGTACAACGCGGCGCAAACATTGGTAGACACCTACCGCAGTATTCCCCCGGATTATGTGGCTCAGGTGATTCTGGTGGATGATGGCAGCATTGACGACACCGCCAAAGTGGCGCAAGACCTGGACCTGGACCTTATCATCCATCCGCATAACGCCGGCTATGGGGCCAATCAGAAGACCTGTTATATGGAAGCGCTGCGTTTGGGCGCGGAAATTGTCATCATGCTCCATCCTGATGGCCAGTATGACCCTAAAATCATCCCCGATATGATTGCGGCTATCCGCGAGGGACGGGGGGATTTTGTCTTGGGGTCGCGCTTTATGCCGCCGGCCGGAGCGTTGGCAGGGGGGATGCCGCGCTATAAATACCTGGCGAACCGCTTTTTAACGGCCATTGAAAATGCAGTCATGGGTACTTCCCTGTCTGAGTGCCACACTGGCTACCGGGCGTACAGCCGCCGCCTGCTGGAAACGGTGCCTTTCTTACGCAACGCCAACGATTTTGCCTTTGATACGGAGATGATTTTTCAGGCCCATCATTTCGGCTTTCAATTTGCCGAAGTGCCGGTGAGTACCAAATATTTTAATGAAGCGTCCTCCATCAGTTTCCGCGCCAGCACCACCTATGGCCTGAAAACGTTGTGGGTGGCCGGCCGCTACCTGCTGCATCGCCTGAAAATTTGGAAATTCGACCTCTTTAAGCCCACACACCGAGGAAAAATAACAATTAACAGTGAAGGATGAGAGATGAAGGCTGAATCTCCACTCTCAAGCCCTGCGGCAAGCTCAGGACGAGGTCCGCAATCGCGCAAAGAGTGGCTGCTCATTTTGCTGCTGTTTGCCATTATGCTGGTGAAGGGGGCGCTGTGGAGCCTGGCGCTGCCGCTGTGGCAGGGGCCAGATGAGGACGACCATTTTGCTGTGATTCAGTTTATTGGCGAAAACGGCCGTTTACCTGACGCCGCGGATATCATCCTGCCTGATGAACTCACCCTGTCCCGTGAATTGGCTGACGTGGGCCGGCTGGATTACCAGCCAGAACAGCGGCAAGGGTGGAGCGACAGCGCCATGGGATTGCGCGAAGCTGAATTCGGCCAACTACCCGCTTCCACCCGCACCAGCACCGAACTGGGTACCACGGCCAAATTGGTCCACGCCACGCCATTGTACTACCTGCTTGCCGCCGCCCCTTACCGCCTCATCGGCTATGGGCAGGATTTGCTGGGGCGGATGCAGGTGCAGCGGCTTTTCGCCGTGCTGGTGAGCAGCCCCATCGTCATTGTAGCTTACCTCATCACCCGCCTGCTGTTCCCCACCGACCCCGTGATGCGCCTGACCATTCCCACCCTGGTGGCTTTTCAACCGCAGCTGACGCAGATGACGGCCGTTGTCTCCGTCGATGGTTTCTTTTTTGTGTTGTACTCCCTGCTCATTTACCTCTGTTTGCGCGTCCTACGAGAGCGTTTTAACTGGAAATATGCGGCTGCCATTGGCATCACGTTTGCCGCCGGGATGCTCATCAAACCGACCCTGAGCGGGTTTGCGCCGCTGGTGGCGCTGGTTGTCTTTTATGATTTATGGCGCGGCAAAGGGCGGCGCTGGTCGGTGGTGGTGGCGGCCGTTTTGATGAACGTTATCATTATTCTGCCGCTCTCCTGGTGGATGCAGCGCAGTTGGCGCATTAACCAGGATTTGTTCTACTTCAATCCGGTCTTGAAGGGCCACCGCCTCATTCAAAACCCCTTTTATGATTACGCGCCGTTCCAGCACATGCTCGACTATTACCAGAGCGTGTGGGGCGGCCTGTTTACCACCTGGTGGGCGCATTTTGGCTGGATCGACACGCCAGTGGCACCCTGGATTTATCATCTGCTGCGTTTGCTTACCTTCCTGGCCATGGCCGGGTTGGTCTGGAAGCTGGGGCGCGATTGGGGGAAACGGCCGTTATTCTCCGATTGGCGGCAGGGCAAAAACATGGCCCCGGTGCTGGTCTGGAGCTTCCTGGTCCTGACGATCATTGTACCTGTTCTGCTCATCCAGTTTTATGATCTGACCTTTTGGTGGGAATACGGCAACGGCCGGGGTCTGCAAGGACGCTACTGGCTGGGAACCATCATCCCCATGCTCACCTTTTTTACCCTCGGCCTGCTTTATCTCACGCCCAAACGGTGGCACAATACGCTTCATGCCAGCCTGCGCCTGGCCATGCTCATCTTCAACATCGTCGCGCTGCTGGTCTATGTCATACCACGTTATTATTTATAGCAGGATGCGCCAGTGAAAGACCGCCAATTTCTAATTTCTAATCTCCAATCTCCCTGGGTTTTAACGGCCGTTCTCCTCCTCATCCTCGCCATCTTCCTGCTGGTCGGCAAATGGCGCAGCACGTCCACCGGCCCGCAGGTGCAGGTTCCCATGTTCTACGACGCCCATTACCTTTTCCCGCGCCCCTGGACGCAGGCGCAGGAAGCGCCCGGCGTACCCGCCCCCTTTCCGGTAGCCTTTTACGGCGAAAACACCCTCACCCAGCCCTTTATCAGCGGCGCGGACAATCTGGCAATGGTCGATGTGTGGCTGCAAGGCTCGCCTTATGGCGCGGTGACGGCCACGCTGGCCGACGAAAGCGGCCCGCTTTACACCGGCCAGGTCAGCTTCCCCGAGAATCCGCAGGGCGGCGTGGTGCGTTTTGCCTTCCCGCCCATCGCCGAGGCCGAGGGGCGGCCCTTCTGGCTGACGTTGGCGGCGCCCGGCGCGTCGGCGGAAGAACCAACCATCACCCGCGTGGTGGGCGGCGACCGGCTGGGTGGGGCGGTGCAAATCAACGAGTATCGTCGGCCGGGTAATTTGGAAATGCGTACTTATGTGAGGGGAACGGCCGTTCTCGACGCCCTCACTGAACAACTCCTGCCCGACCTTTTCCGGCTCCGTTTGCAGCAGTATAAAGTGTTCAAGGGGGAGGCATTCGCCATGCTGCTGGCGTTGACGCTGAGCCTCAGCGTCGTTTACCTGGTGTTGGCCCGGCCGCCCGGCCAAAGCGCGGCCCGGGCGGTGGGCTGGACGTTGGCCGGCTTGCTGGCGGGGCTGCTGCTGTGGCAGATGGGCTGGGGGCGGGTGCAGCTGCCCCTGTTAGACCGGGCCATTCAGATGACGGAAGCAGGTGAAACGGCCGTTCCCCCTTCCGGCGAAAATTTGCGCATCATCAATGATTTGTCGCTCTTGCTGTGGACGGCCGAGCGCCGACCCGAAGAACGTTTCATTGAGACCGGGGTGGTGGGCGGCTATCCGGCCATCATCGTGCCGCCTGAGTCGGAACTGGGGTATGCCCTGGAGGTGGGGCAAAACGGCCGTTTACAGGTTGGCGCCCAAACCAAAGAGCCTGGCCAACTGCGCTACGCCATTTTTTTCAACGATACTGAACTGGCCGCGCAGGTGGTAGACACAGAAACGGTCTGGTTTGACGTGGATTTGACGCCGTTCGCCGGGCAGGGGGGTCACCTGCGGTTGGTGACGGAGTCGGTCAGTGGACAGCCACACGGCTATTGGTTCCAACCGCAAATGCTGGCCCGAACCGACTGGCTTTTTCCCGATCTGCCGCCCACCGCCCAGGCCGCCGGGCATCGTTTTGGTGGGGATGTAGTCTTGGCGGGTTATGCCGTTGAACTAACCGGGGAGGATGAGGTGGATGTGGTGTTGTATTGGCGCGGGGAACGGCCGTTGCACGCCTATGCCACCGTCTTCGTCCACCTGCTGGCGGCGGACGGCGCTCTCCTCGCTCAGGACGACAGCCAGCCGGTGCAAAACAGCTACCCCCTGCCTATCTGGCCGGCCGGCGTCCTCATTGCCGACCGCCACACTCTACGCTTACCGGCCGGCGCTGACCCCACGCAGCTGGCCGTCGGCCTTTACAATCCCTCTGATTTTACCCGCTGGCCCGTCACCAACCCCGACGGCTCGACCGACGCCGACAGCCGTGCCCTGCTCCCTTTGAACCTTGCGCCGTGAAGCGCCAGGCGTGATACGTGAAGTTTTTGTAACGATACAGGTAGGTTCCCTGAGCCTGTCGAAGGGAACCGGGCTTCGACAAGTGGTTCTTGAGCTTGCCGAAAGGCTCAGCCCTCGTCTGGCTGTATAGTTACAAGTTTTTTACGCATGACGCATCACCTATCGCCTTCTATGCTACAATGTTTTTGGGCAAAAAGAAGGTGAGCGATGACCGATACAGACGAAAACAGTGGCATAATCCCCCCCGTTTTTCAGGCGTTGCATGAAACACAACAAAAGACGCTGCTCGTTTTGGCGCGGCAAGCTATTGCCTATTACCTGGAAAATCAGCGCTTTCTGGAGACAAAAACAGCCGATCCCGGCCTCCAACAAAAGGCAGGCGTGTTTGTAACGCTGCACACTCGTTGGGAACCAACCCAGCCACACGACAAGGCGACCCGGCTGCGCGGTTGTATCGGCCGTATGGAAGCAGATGAACCGTTGATTGATTTGACGCCAATGATGGCGGTGAAGGCGGCGCTGCGGGATCCGAGATTTGCCCCGGTAACGGCCGTTGAACTGCCCATCCTCCAGATTGAAATCTCCGTGCTTTCCCCGCTCACCCCCGTCACCCGCATTGAAGCGATTGAACTGGGCGTACATGGTCTGGTCATCAGCAGCGGCCGGCAGCGGGGGTTGCTGCTGCCTCAAGTGCCAGAGACGTTTGGCTGGTCGCGGGATGAGTATCTGGAAGCGATCTGCCGCAAAGCGGGTTTGCCCCCTGGCGCCTGGCAATCCTCACAATTGCTCATGTTTACGACGCAGGTGTTTGAAGAAGAATGAGGGTGGCAGAGTTGCAGAATAACAAGCCCCCTTACCCCGGTCACTAAGCTCGTCGAAGCGCCACTTGCCCTCTTTTCCAGGCAGGAGTACCATTGCCCACTTTATTGTCGTAAGCAAAATAATACACTTCGGAGAAAAGAATGCCTGTGCCACCATTACCGCCTGAAAAGCTGCATCCCACTGTGGATCCTGTGCGCTTTACCTTTGAAACCACTGCCGATTTATCTCCTATGATTCATATTATTGGCCAGCCCCGCGGCGTTCGCGCCATTGAATTTGGCATGGGCATGAAGAGTCGTGGCTACAATGTCTTTATCATGGGGCCATCCGGCACGGGGCGGGCCACAGCCATTGAACGTTTTCTACAAGAGCGGGCGGCCAATCGGCCCACGCCCGGTGATTGGATTTACGTACACAACTTTAGTACGGCTCACCAACCTCGCGCCATTGCCCTGGACCCCGGTGAAGGCAGTGTGTTTCAGGCACGCATGGCCGCTTTAATCGGCCGTATCAGCGAAGATTTGCCCCAGGCTTTTGAGTCGGAGAGCTATGAAGAAGCGATTCAGGCTGTGCGCCTGGCGTTTGATACGCAGCAGGCGGAACGATTGATGGCGCTGAATGCCAAAGCGTCTGGGCAGGGATTGGCGCTGGTGCGCACAGCGGGAGGTATTACGGTGACGCCGGTGAGCAACGGCCGTCAACTCACCCCAGAAGAGTTGGAGCGGCTGCCATTGGCCGAGCAGGAGACCCTGGCGAAAAATCTGGAAACGTTGAGCGAGGAGCTGGAAGTAACGCTGTATGAAATCTACCAGTTGGAGCAGGAGACGCGGCTAAAAATCCAGATGGTAGACCGCACGGTGGCTGAAGCGGCCGTACAACATCATTTCGCCGACCTGGAAGAGATTTACCAGGAGCATGAAGAAGTGTTGCTCTACCTGCATGAAGTACACCAGGATGTCCTGCTCCAGATCGATGATTTTGCGCCGCAGTTAGACAGCCAGGAAGAAATTGACTTGCGCCGCTATGAGGTGAATTTGCTGGTAGATAACAGCCAAACGATTGGCGCGCCGGTTATTATTGAGCAAAACCCGACGTTTTATACTTTGTTTGGCCGGTTGGAATATGAAATGGAAGGGGGGATTGTTTTTACCCATTTCACCAATATTCGGGGCGGCAGTTTGCACCAGGCGAATGGTGGTTATTTAATTTTGCAGGCGAATGATTTTTTGGAACAACCAACCGCCTGGGAAGGGCTGAAGCGGGCGCTGCGGACACAGGAACTCAAGCTCCAACCTTCGGCCGTTATGGACGAGTCACGGGTGCTGGCAAAATCGTTAGCGCCGGAACCGATCCCTTTAAACGTGAAGATTATTTTAATGGGCAGCCCGGCCGTCTATTTTACGATATATGAGCAGGATGAGGATTTTGCTGACCTGTTTAAGGTGCGGGCAGATTTTGATTTGTCGATGCCGCATGATGATGTTCATGTGGCGGAGTATGCGGGTTTTATTGCCACGCGCTGCCATGAGGAAGAACTGCTGCATTTTGACAAAATGGCCGTTTGCCAGGTGATAGAGTACGGCTCGCGTTTGGCGAACCAGCAAAACAAGCTCAGCACCCGTTTTGGCGCGGTGGCCGATTTGGTACGCGAAGCCAGCTATTGGGCAGAAGAAAACGGCCGTTCCCTGGTCACAGCGGCGGATGTGCAGCAAGCTTTAAATGAACGCATCTACCGGGCAAACCGGGTGGAAGAAATCATCCAGGAACAAATTCTGGATGGCACGATCTTCATCGCCACTCAGGGCGCTGTGGTGGGGCAGGTAAACGGGCTGTCTGTGATCGATATAGGGGAATATGCCTTCGGCCAGCCGGGACGCATCACCGCCCGCACGTATATGGGCGAGGGCGGCGTCATCCACATTGAGCGGGAGACGGATATGTCTGGCCCCATTCATGAAAAAGGGGTGTTAACGCTGATAGGGTATATGGGCGGGGTGTATGCCCAACGCCAGCCGCTCTCGCTGACCGCCAGCCTGACGTTTGAGCAAAATTATATGGGGATCGATGGCGACAGCGCCTCTTCAACCGAACTGTATGCCTTGCTTTCCAGCTTGAGTGAAATACCTATTAAACAAAGCATTGCTGTCACCGGTTCGGTGAATCAGCGGGGTGAAGTGCAGCCGATTGGCGGGGTGAATGAGAAGATTGAAGGCTTTTTCCGGGTGTGTGCGGCGGGCGGTTTAACCGGTGAGCAGGGGGTGTTGATTCCGGCCAGCAATGTGGGGGATTTGATGCTGCATAGGGATGTGGTAACGGCCGTTGCCGAGGGAAAATTCAACGTGTGGCCGGTGCGCACCATCGACGAAGGCATTGAGCTGCTCACCGGCGTATCGGCCGGCGTCCGCGACGCCGAGGGCAAATTCCCCAAGGGAACCGTCCACCACGCCGTGCAAGCTCGTTTATTAGAGTTGGCCGAAGATTTAAAAGCCTTTGGTAATGACGAAGGTGGGGAAGAAGAACAACCAACACCTGGTGAGGAAAATGACGCTTAAAAAAATATTGAAAATTGCAGCTATTGTGCTGTTGGTTTTATTGGGAATTATCCTGGTATTGGGCCTGATTCCGGTCTCCGCACCTGATTTACCAGCCTCGCCGGATCCGGTGGCTGATTATGATGAGGCCATACAGCGCTTTGAAACGGCCGTTGCCGCCGAAGAAGGGATTCTCATGAGTCCCAAATCCGCCTCCGTGCTGATGACCCATGGCGAGAAAACAGAAAAAGTGTATGTACTCATTCACGGCTGGACAAACTCGCCCTTCCAATGGGTCGATTTTGGGCAGATGCTTTTCGACAAGGGACACAATGTCCTCATCATGCGCATTCCCTATCATGGCCTTACCAGCCGCAATGTGGGCGAACTGCGCCACGCCACGCCAGAAGTGATGCGTGAGTATGCCGACCAGGTGGTAGACATTGCCGCCGGTTTGGGCGAGGAAGTCGATGTGGTGGGGCTGTCTGTGGGCGGCGCAATCGCTTCCTGGATCGCGCAAAACCGCAGCGATGTCACCCACGTCATGTCAATTGCTCCCATGTATGGCATTGGCAGACTGCCCCGATTTGTGGATTATTTTCTGCTGAATTTTGCTTCCAGAGCCCCCAATTTTAACCCCACCTCTCCTTCTGAGCCGCAGCGCGAACATGTCTACCGGGGACAGTCGTCAAAGGGGGTGGCAAATGCCATGTTATTTGGCAAGACATTGTTGGCGCAGGCGGCGGCAGAGAAAAAGGCCGCTTCCCACATCATCGTCGTTACCAACGACAACGATACCACCGTCAATAATCAACTCACCGATGATTTGACGGCGATGTGGCGTACAACCGGCTCCGAGCCGGTGACGTATGTATTCCCCAAAGAAGACGGCTACCCGCACAACATCATTGACCGCACTTCCAACCCTGATGCCGATGTTGTTTATGCCAAACTGCTGGAGTTGTTGGGTGAAGCGCTGCCGTCAGAATAAACGGGGAAATTGAGAGATCAGGAGAGTAACGGTTCGATCCATCTCCTAATCTCTCAATCTCTTGCCGAAACAGATGGCATGATGAAGATTTTCCTCAAGCAATCCAGTCGCCTCATCCTTGTCGGCCTGATATTGGCGTTGGGCCTGGGAGTAGGGGCGCTTTTTATGCGCCAGCGAAACCAGAAACAGGCCATTCCCGCCAACGAGTTGGAGTATGGGCTGGTGTGGTTTGGGGAAAACGGCCGTTCTCAAAAAGCAGTCTCCGGTCAGCCAAACGATTACTTTAATCCCACCCAACCCACCATCATCTTTGTGCATGGCTGGCTGCCAGACCAGGTGGCTACGCCGCCTAATTTCGTGTTCGACAGCCCAAATCCCGACGGAGAGAACGCCTCGCCGCCGCTAGATTTAGCCGCCAACTGGATTGAAGCCGGCTGGAACGTGGGCATCTTTTATTGGCATCCTTTTGCCGATGAAGGGCTTGTCTGGGTAGCCGAAGACAAAATCTGGACGCCCCATACAGAAGCCGGAATGCGCGCCCGGGATGCAAGCGGCAACTATCACAGCGAAGGAACGCCCACAATCAGCGCCTCTGAACTGTTTTACGAAGCTTATCTGGAGGCAATGGCTGGGTACGCCGGTTCAGAAATCAGGCTGGCCGGCCATTCTTTAGGCAATCAGATGGCTGTGCGCCTGGCTGTCCAACTGGTAGATGGCCTTGAAGCCGGCGAGGTTCCTGAAAATTTACTGCCCACTCGCGTGGCGCTTCTAGATCCATTTTGGTCGCCGCTGCCCAAATCGTACCTAAATGGGCAAAAAACAGGCGTCGTGATACGCCAGGAAATTGAAGAACGCCTGCTGCCGCGAAAGGTGTTGGTGGAATGGTATCGCTCTTCTCTGCTGACGGAGACCACCCTGCTCGACGAGGACATCCCTGATTTCCAGGATGCGGTTGTCTACGCTGAACTGGCGCCGGAATTTTGCAGCCCCCTCGACCAGACCTGCCGTCATAATGCCGCCTGGCAATTGTACTTTCTGTCCTATGGCGCTCCCGCTCCCCGCGAGTGTATTCCTGACGAGGCGTCATCAACTTGCGCCGCCACAGGGGGGTATGGGCCAACGGCCGTTACCACCAATCAGCAGTTGTCTGACATGATGAGCCAATCAGTTTATTGGATTCATGGAGTGGGGCCAGCGGGTGAAGACGGCCGTTCTACCCCGCAAACAGACGATGACTGGTATCATCGCCTGCCCTTAGTCACCGTTGGTAAATGAGCTCGTAGTAACCGCTTCGGCCGTTCAGACCGCCAAAGCGGTTATTACGAACCAAATCGCCACGTTAATTACAAACGCTTATTTAGCCACGATAACGCAAGGTGAATGGGAAAGGTACTCGGGAGCCGCTTTTTATGGCTTGGCGAAATCGTCGAAATGACTTTGTTCCTTTTTCCCTTTGTCAGAATGGTTTTCAGGCAAATTGGGCGAAGAAACGGCCGAACATCTCCAGCATATAGTCCAGCATTTCAGGGGTGAGTGAGGGGTAAACGCCGATCCAGAAGGCGTGGTTCATCACCAGGTCGGTATTTGTCAGGTCGCCCACGACGCGGTAATCGACATCCTGATAAGCGGGTTGGCGCGTGATGTTGCCGCTAAAAAGCAGGCGGGTGGCGATCTGGTTGGTCTCTAGGTAATGGATCAGTTCGTTGCGCGTGAACGGGGCCTCGGGGCGCACGGAGAGCAAAAAGCCAAACCAACTGGGATCGCTGTTCGCGGTGGGTTCCGGTAAAACCATAAATTCTTCAAAACGTTTCAGGCCGTCATGCAAATGCTGCCAGTTGCGCTTGCGCGTGGCGATGAACTGGGGCAATTTTTTCAATTGCGCCACGCCCACGGCCGCTTGCATATCGGTCATTTTGAGGTTGTAGCCGATATGGGAGTAGATGTATTTGTGGTCGTAGCCATAGGGCAGGGTTCCCAACTGCCACTCAAAGCGCTTGCCGCAGGTGTTGGATTCGCCCGGCGCACACCAGCAGTCTCGCCCCCAATCGCGGAAGGATTCCACCAATTTTTTAAGGAGCGGTCGGTTGGTAATGACGCAGCCCCCTTCGCCCATGGTGATGTGATGCGCCGGGTAAAAGCTCACGCTGGCTAGATGACCAAAGGTACCGGTTAAACGGCCGTTATACGTGGTGCCCAGCGCATCACAATTATCCTCAATCAGCCACAAGCTGTGGCGATTGGCGATTTCCATCATCGTGTCCAGGTCAAAGGGATTGCCCAGGGTGTGGGCCACCATGATCGCTTTGGTGCGCGGCGAGATAGCCTCTTCCAGGTGCGCCGTAGACATGTTGTAAGAAGGGATATCCACGTCTAAAAAGACGGGTTTCAGGCGGTTTTGCAAGATGGGATTGACGGTAGTGGGAAAACCGGCAGCGACGGTGATGACTTCATCGCCCGGTTTCAACTGGCGTTCGTTCAGGGCGGGCGAGGTGAGGGCGGAAAGCGCCAACAGGTTGGCCGAGGAGCCGGAGTTGCACAGACTGGCATGGCGCACACCGAGATAGCGGGCGAATTCTTGCTCAAACTGGCGGGCAAAACGGCCGGTAGTCAGCCAAAAATCGAGGGAAGCGTCTACCAGGTTGAGCAATTCCGCGCTATCAAAGGAACGACCAGAAACGGGAACGGCCGTTTCCCCCGGAATAAAGGGGGAGTCGGCAAATTCGGCTTCATAATAAGCCTGCACCAGTTCCAATATGCGTTGTCTGAGTTCGTCGCTGCTGCTCATATCATCTCCGGGCCGAGCAGCGTGAGCCGCCCTGCCCTCTACCTTACACCTCAGCCGATTATCAGCCAATCTAAAACGGCCGTCCATCATGGCCTGGCGTCTAATTGTAACCGATCCTCAGTTTTCGCCACCTGTCGCCGCCTGAGCCTGTCGAAGCTTGAGCCTGTCG
>CAZXVH010000083.1:19612-24232 GCA_964643965.1 uncultured Ardenticatenaceae bacterium
TCCTCAGTTTTCGCCACCTGTCGCCGCCTGAGCCTGTCGAAGCTTGAGCCTGTCGCCGCCTGAGCCTGTCGCCGCCTGAGCCTGTCGAAGGCCAGCTCTGCTTAACCTACAAACGGTCTGCGGCCCACAAAATGCCGATAATCGATTTGGCGTCGCGGATTTGGCCGGTTTTTACGAGAGAAACCAGTTCGGAAAGGGGCATGGCCTGGCATTCGATCTCTTCATCTACATCGCCTGGCAGCGGATCTGCCCGGAGACCGGTCGCCAGATATACGTGCATCAATTCGTCGGAAACGCCGGGCGCAGGCCAGATTTCCCCCAGTTGTTCCAGTTTATCAGCGCGATAACCGGTTTCTTCTCGCAGTTCCCGTTGGGCGCACTCCAGCCACTCTTCTTGCCACCCTCTGGCGCCGGCCGGTAGTTCCAGTATGGTGCGATCTAAGGAGAGGCGGTATTGGCGCAGCATGAGGATGTGGGGGGAAACGGCCGTTTCCACCACCGGTATCAGCACCACAGACCCCGGATGTTCGATATGCCCTTTCTCCAATTCAGCGCCATCTGGAGTGAGGAGTGTGTTGACCCGTAGCCGCCAGGAAGCGCCGGCCCAGGCGATTTTTGAGGATATTACTTTTATCATGTCTGGTATTTATTCATAAAAAAGATGCATGGCAAAAAGACCATGCATCATCTGGTTTTGAACTATGCAGTTGATTGGTCAGCAGTCGTTACGGAATGAGAATGACCTGCCCCGGGTAGATAAAGTGCGGATTGGCGATGCCATTGTAAGCCGCCACTTCATCAACGGTTTTGCCATAGCGGAGAGAGATGCGGAACAGGTTTTCGCCTGGCTGCACTACATGCACCTGTTGACCCGAGGGCGCCGCTGTCGCTTCTGGCGCCCCGCCGCCGCTTTGATCCACCATCACCGTGCCCGGCGCGGGGATGATCAGCACCTGACCCGTCGTCAGTTCATTGGCATTGGTCAGATTGTTTGCCATGGCGATTTCATCAGCGGAGACGCCGTATTGTTGCGCAATGCTGTTCAAAGTGTCGCCTTGCTGCACCGTATGGCTCGTGGGCTGGTTGGGGTCTGGCTGGGTCGGGTCTGGTTGAGCGGGTTCTGGTTGAGTGGCGTCAGGTTGGCTGCCATCTGCCTCAGGATAACCCGTTTCAGGCGTGGTCGGTTGGGGAACGGCCGTTGCAAATTCAACTGTCGGCGCCAGCGTAGGCACTGGGGTGGTTTCTGGCTGGTCTGGCTGCGGTACCGGGCGAACACAAGCCGCCAGAGCAAACAACAGGATAATGATTACAGGAACTATCAAATAGGATGTGCGTATTTTTTGTTTCAAGGGGATTCTCCTAAAATTATGATCTGTATGAATCCGAGAAGATAGCTGTTTACTTAATGGGTAAACATAATGTAGTCTACCATATGCAAAATGGGGCGTCAAGAAATGCGAACACGGCTCTCGAGGTGAAAAGGGTAGACAGTGGACTTTATTTAATGCTATGGTAAGAAGATGGGGCGGCCAGGTAGCTATTTTCAGAAAACGAGAATCTCTTATAGGCAGGAGCAGGCATGGAAACGAAATCCAAACAGATGGTTATCAAGCAATTTGAAGCGCACGTTTCATCGGGAAAGGTGGCATTTTTTCAATTTGCCGGCATTGATTTTGTACCGGGTCGGCGAGAAGGGGCGTTTATGTGGGATATGGCGGGCAGCAAGCGACTCATCGACTGCCACTGCAATGGCGGCGTCTTTAATTTAGGCCATCGCCATCCCGAAATAGTTCAGACGTTGACAAGCAGTTTGCAAACCCTGGATATTGGCAATCATCACCTCATCAGCCAACAGCGGACGGCGTTGGCGGCTAAATTGGCGGAACTGACGCCGGGCGATCTGGCGTATACGGTGTTTGGCGTAGGTGGCGGCGAGGCGATTGACCTGGCGATTAAGGTGGCTCGCGGCTACAGTGGCAAACAGAAAATTGTATCAGCCAGCGGCGGCTATCACGGGCATACGGGGCTGGCGCTGGCGGCCGGCGACGCCAAATATTACGCGCCATTTGGAGAACCGGCGCCCGGTTTTATGCAGGTGGCATATGGGGAGATTGAGGCGTTGAAAACGGCCGTTACCCCCGAAACCGCCGCCGTCATTTTGGAAACCATCCCGGCCACCCTGGGTATGCCCATCCCGCCGCCTGGTTACCTGCGCCAGGTGCGTGATTTGTGCGCTGCCACCAATACCTTGCTCATCCTGGATGAAGTGCAAACTGGCCTGGGTCGCACCGGCAAACTGTGGGCCTGCGACCATGATGGCGTTGTGCCGGACATTATGGTTATAGGCAAAGGGCTGTCCGGCGGTATTTACCCCATGGCTGCCACCTGTTTCCGCAAAGAACTGGAGTCGGTATTTCACGAAGACCCGTTCATCCACATCTCTACCTTTGGCGGAGCGGAAGTGGGCTGCCCGGTGGCGCTTAAGGTGCTATCTCTCAGCAACGACCCGGCGTTCCTGGCAAATGTGAATGAGTGCGCGGCCGTTTTTGCCGAAGGCTTCCGGTCGCTGCAAGCAAAGCACCCGCAAGTATTGGTGCGCCTGCGCCAGGTGGGGCTGATGATGGGTATTGAGATGGTGAATGAATATTGTGGGCCGTTATTCTCGAAGGCGGCGTATGACAACGGGCTGCTGTCGGTTTATGCCAACAATGACAAGCGGGTGGCGCAGTTACTGCCGCCGTTGATCATTGATGCGCCGTTAGCGGGAGAAATTTTGCAGCGCGTCGATGCGGCATTGACAGATTTAACAGCCTTGTTGGGAGGCGTTTGATGGCGTCTGTGCCGGTTGACATCCCGTTTTTACGCCAGTTTGAACAGGGGTTAGACCCGCTGCACCCGGAGCAAAGTCGCATCCCGGCGCAGGTACTCGGTTATGGCGAGATCAGCACGGTGTTTACGGTGGCGGCGGGGGATGCGGCGCTGGCGTACAAACGTATGCCGTTGTTCCAAAGCGCTCAAGAAGCGGCCGATTACGTGGCTTTGTATGATGAGTACATGGCGTTGTTTGCTGAGATTGGTATTGAGATTGTGCCGGGGGAAATGATATGGTTTGAGGGGAATAACGGCCGTTACTTTGTCATCTATCTCGTGCAAAAAAAGCTCCCAACCCACACCATCGCTCATAACGTGATCCATCACCTTGATGACGAGGCGGCGCGGCCGTTGATCGCGGGCATCTTCGCCATCTTTGAGAAAGTGTTCGCCTTTAACGCCCAGAATAAGGGGGTTATTGAGGTGGGGTTTGATGGGCAGCTTTCTAATTGGGCCGTTGTCGGCTTCGATCCGGAATCCGGAGTTTTGCCGGAACCGTTGCGCCTCATTTACCTGGATACCAGTTCGCCGCTGCTGCGTCGTCAGGGCATTGAGCAGTTGAATGCTGAAATCTTTTTGCGCAGCGCCCCTTCTTTTTTGCGGCCGATTCTCAAGGCGCTTTTCCTGGAAGATATTGTGACACGCTACTATGATTTGCGCCTGGTGACGATTGATTTGTTGGCGAATTTATACAAGGAGCAGCAAGCGGCGCTGGTGCCGGATTTATTGGCGCTGGCGAATGAGCGGTTTGGGGGAAACGGCCGTTATGCTGCCTCCATCACCCTGCCAGAAATCGAAGCCTACTATCGAGAAGACGCCTTCATATGGCGCGTGTATTTAGGCGCGCGTCGGTTTGACCGCTGGCTGCATCGCCTGTTACGGCAGCCCTACCCCTATATTTTGCCCGGCCACATCAAACGTTGACCGGGAACCGCTGCCAGAAAAAGAAAATGTTTCATGAACTTGGTGACGCCCAAATCAAGCGCCGTGTTATAATCTACAAACCTTTATTTTTACATGATTAGGAGAAAACAATGACTGAATTTCAATCAAATGTGTCGCTGCCGGTTTCTGAAGAGAAATTGTCAGCTGCATTTAACGCGGTGATGGGGCGGGTATATTTGTGGATGACATTGGGACTGGTGGTGACAACGGCCGTTTCCTTTTGGGTCCTCAACACGCCCGCTGTATTAAACTTCTTTTTTGGCTCATTCTGGGCCATGATAGGCTTGTTTGTGGCGCAGATTGCCCTGGTAATCGCCCTGGTGCGGTCACTGCAAAAACTATCAACCGGAGCAGCCTTAGCCATGTTTTTTGCCTATGCCGGGTTAATGGGCATCACCATGTCCACCATTTTCTTTGTATACGACATAGGCACCGTCACCCTGGCCTTCGGCGTCTCGGCCGTTGTCTTCGTTCTCATGAGCGTCATTGGCCTGGTTACCAAACAAGACCTGACCAAGTGGGGGCCGATTTTGTTGTTTGGCTTGATTGGGCTTATCCTGGCTACCGTGGTGAACATGTTTTTACGCAACAGCACCCTCGACCTCATCATCACCTATCTGGGCATTCTTCTGTTCATGGGCTTGATCGTCTATGACACCAAATTCATCAAACAAATGACCTATCAAACCGCCAGCCAAACAGGGGACATCAGCAGCATCATTGGTCGCATCAGCGTCTTGGGCGCATTGAAACTGTATCTGGATTTCATCAACCTGTTCCTCTTCATCCTACGCTTGCTGGGGC
>CAZXVH010000084.1:0-24229 GCA_964643965.1 uncultured Ardenticatenaceae bacterium
TGAACGACCAAATTCACAATTCACAATTCATAATTCATAATTCATTATTAAACAAACCTGTTACCACAAATTTATCGGTGCAAGGACTCAATTACCGCTATGGCCTTAATCCGGCGCTGGAAGATGTCTCGTTGACGCTGGCAGGTGGCGAGTTAGCTGCTCTTGTGGGACGCAATGGGGCGGGTAAATCGACGCTATTGCGCTGCATCGCCGGTTGGACACGCGCCACGCAAGGCGAGATTCTGTTACAAGGGCAAGCCATCTATCAGAATGAACGCTGGACACGCCAACACATCGTTCTCATCCCTGACACACCTCCTTTTTACGAATCGTTGACAGCCTGGGAACATGTGCAAATGGTGACGCAACTGCACCGTCTTAAAAACTGGGAAGCCGAAGCCCAAAAATTGTTTGAACATTTTGGTCTGTGGTCGAATCGGGACTCCTTTCCGACCATGTATTCACGCGGGATGCGCTATAAATTGGCTTTGTGCCTGGCGTTCCTGCTCAAACCCGCGCTGTTGCTGCTTGATGAGCCATTAGGGCCACTTGATCCGCTATCAGCGAGTTATCTTTGGCAAGAATTCGGCCGTTACCAGGAACAGGGCATGAGCATCTTACTCAGCAGTCACCAGATGCCCCAAGCTGTGCAGCCAGACAGATATCTGGTGATGGAGCAAGGTCGTCTGCTGTGTCAGGGGACGCCAGATGAGCTGCACACAGAACTAGGTTTAGTCGGTAACTTTTCTCTGGATAGTTTGCTAGAAACGGCCGTTACAGACCTCTACCCAACCACCCAACTATGAGTGAACTGCGTTTGCTAACAACCCTGCGCTTGCGGCAATGGCGAGACAGTCTGATACCCATCCTGCGCCTCTTCGGCCACAAACCCGGCGACCGATCCATCAAGGAGTTTCTCTACAACCTCTACTTGATTGCCTTTTTCGTGTTCTGGTTTATTTTCGGTACCTGGGGCGCAATTATGCAGCAGGCCACACAGCTTGGTGGCGGACTTTCGCTCTCCCTGTGGCAATTCTTGCTGAATGGTCTGCCGTTGCTTTTATTTTTATTGCTCATTGGCATTTCTCTGCGGTACGCACGGCGGACACCGCTGCTGCTCTCCTTTCCCGACATTGCCTACATTGCGGGTTCACCCGCCCCCCGCCGGGCGTTGACAATCGTCCAATTTGGTCAAGAAGTGGCGCAAACTTCTCTTGTTGTTTTACCTTTAACGGCCGTTATCGCCGTCATTTTTGCCCAATCCTTGCCGTCAGAAGTGCAATCTTTTGCTTCAGTACGAGCAGTCGTCATCACCATTCCCCTGCTGTTACTCGTCTTAGGTATCGCTTGGTTATGGGGAATTATTCGCCTCGCAGTTCCTGGCCTCGTCGATTGGCGCGGCTATCGTTGGCTGCCCTTACTCCTGTTGGCTTTGCCATTGTTATGGCCTGCGGCCGCTTCTGCGCCTGGCAACTTGTGGCTGGCCGCCCTGACTGGCAGTTGGACACCTGTTCAAAGTGGTTTCTTGTGGCTAACTATCAGCCTTATCCTATTCACTTTGTTTGCCATGAGCAGTCGCATCAATTTGATTGATGTCGCGGACGAGAGTATTGCGTTTGCACAGATTCAAGCGTTGGGCGCTTATGCCCGATTTACGCCCAGCTTGGCTATAGCTCGCCGCAGTATCAAACAACAGACGGCCGTTGCCGGAAAACGGCCGTTTCTCCATCTGCCCGCCACAAAAGGAACCCCAATTCTGGTTTATCGCTCGGGTCTCGTCTTGTTGCGGGAAGGGAGTAACTTGCTCATTTTGCTGGCTTGGGGGGCTGCCTTCACAACTGCGGCGCTATGGATAGTAGCCAGCAGCGTTGGCGCAGAATTTTGGATTTACTGGTTTCTGGGCGTTATACTTTTGCCGCCGCGCAGACTCGTTTCAACATTTCGCGCTGATTTAGCCGAACCTTTTTTGCGTCAACTTTTACCACTGCGGAATTGGCAGTTGCTGGCGGTTGATACAATTGTGCCTTTGTTTTTGCTGCTGGTCGGAGCGCTGCTAGTTTGGTTACTCCAACCCTTATTCTCACCACTACTTATCATCCTGGTTGGCTTGTTACTCGTTTTGTGTCTAGGCTTAGCCCATTTAAGAATCGGGGGGCGACAGCTACCTTATCTGGTCTGGGCACTGGTTACATTAGGGCCTGTTGTCGCTCTCGTTATCTGGCAACCAATAGCTGTCTCCGCTGCTGCTTTTTTGGCGGTACTGCTCCTGGCAACGGCCGTTATCTACAGTGATCGTTCTCCACAATGAGGGTTTGGTATGGGTCAAATGCCCATAAAATCAGCTTGAACCATGTTGAATAATGAATTGTGAATTGTGAATGATGAATTGTGAAGTTTTTTGTTGGTAACTGGAGGGTATAAGCATGGCAAAAGGCGATGATATTGAAGCAAGGTTGGTGGATTTTGCGGTTGTGGTCATTCAATTGACTGATAGTCTGCCAAATAGTCGGTCAGGAAATCATTTAGCAGGACAATTACTCCGTAGCGGCACAAGTCCAGCCGCACATTATGCTGAAGCTCGTGGGGCTGAGAGTCACAAAGACTTTCTACACAAGCTGAAATTGTGTTTAAAAGAACTCAACGAATCTCGTGTTTGGCTAAATATAATTGGCAAAGCCAAACTCGGCTCACGCGAGAATGCCATCAACGTTTACCGCGAATGTGACGAATTATGCCGCATCATCAACGCCAGTATCAAAACCAGCAAAGGAAATACAGACCAATCCTCATGAACGACCAAATTCACAATTCACAATTCATAATTCATAATTCATTATTAAACAACCCCAACACACGGGATGCGAAACTATTTATAGACGCCCTCGTCGCTTCTGGTTTAACGGCCGTTGTCATTTCCCCCGGCTCTCGTTCAACCCCCTTGACTTTGGCGTTCGCCGCCCAAGATAAGATTAAAATCTACCGCCATCTGGACGAACGCAGCGCCGGTTTTTTTGCTTTGGGCGTGGCGGTAGCCGCTGATAAGCCAGTGGCGCTCGTCTGCACCTCGGGCACGGCCGTTGCCAACTATTTCCCCGCCATCATCGAAGCCCATATGAGTCAGGTTCCCCTGCTCATCCTCACGAGCGACCGCCCGCATGAACTGCGTCACTCTGGCGCCAACCAGACCATCGACCAGGTAAAAATCTTTGGCGACCATGTGCTGTGGGCGGTTGACATGCCCATCCCGCAAGCTGATGCGCCGGCAGTGGCTTTGCGGAATGTGATGGGAACGGCCGTTCGCGCCTACGCCACCGCCAATGGTCTGCGCAAAGGGCCGGTGCATGTCAATTTTCCCTTTCGTAAGCCGCTTGAACCAGTGAACAGTGAACGAGACGAGCCACTGTCCACTGTCCACTGTTCACTGTTCACTGAGCATGGTGAACTCATCCTCACGCGCCGCCAACAAAGCCACCTCGCCGATCTCATCAACCAACATGAGCGGGGTCTCATTATTTGTGGGCCACGCTGTCCGGGCGGCAACTTTGCCCAGGCGGTGACGGGACTGTCGCAAATCAGCGGCTATCCCATTTTGGCCGACGCCCTGTCTGGGGTGCGTTTTGGTTTGCATACGAACAGCGCGGTTATTTGCGGCGGCTACGAAACGTTTTTGCAGAAGCGGGTAGAGTGGCCTGATCCAGAGATTATTATCCGCTTTGGCGCACTCCCCACGTCTAAATGGCTCAACAATTACCTGGGCAACATCACACCCGCCCACCACATCCACATCCGCGAAAGCGGCGTGTGGGCCGACGACAGCCATCTGACGACGCTGTTTTTGCAGGTGAACGCGGAGCAAGCGTGCTACCAGATTGCCCAAAATGTGATCCCTCGGCTTGCTTCTGACTGGTTGAGCGCGGTGCAGGGGGTGGAAACGGCCGTTTGGCAGCAAATAGATAATCATTTATCCGCAGATTACGCAAACGCCGCCCTGAGCTTACCGAAGGGTTACACAGATTTTATGGCGGTGATGGATACCGTTTCGATGACGCCGGCAAACGGCCGTTTATTCCTGGGCAACTCGCTCCCCATCCGCCATCTGGACCAGTTTGCCCGACCCAGCCAGACGCCGCTCCACGTTTACGCCAATCGCGGCGCCTCCGGCATCGACGGCAATATCTCCACCGCCCTCGGCTTCGGCGCGGCCAGCAACTCGCCGCTCGTCGCCGTCCTGGGCGACATCACGTTTTACCACGATATGAATGGGCTTTTGGCGGTAGCAGGTTGCGAGATGCAGGTGGCAGGTAAAGAGACGCCACCCGCCGCCCGCCACGCGCCACCCACAACCATCGTCGTCCTCAACAACAATGGCGGCGGCATCTTTCGCCGGCTGCCCATCAGCCAGATAGAACCGCCGTTCACCGACCTGTTCCTCACACCCCACAACCTGGATTTTGAACACGCCGCCCGCCTCTACAACCTGGACTTTGTACGTGTAACCAATCAAGCCGAATTCCGGCAAGCATTGGGCGAATCCCTGTATAATCCTGGAGCGACGTTGATAGAAGTGGTGACAAACGGCCGTTCCGACCACGAAGCCTGGCGCAAAGTGATTGCACAGACAAAAGGAACCTGACCATGATAGAAGCCATCTACAGCCAAACCGAAAGCGAAACGGCCGTTCTCTTCCTCTTCTTTAGCGGCATCTGGAACAAAGAAGGGCCGCCCCCCTTTGAATTCCTGCGCTCCACCCAAAGCCTGGATGCCAAACGCATCTACATCCGTGATCCCTACCAATTATGGTACCAGAAGGGGCTGCCCGGCATGGCGGACTCGTTAGACGGTTGCCTACCCCATCTACAAAAACTAATAACCACTCAATCTGTCCACAAAACAGTGGTATGCGGCAACTCCATGGGAGGCTACGCCGCCATCCTGTTCGGCGCCCTGCTCAACGCTGACGAAGTCCATGCCTTCTCCCCCAAAACATTCATCACCCCCTGGAAACGCCTCGTCAATTTAGACTTTTGGCTCAAAAATTCAATCCGGCACAAAGACATAACCCTGCTGCGCAAACTATGGGCCTTGCAGCACAAAGCAGACGCTAACAAAGCCTATTTTGACCTGAAAGATGTCCTGAAACAGGCAAACGGCCACACGCGCTACCACCTCTATTTTGCCCAAAGCCACCGTCTGGATCGCCTGCACAGCCGCCGACTGGTACATAAACCAAACGTCTATCTATACCCTTATCCGTACTACAAACATGATCTGGTGAAACATCTGCAAAAAGGAGGAAAATTAGAGGCGCTCTGGCAAAAAGCCAGGCATACATCATCCCTATCACAGGCAGCCTCTGGAGACAATATGACGATGCCAGCCGCATCCTAAAAAATGGCGTCATCTATCGTTCGTTTTGTTGCACGATTTTGTAAACCATCCGCATCAATCTATAAATCACCATTCAAAAGGAGTTTTTCCATGCCAAACTGGACAACCGTCAAAGAATACGAAGACATCACCTACCGCAAAGCGAACGGCGTCGCCCGCATCGCCTTCAACCGGCCGGAAGTACGCAACGCCTTCCGCCCCAAAACCGTCGCCGAACTGTTTGAAGCCTTCCTCGACGCCCGCGAAGACACCGCCATCGGCGTGGTGCTGTTGAGCGGCGAAGGCCCTTCGCCCAAAGATGGCGTCTACGCCTTTTGCAGCGGCGGCGACCAACGGTCTCGCGGCCATCAAGGCTACGTCGATGATGACGGGATGCCCCGCCTCAACATTCTGGAAGTGCAGCGTCTGATGCGTTTTATGCCGAAAGTGGTCATTGCCGTGGTGCCGGGCTGGGCGGTTGGCGGCGGCCACAGCCTGCACGTGGTGTGTGACCTGACGCTGGCCAGCAAGGAACACGCCATCTTCAAACAAACTGACGCCGATGTCACCAGTTTTGATGGCGGTTATGGCTCGGCGTATCTGGCTAAAATGGTGGGGCAAAAACGCGCCCGCGAGATTTTCTTCCTGGGGCGCGATTATTCGGCGCAGGAAGCGTATGAGATGGGCATGGTCAATGCCGTCGTGCCCCATGATGAGCTGGAAGAGACTGCCTACCAGTGGGCGCAAGAAATTCTGGCAAAATCGCCCACCTCTATCAAGATGATCAAATTTGCCATGAACCTGACGGATGATGGCATGGTGGGGCAGCAAGTATTTGCCGGTGAAGCCACCCGGCTGGCCTACATGACCGATGAAGCCAAAGAAGGGCGCAACGCCTTTTTAGAAAAACGAAAACCTGATTTCAAGGACATTAAGTGGATTCCCTAAAATGAATGGAGAATGCGGAATGCGGAATGCGGAATAAATTGTTCCGCCATCATTTATCATTCACATGGATTGGTTGCAAGAACGCACGGCAAAAAGCCCCAAAAAAGCAGCGCTGATCATCGGCGAACAGCGGTGGACGTTTGCTGCGTTAGAGCAGATGGTGAACAGCGTTTGTGTCCACTTGCAAAACGTGGGCGTCAAACCGGGTGATTTTGTGGGTGTGCTGCTGCCCAACTGCCTGGAATATGTGTGTCTCATCCACGCCCTGGCGCGGCTGGGCGCCGTTCTCGTGCCGCTCAACACCCGCCTTACAGAGGCGGAATTGGCGTGGCAGATAAAACATGTTGGCTGTAAATTGGTTTTGACAACTGAAGAAAGGGGAAACAAATGGTCAATGGTTAATGGTCAATGGTCAATGGTCAATGAGACGTGGCTTACCGGAGACCTATCATTCACAATTCACAATTCGCAATTCACAATTCATAATTATCAGGCGGTGATTTTCACCTCTGGCACTTCCGGCAAACCGAAAGGCGTACCGCTCACTTTCTACAATCATTTCTACAGTGCGCTGGCTTCCGCTTACCGGTTGGGGGTGCTGCCGGATGATGTGTGGCTGAGTTGTTTGCCGCTTTACCATGTGGGTGGGCTGGCGGTGATTTGGCGCAGTTGTTTGTACGGAACGGCCGTTAATCTGCATCCTCGTTTCATTTTGGAAGAAGTCAACCAGGCGCTCGACAGCCTGCCCATCACCCTCATCTCTCTGGCGCCGACGATGCTTTACCGCCTTCTGGAAACGCGGAATAGCTGGCCCGAAACCTTGCGCCTGGCGCTCATCGGCGGCGCGGCGGCCCCTTCCGATCTCGTCGCCAGAGCGAAAGCTGCCAACGTGCCCATTGCCACCACCTATGGCCTGACGGAAGCCGCTTCCCAAGTGGCGACGATGCTGCCAGCGGATGTGGCGAAAAAGCCGGGCAGCGTGGGCAAACCTTTATTGTTTACCAGCGTGGAGATTGTGGCTGAAAACGGCCGTTCTCTCCCCCCAAACAGATACGGCGAAATAGTGGTGACAGGGCCGACGGTGATGGGCGGATATTTTGACAGTGAACAAGGGACAGTGGACAGTGAACAGTTTACAGTGGGCAGTGAACAGTTTACAGTGGGCAGTGGACAGGGGACAGGGGACAGGGATTCATCCTTCCTCCCTCATCCTGCATCTTTCCACACCGGCGACATCGGCTATTTGGACGAGGATGGCGATTTGTGGGTTGTGCAGCGGCGCACCGATTTGATCCTGTCTGGCGGCGAGAATGTGTATCCGGCCGAGGTGGAAGCGGTGTTGAAGCGCCATCCGGCCGTGGCGAATGTCTGTGTGGTGGGGACGCCAGATGCGGAATGGGGGCAAGTGGTGGCGGCGATGGTGCAGTTGAAACCAGAGTCATCGTTGACGGAGGTGGATTTGCTGGCATTCAGTCGAGAGCAACTGGCGGGATACAAACAACCGCGGCGATTCCTGTTTGTTGACCAGCTACCGCAAACGGCTTCGGGGAAAATTGCGCGAACGAAAGTTATAGAAATATTATCAGAATAATTGCTCCCGTAACGGGATCGTGATAGAATGCCACTATGAGAATTATCGCTCGTAAAACCTTGCGCGAATTCTGGGAAAAACATCCAGACGCTGAACAACCATTGCGGGCATGGTTCACCGATGCCATTCAATCCGAGTGGAAAACACCGTCTGATATCAAGGAAAACTATCAAAACGCCAGCTTTATTGCCAATAATCGCGTTGTTTTTAATATCAAAGGCAACAAATACAGGCTGATTGTAGCTATCAACTATCCATATGGCATTGTTTATGTTCGTTTCATTGGCACACATCGAGAGTACGACCAGATCAATGCAACTGAAATTTGAGCGGTTATCATGAATATTCGTCCTATCAAAACAGAAGCTGACTACGAAAATACGTTATATATGATCGAACAGTTATGGGATGCCCAACCTGGCACAGCAGAAGGCGATAAACTAGACATTTTGGCAACGCTGGTAGACGCCTACGAAAATCAAAATTTTCCCATTCTCCCACCGGATCCAGTTGAGGCTATCCTCTTTATTATGGAGAACACAGGGTTAACGCGACGTGATTTGGAGCCTTATATAGGCACACGCGCCCGTGTTTCAGAAATTGTTAACCGGAAACGGCCGTTATCCCTCACGATGATCCGCAAATTGAATAAGGGCTTGGGTATTCCCGCCGAAATACTCGTGCAACCCTACGACCTGGAAGCAGCGTAATCTCTTTTTAGGCAAGACATAAATGGGAAACGGCCGTTCTCAATCCGTGCTACAATATGCCCCAAGAGGTGAAACAAATGGAAACACAAACCTTTATTCAAGAACCAACCACTGCCTCGCAAAAAAAGCTCATCACTGGGGAAGAATTTTTCCGTATGCCTGACATGGGTTCCGCTGAATTAATAGCCGGGGAGATAGTGACACAGATGCCAACCGGACACCTACATGGATTCATCGAAAACATCATTGGCGCATTGTTATACATTTACTTGAAGTCAAACCAGATTGGCCGCGCCTTAACTGGCGAGGTCGGCATCTACACCAAACGGAATCCAGACCAAATCCGCGCCGCCGATGTAGTTTTTATTTCTCATGAACGGCTATCCCAGGCCCAAGAAACAGGCTATTTGGATGTGGCGCCAGAATTGGTCGTAGAAATTATGTCTCCCGCCAATACCTGGACAGAAGCACAAGAAAAATTAGCGGAATATTTTGCCATCGGTGTGCAAGTCGTGTGGATTGTCGATCTACAGTTAGAACAAGTCCACGTCTATCATTCACTCGAACAATTCAAACTACTGCAAAAACAAGACGATTTGACCAGTGAAGAAATTCTACCGGGCTTTCGTGTGGCCTTAACTGAAATTTTTGATGCAGAGTAGGCTAAATAATGTTTCTTATTATTATGAGCGAACGGAGGAGTTCCGAACACTGAGCTTGTCGAAGTGTCCGGTACTCCTCCTGCTTCATGGCTATACGGGCAGCTCCCAAAACTGGCAGCCGCTCCTGCCCGGTCTGACGCCCCACTTTCAAATTATCGCCCCCGACATTCTGGGTCACGGCCGTTCCGCCAGCCCCTCAGATCCCACCCGCTACCACATGGCCCAGGTCGCTGCCGACATCGTCGCCCTGCTCGACCAACAAACTGACCAACCCACGCACCTACTCGGCTACTCCATGGGGGGACGCCTGGCGCTCTATTTGACCGTGCATTACCCAGAACGCTTTGCATCCCTGATTTTGGAAAGCGCCTCCCCCGGCTTAAAAACAGAAGCAGAACGCGCCGAACGCCGTCAACGCGACAACGCCTTGGCCGGGCGCATCGAACGCGACGGCATCGAAGCGTTCGTGGATTTTTGGGAATCATTGCCGCTGTGGGACAGTCAGAAACAATTATCAGCAGAAACTCGCGCTCGTCTACGCCAACAACGACTGCAAAATAATCCGCTTGGCCTGGCGAACAGTTTACGTGGCATGGGAACTGGTATGCAGCCATCGCTCTGGCACAAGCTGTCCGAAATCACCATGCCCGCGCTGCTGCTAACTGGCGAATTGGATCATAAATTCTGCACGATTGGGGAAGAAATGGCTCAGTTAATTCCGCAAGCCACCCATCACACTGTTCCTGGTGCAGGCCACACCATCCATCT
Organism: uncultured Ardenticatenaceae bacterium; assembly: GCA_964643965.1. Classification (GTDB taxonomy): domain Bacteria; phylum Chloroflexota; class Anaerolineae; order Promineifilales; family Promineifilaceae. Next base: position 10,047 of record CAZXVH010000084.1, read on the forward strand.
GGAAAAACCAACACAATACACACAAAACGTGGTATCGTTCCTAAAAAATATCAAGGGTTGAGCCAGCTAGACCGCCTCTATCTCTCATGCTGGCACTTTGGCAAACAACACGCTGTTCACATCGGTAGATTGCCTGGCGTGTTCCAAGGTTAAGGTAACAACCTGCCCATCACGTGCATAATCAGCATAAGTATTTTGATTGATTTCAACAGTTTCCCACACTTCAGAATCATTAAATTCAATCAACAATGTGTCAGTTGCTTCAAAGTATCGGACTTTCATCCTCTATTCCCAGCCTTTTATGAGTACAACAAGTTTCAGAAAGGAACGAATTCGTTGTTTTCTAAAATTCGTTGTCATCCTCTCACAAAATTTGCCCAATGCCAAAAGTAAATACGAAAACGAGTGTGCTCAAGGAAAGTTGTTTGAGCATCGGGTTCAATTTTAGTGGATCGTATGTTTTCCAAACGGCCGTTCCATTCCTCACTAACAGCGGCAAAGACAGCACAAACAAAAACTGCCACGGGCTGGCATACGTCAGCCCCACATACACAAACGCCGCCACCACCGCCCCACTCAGCAAAATCCAATGGTAAATACGCGCCTTATGCGACCCTATACGAACTGGAATAGAATGCTTACCCGCCTGTCGATCTGAATCAATGTCGCGGATATTGTTGACGTTCAGCACCGCCACCGACAGCAAGCCCACACTCGTCGCCGGCAGCAAAACCAGCCAGTTCCAGGAAAACGCCTGCAAAAAATATGTGCCCATCGTGCCCACCCAACCAAAAAAAACAAACACGAAAATGTCGCCCAGGCCGGCATAACCGTATGGGTTGCTGCCCGTCGTGTAACTAATCGCCGCCCAAATGGCCGCGCCGCCCAACAGCACAAACAGCGCCACGTACGGCAGCGCCGCCAAGCCCAGGGCCACAATTACCAGCGTCAGCCCAGACACGGCCGAAAACGCCGCAAAAATACCCATGGCCCATTTCATCTCACTGGCGGTGATGAGACCAGTTTGCACGGCGCGTTTTGGTCCCGCCCGCTCGATATGATCTGCGCCATGAACGGAATCGCCGTAATCGTTGGCTAAGTTGGAGAGGATTTGCAGGAAAACGGCCGTGATCACACACAACAGCGTCACCGGCCAGCTAAACGCCTCATCGGCAGCGGCTAAAAAGCCACCCAAAATGGAACTAGCCACCGCCAACGGCAAAGTGCGGGGGCGCATGGCCGCCAGCCACGCCTGTTTCTTAGTAGATTGAATACTTGCTTGTGTCATGGCGGGGGATTATAGCCGACCTAAAGCGTGATGCGTAATGCGTGATGGCCGCATGAGAATCCATTCACGAATCACGCCAGGCATATTAAAATGCCCACATGGATAAACCTCTTCTCATTTACGATGGCGACTGCGGCTTTTGAGAAAAATTGGCGCGTCTCGTGCAGACGTGGACACAAGGCCAGGTCGAACCGCAACCCTGGCAAGCCATACCCAACCAGATGGCAGCCCTCGGCCTGACTGCGGAAGATGGCATGGCAAAAGCGTGGTTTGTGGCAGAAAACGGAGACCTGAGCGGTGGCGCAGAAGCCGTCAACAGAGCCATGCGTCGCTGTTGGTGGATAAAACCTTTCACCTTTCTTTATCCGCTGCCCGGCATTCGCCAACTGGAAGATTGGGTATACCAATGGGTCGCCGACAACCGGCATCGCCTGGCTCGATCTTGCAGGCGCCCTGCCCAAAGAAGATGATCCAAACGAAAGTGACGATTGGGTCTGATCAGCAACCTGCCCGCCGCTTTTAGGCAGATAAAATCGAGATCAGGTGACAAGTGTCACAAATTTAGGTGACAAATGCACCTTCTGTAGTAACGGCCGTTCCCCTATACTACAAGGCAATAGACACAGCTTAAAAAAAAGGAGAGACATCATGAAAGTCATCATGGACCGCAATTTATGTGACACCAGCCTCGGTTTTTGCCAGCGCTGCTCCGCCGCTTTCTTACGCCATCCCGAAGGCGTAGACCGGCTCTGCATCTTGGACATCATCGACGATGGCAAAGAGAGCCTCACCCTGGAAATGTACACAGACGGCCGACACTTAGAAGTGGACCTGACAGAGGAAGACCAGGAACTGGCGGCCGTTGAAGGCTGGGAAGCATTGGTCGATTTCGATCCAGCCCTCTTCCGCACCGGCGCCAGTGCGCGTTGGCGAAAACTCCGCCAGATGCCCACCACACACGCCGACTGATCCAGGCAGTCCGTTTGCTATCCCTAAAACTTGCCGCTTTTTGCCGCATCTGAATCGTTACAACTGTTTATCATGCCATCCCGGGCCAGAGGGACATCGGCCGGGCCAATGCAGCGTTTGTCACGCCAGCGCCAGCCGTTGAGACAGCCTTGTTTTTGACCACGACGCCTATCCCGACTGCGCCGCCTACCCCCCAGATTGAACCAATCTTACATCTTCTGCCCACCCCTTTTGGGGCTGATGATTGAAAAGTGGGCGGCATGGTGTATCATAAGAGCAGGTTGAATGGCCGGTAGAAAAAACATGAAACGGCCGTTACCGAGGACACACACATGGCTGAAAACAGTCAACAAAATGACAAAGGCGGCAATGGCAACGACCTCGAGCCTATCATGCCCGCCTACACGGTCCCCACCACGCCCCCGCCCTCTCAAAAACCAGCCCCAAGCGCCGCGCCCCAGGCGCCGCCTCAAAACACTCCCCCTGAAGAGCCGCTGCTAGACGAAAGTCTCGTCCAGCGGCTCGCCAACCTCACCAGCGATGTCACCGTTGGCGCTCTAAAACTGGCAGTCAAAGCGGGCACAGCCCCGGTGCGCCTGGGGAAAAGCTTCATCGGCGACGCCGATAAGTTTAAAATGATGAAGGAAACCGGCAGCTACCTGAAAGATGTGCGTGAAGTCGCCGGTCTCACCGTTTCAGACCTGGCAAACGCCCTGAACCTGGAAGATAAATCGGTGCTGGAGGCGGTGGAAAACGGAACGGCCGTTCTCTCCTTTGAGCTGATCTTACGTTCTGCATCCTTACTGGCTCGCCATGACCCCATCCCCTTCGTCATGCGCATGACCCGCACCTACAACCCCACCCTCTGGGCCATCCTGGATGATTGGGGCATGGGGCGACTGCCGCTGCAATACGAACGTGAGCGCCAGTTTGTCAACCTCTACCGCCGCCACGACGCCGCCCGCAAACTCTCCGACGAAGGGTTTGCCCACATCTTAACCTTTACCCAGGCCGCCTTTGAAATGGCCCTGGACTACGCCATCCGGGAAGAAGGACTCACCGACAAGATCCTCGAGGAAGACGAAAAAAGTAAGTAACTACAGCTAAACCTGTCATGCTTCCCCAAAAAATCTGACAGCTCTGGCTCGATAAAAAACCAGGAGCATCCCATGACCGACTTGCAAACCCAGTTTGAAACCGCCGCCCAAGAAGCCCAAAATCTGCCCGAAAGACCGGGGAACGAAGAGCTTCTAAGATTGTACGCCACCTACAAACAAGCCACCCATGGCGACGTTACCGGCAAACGTCCCGGCTTCACCAACATGGTCGGCCGCGCCAAATACGACGCCTGGGCCAACCTGCAGGGCATCAGCCAGGACGAAGCAAAACAAGCCTATATCGACCTTGTGCAACAACTTAAAACCGCCTGACGACCTGCCCCATTTTTCAGCTTGCTTCACTCTTGAAGATAGAACCAGGCTCACCCTCTATTTCCGGCCGGCGCCACTTATATAATCTGCGTTTCAAATAACACTCTCTAACTGCCCCCCCCATTTGTCACAGCCAAAACATGACATATATCACCCTGTATAGGTGCCATTCGCAACATTTCCGAGATTGTGAAAAAGAGTACAATCCCGTCGATGTTAACAGTCCTTATCCAGAACTTAAACGTGAGATGTTTTGAGCGCTGGCGAATATTTTTAAGTGGAGGTTCACAGTAGATGAGTTCCGATACAGCCTTTAGAAGCATCAACAGAGGGGGCCGCGCCCGCTCTGTCCCCGTGCCTTATTTTAAACGAGATATCGAAGATCGCATTCAAGATTTCGACGAGGTTATTTTAGGCTATGACGACGAAACGGCCATGGCCGAAGCCGCCCGCTGTGTGCAATGCCCTGAACCCCAATGTTGTGTCATCAACTGCCCCGCCAACAATGACATCCCCGAAGCCGTCTGGCTGATCAGCGAGGGCAAGTTTATTGAAGCGGCCCAGGTTTTTGCCCGCACCAATCCCCTGACAGAAGTGTGCGGCCGGGTTTGCCCCAATTTATGCCAGACAGGGTGTGTTTTGAGCCAGGCATACGGCGCCGCCTCCATTGGCAAACTGGAAGCCTTTGTGGCCAACAAGGCTCGCGAAGCTGGCGCTTTCAAAATCTCGGTCCCAGCCGAAAAAAGCGGCAAAAAGGTGGCTGTTGTCGGCTCTGGCCCGGCCGGAATTACGGTGGCTGAAGACCTGCTCAAGAAAGGGCACGATATCACCATCTACGAAGCGTGGCCGGTGGCCGGCGGCGTTTTGATGTATGGCATTCCCAACTTTAAGCTGGATAAGACGGTGGTAGGCTACAAAATCAATGATCTGGTGGAAGCGGGGGTGAAAATTCATACCAATACGCGCATTGGCGATCAGCTTTCTATTGAAGATTTGCAAGAGCAGTTTGACGCTGTCTTTTTAGGCACCGGGGCTGGCGTGGAAGCGACCATGGATATTCCCGGCGAAGGTCTGCATGGCGTTTACAAGTCAACCGATTTCCTGGTGCGGGCCAATGTGCCCCAGCATATGCTGCCTCCCGACAAAAAGACCATCCCCGATGTGGGCAAGCGGGTGGCGGTGGTTGGCGGCGGCGATACGGCCGTTGACTGTGCCCGTACCGCCATTCGCCTGGGCGCGGAAGAAGTGACGATTGTCTACCGGCGCACGGAAGCAGAAATGCCCGGCAACAAGAGCGAACGCGCCATCTGCCTGGAAGAGGGCGTGACCATTGAATATTTGCAAGCGCCGGTTGAATACTTTGGCGACGACAATGGCAAGTTAACGGAAATGATGGTCATCGAGATGGCATTGGGTGAACCAGACGCTTCTGGCCGCCGCCGGCCAGTCGCGAAAACTGGTTCAGAGTTCATGCAGGCAGTGGACACGGTGGTGCTGGCGGTTGGTTACTGGCCTGACCCGGCTCTCGGTAAGAAAACAGATGGCCTCAAAACGCATAAATGGGGCCTGTTCTTAACGGATGAAAATGTGGGCGCCACCAGCCGGGAAGGCGTTTTTGCCGCCGGTGATAATGTGCATGGGCCGGATTTGGTGATAACGGCCGTTTCCACCGCCCACAAAGCGGCAAACAGCATCGACGCCTATCTAAAAGGGGAGTCTATCCCCTGGCCGGCTGTTTCTTAATTTACTAATTCTCTCCTCCTATCTCTCTTTTGGCGGGTACGCAAATCGTGCGTACCCGCCGCTCTTTTAAATGGTAAAATAAGCGCCAGGAGGATATTTGCCATGACTTATTTCGCCAGGAAATTTGTTCTTGTAGCCGCTTTGGTTGTCTTGCTCTCCCTCATCGTCAGCTGCGCCACGACCACGCCGCCCCCTCAAACGGCCGTTGCCCAGGCCACCCTCCCTCTCACGGAGACGCCCACAGAATCGCCCACACAAACAGAAACGGCCGTTTTAACCCCAACGCCTACCCCCACCTCCACCCACACGCCAACCGCCACCGCTCTTCCCACAAAAACCACCCGTCCGACCGACACGCCGTTGCCCACCCTAACAGCTTCACCTGAGCCAACGGTCATATCGACCCCGCTCAACGCAAACGCGCCGCCCACGCCCAAAGCAGACATCCCGCCTGAACCGCCAGCAAATGCTGGCGTCATTTCCTTAGCCGATTTACCGGCCCATATTGGCGAAGAAATTACCGTCAGCGGGCAGGTGGTGGCCACCGCCAGCTTCTCTCAGGGCTTCAAATTCACCCTTGATGATGGCGCCGGCCGCGCCGACCTGCTCTTATGGCACAATGTCTACGACGACGCCTGGGATGCGCCCCAACTCAACATCGGTGCAACGGTGCAGGCCACCGGCAAAGTGGGCCAGTTTGACGGCGCCTGGCAAGTTGAGCCAGATTTTGGCGGCGATGTGCAGGTGATCACGCCCGGTGGCGCGGCTGCGCCCGCCCGTCCTATTGGCGAATTGTCTAGCCATGTCGGCGAAACAGCCCAAATTAGCGGCGCCATTTTACGCCTGGAAAGCAGCAGCAGCGCTGTGAAAATTTTTGTGGGCGATGAGACGGGGGAGATTGTGGTCTTCGTCTGGCGCACCATCCTGGATCGCATACCCAACAAGGTGGCGCTGGGGGAAGTGGGGACGAGGGTGAGGATAAACGGCCGTGTAGAAAACTATCGCAGCAACCTGGAATTGACGCCAGCGCTGCCTTATGATGTGGAAGTTTTGCCTTGAGAGAAGATTAAAAATAGAAAAGATTTAATACAAAGAAACAAAGTTTATTAAGATTTTCTTTGTCTCTTTGTCCCTTTGTTTCTTTGTATTATTTTTTTGTAACTGTACAGGTGCTGCGGCCAGTCTCCAGACCGCGCCACCTCTAGTGTTACATTTTTTAAGCTAAATGGGATTTAATCGCTTCTGCCACATCATAAGGCACACCCGGCACCGATGCAATTTCCTCAACGGGCGCTTTCCGCAGTTCGTCGAGAGAGCCGAAATGGGTCAGCAGGATTTTGCGCCGTTTGGGGCCGACGCCGGGGACGCTGTCCAAGACTGAAGCCACGCCTACTTTGGCGCGACGTTTGCGGTGGCCTTCATTGGCGAAGCGGTGGGCCTCATCGCGCACACGCTGCACCAAGTAGAGCGCTTCTGAACGACGTGAGAGTAAGATGGAGCGACTTTGACCAGGCACAAACAGTTCCTCTTCCTGCTTGGCTAAACCAGCCAGCGGCACCTCGTTCTCCAGGCCAAATTCTTTAAGCACGTCCACTGCCATCGACAACTGCCCCTTACCGCCATCGACGATGAGCAGGTCAGGCAGCAGCGCCCAGGCCGTTTCTTTTTTCTGTTTACCGATTTGGCTGGGGTCGTGTAGTTCGCCGGCCAGGCTGTCTTTGTAACGCTGAAAGCGGCGGCTGAGGACCTCTTTCATGGCGCCGTAATCGTCGTTGCCCACGGTCTGCACGTTAAAGCGACGATAATCGCTCTTTTTGGGGGCGCCCTGCACAAACACCACCATCGAACCAACGGTTTGTGTCCCTTGCGTATGGCTGATGTCGTAGCATTCGATGCGGGCGGGCGGCGTGGGCAGGTTGAGCGCCTCTTGCAATTCGGTGATGGCGGTGACGTGCTTGGAGCGGTCGGCATCCCACTGTTGGCGCAGGGTATGCAAGGTGTCGGCGGCGTTGCGGGCGGCCATGTCTACCAGCTCTTTTTTCACGCCGCGCTGCGGCACTTGCAGGGTCACTTTGGTGCTGCGTTTTTGCTTGAGCCACTCTTCAATGACCATCGCCTCCGACACTTCATGGGGCAGCAGCACTTCTTTGGGGATGTGGGCGGCTTCGTCGTAGAACTGGGTCAGAAAATCTTGCAAGACGGTGGCATCTTCTTCGCCTTCTGTGCCTTCCAGCATGAAATATTCGCGGCCGATGAGTTTGCCGTGGCGAATGAAGAAGACCTGCACGCAGGCGTCCCCTTTTTCACGGGCGAAGGCGATGACGTCCTGGTCGGTGTGGGCGGCCGAGATCACTTTTTGCTTGGAGACTATTTTGGTCACGGCCGTTAACTGATCCCGGTATTCCGCTGCCTTTTCAAACTGCAAATTTTCAGCCGCCTGGGTCATCTTGGTTTCTATATTTTTGATGATGTGGTCAGAACGGCCGTCTAAGAAATCCATCAGCTCCTTAATCATGGCGCGGTACTGCTCCCGGTTCACCACCCCAATACACGGGGCGCTGCACAGCTTGATGTCGTAGTAGAGACAGGCGCGGCTGTCGTTGCCCGTAATCACGCGGTCGCAGGTGAGATAGGGGAAGATTTTGCGTAGCATGTCGAGCGTTTGATGCACCGCCCACACGGAGGTGTAGGGGCCAAAATAACGCGAGCCATCCCGCTTCATGCGCCGCGTCACCGTCACCTTGGGGAAATCATCTTGCCAATGGACTTTGATGTAGGGGTAGCGCTTGTCGTCTTTGAGGCGGATGTTGTAGCGCGGCAGATGCTTTTTGATGAGCGTATTTTCCAGCAACAGCGCTTCCAGTTCCGAATCGGTGCTGATGGTTTCGATGTCGGCTATTTCGCGGCGCAGATGGGCCGTTTTGATGGAGTCAACCGTCTCGCGGAAGTAGGAACGCACCCGGCTGCGCAGGTTGATGGCTTTGCCCACGTAGATGATGGCGCCATGTTTGTCTTTGTGCAGGTAGACGCCAGGGGTGGTGGGCAGCTTTTTGAGGAGGGTCTGAACGTTTTCAGGAGGTGTGTAAGCCATGGGGGAATTATAGCTCATTTGGTCGGGAAGGTGGAAAGGGAGGCGGGAGAGATTGGTCCAATCTCCAAGATTGGACCAATCTGAAGATTACGCTAAATACTCTTCAACCGTTCGCCCAGATAATGTTTTAAGGCCCATTTTTTGTCGGTGTTGAGGGCGCGTTCCAGGCAGATGAAGGGCATATCGCGCTCGGTTTTGAAGTGGGCGACGGTGTTGTCATCGAGGAAGCTGTCGAGGCAGATGAGTGTTTCTCGCCCGGTGCTGGCATCACGCACCAGGAAAACATCGTTGTGGGCGAAGGCGCTTTGTTTTTCACGGGTGTAGGTAAGTTTGAAGCCTTGTTTGAGCAGGACTTCATCAAAAACGGCGTCGCGCTCAAAGACCATGAGCATACTGGCTTCTTTTTCGTTGATATACGCTTTGAGGGCAGCTACGTTTTCTTCGGTGGTTTTGCCGGGATCGGGCTGGAAGGTGACGCGAGGGAAGCGGGATTGGGCGAGATGGTACACTTTGAAGCCGGTTTGGTGGCCTACGCCAAATAAGGTGGGCGTTTCGCCATGCCCTTCAATGACGCGCTTCACTCGTTCGATGGTGATGTCACTGATTGTTTTGTAACCCGCTTGATATGCGCCATCTTTTGAGTCAAGAGTTTCGGGTAATTGCACTAATATAAACTTTCTGTTCCCTTCATCTTCTGTATTAAGTTTTAGAACTGCTTGTGCAGTTGAACCAGAACCTGCAAAAAAATCTAAAATAATATCCTGACCATTAGTCGTTTGGTGAATTAGTCTGCGAATAAGTTCTGTGGGTTTGGGAAAATCAAACACTTTTGTTCCAAAGAGCCCTTGTAATTCGGGCGTTCCATGTGCAGTATGCACATCACTAATAATGCTTGGGAATGCAATATTCTCATTTTGCATATCAGAACGAAATTTCTTTTCTCGAGGACGTCCTTCTAAAGCAGAAGGAAACAAAATCTGTCCATTTTCTATCATTTTAAGCATTCGTTTTTCTGAATATCTCCAACCTGTATTTTGTGGCGGGATAAATTCATTTCCTGTTACTGGATCAGTGATCGGGTAATGCAAGTTTGGCCTTTGTTCGGCATTAGCCAGTCCCAGAATACTTCTCGACATCCAAGTCCCTCTTGGATCATTGTCTGGGTTTTTGAATTTGGACTCATCTCGTTTATTTCCCCTAAATCTAAAGGTTTCATTTTTTGTAAAGGCTAATACGTATTCATGATCGGTCGAAATATTCGTTACAGAACGCGAATCTAAAAACTGACGGCTTTTCCAAATTATTTGAGCTATGAAGTTTTCTTCACCGAAAACTTCTTCCATTAACTTTTTCAGGTTGTGGACTTCGTTGTCGTCGATGGAGACGAAGATGACGCCATCTTCTGTGAGCAAGAGACGCGCCACCAGGAGGCGGCTGTACATCATCGAGAGCCAATCAGAATGAAAACGGCCGTTGCTCTCTGAATTGCTGTCCATTTTTACCCCGTCCTTAAAAATGCCGTTTTGCTGCCAATACTCCTTTTTGCTTTGGGTATAATTGTCGGGGTAAATAAAATCGTTGCCCGTGTTATAGGGCGGGTCAATATAAATGCACTTGATACTTTCGCTGTAAGCAGACGTCAACAACTTCAAAACTTCCAGGTTTTCCCCTTCAATAATCATATTGCCATCAGCTATCTCGGGGTTAACGGAGCGGTCGGCATCATACACCAAAGCGCCTTTGCTGGGGGCAAACGCTTTACGTTGGGCGCGGGCTTTGCCATACCAGGTGAAGCGATATTTTTCCATGTCTAACGCCGCGGGATTGACCAGTTTTTGTAATACTTTGGCATCAAGCTGGCCTTCATCTGTAAACAAATCAGGAAAAAGCCGCTTGAGCTCCGCTAAACGGGCGGCATTGTGGTCGGGGCTGGCGGGAGTGGTATCGTCAAAATCGTTCATGAAATTAGTTCCATTTTCGTAACTGTATAGGTGGTTGCCAAAATCTAGGAGCAGCGGTGGCTGAGCCTTTCGGAAGCTCAAGAACCACTTGTCAAAGCCAGAGCGGTACGAGCGACCCGCCTCCGCCTTCGACAGGCTCAGGCTACGGCTACCTAGTTAGCCATTTTCTATTCTGTTAACAGCAAGTTTCGCTTAAAATCGTGCATATAATCTTGAATGGGTGCACGGTAAATGTCGTAGGTTAGATGGGCTTCAATGCCCAACCGTTCAAAATGCTTTTTGGCACATATCATCTTGTATTTTTCATCTTCGCGCAGCGCTTTAGTATCGTTGATGTCGTTGGTTCCCTTGGTTTCAATCACAAAATAATATTCGCCTTCAATCTGTTCCCGAATTCCCTGGCGACGGCGCACCACAATGCCAAAATCAGGTTGATAGGTACCAATAGGCGTGGGAATTTTGTAGAAGCTCGGTAATTTGAGGAAACAAACCACTTCAGGGTCACTTTCTGCGCCCAAAGCAAAGTTAATTTCCGGCGTACTGCTTGAATCAACGATCACTTTGTCGTAAATGCCACGTTTAGGCGTATCGCGGGTCTGCTTAAAGGTTTCAATTGTTTGCATAAATTCGTCAAAAGGAATGCCTTCTCCCGTCGGTTCATAAGAAAGACCGCGCATCATCTCATCCAGCTCAATACGTTTAATAAGGCCGCTGGCACTCTGCACAAATTGCGCCGGATTGACGCTGATTTGCGCCAAATTTTTAAGCCCCTGCATAATTTTCAGCGTCGTCGGGTAAGAAAGGCCGGTGGCTTCACTCAAATCTTCAATTAGATCCAACGGAGAATGAACGGCCGTTAGTTGGTGCGTTTCCCGGCCCACTTCTTCATCTTCAAAGGCATCTTCATACATCGCCGTGATGCGGCTGAGGACAATTTCGGCAGTATATTCGGCCACTTCAATGGCGTTTAAAGCGTCGATGGCGCGGGCAACAAGCTGCTCTTCGTCAAAAGCCACCACGTAGTCCGTTTTTTGCGCCAGTTTTTGCCAGAAAGCGCGGAAGGAAGCGCCATTAAATAAATCGTCATTTCGGGTGACAATCGTTTTCTTTTTCTGCCCTTTATGGTTTTGGCGCAAGGTGGGCATAAGGGCGCCGTCCCCATACACGTCACGCAGTTCAGATTGGTATTGCGCGGCAAAGCTGGCATAGGTCTCGTTTGGCACGACGGTTAACAGGTTGGTTTCTTTCCCTTCTTCGGTTTTGTCATCGTCATACACCCGCTGCCCATCCTGATTGACGCAGATGCGCAAGCCGCGCCCAATCTCTTGCCGCTTTTTGATGTCGCTGTAGGAATAGTTAAGGGTGGCAATATTGAAGACGTTGGGATTATCCCAGCCTACGCCCAAAGCAGAGTGGGAGAAGATGAACTCGATAGGGTCTTCAAAGGAGAGCAGTTGCTCTTTTTCTTCAAGAATGCGCTTGAAAATCTCCCTGTTTTTGAGCATGGATGATTCGCTGTCTGTGTAATCCCCTTTGCCAGTTTGCGCGAAATAGTATCCTTGAACGGCCGTTATCTGTTCTTCAGTCGGCTTTTCTTCAAAATGAGTGGTATGGGCTTTCTCGTATTCTTCCCTAAATAAACGGCGAATAAGGCCGTCATCAGCCACATAATTCTCCACGCGGTCAATAAAAATGAGCGACAAACATTTAATGCCCTGGTCGCGTAAACTCTTCCTTTTAGCAAAATGTGACTCAATCAACCAATGAAGCTGCTGCCTAAAAATCCCCTCAATATCAAAACTGCGCTCCTTCTCCACCAACTCCACGCCATTGCTCAACTTCACTTTGAAATGAGAGGCGCGTATACCTTTATAAATCTGATCAATGCGGTAGCCCAGGTAAATATTATTGCCCGTCTTTTCGGCAAGGTCTGCTCCCGCGCTTAACCAGGCCGTCTCCTTCCATTTAAAGCCGCTGCTTTGCGTTACCCAGGCATTCAGTTTCACCTTGGGATTATGCCCTTTTTGAGTTTGCACACGGCTCACCTCAAGTTTCAAGGTTGCTTCGTCATTTTTTTCCGCCACCGTCAAGACTTCAATTTTCTTGACCATCCCTTTTTGGTACGCATCATACGGGGTCAATCGATACAGCAAATTGTGGACAACCTTATGCGTGGCCGAATAGCGCAGTTTGGCAGCCGGATTGAAGCGGGCAATCCGCGCCACCGAATTCTCTGTGTCCATGCCCTCTTGCGGCTCATCCATAATGATAATCGGTTGCGTTTTGGCGATGGCTTCCAGATAAGATAGACCCTGCACCGATTGTTCCCGATTTTCCTGGTTGATAATGGTGTCGTCGCGGGCAAAGGCTTGCAAGGTCATCACCATCACTTGCGGCGTGGCAGCACTCACAAAATGGCTCAACAGATTGAGCCTTTTGCTGTTGTACTCAAAGGATTTGACCTTAAAGCCGTAAATAGCTTCTAGCTGCTGCCCAAAGATAGAAAACGTTTGCACCACGCCTTGCCGGATAGCGATAGACGGCGCCACAATGATAAATTTGCTCAGACCATACTGCTTGAAAAGTTCATAGATGGTGCGAATGTAGACCAGCGTTTTCCCCGTTCCCGTCTCCATCTCGATGCAATAATCTATGCCCGCATCCAGACAAGCTGTTTCTACACTGATATTGTTCCGGGCAATAATGCGGCGTTTATTGGCGGCAATTTGCGCTGCGGACAAATCAATCACATTAGAGCGAATGCCGAAAAGGAGGGCGTTTTCATAGGTATTGCGTGGCTGACCTTTAAAAAGGTCAACCACTGAATCAATGGCCTGACGCTGATAATCTATCTCTTCAAGTTTGAACTTCATGGGCGTATTGTATCTGAAAATTTAGCTGCTGTTTAGCGCGTTTGGCACGAGGGTGTGCGTAGATGATGATGACGCCGTGTTTGTCTGAACGCAGGAGCGGTGGCAACTATGCGGGGAAATTGTAGCTCATTTGGTCGAAAAAATGGGAAACTATAGTAAAATTATTGCCATGACGAACTTACTTGAAATTTCAGGAAATGACATCGCGCTACTGAATGACACAGACCTTCGCATTTTAATTGGGCGATTGTGTGAAGAAGATTTCCGATTGGCCGGATTGCCAACAAAAGGAATCATTTGGGGCGGACACCAAGATGCAAGCGACGATGGATTGGATGTAACTGTTCGTAGTGAATATTTTCCTCCAAAAAACAGCTTTGTTCCACGAAAAATCACTGGCATTCAGGTTAAGAAACCTAATATGCCTCGGGCAAAAATCTTAGGGGAAATGCAACAAAACGGTGAATTAAGAAAAGAAATTCAAACCCTAATTCATGAAAATGGTGCATACATAATCGTAAGCTCGAATGGCTCTACCACTGAGAAAGCTCTAAAAAATCGTGTCAACGCAATGAAAGAAGCGGTTGCAAATGAACCCCAATACCAACAGCTTCATTTAGATTTCCTTGATCGTAATCGTGTTGCAACGTGGGTACGTTCCCACCCTTCCTTAATTTTGTGGGTGCGGAACAAAATTGAACGGTCGTTACAAGGTTGGCAACCCTATGGGAACTGGGCGAATTCACCTGGGGGAATTCGAGAGGAGTATTTAATTGATGACGAATTACGACTTCATGATGGGACAAGTTCTAGTGAAGGCAACTCAAT
>CAZXVH010000085.1:0-23396 GCA_964643965.1 uncultured Ardenticatenaceae bacterium
TCGGCGATGTTCTGGGTAATTTTCAATGATTCGTCCAGCTTGAATGGCCGTATACACATCATCTAAGCTGATAGCTTCCTCTAGCATTTCTTGTTGTGCGTGGATGGTAATACGCACGTTCTCAACCTGTATTTGATTACGCAAATGAGTCAAAATGCTGGTTAAGTCTAAAGGATCGATCATGGCAACAATTATAGCACAATGCGACAAAGCTGTTTCAGGATGAGGAACGGCCGTTCTGTGGCAACATGGATTTAGAAATGGGTGGATTGGAAACGGCCGTTCTGCCCACAGTTCACAAAATTATCCAGGTGGTGGGTGGAAACGGCCGTTACCTAAATTTATAAACCCCTTTCAATCTGCTATAATCAAAATCATGAATGTTGAGGAACACGTCAAGTATTGGCTGGATTCAGCCGAAAATGATTTGGATGCTGCAGAAAAATTATTTTCGGCGGCTAAATACGACTGGTGTTTGTTTATTGGTCATTTAGTAGTGGAAAAAACGCTCAAGCACATTTTGTTTATTCAAACGATAATAAGATGCCGCCCAAGATACATAACTTGCTTAAAATTGCGGAATATTCAGATTTAATGTTGACGGAAGAGCAAAAATTATTTTTGGATGAAGTGAATGATTTTAATCTAGAAGTGAGATACCCTGAATATCGAAGGGAATTCTACAAACTTTGTACAAAAGAATTTACGGAGAGCTATTTTACTAAAATAAAGGACTTTTCTAAATGGCTGACATCCCAAATAAAATTCAAACAATAATTTCTGAATATCTTGCCGCTCTCAGCGCACATGGTTTTCAAATTGAGGATGCCAATCTGTTTGGCAGTTATGCCAAAGGTAATGCCAATCAATGGAGTGACATTGATTTAGCAGTGGTCTCCAATGAATTTGACGGTGTGCGCTTCACAGACAAAAACAAGATTCGCAAAATCGCTATTGCAATTAGCTCTGATCTGGAAATTTTGCCATTCAATCCCAAGGATTTTACGCGACAAGATCCGCTGGTAAAAGAGATTTTAGAGACAGGTGTAAGCGTTATGTAATTCAAAAACGGCCGTTTCTAAGTGTATATTGTGAATCGGAGGCGGGAGAAAGGACGCTACGCTCTCGTTGGCCCTATCTTGGCCAGCAGGAAGGGCAGCCCAAAGGTGAAAGGCGCCCCGATGAGATGGGCCAGGGTGTGGTTGCCGCCCAGGGCGTAAATACGTAAATGGCCGTAAATAAGGACAGCAAGCTGGCTGGTGAGCAAAAACCAAATACCCACCCGCAGCCGATAGGTGAAACGGCCGTTTTCTGTCCATACATCCTCTAACAACAGCCAGGGAAAGGGCCAGGCCGCATACCAAATGCGGAAACTAAATGCCTGCAAAATATAAAGGCCAAATATATCGGCCACACTGCGCCCGGCCGGCCGCCCTTTCCCGGTAAGCCATAACAACCACAAGCCAAGCAGAACGGCCGTTGCCGTGAAAACGGCGCTTAAACTGTTGAGCAGCCCCAGGGTAATGGGCAGCCCGGCCGACTGCATCCCCAGCAGCAGCAAAGCGCCAAATGAAAAGCCAGGCGCCCCGACAATTTCAAAAAGCAGCCGTTTCGCCAGCGCCAACGGCGAACCAAACGGCAAAAATGTAAGCAAAACGAGACCAGCAGCGCCCAGGCTGACCAATAGGACAAAGCGGGCGCGGCCCTTCCAGTCAGGCAAGGCATGAATGGCGGCCAAAAAAAAGAAAGGCAGCGCCAGCACGCCGATGGCTTTGGTCAGCGGGGCCAGCAGCATCACCACAAAACCGGCGGCGGGGTAGCCGCGCCGCATGATCCACAGCCCCAGCAGCAGCCACAAGATCATCAAGCCATCGTTATGGCCGTCGGCGATGAAGATGAGCAGCAGCGCCGGGTTCCAGCCCCACAGCAAGGTGTAAGCCGAACGCACGGCCGTTTCTTGCCCCGCCAGCAGCGCCCAAATCAGCAAGGTGTTGAGCAAAAAGGTGACGGCGGCCAGGCTCTTAAACAGGAGCAGCCCCGCCAACAGGTTTTCGCCGCTCAAGCGGGTGAGCAAACTGGCGCTCAGTTCCCACACAGGGCCGTAAGGGGAGGTGGCCTCGGCCCATTCCCCGGCATAAGCGGCCAGCGGATCGGCCGGGAACTGGTTGGATGGCGTGTCAAAGGGGCTTTGCTGGTACACGCTGGAGACGCGGCCGCGAATGACGTAGCGGTAGAGATCGGTGGCGTTGTAGGGGAAGGTGAACAAGAGCAGCGCCGCAAACAGGCTGGTGAAGATGAGGATAGCACGCAAGGAAAACGGCCGTTTCCGCCACCGCACCACTCGAAACGCCAGCCAATAAAAAAGGAACAAGGAGCAAAGCCAGACGGCATAAAGCACGGCCGTTAAAGGCGAAGGGGCAAAAGTGCGGATGTCGGCCAGCGGCAGCCGGTTATAAAAAGGTAGGAGTGGCATCCACAAGGGTAACAGGCTGTAGCCGAGCAAACTGGCAACCATCAACCAGGTTGGCTCCACCAGGAAGCGTTTAAAATGAGATCGGTCTGAGGTGGGCGGAAGCAGGTTCACAAGGAGCAACGCAAAATTTATTTGTGATTGGCGCTGTTTCTTCCGTGCTTGTCTAAAGGCACAACCAGGGTGATAGCGGTGCCTTCATTTATCTTGGATTCGACGCGCAGGGAGCCGTCAATGCGTTCGGCGCGTTCACGCATGTTGACCATGCCCAGACTGCCGCGGGTGCTGTAATCCCGGTTGACGCTTTGGGTATCAAAACCGACGCCATTGTCTTGCACCAGCGCCACAAATAAATTGTCCTCTTGCCAGAAGCGCACTTCAATCTGTTTGGCTTTGGCATATTTGCGGGCATTGCCCAACGCCTCTTCGACAATAGAAAAGACCACGCTTTGGCCGGAGTCGTCTAGCAGTTCTGCATTTTCGCCCCCGATGAATTTAATGTTCAACCCATCTGATTCATGGAGACGGTCTACCACCGTTTGAATGGCGACTTGCAATCCTTGTGTCTCTAAGACCAGTGGTCTCAGGGTGAACAACATGCCCCGAATCTCTTTAGAGGTCTCTTTTGCCAGCTCTTCCACTTTTTGCAGTTCCATGATAGCTTGCTGTGGGTCACGGTTGACGAGGGAGCGGATAAAGTTGACGCGCATGGCAATGGCGGCGATGCTCTGAGTGGGGCCATCGTGTAGATCGCGGGCTAATTCTTTACGGGCGTTTTCGTTGGCGTCTATCAGCCGTTGTTTTTCGTTTGTCAAATCCTGGTAGAAGGTGGCGTTTTGCAGAGCAATGACGGCCTGGTCGGCAACAGAAGCGAATAAAATGGAATGCTCTTGGGTAAATTTAACGGGGATTTTGGAGCCGATGACCATGGCCCCAAAAATGTTGAAACCGGCGCGTAAGGGGATGGAAACGGCCGTTTGGCATTGGCGAAAGGCAACTATGTGGCGCAGTTCCGGATCATTGCCCGGGTTTTTAGACTGGCTGATGGCGGCTTCGTTGAGCGACTTGGCGATAAAGCCGCTTTCACCAGGCAGCCGTTTGTCCAGGTCTCTGCCGATGACGTTGCGGGTTTTAACAGGATAGAGGCCGCCTTTGCGGTATAAAAATACGGTGCTGACCAATTCGTGCCGGGGGATGCCTGAATTGACCAGAGATTGTTTGCAGACGTCTAACGCCTGCTCTACCACCCGGTCAAAACTAAGGGTGGCCCGCATGGTGGTGGCCAGTTCTTGAATGGATCGCAGACGTTCATTGGTGGCTTGCAGCTCTCTTGTTTCTTCAGCGACGACCTGGTTCATTTTTGTATCCAGTTGTTCTTGGTTAGCGCTAATGAGGGCGTAGACAACGGCCGTTATGCCTACAGACAGCAGCAAGGTGACGATAAAGCTGGGCAGCCAACTGGTAAAAGGCGTCAGCAGTAGAAAATTATTGAGCAAAAAGAGGAAGGCGGTAAGAATCAGCAACCCTATAAATAAAGTGGCGAAGGTTTGCCATTGGAGACGTTTGAATGTGTGGTTGATGATCGCCGTGATTTTTTCACGCATGGGTTTTTGTTTCCCCATTCAGGCAATGTCTTTAGGCGCTGCCTAAAAAGATGCAAGCCCTCGTGGTTTTTACTTTACGATGTTTAAGCCTCGATTATACAAGCAAGAAAGTAAATTAACGATAGGAATCAGGTGGCATTAAGCGCAGTCAAGGCGGCAGCGATGGCAGCGGCTACCCGGCCGTTATTTTGCAAAAGGGCGGTGTTGGCCTGCATACTGCGTCCCCCGGTCAGCGTCACCACTCGTTTGAGCAGCCAGGGGGTGGCTGCCGGGCCGTGAATGCCTTGCTCATCCGCTTCCTGCGTGGCCTGCACGATGGCCGCTTCCATTTCTTGCGGATCGCCGGCTGCTTCTGCTGGCACGGGCACGGTGATGAGGATGCCGCTTTGTAGCTGAAGCTGCTGCCTGGCTCGGATGAGGGTGGCGGCTTGAGCCGGGGTGTCTAAACGGCCGTCTACCGCCAGCCCGCTGTGTCGAGAGAAGAAGGCGGGCATTTCATCTGTACCATAACCGATAACAGGCACGCCTTGTGTTTCCAATACTTCCCGGGTGGCCGGTAAATCCAGAATGGATTTCGCCCCGCTGCTGACGACGGTAACGGCCGTTCTGCCTAATTCCATTAAATCGGCGCTCACATCAAAAGGATGGCCGCGATGCACGCCGCCAATGCCGCCGGTGGCAAACAGTTCGATGCCGGCCAGATGCGCCAGGATCATGGTGCCGGCGACGGTGGTAGCCCCGTCTTCGCGGTTTGCCAGGGCCAGGGGCAGATCACGACGGCTGCATTTGCGCACTCCTTTGCCCGCTTGTTGGCCCAGGTACTCAATTTGCTCGGCCGTCAGGCCAATGTGGATTTGGCCGCCGATGATGGCGATGGTGGCCGGAATGGCCCCTCCCTGGCGCACGGCCGTTTCCATAGCAACGGCCGTTTCCACATTAGCGGGGTAAGGCAGCCCATGGGTGATCACCGTGCTTTCCAGGGCCACGACCGGCCGGTTTTCTTGTAAAGCAGCTTGCACTTCTGGTAAAAATTGGTGGATAAGCATATGATTCATGGTCATTGACGCTTAATCTCTCGATAGGATAGTCACAGATTGTAAAAAGAGTGAGCTTGCTTTCGCCGTCACATATCCAGATATGATCTCAAAATATCAGATCGGGGCAAGTTTACCATTGGCAGGCAGGCATGTCGCTGCCCCTGGAAACTATATACAAACGCCTTTCACCGAGATTCAGGTAACTTGACCGTTGTCGGGGCAGGTGGGTCTCTCTAAACTTGATTAAGAACTTTATAAAAGAAAATGCAGAATTTGTCGGTTCTAAATAAAAGAACTTGCTATCACGCTTGAAGAAGATTAAGATCAAAGCAAAATTACCATGGAGCCTTTTTACAGCCCATCCCAATCCACATCATTTCCTGGTTATTCATTTATAAATCCATAGGAGGATGTACATGTTAAAGAAAAGCTATTCAAAAACTGGCACGATTTGTCGCGTAACATTTAAATTACCCGCTGAAGTGGGTGCAGAAACGGCCGCATTATGCGGTGATTTCAATGGCTGGGACCCGCAAGAAACTGAAATGAAACGCCTCAAAGATGGCAGCTTTAGCGCCACCGTTTCCCTCATTCCCGGCCGGGCTTACCGCTTCCGTTATTTATTAGACGGGGAGCGTTGGGAAAATGATTGGGAGGCAGACTATTATCTGCCTAACTCTTACGGCGAAGATGATTCGGTGGTTGAAGTTTAATCCTATTCGCTGTGGCCGATTGCTATTCACGGCCACTCTGGTATAGTTTGTCACCCAAAATCGAATATTTCATAAAACCCATGACCCGGTATCCGGACTGTGGTCATGGGTTTTTGTTTATTTGACAAAAAAAAGAGGGTATGACAAAATTCGCCATACCCTCATCGTTAAATGTATGAAGTCCATCCCAAAAATGCTTCACAATAAAGGAGAGAGAAATGAATAAAAAATGGATGATCCTGGTATTTACGGTGGCGCTGGCTTTGCTGCTGGCAGCCTGCGGTGGCGCCGCCGAACCCGCCGCGCCAGATCCGGCAACGGCCGTTCCCGAAGCCCCGCCCACCGCCGAAACAGAAGCGGCAGAAACCAGCGCCAGTTTACCCGACCTGCAAGGACGTGAAATCACCATTGCTGTGGAAAACGCCTATTTACCCTTTAACTATATCGACCCGGCCACTGGCGAACCGGCCGGCTGGGATTACACCGTCTGGAATGAGATTTGCCGTCTGCTTAACTGCGCCCCCAGCTACATTGAAGCGGGCTGGGAAGGCATGATCCAGGCCGTAGCTGATGGGCAGTTTGACGCCGCTGCCGATGGCATCACCATCACCCCAGATCGCGCCAAAATCGTGGCCTTTTCCGATGGCTACATCAACATCGACCAGCGTTTGTTGGTGCGCATAGACGAAGATCGTATCAGCGGCATTCAAGACATCGTGGACAATGAAGAATTGATCCTGGGCACCCAAACAGGCACCACCAACTACGAAACCGCCAAATCCTTCCTGCCCGAAGCGCGTATTCAAGCCTTTGAGCAGTTCCCCTTTGCCGTGCAAGCCCTCATCTCCGGCGACATCGACGCTGTGATCATTGATGAAGTGGCCGGGCAAGGCTACCTGGGTGAAAACGCCGATAAGTTGAAATTGGTGGGTGACTCTATGTCCAGCGACCAGTTGGGTTTCATCTTCCCCTTGGGCAGCGACCTGATTGAACCTGTCAACGCCGCCTTGAGCGAACTGATGACAAACGGGTACTTGCAAGAGGTGAATGCCCAATACTTTGGCCCGGACTTCGACATCACCTATGATGACTTGTTCCCTGAAGACGAAGAAGCGACAGCTTTACCTGATTTAGCAGGACGTGAAATCACCATTGCCGTGGAAAACGCCTATTTACCCTTTAACTATATCGACCCGGCTACTGGCGAACCGGCCGGCTGGGATTACACCGTCTGGAACGAGATTTGCCGTCTGCTTAACTGCGCCCCCAGCTACATTGAAGCGGGCTGGGAAGGCATGATCCAGGCCGTAGCTGATGGGCAGTTTGACGCCGCTGCCGATGGCATCACCATCACCCCAGATCGCGCCAAAATCGTGGCCTTTTCCGATGGCTACATCAACATCGACCAGCGTTTGTTGGTGCGCATAGACGAAGATCGTATCAGCGGCATTCAAGACATCGTGGACAATGAAGAATTGATCCTGGGCACCCAAACAGGCACCACCAACTACGAAACCGCCAAATCCTTCCTGCCCGAAGCGCGTATTCAAGCCTTTGAGCAGTTCCCCTTTGCCGTGCAAGCCCTCATCTCCGGCGACATCGACGCTGTGATCATTGATGAAGTGGCCGGGCAAGGCTACCTGGGTGAAAACGCCGATAAGTTGAAATTGGTGGGTGACTCTATGTCCAGCGACCAGTTGGGTTTCATCTTCCCCTTGGGCAGCGACCTGATTGAACCTGTCAACGCCGCCTTGAGCGAACTGATGGCAAACGGGTTCTTGCAAGAGGTGAATGCCCAATACTTTGGCCCGGACTTCGACATCACCTACGAAGATTTGGAAGGGTAGGGCAGTGGACAGTGAACAGTGGACTGTAAACTGTAAACTGTAAATTGTAAACCGATATCAGGCAGCGTCAGAGGCGGAAGTCTCTGACGCTGCTTTGTTATATGGGTATTTCAAGGTATTATTTGCCTGACCCTAAAATACAACAACCCTGCGTGTGCAGAAGTTCAACTTTTCTAAAAAAGTTGAACTTCTTGACTGGCAGACCCCCACAAAACAGGAGACATTATGACCGGACCGGAAATTCAAATTCAGGATGAAAACTGGACCTCAAATTGGCGCGAGTTCCCCTGGTGGCTAATAGCGATCATTGGCTTCATTATGTTGATGGCTGTCCTCATCATCACCGATCCTGAAATTCAAGAAGTTTTTCTATTTATCATACCGGGCATTTGGCTGACGCTCGAGATCACCTTATTTGCCTTTGTGCTGGCCCTGATTTTTGGCATGTTAGCTGGCTTGGGGCGGATTAGTAAAAACAGCCTGATTCGTAACATTGCCATCACCTATGTAGAGTTCATCCGCGGGGTGCCCACACTGGTATTGATTTTGACATTGGCTTATGTGCTGGTACCCACGCTCAGTGGAGCGGTGGGAGTTGATAACCGGGATGTTTCTGCGGAAGCACGCGGGATTTTGGCGCTGGCCATTATCTACGGCGCTTTTTTGGCAGAAATTTTCCGGGCGGGCATTGAGTCTATCACCAAGGGGCAGATGGAAGCGGCCCGTTCGTTGGGCATGAATTATCGGCAGGCGATGCAATATATTATTTTGCCGCAGGCCGTTCGTAATATTTCACCGGCATTGGGCAACGATTTTATTGCCATGCTCAAGGATTCCTCTCTGATATCGGTGTTGGCGGTGCGGGAGTTGACGCAGCGGGCGCGTTTGTACGCGGGCAGTACCTTTCGTTTCCAGGATTCTTACCTGGTCTTGACTTTTTGTTACTTGACGATGACCCTTATTTTGAGCCTGCTGTTACGCTGGTATGAAAACCGGATGGGAAAGGATGCACGTTGATCATGAATGACGACATTATTGTGGTAGAAGGATTGCATAAATATTTTGGTTCGGTCGAAGCAGTGAAAGGGGTTGATCTGCGGGTGAAACGGGGTGAGGTGATCGTGGTGGTGGGTCCCAGCGGCTCGGGTAAGAGTACCGTTTTGCGCTGCATCAATCACCTGGAAGAGCCGACCAGCGGCGCGGTGTATATTGACGGCGTTCATCTGGAAGATAAGAAGACGAATATCAATGCTGTGCGGGCGGAAGTGGGCATGGTATTCCAACAGTTCAATTTATTCCCGCATCTATCTGTGCTGCGCAATGTGACCATAGCGCAAGAAAAGGTACGCAAACGCAGCAAAGAGGAAGCGGACAAGATGGGGATGGAGCAGCTTACCCGGGTGGGCATCCCAGAGAAGGCAGAGGCGTATCCCCGGCAGTTGTCCGGCGGTCAGCAGCAGCGGGTGGCGATTGCCCGGGCGCTGGCGATGCAGCCGAAGATCATGCTGTTTGACGAGCCGACCAGCGCCCTGGACCCGGAGATGATTAAGGAAGTGTTGGATGTGATGCTGGCTTTAGCCAAAGAGGGCATGACGATGGTGGTGGTGACGCATGAGATGGGTTTTGCCAAAGCGGCCGCTGACCGGGTGGTGTTTATGGATGAAGGCCAGATTGTGGAGGTAGGCCCGCCGGAGCAGGTGTTCAGCCAGCCGCAGCATGACCGCACGAAGTTGTTTTTGAGTAAGATTTTGGCGCATTAATGTCCGTAACCCGAAGTCCGTATGACGTTATCCGACGACGTTTTCCAGAAGTGGCGACCTTCGGGTTGCCAATTACCGATTACGGAGGCTAGATAATCGGCAAAAAGCTTTCTAATTTTGACTGATGTTGCAAAAAATTTAGTTACTAACCCAATATCATGGAACCTCTAAGAAGTTACCATTTGATACAAGATAATTTTAAGAAAGCGGAGATTCAAATATTTTGCTTTGATATTAAAGTGCCGTATGAGGAATTGGATGAAAAAACGCTTAGTAGATTAGCACAGAGTTTGTATGAATGGATGGTAGCCAGAGGAAGAATGCTCGCTTTTTTGGAGGAGTTAAAACGGCAGCGCCCCAATCTTTCGGCAGACATTCCCTTCTGTTTCCATGAATTTATCGCCGAACAATGTAATACCGAACAGAAGATAAATGATTTAATCGCGGCGCTAAATCTTACGGAAGATTTGCCCAGTAGCTATTCGGTTGGGGAGAGAGCCTGGCGCGAAGATAAGGCGGAAAAACTACAAAGTCGTATGCTGGAAACGGGGCAGTGGGATCGCCTGCTACAAGTTATGGCAGGACAAACTGATGATCACATTACCCTGGAGCGGCTGGAAGCTGTTTTTTCACTTGAAGCTAAAACACCATCTATCACTCCGCCGCCTCCAGAACCCACGCCGCCGGCCGAAGCACGGCCGTTTCCCTTTGACCCTTTTCTACAATTAAATTTTATTTCGCAGCACGCCGCGTTTCGCCAGCATGTACACCAACCTGTGGTGGCCTTCGCCATTTTGGGGCTGCCCAATACTTACTTGAAGCTGAGTTTGCGTCTGCTGCTTAAGCGGTTGCTCGCCTGGACTACCACAGAAACGGCCGTTTCCCGCATGATGCCGGCCGTTGACTTTCTGCCTGATGATCCTGACGCCATTTGGAAGCAGATAGCCAGTAAAGTTGGCCTGGGCATGGCCGGTTTCAGTTTCCCCCTCAGCGACGAAGATAAGCAAAAAATTGCCCAGGGCGTCTTCAACCGCTTGAAAACGCAGCATGTCATCTTTATTTTTGAAGGCATAAACGATACCCTGGCGCAGCTTTTAATACGCCACTTCTGGCAGAAATTGATCACAGAAGTGACCGCTTTGCGTGAGGACGCCGGTGATGGACCAGACACCAAATTACTCGCTTTTCTGGTAGACAATCGCGGCCAATTGTCTGAAGACGCCTTCAACACTGCGCCGCCTCCGGCTCCCATCGTGCTGCCGCCGGTTGGCCCGCTAACGCCGAACGATTTGTTACATTGGTTATTGACCCTGCCCGCCGGCGGTGGCGACCCTCGCCTGCGTGACTTTGCCCATCAACCACAGGTAGAAGAGATGGTTTTGCAAGTAAGCCAGGGCGTACCAGACAAAGTGCTGGAATATATTTGTGCGCAGTGCGGCTATGATTATTATGGAGAGTTTAACAGTTGGCTCCAGAGTTGATCTTTACCGGTGAGTTTTGCCGCCCCTATCTGCCCGAGCCGGGTCTGGTGGAGGTGGTGAACCAGGCGATTTTGTTGGAACGGCCGTTACTGCTCAAAGGCGCTGCGGGTTCCGGCAAATCCAGCCTGGCCGCCGCCGTCGCCGCCGAATTCAGCCAACGGTCTGGTACGGATTGGCCCTACGAAGTGTGGCGCGTCCGCTCCACCAGCAGCGCCCGCGACGGCCTCTACACCTACGACAGCGTGGCTCGACTGCGTGACGCCCAGTTGGCCGCCAACAGGCGGGCCGCCAAAGGGCGACAAATCAACATCAGCCCGGAAAAGTATATTCATTTGGGTCCGCTGGGACGGGCTATCACCAATCCGCGCCGCACCGTCATGCTCATCGACGAAATCGACCGCGCCGACATCGACTTTCCCAACGATTTGCTGGTGGAATTGGATGAACTGCAATTCCAAATCATCGAAACCGGCCAGACCGTTACGGCGCAGGCCGCCAAACCCCTCATCATCATCACCAGCAACGATGAAAAAGGGCTGCCGGCGGCATTCTTACGCCGCTGCCTTTTCTATTACCTGGAATTTCCGCAAACAGACCGCTTTTTTGAGATTATAAACACGCGCTTTCCTGAGGTACAAGCCGAGACCACGGAAGCACACGTCAGCGGTATAAAAGTACGAGATTAAGCCAAATCCGGAGGCAAGCAAAATGCCACAACATGAAGCAGAACAAGACATTATTCTTTATGACGGCTCCTTACAACCAAAGGAAGCGGATCAGAAGGTGCGCCAGAAGCACAACAAAAACCAGTTATCGCCCTATTTGCCCCAGCCTGATCTGGTGCAGGCGGTGGCGTTGGCTGCCTTTTTGAAACGGCCGTTACTGCTGCGGGGTGAACCGGGCTGCGGCAAATCTCGGCTGGCTGAAGCGGTGGCTTTTGAATTGGGCAAACGCAACCATGTGGAAGAGTGGCCCTATGAATTTTGGCCGGTGAAATCCACCAGCCGGGCGCGTGACGGCCTCTACACCTTCGACGCCGTCAGCCGCCTGCGCCAGGCCCAGTTGGCGGCGGCTAAAGCACAAGGGGGAGATGAAACGGCCGTTATCGCCGACGATCACGAAGACCTCAACCAATACGTCAAAGATGGGCCGCTGGGCCGCGCCTTCAAAAACAAACGGCGCACCGTCGTCCTCATCGACGAAATCGACAAAGCCGACATCGACTTTCCCAACGATCTGCTGATTGAACTGGATGAAAAACGGTTCAAAATAGACGAGTTGAGCCGTTTCCGAGAAGATGGCGTGGAAGAAGAAGCCTGGGTCGAAGCGGAATCAGAACCGATTATTTTTATCACCAGCAACCATGAAAAAGAGCTGCCCGACGCCTTTCTGCGCCGCTGCGTCTTTTTCTACATCGAATTCCCCGACGCCGATCTGCTCCAGAAAATTGTCACCGCCCACTGCCTGCCGGCAACGCCGTCCCCCGTCCAGGAGCAGTTGGTGGGTACAGCCGTGGAGCGGTTCATCAAATTACGCGCCGATTTAGAGCAGATGGTTGGGGAGGCGGGCAAGCTCGTTTCTACCAGCGAACTCATCGATTGGGTAAAAGTGCTGCTCCATCGTCATGATCCGGCCGCTGCTTTGGCGCTGCTCACCGAAGCCGGCGAAAACCGCATCCCTTACCGCTCGGTCTTGCTTAAAAACAAGGATATTTTGCAGAAATACGCTGAACCAGAATCGTTAATCGGCAAACCTTCGCCGGGGGCTTAAACCCCCGGCTAAAAAGCAGCGCCCCGTGAACAGGGCTGCGCCGGTTCAAAGCCGGGTTCACCCGGCGCGGTTTTGGAGGTGGCCGTAGATCACCCTTTAATCAACACATGAATACCACAGATACCACTCACCCGCTTTATCAACTTTTCACCAGATTGCGCCTGGCTGGTTTGCCCCTGGGCTTCACCGACTATGAAGTGGTGCTGCGGGCCGTGCAGGGCGGCCTGGATCAGGGGGACAGGGAGACGTTGGCGAAGCTGTGCCGCGCGTTGTGGCTAAAATCCCGCGACCCGGCTTACGGCCGTTTGTTTGAGCATCATTTTGAAAACTTGATACCCGCCGCCTTTGGCCGAAAGCAGTTTGCACAACCTGAGCCGGTGGAAAGGGTGAAAATTGAGAGAGGGGCAGGGGAAAAGCGGACAGAGGGGGAAGAAACGGCCGTTTTCCCCATAGACGAGGTAGAGCTAGACCCCATTGAAGAGGAAGTCGCACCGCAGCCCATCGACCCTGCCTATCAAACCGTCTCCCACATGGAAGCGATGAGCGGCTACGAAGATGAAGCGCTCGTGGCTGAATCCACCCGCCGCCAGTTGCAAATCGTCAGTGAATTTTATCTCAGCTTCACCGCCGACTATCTGCCCGTCACCAGCCGCCAGATGAAGCAAAACTGGCGCTATCTGCGCCGCGCCACCCGCTCCGGCCCGCCCGTAGAACTAGACATCGAAGCCACCGTCGATAAAATCGCCCGCGACGGCTATCTGGCCGATCCGGTGCTGCGTCCCCGCCGCGTCAACCGGGCGCAGCTCGTCTTGCTCATCGACCAGGATGGCTCCATGACGCCTTTCCACTCTTTGGGACGCCGTTTGCAGCTTTCTGCCAGAGAGGGCGGCCGTTTGGGGGCGGCCGATGTCTACTATTTCCACGACTGCCCTGGCGACTATCTCTATCTCGATCCCTATTATCAAACATTCCTCAAAGTACCGGATTTATTGGCCCAACTGCATCCCATGCACACCTCGGTACTCATTTTTAGCGACGGTGGCGCGGCGCGGGGTCGTTTTGACCCGGCCCGCATCGACCAGACGGAGACATTTTTACAAAAATTGCAGCAGGCGGTGCGCCATCTCGCCTGGTTGAATCCCATGCCGCAAACGCGATGGCAGGGCAGCAGCAGCGGCCCCATCTCCCAAATGGCGCCCATGTTTGAAACAAACCGTTTAGGCTTACAAGGGGCCATCAAAGCGCTGCGCGGTCGTCGCCCCCATGCCCTGGAGTAAAAAGTGGTAGATAGGCTGGAAAAATACAGCTCTGAACAAATAGAGGCGGCCGACGACCGCCTGGCTTCGTTTGCCCGCAAATTTGGCCGGCCGCATCGCTATCTGGCCTATCACGCCGCCTTTCCGGTGGCGCTGACGCCCGACATGCTTTACCAGATTTGGAACAACTTCCGGCTGGATGTGCGTGGTAACTTGCTCAATATTCCCTGGGTGGCCGTGGCTGATTTGCTCCTTTCTAATCTGTGTGATGAAGTGGGTCATGAGCTTTACCAGATCGATGGCGTGGTGCGCGACCTGCTGCTGGACGAATTGGAAACAGACCCCTGTTTTGGTTTAGAACGGGTGATGACGCTGGCAAAGTTTCTTGAGGATTACGTGGCTCATGCCATGAATTTGGGGGAAACCGCCCCGCCAGATGAACGAACGTTGGCGCAGGCGCAGTCCTGGACCGCTTTGGCTTATCGTGAACCGGGAGAAACGGCCGTTTCCCTCACCGAAAAACTACAAGCGCTGGATTGGAACGATGAGCGAGATTTGCTGGAAATCGGGCGCATTTCCCGGCTGCTGCAAACCTTTGGCAAACCGTTGGCGGAGGCTGGGCAGCAGAATTTGCTCACCTATGCCCAGGTGGCTCAAGAAATCGCGGCTGGCAATCTGGAAAAAGCGGTGGCAATCGGCCAAAGCGCCAACCTGGGGGCGGCGGTGGCTATCGCTGGCAAGCAGTTGCAGCTGCCCACCGCCTTTGCTGACCGTATGCGCCAAGAGGCGTCCTTATATGGGTCAACTGTGCCTGATCTGGATTTGGCAACGGAGCCACCTGTGGAGAGCGACTCCGTACATCTAAGTATTGGGCTACCCACTGGCGAGGAATGGTCGAAATTCGCTCCATTGCTGGTCGAAGAATGGTATGAATTGCGGCTGTCAATTGGTAGCGGCTCTTTCATGGCAATAGATTCATTTGGGGCCTTGCCATCCAGTATAAATATTCAGGTGGTGTTGTTTTTATTAGATGAGGAGATGCAATTTTACGAAACACAAGCGGCGATAAACCTGACACAGGAAATGGATATTCGTTTGCAAAAAGCTGCTCCCTCAAATCCTACATTGTCTGGTAATTCTATTAAATTTTCTCTCCACGCTCCTAAAAAACCGGGAACTTACCGTTTCCGCTGCAACCTCTACCATGAGCAGCTTTTGCTGCAATCCCGCCTGGTGGAACTGGTGGTCAGCGACCAGCCCGTTGAGCAGCCAGAGCCACAGTTTCGGGTGACGCTGGATTACGATCTAGGCCAGCCCTGGAACGCCGACGCCCTCTCCCGTCTGGGCAGTTACAAACTCAGCCTGCAAATCAGCGATGACTACCGCCTCTTTTTATTGGCAGAAAACGGCTTCAAAGATCAAATACAATGGCGTGAAGATGAATGGCAGGCCTGGGTGGAAATGTCGCGGCAGGCGCTGCGTAACGCGGCCTGGGGTGATGACGAGCCATATCATCCAGGCAAAGCGTATCAGTATGAGCGGCCAGACCTGGACAGGCTGCGCCCGGATTTGGTGCGCATGGCGATTCGCGGCAGCCGCCTCTTTGCTGCTGTCATGGACAGCCTGTCGCAGGGGCCAGAAGCCGGTTTTGCGCTCATAGACGGCCTGCTGTTGCCTGGCGTGGTGCAAATTGCCCTGCCGGCCGGCGTGACCAGCCAGCCGTTTACCGCTTTTTACGATTATCCGCTGGATGGCGGCCTGACCTCTGACAGCTATTCTCTGTGTGGTACCTTTCTCGATGCCTTCAAACGGGGGCAGCCTTTAGCAGAATGTGACTGTTTTCAAGGTCGCTGCCCCTCTTACAACGACGAAAAGGTCGTTTGTCCCAGCGGTTTTTGGGGATACCGCCATGTTATCGGCCTGCCGCTGCCGGCCGGAGAAGAATCTGTACCAACAACCATCCCCATGGGACAGCAGCCCCGTTTGTCGCTGCATCTCTCCACCCATCCCGATTTGACGCCGGCCCAGCAGCACCAGTTCGCCCTGACTTCGATGATGAATGAGGCGTCCGGCGAGATGGAAACGGCCGTTACCCGGCAAGAATCGCTGGATTTGATGGCGCAAAACAAGGCGCAAGTGGTTTACTTTTACAGTCGGGCCGGCGTGGTGCGGAATCGGCCGTATCTGCAAGTCGGTCCGCCTGAAGAAAAAGGCATCGCTCGTAGCAACCTCCACACCTCGCGTATTCACTGGACATTGCCCCGACCGCTGGTATTTCTGAACGCCATCAACGCCAGCCCTGCCTTTACGCCGGATGGCAGCCGGGATTTGCTAACCGGTTTCATGGAAACAGCGGGGGCGGCCGGTTTGATCAGCCCTGAAATGACTGTGTTTGAACAGGCTGCTACCATTTTTTCTGAAGAATTTTTGCGCCTGTTCATGGTGGAACGCCTGCCGGCCGGCGAAGCCATGCGCCTCACCCGCCTGCGTTTTCTGGGGCAGGGGAATCCGCTGGGGCTGGTCTATCATTTATATGCCCTGCCCAGCCTGATGCTGGTTTATGATGACAGGCTGGCGGCGGCGGAAACGGCCGTTTCTGCCCAACCACAAACATTGTTGGGGACGCTGGTTGAGGTGTTTAGTTTCGATGAATTGGCGCTGCTGGCTTATGAATTGGGCATTGATATTGACAATCTGCCCGGCGTTGATAAAGAGGCCAAAGTAGAGGCGCTGCTGGCACATCTGGATCGGGAAAACGGCCGTGAACAACTGCTGGCGGCCGCTGCTGAGATGCGGACTAATCTTGATTGGGGGCAATATGGCACTGTAGGTACAGCCCCGGCCGGCCCTTTCCTCTATCGCGCCATTGATCTGTATTTTTCTCAAGGCGAATTGGAAACGCTTTGCTTTGATCTAAACATTGATTACGAATCGCTGCCCGGCCAGACGAAAATCCGCAAGGCGATGGAACTGGTAGAAACTTGTGAACGTGCGGGTATGGTGGCGGCCTTACTGCGCATCTTGAGCCAGCACAGGCCCCATCAGGACTGGGGGCCGTTTCTTGATTATTATGAACTTGATGCGGAAGTGCTGCGAACAACCGAACAGGCGGACGGCCGTTTCCTGGCAGACATCACTATCCCAGATGATACACGCTTACAGGCCGGGCAGACCTTTACCAAAACGTGGTTGGTAGAAAACAATGGCAGCATACCCTGGGGCGAGGGTTTCCAATTGGTACATGTGGAAGGTGAACTGTTGGCCCCGGAAATGGCGTATCCTTTGCCAACGGCCGTTCCCGGTGAAAAAGTTGAGGTGTCTATACCGATGGCGGCGCCGGCCGAACCGGGCAGCTATTTTAACGATTGGCGTTTCCAGGATGATCAAGGGAACCTGTTTGGCGACATTGTTTTTGTGCGCATTGAGGTGCAATCATCAGGGCAAGAAACAAACGACAGGAGTCCAACGCAGTATAGCGCCCAAATCCCCATTCATTTTCCATTGATCCGGGAAATTGAGGTTACTCCTTTAATTTATTATCGGCCCTGGAGTGTACGAACCATTAAACTCGTTCTGACGACGCCAGAGCCGCTTCCCCCCCTGCGTCTACGACCCCGCCATATCAATCCGAAGGAAGGCGTCTTTCATGGATTTGCCGATGATAGTGAGGCTTTTATCATTAGTTGGGGCAGGGGACATGAAACTGGCCCCTGCATAAAGACAGGAGATTATTTAGCCGCTTTTGAACGGTGTGTTGCTTTGGAACCGGAAGAAGTCAATTATCTGTATTTTAATTTGCATCATGTAGGGCCTGATTTGCCCGCAACGGCCACGTTGACGCTGGAGGCATTTGACGAAGCCAGCGGTCAAGTAGTAGCCGTTTTACCTATCCGGCTGGAACGGGCTGCGACTTTACCAACTGATATAGCTCGCTTGCAGAGGGTGGAAAGAGAGGTATGGAAAATACAAAACGGCCGTTACCTCCCTCATTACGAGTCCCGCTGGTGGCCAGATGAAAATTTGAGCTACGATCCAGTTGAGACAATTCCTCTTTCTTTGCACAGAGAGAAGGATCGATTGTTGGTAACGTGGTCTGGGCATGTGGTGGTCGAAGTCGAGGATCAAACCAGGCCATCTGTGCTGGATACTGACGGCATTCACGCCGAGCTTTTTTCTTTCGATGAGTGGCATATTGCCTTGCGCCTTTGGTTCTTCTGGTTTGACGCCCACATTGAGCGCAGCTCGTTATGGAAAACCCATCAAGTGCCTGATGTTAAACGCTTTGACTTTCTTTTACGTAGAAGCGATGGTCAGGCGGTATTGGCCTGCACAGATAACCATTTTCGAGAAACTTGGGGGCAGGTAACTGATACACCCTTACGGGCCACGATTGGCTTAACGCGCCGCAATATGAGTAAAATGGCCTCAGACACATTGGGGTCAGTGTGGGCCGGTTCAGAGCAGCAAGAAGATCACAAAGTTGTCTACAACCCAATTTATTTTATCCAGCTGTTGTCAGATCACCTGGGACGGAGAGATAACTTAACGCATACGAGAAGTTAGGCAGAAAGGATGATTATGATATGGCTAAAGGAACCGAAGCTCATTTATTACAGTTGCAAAATGTGACGCTTGATCTGCAACAGGCAGATCTAGCAGCTGTTATTCAAGAACTTGAGTTAAACCCAAAACAGAGGTCTACCACTATTGCAAGGTATCTCATGCAAATATTAAATGAACCACAAGCGCCTTCACCATTGATCAGCAGTGATCAGCGGGCTGGTTGATTGGAAGCGGGCAAAGGTTCGGCAGGATGCGTATAGTTACGAAAAAAGTGCATTGTCATTGTATAGTCATATTAGCAGTTACCCAGGAGGGATCATGGATGATAATCTAATCACTTTTCGATTGGAAGAAAAAGAGCAAGATGGCGGCGAGTGGGATTACCGGCCGGGCGGTGTGCGCACCCTCAAGATAGAAATCAAAACCAATGTGGATCAAGGGCCGCTGCGTCTGCGCTGGCAAGGGGCTAAGCGGCGAGATGGGCTGGTTTGTGCTTTCGTTGGTCCTCATGACGACTTTGTCATCAGTTGGGGCGGCGGCCACGAACCCGATCCCCCCGTACGTACCAAAGACAAATGGGGCGCTTTTGAAGAAGTGATACCCGTGTTGGCGGCGGCCGAACCCAACCTCACCTATTTCAATATCGACCACATTGGCGGCGGCGAACTACCCGACAGCATCCCGTTGACCCTGGAGGCGTATCCAGATGGAGGTGGGGAGGCGGTGTCGTCGCTCCATATCCGCCTGGTGAAACCGGCCGTCCTGCCGGAAAAGGTGATACAAGTACTCCCCATTCAGCCGGGTCAGCGTTGGGGCGTTACCTCTGGCGACAGCCTGCCCATCTACGACTGTCGCTGGTGGCCGCGCCGTGCGGAAGCATATGCCTCCTTCGAGCCGCCGCCGCTCTCCATTGTCCGCGATAAAAACAGCCTGCTGGTGCAGTGGCAAGACCAGGTGGTGGCCCGCATTTTAGATCGCACCAACCCCTCCATACTGGATCGGCCAGGTGATATAAAATTTGATCTGTTTCACTTCAATGCCCATGGTAAAGTTCACCTGGCGCTGCGCATCTGGTTCTTCTGGCTGGACACGGCCATAAAAAGCTTTGCGCTTGGCGGCGTGGGACGGCATGAAGTGCCGGACGCCGAGCGCTTCGACCTGCTGTTACGCCCCGGCGATGGCCTGGTGACGCTGGCTTGCACCGATTTGCACTGGCGCGAAATGTGGGGTCAGACGATAGCGCCGCCGCTGGAGGCCACTGTCGGTTTGAATTGGCGGCAAAAAGCTGTGTTGGGCAAAGAAAAATTTGACGAACTGCTCAAAGAAGAGGAAAAAGAGGGACGTCGGGATTATAATCCGTTAGAATACATTCAGTTTTTGGCGGCAGACCTGGCGAGTGATGACGAGAAGAAATTACGGGCAAAAGGGTCGGAAGCCCACGTGCCGGCGTTGAACAATGTGCAGCAAGTGGTGGTAGATGCCCAGGGTGAAACATTGAAGGTGACACAGGGAACCAGCACCGAGCATGATATGACCAGCAGCGACGTGCGCAAAGTGAAGATATAAGGAAAGGAGTTGTAGACAACATGGAACTGTATGAAGCGATTTCGGAAGAATTCAGTAAGGCGCAGTTAGAGGAGCTTTGCCCCAAATTGAAGGTCAGGTATGATGATTTACCCGGCTCGACTTTAACGTTGAAGGCGCTTAACTTGCAGGAGCATATGCGCAAACTGCATCAAACCAATAAACTGCTGTTGGCACTGCGTAATGAACGGCCGGGTATGGACTTGAACCCATATCTTCATCTGGTGATTGCCGAACTATACAGTAGCGAGGAGGCGCTGACGCAGTTGTTTAAACAGTTTGGTTTCCAGATTATGGGTTTTGGCGGGGCAGAAACCTTATCGCGAGGTTCACTGGAGTGGCGTAAAGATAAGGTGGAAAAATTGCAAGCATATATGGAGGAAAACGGCCGTTCCGCCGAACTCCTCCAGGCCCTCCAACAAAAAGGCGCCGACCTCAGCTTCTACGATTCGTCCTTTGTCCTTGATTCAAATGATGATCAATCTGTAATAATAGATACAAGAAGTTACCCCAACTTCGACATTCGCTTGACCCCGCAAGGTGATGGCAAATACATTGCCGATGTACTGAACTCTCCTCGTAGAGAGTTACAAGAAGGAAATCGTGAACTGAATCTCGATGATGTGCAAATATTGTTGAAATTCCTGAGAAACAAAGGGGCGGCGCCGGCGGACAAAGTGGAAGAATTGGGAAAGCTTCTATGTGACGCTCTTTTTCCTGATCCGGTTCGAGTACACATGATGCGTGCTTTGGATGCGGCA
This sequence comes from uncultured Ardenticatenaceae bacterium, assembly GCA_964643965.1. GTDB lineage: Bacteria > Chloroflexota > Anaerolineae > Promineifilales > Promineifilaceae. The sequence continues at coordinate 20,847 of CAZXVH010000085.1, forward strand.
AGAAGCAGTGGGGAAAAGGGTATGCGCGTCCGTCTCCGATTTAAACAGAATCAGGATGCCCTGATGAGATTGCCCTGGGAATATTGTCACGATGGTCGCAGCTTTCTGGCATTGAGTCCATCTTTGTTGTTTGTGCGCTATTTGGAAGAGGCCGCCGCTTACGAACCAGTCACGATGCCCAATCCGGTAAAGATTTTAGTGGCAATGGCGTCGCCAAACGGGTATGCAAAGCTCAAGGTGAAAGAGGAAGCTGCCTGGATTGAAAGCGCTCTGAAAGATTTGAAAGATTCTGGGCGTGTAGAGGTTAAAATTATTGAACACGCCACTCCCTTGGAACTGTTTAAGAAAGTTCATATGGAGTTTAAGCCACATATTTTCCATTTTATTGGACATGGGGATTTTGACCGGGATGGTTTGGGCGCGTTGGTTTTGGAAGATGGCAAGACGGAGCCTCAAGCGCAGTTATTTAATTCAAAAGAATTGCTGCAATTATTAGCACCGTCTGAGGTTAAGTTGGTTTTTCTGAGCGCCTGTCTGACGGCCGCTTTTGAAGGCAATGACGCCTTGATGGGTATTGCCCCAACCTTGACAGTGGGCAACGATACAGATGGGCATATACCCGCCGTGGTCGGGATGCAATACCCTGTTCCAGATCAAACAGCCATCACCTTCAGCCAGATGTTTTATCAATTTCTGGCCGATGGTGAGCCACTTGATGCGGCCGTTACCAAAGCGCGTATGGGCGTATTTTTTAGTGGAACAGATAAAGTTTATTGGGGCATTCCTGTCTTGTTTATGACATCGAATGATGGCGTTATTTGGAAGCAATGATCTTACCGGCTTGATGATTTGAGGGGTGACGCACTTGCATAGCGCATCGCACCTGGGCAATCAGGAGAAGTGATATGGCCACTTTATTAGAGAGAACGACAAACCTTTGGAACGCCGTGCGACACAGCGAGGCAGAGCTGCCCACCCGGATATCTATTCCGGCCGGCCAGACCGATAAGCCGTTAGGCGAAGTTTTTGAGTCGAATCAAAATTATTTTCAGATTCGCGTCAATGAGATGTTTCTGAAATTTGACCGGCAGTGGTTTTCTACCTATTTGCCGCTGGTGACGTTCATTTCAGAATTCACCTACAATCGGAAACCAGAAGTAGTGCCTTTTGTGCTGGGGCCGGGCATGATCGAAGATAAAGGCACGAAACTGCCAGACCGGGGCATGTTGTTTACCAATTCACGGGTGGCTGGTCTGCATCCATACCGGGGTGGGCGCATTACCATGACCGCCATCCTCTATCGCACAGAGCGTACTAATTACGCCCGAAACCTGCTTAACGTGGTGGAAAGTGCGGTCGGCATTTTGGATATGGCGACTTCGTTGGGCATGTATACCAAGGTTGCCAGCGTGGTTTTGGATGGTTTGGAAGCATTGTTTAATACCGGTGATACCAAGCCCATTGTGGGTTGGCGGCAGGAATTTGACCCAGACGCCGGAGACGATTTGAGACCCGGCTACTTTGCTCTCATTGATCAGCCAGAAGCAGAGATCGATCCAAGCAAAATCTGGGTGCGCGACAATAAGTTGTGTTATGGCAGCAGCTTGAATTCGGCAGAACCATTCCGCGAAGCAGATTATGTGCTCTACAGTCTGGCGCAAACTGAGGAGCGCTCTGATATTGAGATGCTGCCCTTCCAGGAATTATGGGACCGGGTGCGTCAGGACGCAGAGCAGCCTTCGGAGACGCATTGGAAGAGCGCTAAAGCGAATATGATGAGCCTTTACCAGACATTGAATGCCAGCCCTGATCTGACATCGCCGCAGGCGAAAGCATTGGCGAATAAGTATCTGGATGAAATGAAGGAAAATCATAATTTTGCCATTGCTATCAATGACATGGAATCGGGACCTGCCCGCAGCGGCGAAACGCGCACGGCGGAAGAGGTCGCGCGTGACGAAGCGGTCGAAGCGTCCGTTTCTATTTTGGATTTATAGGCTGGCATGACTGAGACGCTCTTATTAAGCCAGGGTAAGCTGCAAACTTTCCTGACCTGCGCCCGTCGTTTTCAACTGCGCTATCTTCAGCAGCTGCCCTGGCCGGCCGCCCCCGTTGATGCGCGTTCTGAAACGGCCGTTTCCCAGGGCCAGCAGTTCCATTTACTCATGGAGCAGCACTTTTTGGGTCTCACTGTGCCGCCCGGCAGCGTAGGCGATCCGGCCGTTTCTGCCTGGTTCCACACCTTCAAACAACATAACCCTGTGCGCCAAAACGGCCGTTTCCTGCCCGAACATCGCCTGACTGTGCCGGTTGGTCGCCATCTGCTGCTGGGGCGGTTTGACTTGTTGGTGGTAGGCGAGGCAGCGGATGAACCCTTCGCCCATGTCTACGACTGGAAAACAGGGCGGGCGCGAGGAGAAGGAGCGCTGCGCCAGGAGTGGCAGACGCGCCTTTACCTGGCTATGTTGGCGGAAGGGGGCGGCGCTTTGCTGGGAAACGGCCGTTCCCTGCCCTCGGAAGCTGTCTCTCTCACCTATTGGTACGTGACGG
>CAZXVH010000086.1:0-22582 GCA_964643965.1 uncultured Ardenticatenaceae bacterium
AAACTGTATCTGGATTTCATCAACCTGTTCCTCTTCATCCTACGCTTGCTGGGGCGCGGCCGTTAAGTTCAATCATATGCTGAGTTTGCTGTGGCCGCTCTCCAGACCGAGCCATCTGACCGCCTAAACTAAAAAGAGGCTTCCCTAATTTTAAGGAAGCCTCTTCTATTTTTGCGCTGAAACATTTTCAAATGTGAACGAACACAGTGTGGTTCATCTTTTTAGCAACTGCCAGGGCGCACTCCCGCGGCCTACACATTGAAACATACCCTACCTGGTGAGGGGGAAACCCCGTTCATTCAGAACCAACGTGGTTAGATTTTGACGACATTGGCGGCGGCCAGACCTTTAGGCCCTTGTTCCACGTTAAATTGAACTTTGTCACCTTCTGCTAACGTACGAAAACCGCCTTGATCACTGATTGCCGAGAAGTGGACGAAAACGTCGCCGCCACTCTCGCGGGCAATGAAACCAAAGCCTTTTGTATCGTTAAACCACTTCACTGTTCCAGTTTCTACATCACTCATTGTTTAAATCTCCTTGCTGTTTTGCCATAAAAAAATCGTCTGAAGTTGGTAAGTCCAGACGATTCTTTCAATTAGCGAAACTCAAAACTTACTAAATCTTGGGCAAAATGTATCGCAAATGAACGAGTAAGTCAATAGCTTTTGCAAAATTATGATGAACGAATGGGGGGATCATTAAAATGCAGGCAAATCCTTTGCGATTGATAATGGATACGCTAAAGTTTCTACATCATCTTCAATGGCATCTGTGCAAGCCTCAATAAGATGATACATTTATTAACTTTCTGGCAGCCAATCCACCCGAAATAATCGGTTCCTAAGTATGATTTCATAGCAGGTTGCTGCCAACTTAGACATAAGGAGAGATTCAATGGCCGTAAGAACAGCAAATGCAGTGTGGGAAGGGACGCTTAAAGAAGGAAAAGGTGTGATGATTTTGCCTGAAGGTGGTTACGAAGGCCCCTATACCTGGGCGTCTCGGTTCAGTGATGGCAAAGGCACTAATCCAGAAGAGTTGATCGGCGCGGCCAACGCGGGCTGTTTCTCGATGTATTTGTCTTTGTTATTGACAAACAATGAAACCCCACCGGTAAAGATTGAAACCACTGCTACGGTTCATCTGGGTGAAGGCCCCACCATCACCAATATCGACCTGGTATGTACGGCCGATGTGCCCGGCATTTCCGACGAGAAGTTCCAGGAAATTGCCGCAGAAGCGAAAGTAAAATGCCCCGTCTCTAAAGTTTTGGCTGGCGCTGAAATTTCTTTAGTGGCTACCCTGGTTTAAGTTAGACCCCCCATTTGCCCCGCTGCCTGTTCGGGTGGCGGGGTTTTTATTTCCCCCTCAACTTAAGGAAAATAACGATAGATATCTTTTCGATGTAAAAAGCGCACGAAGTAAATTGTATCTTCCTCTAAAAACAAACCTAGCCGATAATTACCGACACGCACACGATAATAACCAGATTCCCCTTTCAGTTTTTTGATACCAGTGACATCAGACAGGATATTTGCCTGCTCAGTTGCTTCAATAATCGTCTTGATCTTGTTTTTCAGCGATTGATCTTTAAGCTTATGCAGGTCTTTGGCAAAACTCGATTTGAACGCGACTTTCAAGCAGAGACCTCCAAAATCTGAAAGATATCATCTCGGGAAATATCTTCGCTTTTCAATCCTTCTTGAATAGCAGAGACCATATTTGTTTCTTCAAGTACCTCAGTCAATATTTGCTGGAACAGTTCTTGCCGCTCTTCCATAAGTTCCAACAGGGCTTGTTTGAGTATATCTTTGAGTTGCTGATCTTCCATCGTTAAGGTGATTGATTTCATGATTTATTTGACCTCTGCGTCCGTAAATTCATTCATAAAAGTATAGCATAGAGCCTTGTGTAAATGGAAACGGCCGTTTCCCATCCATTTCCGCTATAATCCCCACATGGAACAAATTGTGATTCAAGTCCGTAGCAAAGAAAAAGCTAAATTTTTATACGAATTGCTTCGTTCTCTTGATTTCGTTGATGTGATTTCTTCTGAAGGAAGCAAGGTAACAGAAATAACTTCAGACGAGGATTTTTTTGCATTAGCAGGCATCTGGGAAGGACGTGATATCGATTTGGCTTCAATTCGGAAACAAGCTTGGCCGCGTCAATAAAAATGATTCTTTACTTTGTCTGGCGCTGAAATTCCCCTCAAAGTTTAAATCGAACTCCCGTTTGCCCTGCTGCCGATTTAGGTGGCGAGGTTTCAAACATCATATGTTGGGGGTGGTTCAAAAAGGGTCAAAGAATCTGAGGTTATAAAAACTTCTTCTAACCCTTCTTGCTCAAGAAACTCAATTGCTTCCTCTACGGAGTCAAACTCAAAAATCTTTACTTCACCTAAATTCGACACCAATTCCAAAATGATTTTTTCGATTTCTCGTGGTATTGAGTCATCGAGAATCTGTTCAATAAGGACAAGTAGATCATCGCGGACTAATGCTATCATAGCTTCCCCAATCTGATCTTTCTCCGCATCAGAAAGTTGATTGTAGTTTGCCCAAGCATCATGAGCCCTTTGCTTTTCTTTTTCGCCCCATTCAAAATCCACGCCATGTTCTGCCAATGTATGAATGATAAAGTCAAACGGGATCAAAAAAATGTTGATGTCGCTGCTTTTCATCATGGCTACTGAAGAATTACTCCAACTGCCAGCCAAAATAGCAATAGAGCTGCGAATGCTATGGTATCGTTTTCTTATTGCGGAATGCGCATGACATACCCAGCTACCTTTATCTCGATTATGCTTTTTATATCTGATGTACTTGGATTCAAATATGATAAGAGGCTGCATAGATTCATTCGCCAAAACGCCATCGATATCATATTCATTCCCAAAATTATCAGCTAGCAATAACTTTTTTGCTTTACGTCCAGATTTTGTTTTTTGTACACCTGATTTTAAATAGTAACAACCATATTCATCAGCAAGTTCAGTTATTAAATTGCTAAGCGCTTTTTCCATTGAGGCCCCAATAGCCTCGCCGATGGCGCTTCCAGGATTAGCTACAAGTCGATAGTCGCTCATGTTATTCCTTGCTTAAAATTACTATAGATTCTCTTAATGCAACAGAATGCCTTTGAGGATTAGCTTTCCACTTTTCTCCTCTGGTACGCAAAATATCTATTTCATAAGTATCAAAACCAACCCCTAGTCCAATTTGACCAATTAAATCATCTGTTGGAATATGAACTCCATATGGAGCGGAATCCCCTAATACGAAAAGCGCTTTTGTACCTGGCTTCAGCACACGATAAACATCTTTTACGATTAAATGCATATCATTAAAATAACCAGCAACTAATAAATCATAGCTCTTTTTTCCACCCTTTGTTTTTCTTAAATCTGATAATTGACAGATAGATGTTTCTATAAATTTAGTCACATCAGGGCAATCTTTTCTGATTTCATCTGAAATATCATATTTGGGGTCACTACGTGCGATTTGTGTTGTCGCTGATGTGATTAGTTTTGTTCTGACTTGTTCACTTATTTCGCCCCATGTGCTGGCCTCCCCCCAAAAATATAATTCTAGCCTGGTGCGATCAGCATAATCAAAATTATTTAAATATGGGGGAGAAGTAAAAACATGATCCACACTTTCCTCAGTAATATGGAGTTTCGTATTCCTTGAATCTCCGTTTATCAGCCTATGTCTTGAATTCTTGTATCGACCTTGCGACATTTCCTTTATTTTGTCTACATCATCAACCATACGGCGTGCAATAATAGCGAATTCTGTAAAGACGTCTTTATTAGAAGATGTCACCTTCTTTTTATTTGGGGCGATATAGGGCCATCCTGTAGCCGCTGTTGATATTTCTCGAAGTAAAGCGGTAACAACGACGAAGAAAAAATTCCTCAATTCAGGGCTCATGTCATAAGTTAAAATTGTTTGGCGTAAGATGAATAAGTCCCTCAATGTATCTGTTTCATAGCACTTCAAGATAAGTTCGGGAAACTGTTCTTCAAGAACAATACTTGTAGTATCTGGCATTGTGTGAGTTGTGTTTTGGAAAACCAATCGCACATCCTTAATAACTGAAAGAACTTCTTCTCTCGTAATATTCCAATTCATTTTAGTTTGGGCGATTCGATAGACAAAGGGGTGCGCTTCAACCCCAAAGGAATCAATGCCACGTGTTTTTGCCACTAAATTTGTCGTACCTGAACCCATAAAAGGATCATAAATCGTTTGCCCAGGAGAGATTTGATATTTGTTTAAGGAATATTCTACAGCTTTATATGAAAATCCAGCCGGATATGTAAACCAACGATGAATTGGCGCTCTTAGACTATCTTTGAATGTTCCCCATTCTGAAGTTTTTCGTTTTGTTATTGATGATGATGTAGTTTGTTTTTCAAATAAACTTAATTGAACAGAGCTTTGCATAGACCTTATCCATATGGTGAATGTGATTAACCATTTACCTTAATACAGCTTACAAGAGATTCTTCAACTCAGTCTAACACAAGGCTAAAGTTGGGGCGAGGTTCCCATCACCTCTGTATCAACATGCGCAACAACCGCCGCGTCACTGCTTTGGTCTCTGGGCCGATTTCGCCGGGAGGCCCAACACAGGCAGGGCAGCCATCGCGGCAGCGGCAGTCGCTGACCAGTTCCAGCGCCGCCGCCAGCAGGATGTCGTGCAGTTCGTAGAGGCGTTGGCTGAAGCCCACCCCCGCCGCCACCCGCTCATAGACGACTACCGTCGGCGCTTGTGTGAGCGGACTGCGGCTTTCGGCGCTGACCTGGATGTCGCCCGGATCGCACATGAGGTAGAGTGGAGCCAGATTGCGCAGCACGTAGGCCAGTCCGCCCAGAGCTGAACGGGTTTGCTGTCCGGCTTCGGCTTGACGGTGGCAACTGGGGCAGAGAGTGGCGAGGTTTTCCAGTTTGTTGGCGTCGAGGTAGTTTTCGTTGACGCCTTTCTCGTAATGATATTCACGAAACGGCCGTTTGTGGTGAACGTGTAAAGTTATATCATCTCCGGAAGCGCCACACATGCGGCAGCGATACCCATCGCGCTCCAACGCTTTTTTACGCTGCAAACGCCAGTTGGCCCCGTAATCATTGGGACGCAGCAGCACTCCCGCGTCGTATAATTCTTCCGTCATCGCCTCGCCGAAGATGAGCCAGTACCCCATCGTCTCCAGCGTCATTTCCGGCAAATCAATCTCGCCAAAGCCCAACGTCTCATGCGTATACCGCTTAATGCGCCGATACCCCGTCGCCTGCGACACAATCGACACGTCTCCCCACGCTCGGTACAAATTATGAATTATGAATTGTGAATTATGAATTGTGAATGGATTGTCTTCTTCCTTTGTGCCCTTTGCTTCTTCGTGCTTGCTTCGGCTTGGCTCAGTATGAGTTTGCGGTGAAAAGCTTTCTTCTTCAGGCAAAAGCTCCCGAATCGTACTGCCTACGCTGGCGCGAGTATAGTAGTCTACGTCAACGGGGCGCACGTAGGCGATACGGCCGTCCCAATCCAGCTTTTCCACCAGATAGGTTTTCGCCAGGTGCATGTAAATAGCCCCTTCATGCACGACGGTGGCGGCGCGTTCCATGTCCACTTCACCGATGGCGCGGGTCTTGGTCTCGTCCAACTCGTCGCCCAAATCATGCACGATGATGTTGTCGTCGCCGCTGGTGCGCAGGGAAACGGCCGTTGCTGGAGACCCTTCCCCCACATAATGAAACTGGTCACGGGTCTGGTGCAGAATGCCCTTTTCTTCCAAGACATCGAGCAGCGGCCCGACCGGTTCACTGCCATACGTTTCATCTTTGCGGAACGGCAGTTCGTAGGCGGCGCATTGCAGATGGCGCACCATGATGCGCAGATTGTCGGGGTTGGTCAGGGCGTGTTCGGGCGATTGGCCGAAGAGATAGCGCGGATGGTTGCATATGTACTGGTCGAGCGGATTGTTGCTGGCAATCATCACCGCCGCCGACTGCGCCGTGCGCCGTCCCGCCCGCCCGATTTGTTGCCACGTCGAGGCGATGGAGCCGGGATAGCCCGTCAACACCGCCGCATCCAGTTCGCCGATGTCGATGCCCAGTTCCAGCGCATTGGTAGCCACCACGCCGCGAATGTCACCCGTGCGCAAGCCATGCTCGATTTCGCGTCGTTCTAAGGGGAGATAGCCACCACGATAACCGGTAACGGCCGTTTCCTTTTTCCCCTGAAACGCCATCTCATCCTGCAAATAGGTGAGCAGCAGTTCCACCGATTGGCGGGTGCGGGCAAAGATGATGGTCTGGATATCTTGCGCCAGGAAGGTGACGGCCGCGTCGCGGGCGGCCAGGATGGCGCTGCCGCGCAAACCGAGTTCCTCGTCGATGATGGGCGGATTGTAGAGGATGACATGTTTTTCGCCCGTGGGTGCGCCGTTCTGCTTCTCGTCCACCAGCGTGAATGTCTGCCCCGTCAACCGTTCCGCATGTTCCTGCGGATTGGCGATGGTGGCGGAGCTGCAGATGAACTGGGGCGAGCTGCCGTAAAATTCGCAGATGCGCTGCAAGCGGCGCAGCACATTCGCCACATGGCTGCCAAACACACCGCGATAGGTGTGGATTTCGTCTAGCACCACAAATTCCAGGTTGCCAAACAGGTCGCGCCAGGTGGGATGGTAAGGCAGGATGCCCGCGTGCAGCATGTCGGGATTGGTGATGAGGATGCCGCCCGCCCGGCGCACCTGCGTCCGCCGACTTTGGGGGGTGTCGCCGTCGTAGGCATGTACGTCCAGGGGGAGTTTGCCCGCGCCGATGGTGGCGGCCGTTTCCGCCAGCTGGTCGTGAGCCAGCGCTTTGGTCGGGAAGAGATAGAGGGCGCGACCTTTGGGGCGGTCGAGCAGCCGTTGCAGCACGGGTACGGTGTAGCAGAGAGACTTGCCGGAGGCGGTGGCGGTGGCGATGACGGTGTGGTGCTGGTTGGTTACTGCGTCTATCGCTGCTGCCTGGTGGGTAAAAAACTGATCCACGCCCCGCGAGCGCAACGCCGTCATAATGCGCTCGTCAATCTCAGCCTCGACAGGTTGGAAACGGGCAGGCTGCGCCGGGAATTTCTCCCACGCCACCGCCTGGGACATAAAATCACGGTTGAGCCGCAGTTGGGCAAGGACTTCTGGGAGTTGCATGGGGAAGATTATAACGTTTTTAGCTTGAGTTGGGGACGAGTAGTGATTACAACGAATCTTAGAAATAAACGAATAGAATGCGCCAGAGGGAAAATTCGTTGTACTCATTTTTGCTTGAGAACAAAATGAAAGGGCATTAGACAATAGTTAACGGCAACATGCCACCTATATTCCTGTTAATTAAGTGACTTTTATCACTTGACCAAAACAGGTAAAGTGGAGTAACTTTGGCCTTGTGTCAAATTAAAGGAATTTTATTTTTATTCGGCGAACATCATAAATGACCTACTGTATCTGTAATGTATTATTTACGAGCAGTAAATCTGATTATAATAAGGAGAGAACCATGACAAAAGACAATCAGACTGAATTATCAAATACAAACGAAGAACCAAAGAAGAAATCAAAACGAAACAAAATAATTTTGATCATTGTTGGCGTACTTGTAGCTTGCTGCGTTTTTACTGGGATTTCAGCTATGTTTAGTGCCAGCCAAGACTTAGCATCGAAAAGTGGAGAAAGTGACACTTCAGAACCTACCATACCGGTATCTGAAGTGTCTGAAGTTGACAACAATGACACATCTGAAGTAGTTAAAGAAGTGGGTGAAGAACCACAAGAACCAACCAATACACCAGCACCAACCAATACACCGGAACCAACAAACACCCCAGAACCAACGAACACCCCAGAACCAACGAACACCCCAGAACCAACGAATACGCCGGTTCCTCCAACAGCAACACCAGAACCCATCATCCTTACAGGTAACGGGGATTCTCTAATTGATGTTGAAAAAGGGGAATGGCCAGCGATAGTACATATCACAGGAAATGCCGGGGGCAGGCATTTTGCAGTGAAAAACTACGATGCTTCAGACCAAGATATTGATCTTTTGGTTAACACCACAGACTCATACGATGGTGTGCGTCCCCTCGATTTTCTCGATGGAGAACACACATTTGGTTTTGATATTAGTGCTTCTGGTAGTTGGACAATCGAGATTGTGCCACTGTCATCAGTTGAGTCCATCACTGTACCTGGAACCTTTGAAGGGATTGGTGATTATGTGTTTGCCATTAAGGGAGATGTACGCCGCGCCACGATTACAGGCAATGCGGCAGGAAGACATTTTGCTATTATAGCTTATAGTAATTCAGGTCGAGATTTGTTAGTAAACACAACTGACCCATATGAGGGTCAAGTACGGTTATCACCTGGAACATTCCTGTTTGAAGTGACTGGAGATGGTCCCTGGACTATTTCTCTTGAAGATTAAATATTAGTCCAACTTCATGTTCATATGAGCAAAAACGGTCATTTCCTCTGAGGAAATGACCGTTTTTCTAATCGCTTATTTTTCGCAAAATTCTGGCAGAATCGTTGATTTGCAAGTAGAGATGCCCGCGATAGGTCGTTGGATTACAGAACCACGCCCGACCTATCGAACGAATTAATTCACAGTCTCAAGCAAAACAGGTTCAGCGATTTCGAGCAAAGGCGTGATTGCCAAATCTTCATCAATCAGCGGCCAATGCAAGCCATAACCAGAAGGCGAAACCTCAATCAGTGCCCGTTCCGCCTTGTTTGCCTGTGCCAAACGTGAAGAACAATCACGCCAAGCAATGCGATATGCCTGACCGGCTACCACGAGTAACAGGTGGTTATCCTCAGCTTTTACCATCGTGACATCATTCGGAATGGGTTCGCCATGCACGGTTAAGCTTTCCAGATATAGCTCGATGGCTTCTTTTGCCAGGGCAAGAGCCTCAGGCATATCTGACCCAAAGGTAATACAGCCCGGCAATGCTGGCACAGTTACCGTGTAGCCTCCCTCTGGTTCCTGCTTCAATAAAATCCGATAGTTTAAAATTTCTGTTTGCTCTGCCATAGAGACACCTCACTGAGTGGAGTATAGAATATTGCTGGGTTAAAACACAAACGGCCGTTGGCACAAGTGCTTCAATCATTGGCTAACTCGATGGCTTACCCCCGCGTCAGTTTTTGGCCTTCAAAGAGCTGCATGGCGGACATCAACCGAACCTGTGCCACAAACCCGGCTTTGCTTTGATTCAAGATGGGGAGTAACAGCGCATCACGCCTCTTTTCCTTGTCCATTTCTCCTTCTCTTGCTACTCTTCCCCTAAATTCCCATAATCGGAGGCAGCCCCATGACCCAACTCGTTCTCACCCAACAACGTGACACGATTTTTGAGATTATTCTCAACCGACCCGACAAACGCAACGCCATCAATATGGAGATGTTTGCCCAGTTGGAAACGGCCGTTACCCAAGCCAATCGCACCCCCCATATCCGCGCCGTCCTCATTCGCGGTGAAGGCAAAGCGTTTTCGGCGGGTATAGATGTCAGCAACTTACTCGGTCTCGCCAGCCAATACGGCCCTCACTGGCAAACACGCATGCGCCGCATCACCGACGATTTCCAGAGCGTCCTTACCAACCTGGAACGGCTGGAACTGCCTACCATCGCCCTGCTGCATGGTTACTGCCTGGGCCTGGCGTTGGAACTGGCGCTGGCCTGCGATTTTCGCATCGCCGTACACGGCGCCCTGCTCGGCCTGCCCGAAACGCGCCTGGGCATGATTCCCGATGTGGGCGGTACCACGCGCCTGACGCGGCTCGTCGGCCCCTCCCGCGCCAAGGAACTGATCTTCACCGGCAAGCAGATTGAGGCCGCGCAGGCCGAAGCATGGGGCATCGTCAACTACGTAGTGGCAGAAGAAGAGCTGTTGGCTAAAGGAGAAGCACTCGCCGCCGAAATCAATCAGGGCGCGCCGCTTGCCGTGGGCATGGCCAAACGCGTCATCGACGGCCTCAGCGACGTAGATCGGGGCCTACTATTAGAAGGCTGGGCGCAAAGCCAGCTTTTTAACACGGCAGATTTTATGGAAGGGGCGCAGGCGTTTATGATGCGGCGGCCGCCAGTGTGGCAGGGGAAGTAATGAGCGAACAGTTTACAGTGAGGCAGCGACTGTTCACTGAAAACTGTTCATTGAAAACTGGCCGGATCATTGCTGCTAATGGTATCCACGCCCCAGGCCAGCAGCGTGGGGTAATCCCAGTAGAAGCCACCGGGAGAGCAGGCGTAACCTGCCTTTTGGATGCGTTTAACTTCAGCTTCCGTCAGGAAATTAGTGGCGGGGCTGAGGGCGTCAATATCGAAGCCATCAACCAAAACCAGCGGATTGAGAAAACGGCCCATGTAAATAAGGCTGGTAGTGAGGCGAGGGTTTAACTGCTTGACGCGCTGCAAGGCAAACTGGTCGAAGCTGATGATGACCACATTATCCACCATGTCATGTTCTTCCACGAGCCGGACGACAGCTTCATCCAGCGGCGGATCGAAAATGGGACCGTGTTTTAGTTCAATCATCAACGGGGTGCGGGTTTTGGCCCAATGCAGCACGTCAATGAGCAGCGGCATCCTGGTCCCCGCAAATTTTTCATCAAAATAAGCGCCTACGTCCAGCGTTTGCAGGAATTGGGCGGAGTAATCTTTGACCATGCCTGGTTGGCCCGTTTTGGTTTCCAACAAGGTGTCGTGGAAGACGATGATTTGATTGTCGGCGGTGCGCTGTACATCAAGTTCGAGGATGTCGGCCCCACCAGCCAGACCCGCTTCAAAGGAGGGGAATGTATTTTCGGGCGCAGCAGCCATTGCGCCGCGATGCCCGACTAACAGGGAACGGCCGTTTACCTTTTGTCTCAGTTCAAACATATTATTTCTCGAAACGCTTGACTTCGGCCAGCAGTTTGGCTGGTTTGCCATCATAGTCGCGCCAGTCTAGTTTTTCACGAGCCAGGCCAACGAGGATGTTGGTGAGCGCCGTGTTAACCGGGGTGGGGATGGCGTGGGCGAGGCCCGCTTTGGCGATGGCCCCGTTATGGTAGATGACTTCGGTCTTGCCTTTGCCCGCCATCAGGTCGATCTGGAAAGAGGGCATTTTGTCGCCGCGCCCCTTGGCCACGATATTGGTCAGGATCGGTTTGAGGAGGAGGTTGGGGGCGCGGCGTACTCCAAAAGCCAGTTTGGTGGCCGGCGAACCGGGCAGGTCGATCACTTTGATGTTTAGAGCCTTCATCACCGCCAGGGTTTCGCGCAGCATCTGTTTTTCAAGATCAAACAGGCTGTCTACCTTGTAAATAGCGTCGGGAGGCCGGTTGAGAATGGCGGAGGTGGCGTTGCCCACAATATTGAGGAATGCTTTTGACCATTTCATCGACTGGTAATCGACCAGCGTTTCCGTAGGGACGCCGGCCTGGTTGAGCAGGTTGGCCCAGGCTTTTATTTTGGCGCCAGCCACAGCCGGAGCGATGGTGAGGCCGCGATCTTCCCGTTCTACCATGACCTGGCTGTTAGAGGCTTTGCTCACCGGGGTGGTGAGGGCGCCGATGATGAGTTTGTCCGCGCCAAATTGCTTGATGAGCGGCCGTTCCACGCCAATGCCATTTTGCAGCATCAAAATCGGCGGGGGGTTCGGGCAGAAGGCGACCAGATGGTCAACGGCCGTTGCCAGGTCATACGCTTTCATGCCTAAAATAATCAATTCAAAGCGGGTATTTTCGGCCATGAACGTTTGGGCGATGGAGGTGGTTAGCTGCGGCTGCACCATGATGCTTTCACCGGCTTCAGTTAGCGTCAGCCCTTGTTCGGCGATGGCGTTGGCCGTTACTTCACGTACGATGAAGGTGACATCATGCCCGGCATGGGCCAGACGGCCGCCAATGTAGCTGCCCACCGCTCCCGCCCCATAAACGAGAATTTTCATGTGGGTTCCCCCAGCTGACTGCCGGCAAAGTCGGGGCGGCCGCGCCCAAAATCGGTGGCGCTCATAGCTTTTTTGCCGGCCAGTTGAATAGTTTCTAAAACCAAACTGCCTGACCCTGTGGCCACGGCCGTCTCTTTCGCTTCCATATCATACACAACAAATCCGGGAGGGACGGAACGGCTGTGGGCGCGGGGTTTGGCGCTGAGGATTTTGAGTGGCTGCCCTTGCCAGGTGGTAAACGCGCCGGGCCAGGGCGTCATGGCGCGGATTTGCCGGTCGAGTTCAGCCGCAGATTTTGTCCAATCTAAACGGCCGTCCTCTTTGCTGATCATGGGGGCATAGGTAGACAGGGCGTTGTCCTGGGCATGGGCGGTGAGGCGCCCCGTCAGAATATCATCCAGCCGCTCTCGCAAGAGGGCTGCGCCCAGGTGGGCCAGCCGGTCGTGGAGCGAGGCAGCGGTATCGTCATCGTAGATAGGGGTGGCGTGGCAGGCGAAGACGGGGCCGGTGTCCAGGCCCGCCTCCATTTGCATCAGGCAGACGCCGCTTTCGGCGTCGCCGGCCATGAGGGCGTGTTGGATGGGAGACGCGCCCCGCCAGCGCGGCAGCAGCGAGGCGTGGACGTTGAGGCAGCCGTGCGGTGGCAGCGCCAGTACATGCGGGCGCAAAATCTGGCCGAAGGCCGCCACCACAATAACATCGGGCTGCCAGTCGCGCAGGGGGGCAGCCGCTTCTTCAGTGCGCAGCGATTTAGGTTGGTAAACAGGGATGTCCGCAGCTTCTGCCGCCACTTTAACAGGCGACGGCCGTAGCTGCTGGCCACGTCCTGCCGGCCGGTCTGGTTGGGTCACGACGCCCACCACCTCTTGTGTTGCAATTAACGTTTTGAGGCTGGGTACGGAAAAGTCGGGCGTTCCCATGAAGACGATTTTGTTCATAACGAGCATTCTAGCCGGGGAAACGGCCGTTGACAAGTTTGGGTTGCCGCCAGGGATTATAAAAGTTTGGCAGGCTTTTGTAATCTTGAACGTTCTGTGCCGATTGACGAGAACCAATGGGATTCATACAATGAATTGGTATAATGAAGTATAATTGTTGTTGTTATTTACTTTAATGACTTTGGAGGTTATACATGTCAAATGATTTTGATTCAAATGAAGAGTTTTCTGAAGATGATTTTTCAGAAAAGGAACCGATGTCCCCGATGGATGAACCGGCTTCGTTCACCAGTTCTTCAGGCAGCAGCCTGGATGTGACAGATGATGACAAGTTATGGGCGCTGTTGGCTTATGTGTTAACGCCGCTGGTTCCTATCATTATTTTATTGATGGCGGATAAGAAAGAACGGCCGTTTTTGCGGGCGCATAATGCCCAGGCGTTAATTTGGGGCATCATTACGCTGGTGGTTGGCTCCGTCCTCTCCTTTTTGCTCTGTGTGCCAGGGCTGCTGTTGTGGCTGGTTGGCTGTTATTGGGGCTACCAGGCTTATCAGGGCAAAGAGGTTGAGATTCCTGTCATCACCAATCTGGTGAAGGGACAAGGCTGGGCTTAACCGTATTCTGAGAGCTTGTTTTAATGTGTTCTAAGATGTAATGCGCTTACATAATAGGCGTACAGAAGTTCAACCTCTCTGAGAAGTTGAACTTCTGATTTTTATATGCGACTTTGTAAAATTGGAGGATTAAATCGATGGATGTTGGCAAATCATTAACATATGTACTTGAAGACGAGCGTTGGGTTAATAAGCTGATCATCGCCCTGATCGTCTCCTTTTTCTCGTTTCTCTTTTTCCCCATCTTCTTTCTGTTTGGGTATGCCATTGCCATTACTCGCAACGTGAAGGATGGGGTGGAGAAACCCCTGCCGGAATGGGAAAATTGGGGCAAATTATTCATGGATGGCTTGTATATCTTTATCGCCCAATTTGTGTACACGTTGCCGTTCCTTATTTTGATGTGCATTGCTTCATTGGCGACAGGGGGCATGGGCGCATTGGCAGATTCAGGCGGCGACCCTGATGTGCTTATGGCTTTGATCGGCACAACTGGCCTGATCATCGCCTGCCTCGGCTTTTTATATATCATTGCCCTGGCCTTTATCAGCCCGGCCATCATCATCCAATACATCTTGAACCATGATGATTTTGGCGCCACTTTCCGCTTTGGCGAAGTATTGGGTATTGCCCGTGAAAGCCTCGCCGACATTTTTATTGTCATGTTGGTGATGATTGGTATTGGTTTTGCGGTGAGCATTGTGACCGGGATATTGAGTATAATTCCTTGTATCGGTTGGATTGCGGGGCTATTGATTGGCCTGGTGATGAGCCCGTATATAATGGCCGTTTCCGGCCATCTTTATGGTCAAATTGCCACCAAATTTGTGAGTGGCAAAGAGAAATTCGCTGGCTAATGCAGCGCAGGCAATTTTGTAGAACGATTTTGTAAATCGTTCAGCCGCATATTCAAAAAAGAAAGGCGCACTCTAAACCGGGTGCGCCTTTCTTTTTTGCTATACTGGCCGGGCATAATCTGACATTTTAACCAGAGGTGGCCGGTCAGAAACCGGCCATGGCCAGTATATACAAAGCAAAGAGGCGTATCCGGGGGAGGATACGCCTCTTTTTCAAGGGAGAGGGAGGAGGAGTTTATTCGTCGTCAGGCAAGGTATCTAAGACGGAGCGGATTTTGATGTCATCCACATCCTCCTCGCCGACGAAGCGTACCAGCGGGTAAGGACGGCTGCCAAACTTGGTCAGGGCTACTGCCCCCAGGCCAATGAAAGAGATAATCATACTCACCAGGCCGACGCCAAAGGAGGAGGGGACGGCGCTCAAGAAACCCAGGGCAAAGGTCAGCAGCCCCACGCCTAACGCGGCCACCATCGCCGGGCTTGTTTTATGCCAGCCCAGGCGACCGGCCAACCATTTGCCAAGCAGATCGCCCATGGCAATCCAGCCTAACAAACCGGCAATGCCCAAGCCTGCCAGCATGACAAAGACAACGGCGAAGCCGACAATGCCAATGCAAATTAGCAGTAATACCAGCGAAATCAGAGCGAGAATAACAGCCAACGCCGGCACAGCAACGGCCGTTAAAAAGCCCACTGTGCCACTCGCCACCGGTTTATGCCGGATGGTAGATTCTATCTGTTGTAAGTGAGTGGGGGCCAGAGCCACCACCACAAACGCCAGGGCTGCAAACAAAAGGGCGCGGGCCACAGCCCCAAACGTCCCGGCGACAAACCGTCCTACCACTGAAGATGAGTCTCTGTATTCAATTGGCCCACGATGCTCACGGGGAGCGCCTGGTATACCTGGCGCATCCGGTACGGGTGGCACAGGGCGCATAGGGGGCGCATCTTCAATTTGCGCGGAGATACCGCTCATCAAGCCGGCCAGGGCTGGGGCAAAGGGCATGCCGGCTATGTTGGTGCAGCCCAGCCCTCCAGCGCTTTGGTCTGTGATGCTGCCGTTGAAAACGATACAATCACCGTGGATAACGGCCGTTTCGCCCGCCGTCAGGTCCCCATTAAACAAAACCAGATCGCCTTTAAGCATACCATCCACTGCGGCGCTGCCGTTAAACAAAACCACATCGCCGGTGATGGTTCCGCCATCCGCCACTGTCAGACCGCCGTCAAAAATGATCACATCATTGCGGATGGTTTCACCTTCTTCCACGATTCGGTCTTCTTGGAACGGCGGCGCCGCCAAAGCAGAACTCATGGGAACGGCCGTTATCAGTAAAACGAGTAATAAAACGAGTAGATGTTTTCTTTTCATGGTCTGTTTCTCCCAGATTATTGGAGTTGCCTGGAATTGGGTTGGAAAATCAATTGACGAGATACGCCGCCCCACACGGAGACAATGCCCAGAATCACCAGGAGCCAGCCGATGATCGCTGGCTGTTGTACCGCCAGTTCAGCGAAGCCTACCAGCAGCGCGGAAATAACCGCGCCCATCACGTTTAACGCTTGCTGGGCTGTAGCCCATAAGCTGTTTAAGATGCTGGGGTCGCGGAAAACAGGGCTGATCGTAAAGAAAAGCCAGAATCCAAGCGCCAGGGGCAAGATGCCGCCAAGCAAGAGGAGTGTATAGATAACGGCCGTTGCCGTCAGCCGCGCCCGACGATTTGGCAGCCGGGCAATGGTGCGCTGGGCAAAATCGGCGGCAGGGGCCAAAGCGGGCGCTTGCTGTAACAACGTATGCACCGCCAGAATGGCCTGCCATTCATATCTGCAAGGGGGACACGCCCGCAGGTGAGCTTCCAACTCAACTTGCTGCTCGTTGGCTAACTCACCATCAAGCGCGTCCATCATCATTAAATAACTCTCTTCATGTTCCATAAAGCCTTCTCCCAAAATCCTTTTCTCCTTAGACCGCTCAGCTCTTTTTCATCACGCCACTGCCTCTTCCATGGCCGGTTGCAAGCCCTGAGCCACTCCAACTTCAGCCAGCAGACGACGCGCTCTAAACAGGCGAGACTTAATCGCGCTCACTGTGGTATTCATCACTTCTGCGATTTCGTCATAAGACATTTCATACCAATAGCGCAAGACCACTGCCTGCCGATAATCTTCCGGTAATTCCTGCAAAAGAGCCTGTACCATTTCTTGTTGTTCGTTTGTGACCATTTGCGATTCAGGCCCTTGTGATTTTTCCGATTGTAAGGCCGGGTGCGCCGGCAGGGGTTCGTCAATAGAAAGCAGCAGCGCCCGCCGTTTGCGAATCAAGTCAATGCAATAATTAGACGTGATCGACAACATCCAGGTGCTAAACTTATGCGCCGGGTTATAACTATCCAGGCGAGTATAGGCGCGAATAAATGCTTCTTGGGCGGCCTCTTCTGCCTCGCCAGAATTGTTTAACATGCGATAAGCCAAGTTATAGACGGGTCTTTGATACGCTTCGATCAAGCGTCCAAAGGCCGCCTTGTCGCCTTGCCTGGCCTGTTTTAGCCAGACTTCTTCTTCGTTCAATGTTCAATCTCCTGACAGTTCATCCACCAATACGCGCCTGTTTTTTAAAAGTTGCAGGGTAAGCGTTCGTCATGATGGGTGAACGGAGTTCGGCATAAATGTGGCCCGGTTCGTTGGTGACAAGGGCGTGGCGGGGGCGTCTCTTGAAGAGTGGTGAGGAGTTTTGCCTGGGCAACGGCCGTTTCCCCCGCAAACATCCTCGCTGCCATACCATAATGTGGGCATGGAAGCTAAATACCATCGGCAAATGTTCAGCCAAACGTTAAGCGCTCATTTCAACAACGCCGATCTCAATAGGCGTCACTTAAAAAAGCGTTTTGTGGCTTTCCACCCAGCGGTACAAATCTGTGATGCCAGCTTGTGGGGAAATAGTCGGTTCCCAATTAAGCAGTTCTTTGGCTTTGCGGATATCGGCGATGAAGACGCGCTGGTCGCCGGGTCGCCAGGCGTGGTGGCTGATGGGCACGTCATGACCGGTGAGCGAGGCCAGCAGCGGGCCAAATTCTGTCCAAACGGAGAGGGTATTTTGCGGGCCGCCGCCGATGTTGAGCGCCGTGCCTTTCAGCGCGTCGATCTTTTCCAGCCCCGCTTCATACGCCGCAATGAGATCGGTGACGTTAAGCAAGTCGCGCACCTGTTTGCCATCGCCGTAAATGCTGATGGGGCGGTTGAACAGGGCGGCGATGACAAAATGGGCCACCCAGCCCTGGTCTTCCACGCCAAATTGCCGCCGGCCGTAAATGCAGGATTGGCGGAAGACGAGGGTACGCAGGCCGTAGATGCGAGCGTAGTCGAGCATATACTGGTCGCCAGCCCCTTTGGAGCAGCCATAGGGGGAGTGGAAATCGAGCGGATAGGTTTCGCTGATGCCCTGGGGATAATCGATGTAAGCGTAACGGCCGTTTTCCTCTTTCACGCCCACCCCTGCCATGCCGCCATACACCTTGTTGGTGCTGGCATAGAGAACGGCCGCCTCTGGCGCCTGGTGGCGCACCGCCTCCAACACGTTAAATGTGCCCAGGGCGTTGATCTCAAAATCTTCACGGGGATTGAGAACAGAGGTGGTGACGGCGACCTGGCTGGCCAGGTGCAGCGCCACGTCTGCGCCGCCAATGGCCTGCGCCACCTGCTCGTAATGGCGAATATCCCCTTCGATAAAGGAGAGTCGTTCGCCATGATTGGCTTGCAGCCAGGCCAGGTTGGCCGGCGTACCGGCCCGCGACAAATTGTCGAAGACAACCACCTCATGCCCCTGCCGCAGAAAATGATCTGCGCTGTTGCAGCCAATAAACCCGGCGCCGCCGGTGATGAATAGTTTCATGATTTGCTTCCCTTTGTGGTGAAAAACTTAGATTAAGTTAGAGATTAGAAGGGTGGAGATTAGAGATTACTGCCTCGCCACTCTCCAATCTCTTTTAATTCTTATACACCCTCGGCCCTGCTATACCTCACTCGTCAGGCTGGCCAGCAAGGTTGTCTTTTGGGCGATGAGGAACTGATGATAACGGCCGTTTAATGGCTCCACCGTCATCAAAATGGCGTCTTCCTGCGTATCTTTGTAGTAGCCGCGCCGCTCTCCTACCACGTTGAACCAATATTTCTGGTAAAGGGCTTGGGCGGTGGTGTTGCTGCGTCGCACTTCCAACGTCACCAGGCTGGCGGGATGGCTGTAAGCCAGGAACAGCAAGTTGAGCAGCAGCAGTTCCCCCAGTTGGAGGCCGCGCTGCGCCGGATGCACGGCAATGGTGCTGACATGCACTTCATCTCCCAGCAGCCAATAGCCGGCAAAGCCCACCACCGCCTCTTGCGGCCCGCTTGACTGTGTGAGAACCTGATAATGCGCCAGGCGATTCTCCGTCAATTCATAATGCAGCATACTTTCTTTCATAGGCGTGGGAAAAGAGAGGGCGTCAATGGCAAGAACGGCCGTTTCATCGCTCACGTGCATCGGGCGGCAGGAAAAAGGCGGGGCGGTTAGCATGGGAGGATCAGTGTATAGTGTACAGTGTACTGTTCACAGTGTACTGTTTACTGTTTACCGTTCACTGTCATTTCCCCGCCGGATCACGCAAATAAATGGGGGCCAGGCTGGCGGCGTCATCCACTCGCCCCTTGCGCAAACGCTGCCAGCCAATTTCCGCCAGATAACCGGCGCGGCGCGTGGAAACGGCCGGGTAGGCAATGGCAAACTGGCGGCTGCGGCTGCGAATGAGCTTCATCGCTTCCGGCGTCATTTCACCGGCAAAGAGGGTTGGTTTGTCGATGCCGGTCAGCAGGTTTTCCCAGGTATCAATCACTGGCGGCCGTCGCGCCTGCCAGCCCCGTTTATCCTGCCACTGATAGATGGCGGCGCATACCCGGGTACGGCCGGCTTCGGCGGCTACCAACAACTGCTCCGGCTGCTGGTCGATAGAAAAGGCCACGATGTCCAGCGTGGGGACGCCCAGCAGCGGAATCTGGTTGGCTAAGGCCAGCCCCTTGGCCAGCGCCAACCCCACGCGCAGGCCGGTATAGGAGCCAGGGCCAATGGCGATGGCAATGCCCGCCAGGTCAGCCACGGAAGTACCGACCCGCCCCAATATTTCTTCAATAGCAGGCGGCAGTTCAACGGTATGGTTATTGAGACAACGCCAGCCATACTCCGCGAGAACGGCCGTGCCATCATGTAAAGCCAGTCCTGCCCATCGTGTTGCCGTATCAATTGCTAAAATCATCTGTTTTGCTTAAATCCTGACCCATAACTAAAACGAACATTATCTGCCAGCCGTTTCATCATGGCTTATACGCCAAAAGCGCTGTGCTTAAATTCAGCCAAAAGCTGTTCAGCCCGTTCGCCTATCCCTTTAAATTGCAGAGTGCGCCGCGTTTCGCTCAAATAGCCAATCTGAATGCGCAGCCGATCTGGCGGCAGCCATCCTTCAATGCGCTCCGGCCATTCAATGATCACGGCGCCCTGGCCGTCAAACACATCATCCAGACCGACCGTCATCACATCCCTATCCGTTTCCAGGCGATAACAATCAATATGGTAGAGAACTGCGCCATCTTTGGCGCGAGGATATTCGTTGATGAGAATAAACGTGGGGCTGGTCACGCGCAGGGCTGTACCCCAGCCGCGCCCCACACCTCGGGAAAAGGCCGTCTTGCCCGCGCCTAAATCGCCGTACAGACAGACCATATCACCCGGATGCAGCAGTTCACCCAGCCGAATGCCCAGGCGCACCGTCTGCTCAGTGCTGCTGCTGATAAAATCGAGTGTGTGCTGATCTAAAATTGGCATAAAATGTCGCATAAGATCTGTCAGGATAATACTATCCCTCGAGTAAATCTGACAGGTCTGGTTGAATAACCACCTGATTTTTAACAATTATACCTTCCTCTGCTGAACATGGTATTATTGTGCCCGCAGTGACGGAAATCTGGAGAAAAAGTTATGCGGGTACTCATCATTTCAGACATTCATGCCAATCTCGCGGCCTTTGAAGCTGTTTTAGCGGACGCCAAGGGGGAGTGGGACGCCATATGGTTCCTGGGAGATCTGGTCGGTTATGGTCCTGATCCTAATGAATGCGTCGCCCTGCTGCGGGAACATGACCCCATTAGCCTCTCTGGCAATCATGACTGGGCGGTTTTAGGCAAACTCGATATCAATAAATTTAATCGGGAAGCGCAGATCGCCATTCGCTGGACGCAAGAAGCCATCAGCCAGGAAACGTATGATTACCTGGCCACGCTGCCGCCAAATAGAGACAATGCCCCCTTTTCTCTGGTACACGCCAGTCCCCGCCACCCCGTTTGGGAATATATTTTGGACGCCTACACGGCCGCCATTAACTTCGACCATTTTGAAACCCCTTACTGCCTGGTCGGCCATACCCATGTGCCCGTCATCTTCGCTGAAGAGGAGCCGCATAAGGTGGTCATTTACCTGCCTGATTATGAAGCGCCTATCCAACTGGGCCAGGTGCGCCTCATCATCAATCCCGGCAGTGTGGGGCAGCCGCGTGATTCAGATGCGCGTGCTGCGTATGCCTTTTTAGATACTGAGGCGCTCACCTTTGAGCATAAACGGGTCGCTTATCCCATTGCGGTGACCCAGGAAAAAATGCGTCAATACGGCATCCCTTCACGCCTGATTCGGCGCCTGGAATTTGGCTGGTAGGCCGTCACCCGGATCGGGGACAGCTTGTCCGCCCCTGGCAGTCTGGCAGACCGCGCTCCCAACCCACTCGCGGAACTAAATCTCTCCAACCATCGTCTTTGAGTGACACGTTTAGAAGGAAGCGGCCTTATTTGAGGCGTTTCCCAAACAGCAAGGAGGCTCTAAATGATCTGGAAACAAAGCATCTCTTTTATTTTACTGGTTCTTCTTTTAGCAGCGTGCGCCAGCCAAGAATCATCTAGGATGGATAGTGTGGTGATGGAAGCGCCCCAAGCAGAAACGACGGGCGACTACGATGACGGTGTATCTTACGCTGAGGCGGATCGCAGCAATACGGCGCTTGATACCCCAATCGACATTCCCCAGCAGCGTCTTATCATTCGCACGGCCGATATGTCTATTGTGGTAGCAGATACGGAAGCGGCCATGAAAACCATCGCGCAAATGGTGGAGGAGAATGGCGGTTGGGTGGTGAGCAGCAGCGCCTATCAGTATAGTGAAACGGCCGTTACCGGAGACATCACCGTGCGCGTACCAGCAGAAGGTTTTGCCAGCGCCACCGAAGCGGTGCGGGGTTTAGCCATTAAAGTAGAGCGTGAAACAACCTCCGGGCAGGACGTGACAGAAGAGTTTGTGGATTTATCGGCGCGCCTGGAAAACCTGGAAAGTACCGCCACCCGGGTGCGTTCTTTCCTGGATGAAGCCCAAACAGTTGAAGAAGCGCTGTCCGTGAATCAAGAATTGAGCCGGTTGGAAGGAGAGATCGCGGTCATCAAGGGGCGGATGAAGTATTTGAGCCAGTCGGCAGCATTTTCCACGATTTCGGTGCATCTGACGCCAGATGAAGCGGCGCGGCCGGTGACAGTAGCCGGTTGGCGACCAGAGGGTGTGGCCAAGGATGCATTGGAATCATTGGTTGGTTTCTTGCAATTCCTGGTAGAAGCGCTCATTTGGATTGTGATTTTCTTGCTGCCGGTCTTGATTATTTTGGGTATTCCTATCTGGTTGGTGGTGCGTTTTATGCGCAAACGACGGCGGAATGAGAGAGTGAACGGTGAACAGTAAACAGTGGACGGGACAGTGATTATGGCGCATCTTACTTTGCCATCTTACCACCCTGAACTTTTGTTACTTTATCACTTTACCACTCTGCAACCATGATTGTCTCCGCTAAAACCCGGCTTATTGGCCTGATCGGCTGGCCGGTTTGGCATAGCTTTAGTCCGGCGCTGCACAATGCGGCGGCGGCGGATTTGGGGCTGGATTTTGTGTATGTGGCGCTGCCGGTTCACCCTGATGATGTGGCAACGGCCGTTCGCGGTTTGCCAGCCCTCGGTTTTCGCGGCGTTAATGTCACCGTGCCCCATAAGCAAGCGGTGCTGCCCTTTCTGGACGAAATCGAAGCAGGAGCGCGAGCGATTGGGGCGGTGAATACGATTGTGATTAGTG
>CAZXVH010000087.1:0-12869 GCA_964643965.1 uncultured Ardenticatenaceae bacterium
CTAAAATTCGATGTCATCACAAATGTGATGAGCCATTTCTAGTGGGGACGGTGACAGATAAGGTCATGACGTTATTGGCACAGTTAAAACCGAAAAACTGAACTTCTTGGCCTTAACCTTTCGCCATTTCCTTTAACGCTTCCAGAACCAGGTCTACTTCAGCGGGGGTGTTGTAGTGGACGAAACCGATGCGCACCAGTCCACCCTTATCGAGCAGGCCCAACCGTTCCATAACGGCGATGGCATAATAATGCCCGTCCCACACGAAGATGCCCTGTTCCCCCAGCTTTTGCGCCACTTGAGCCGGCGTGTATCCTTCCAGGCTGACGGCAAAGGTGGGGGTGCGCCGCGCCAGGTTTTCAATATCGGTGACGCCATAGACCCGCAGGCCGGGCACAGTGGTGGCGCCGCGCAAGAAACGTTCGCTCAGGCTCATTTCATACGCCTTGATCTGCGCCATTGCCCGTACCAGCCGTTCCCGGCGGGCGCCCAAGATGCCGCCTAACTCGGCGATATAATCGACAGCGGCCGTGACGCCAATGAGGCTTTCAAAACTTTGGGTGCCGGTTTCCCATTTGCCGGCCGGTTTATTGGAAGCCGGCCGTACCTTGTAAGCGGTCAGGCTGTCCAGCAAGCCATATTTGCCGTAAAGCGCCCCTACATGTCCCCCAAAAAATTTGTAAGCAGAAGCCGCCAGGAAATCGCAATCCAGCTCTTGCACATCAATGAGGCCGTGCGGCGCAAAATGCACGGCATCGACGTAGGCCAACGCGCCCGCCGCATGGATGATCTGCACGGCGCGTTTCACATCGGTGATGCTGCCCACAGCATTGGAAGCATAGGTGATGGCCACCAGGCGCGTCTTGGCGTTGAGCAGAGCGGGCAATGTTTCCAGTTTTAGGGTGCAGTCGCTGGGGTCAAAATCCAGCCAGCGCACGGTGACGCCTTTGTCCTCAGCCGCCAGGAGCCAGGGGGAGATGTTGGCGTCATGATCCAGGCGCGTCACCACAATTTCATCGCCGGGCTGCCAGGTGCGGGCCAGGGCGCGGCTCATAGAGAAGGTGAGACTGGTCATATTCTGGCCGAAGACGATCTCTTCGGGGCGGCGGGCGTTGTAGAAGTCCATCATGGCGGCGCGGGCGGCGTCCACGATGGCGTCGGTGCGGGCGCTGGTGAGAAAGGGGCCGCCAAGGTTGGAGATGCCCTGGGTGAGGGCGCCGCTGGTGGCGTCGATGACCGACTGGGGCACTTGTGTGCCGCCGGGACCATCGAGATAAACGGCCGTTTTGCCATTGACTTCTTGTTGCAAAGCGGGAAACTGCGCCCGTAAGGGAATCGGGTCAAAAGAAGGTGTTTGAGTTGTCATGTCGATTAACGTCCTTTACTTGAATGGGAGCGCGGACAGCTTGTCCGCACAGGGCGGGCAAGATGCCCACGCTCCAAATGGTGGCTGTTACGAATGGCATTCATCGCCAGAGCGAAGTATAACATAGCTCATGTTGATCGAAGAAAATAGTACCTACCACCACACCGTTCATATTTACTACGACGACACCGACTTTTCCGGCGTCGTTTACCATGCCAACTACCTGAAATATTTTGAACATGCCCGCGAACACGCCATCGGCCAGGCGGAACTGGTACGTCTGTGGCAGGAAGATGGCCTCGGATTTGTCGTCTATAAAGTCGAGTTGCAATTCGCTGAAGGCGCTGTCTTTGGCGACGCTCTGGACATTCGCTCTTATTGTGTGCGTGAAGGGCCGTTTCGTTTGAACTGGTTTCATGAAGCGTGGCGGCCAGGGGGTGACAAGGCGGCAGTCAAGGGCATGGTGCAGTTGGTGTGCATCAATCGGGAGCGCCGCCTGACGCCTGTTCCTGCGTTTACGGTTTGAGCCGATTCAATGTGGATTAAATGGGAGCGCGGACAGCTTGTCCGCAAAGGGCGGACAAGCTGTCCGTGCTCCCGGCTTGATTTTGAATGGTCAATAAGTTTGCTTGTCATTGATCTGCCCCCCCTATAAAATCACGCTGTTATGTTACTGGCGATTGATATTGGCAATACCAACATTTTACTGGGGCTGTGGAACGGCCGTTCCTGGCAGCATCAATGGCGGCTACGCACCAACTCCGAGCAAACCGTCGATGAGTATGGCGTGACGCTTAAAGCGCTGCTGCGCGAGTTTGGCGTAGATAATTTGGTGCGCAGCGTGGCCTTATGCTGCGTCGTGCCCTGGTTGACGCAAACTTTCATCCAGGTCAGCCGCCACTATGTGGGCGTGGAAGCGCTGGTACTGACGCATCAGGCTAATATCGGCATTCGCCTGGGCCAGGATAATCCGGCGGAGGTGGGCGCAGACCGCATTGCCAACGCCGTGGCTGCTCATCATCAATTTCCCGGCGGCAGCATCATTGTTGATATGGGCACGGCCACTAAATTTGAAATGGTTGCGCCGCAGGGTGAATTTTTGGGCGGCGTCATTGCCCCCGGCTTACGCCTGGGGGCCGATGCCCTGGCCGACCGGGCGGCGCAGCTGCGCAGTGTACCTTTAGAAGCGCCGCCCAACATAATCGGCCGTAATACGGTGCAGGCGGTGCAGTCCGGTTTGATTTTGGCTTATGCCAGTCTGATTGATGGGGTGGTAGCCCGGCTGCAAGATGAAGTGATGGGGGCAGAACGGCCGTTACCCGTCATTGGCACAGGCGGTAATATCCATCTGGTCGCGGCGCATACCGGTGTGATTGACCACATCGATCCTTGCCTGACTTTGACCGGGCTGCGCCTCGTCTTTGAACGAACTTTTGGAGAACAAGTATGAGTCTTTGTCAGAAATGTGGCTCTATTATCCTTGGCGTTTGGCTGGCGCTGCTGGTTGTTGGCTGCCAACTGCTGCCGGAGCCGCCGCGCCTGGCTACAGCCACCGCCCAGGCCGCGCTGCCGCCCACGCCCACCTTGGAGCCGTTGCATTTGCCTGTAGCAGGGAGCCGAGTCGCTGCGCCCCCACTGCCCCTGCCGGCCGCAGACGCCAATCCCACCCTCACGCTGTGGGTCAATGAGACCTCGGCCGCCCACCGGAAAGCGCTGGCGACCATTGCTGCCGGGTTTGAGGCGGAGCAGGGCGTGAATGTGGAAGTGATGTTTGTCTCACCAAACTTGTTGCCAGACCTGGTAGAATTGGCGGCGATCACCGACACCTATGACCTGCCGGATGTGATCATTCATCCCATTGAGTACTCTATTGGCTGGGCGGAACGGGGGATTTTAGATACGGAGGCGGCGGAAACGGCCGTTACCAATTTAGGCCGCGATACCTTCAATCCGTTCGCCCTGGATTTATTAGATACAAATGGACAGGTAGCCGCCATACCCAGCGATGGCTACCAGCAGCTTCTCATTTATCGCACCGATTGGTTCGCCGAGCAGAATTTAGCTGTTCCCGACAACTTTGCCGCCATGCTGGCCGCGGCTGAAGCGACGCATGATCCGGAGAATTTGCGCTCTGGCTTTGTCATTCCTACCGAATCTAATTTGCGTACCACCCAGGAAGCGTTTGAGCATCTGGCGGCGGCCAATGGCTGCCAGCTTATCAATGAAGCGGGGGAGGTGCTGCTCACTTCACCGGAATGTCGGGAAACCATTACCTTTTACTTTGACATCGTACACCAGTTCAGCCCTATCGGGGTGCAGACGGATACCAGTATGCGCAACGCCTATTTGGAAGGACGCACCGGCATGATTATAGGGCCGCCTACCATCCTGCCTCAATTGGCTGGCCTGGACGTTGAACATTTACCAACTTGCCCGGAATGCGGCCAAAATCAAAAGCATTTAGCCGCTAATAGTGGTATTATCACAGTCATCTCCGGCAAGGGTGATACCTCTGCAAATTTTGGCAAAATGACCAACCTGGGTATCACCAGGGACGCGGATCGGGAAACGGCCGTTGCCTTTGCCGAATACTGGTTTAACCAGGGCTACCCCACCTGGTTAGCCGTTGAATCAGAACGAAAAGTACCCCTGCGGCAAGGTTTACCTGAAGACCTAACCCGATTTATCGCATCCTGGGGATTGGAGCCGCTCTCTGGTTCAGACCAGAGCCTGGCCGATATTTACGGTGAAGAAATTGTTGTAAAGCTTAAAGAAGGCGTTGCGCAATCCAATCGCTGGGGCATTTCCCAGGGGCAGGGCGGCGTTATCAGCGACCTGTATCGGGAGCTAACTTTTTCGGTGATACTGCAAGAAATGTTGAGCGGCTACTTCACCCCGGATAAAACCCTCTACCAGGCATATCAACGGGTAGTAGAATTCCTTCCAGATTATGCCTTTGAAATATTGGCAGAACCGACGCCCATCCTGGAGCCGGAAGCATAGACAAAGGGACACACATCCATGAGCGCAAGGCAGACCTATGTAGAAGAAAATTTTGGCATACTCACTGATGACGACCTGTATTTAGATGCTATCCTGGTAAAACCAACCAATCTGATTGATGAAAACCTGCGCGTCCTGCGCGTGTGGGTTCCCAAATACCCCATGACTAAATCCAGCACCATCACCTGCGCCCGGCAAGAGGTGCACTCTTATGGTGCAGATGGTCGTATTGCCCACCTTGTTTTTGATTTGCGCGGAACCGGCGACAGCGATGGCGATCTATCCAGCATGAATTTTAAGATGGATCTGCGGGCGGTTTCCGCCTGGGCTGTAGAGCGTTTTGGTAAAAATATAAACTTTGGCTATTTAGGAACGCCCACCTTACATGGCGGCAGCGTCAATATGTGGCCTATCCGCGTTGGCGTTTTCATGGAGAGTTATTACTTTCCGGCGATGGCAAAGGCTGTCATTCCTCCCACCGTGATTTACCTTTCTTCATACGGGCATTTTGGTAGAACGGACGAAAAGATGTGTCTGGCATTGGCGAAGTCTGGTTATAATGTGTATGGTTTGGATCCATTGCGTTATCTGCTTCATGCCAGTGCGCAAGACCTGCTTACCCCGGAACAATTATATGAAGACCTGAGTACCTTGCTCCACATGCTGCCCAGCGATCCCATTGTCATCGGCAATCCCCTGGCAGCCGGTTTAGCCATGATATGGGGGGTTGGCGTTCATCGTGTGCGCGGCGTCATCGCCATTGGCCGGGCGCAGTCTGGTTTACAGCCTCCCCATATTTTTAATAACGCCAATCCTTATACCTTTTTGCTTTCTCGCAAGATCAGCGATATTTCTCCCCGATCATTGGCGATTGTCTATCAGAAAGATCATCCATTGGGGGGAGAAGAGGACAAACTAGAGGCGTTGTTCAAGAGCAGCAAAGCGCCGCACCGTTTTGACACGGTTTCCGACATCAGCCCCCAATTTTTGCAAGAATTGTTAGCCTGGGTGGAATCGAAGTAAAATTCAGCCCGGCGCCGTCCAAACTGAGAATATGAGACGTGGCATATCAGCCGCGTTTTTTGTTTTTTGGACACGGTTTATTCGACAAACGAAAAAAAACTCGGATCATAGGCGTTTGTGCAGCGCTACAGAGATCGCCTGCATAAACGGAAGGGAAAAAATGATGATTGTCATTATGAAAGCAGACGCCACGATGAAACAGAAATCGGCCGTCATCGCCAAAGCAGAGGGGCTTGGGTTTAAGATTCACCTGTCTGATGGTAAAGAACGTACCATTATCGGGCTTATCGGGGATGATCGGGATTTGTACAAAGACCAGATTGAGCGGATGCCGGGCGTGGAGCGATTGGTTCCGGTCCTCAAACCATTTAAGGTCGCCAGCCGTGAGTTCCAGCCGGACAATACCAGTTTCAAAATTGGCGATATTGAAATAGGGGGTAAAGGGCTGGTGGTGATGGCCGGTCCTTGTTCGGTTGAGAGCCGCAGCCAAATCATTGAAACGGCTCATGCGGTTAAAGAAGCGGGCGCTCATATCCTGCGTGGCGGGGCGTTTAAACCCCGCTCCTCTCCTTATGCATTCCAGGGCTTGGGCGAAGAAGGGTTAAAATATATGGCCGAAGCGCGGGAAGAAACGGGTCTGCCCATCGTCACAGAGGTGATGGAACCGGCGCTGGTGCCGCTGGTGGCGGAATATGCTGATATTCTCCAGATTGGGGCGCGGAATATGCAGAATTATGCCCTGCTTCATGCGGTGGGTAAATCGCAGCAGCCGGTTTTGCTCAAGCGGGGCATGAGCAGCCTCATTGAAGAGTGGTTGATGTGCGCCGAGTATATTCTCAGCCACGGCAATACGCGGGTGATGCTCTGTGAACGGGGTATCCGCACCTTTGAGACGTATACGCGCAACACCTTTGATATCAACGCCATTGCGGTGGCGAAGCAGCTGTCTCATTTACCGGTGATTGCCGACCCCAGCCATGCTACCGGCCGTTGGGAGTATGTGGCCCCGGCCGCCAAAGCCAGTATTGCTGCCGGGGCGGATGGGGTGATTATTGAAGTGCATCCCCGGCCGGATGAAGCGTTGTCAGATGGGTTGCAGTCGTTGAAGCCTGAGAAGTTTGCCAAACTGGTGACGGAGATGCGGCGGGTGGCGGAAGCGGTGGAGCGGGGGATTCAGTGAACAGTTTACAGTGAACAGTGAACAGTTTACAGTTTACAGTCTACTGTTCACCGGTTGTTCAGGGCTTTTAGCAATGAGGCTATGTCTGTGCCAGATGGATAGACAAAGCGGTCGGGGAATTCGGCCAGGGGCAGC
The DNA here is from genome assembly GCA_964643965.1 of uncultured Ardenticatenaceae bacterium. Classification (GTDB taxonomy): domain Bacteria; phylum Chloroflexota; class Anaerolineae; order Promineifilales; family Promineifilaceae. Next base: position 6,708 of record CAZXVH010000087.1, read on the forward strand.
CAGGCCAGGCTGTAGCGGTTGGTTTCAGATTGGCGTTCAAATTCGGGGCCGCCCAGGCAGGGTTCTCCGCTGAATTGGGTGATGAGGTAGGCGTATTCGACCTGCTGGATTTCTTCGCCATTGCTGATGAGGGTGGTAAACGGCCGTTCCCACAACAGCCCTCCCAATTCAATCTGCAACCCGGTCTCTTCCGCCGCTTCCCGGTGCGCCGCTTCGATCACCGTTTCGCCCTCTTCCACGCCCCCGCCCGGAACCACAAAATAGCTGTCCCCCTCGCGGAGGCGGTGGATCAGCAAAATCTGATCGCCAGCCACAATAAACAAGGTCACACGTTTTCTCATTATTACCCCATCAGAACAAATTCAAAAGAAGGAACACAGAGCAACACAGAGGCGTCACAGAGATACACAGAGAGATGTAGAGAATTCCTTAAAGCCTGACTCCCCTCTCCCTCTATCTTTATCTCTATCTCTTGCTCTTGCTCTTGCTCTTGCTCTTGCTCTTGCTCTCGCCCTATCTTCCCAACACTTCCAGCAGCAAATCGGGCCGGTCGGTGATGATGCCATCCACACCGAGTTCAATCAGGCGGGCCATGTCGGCCGGGTCGTTGACCGTCCAAACGTGGACGGCGACATTCCGAGCATGAGCGCCCTGAATGAAACGGCCGTTTACCACATGCAGGTCTCCCGAATATTCAGGTACCTGAAACGCCTGGCCTGGCGGGCTGAACAGGCTGCTCAAATAAGCCAGGTTGAGACCAAAAAAGGTGCGGATTTCCGGCTCCGTCATCGAGGTGGCCACGCCGGGACATTTGTCGCGGAACTCATTCATGGTGTCCGGGTGAAAGGTGGGGATAAGCACTTGCTCCGCCATGTCATACTGGTGGATGAGTTCACAAAACGGTTCCACAATCGAGGGGGACGCCTGCTTGATTTCAATATTCATGAGCATATCGGGGAACGCCTGGAAGACCTCTTCCAGGGTAGGCACGGTGATGCCCTGTCCTCGATACGGGTAGGTCTGGCCGTCGTCGTCTGTCCAGTAATGACCGGCGTCGAGCGCTTTGATTTCGGCCAGGGTCATGGCCTGGATGGCGCCGCTGCCATCGGTGGTGCGATCCACCGTATCATCATGCATCAGCACCAGGACGCCATCTTGGGTGGCGTGGACATCCATTTCCAGGACATCGGCCCCCAGTGCGACGGCATGTTCAAAGGCGGGCAGAGTGTTGCTGGGGCGCAGCTGCTCCCCGCCCTGGTGGGCGATGACCATCACCCCTTCCTGATCAAAAAAGGGATAATCGGCGGCTGGTTGGGCGCTCAAGGCCAGGCCGGCCACGATGATGAGGGAAATGGCGATTCCCCCTAGAACAATTAGTAGACAGCCACGTCGCATTAAATTTCTCCAATTCGTTGATTTACGCAGGGCGCGGAGGCGCAAAGTTGGGACTGCGTTGTTTGTGTGTGTGTTTGCGTAAGAGATTGTATGCGGGAACGGCCGTTTTACCCACTCTCTACCGGTAATACTTAACTTCCTCAAACGATTCAAGGCCGGACCGGTTTATCTCGGCGTCTTAACAGGAAAGTATTTTTCATGGCAGGTTATCTTTGCAAACAACCTTGTTCCTAAACTTATCAAGTCCAGGTAAATCATGGTAAAATCCAGTCATGTTAAACTTTTGGCCCTATTTATTAAGCGCTTTACTCATGGTTATTATGCCGCTGATAGTAGCCGGGTTTATCCGGCGGCAGCGGAAGGCGCGATGGGGTTTGTTCTTCATCGGCCTTGCCGGTTTTATTCTCTCCCAAATCTTGCACATCCCCTTTAACTGGTTGATCGTCAATAAACTGGAATTGATACCCACCGACACGGCCGTTTTAACCAGCCTCCTCCTCATGTCACTGTTTTTTGGGGCGTCGGCCGGCTTATTTGAAGAGGGGACGCGCTATCTCACCCTGCGCTACTGGGCCAAGGACGCCCGTACCTGGGGGCGCGGCCTGATGCACGGCGCCGGCTGGGGCGGCATTGAATCCATTATCCTGGGCTTGTTGGTGGGCGTGAACGTCGTCGCTATTGCCGCCATGAGCCAGGGTAATTTGCTGAACTTGATACCGGAAGCACAACGGCCGTTGCTCGACCAACAGATCGCCGCCATGCTGGCCCTGCCCTGGTATGAAGCCATGCTCGGCTCCCTGGAACGCGCCTTTGCCATTGTGTTGCAGTTATCCCTATCCTTGATGGTGATGCAGGTGTTTGTGAACGGCCGTTTCCGCTGGTGGTGGTTCGCTTTTCTCTGGCACAGCCTCATCGATGCGGTCGCCGTCTTCGTCCAGTTTCAATGGGCCAACGTCTATCTCACCGAAGGCATTGTGGCGCTCTTCGCCTTAATCAGCCTGGGCCTCATCCTCTGGCTGCGCCAACCGGAACCGGTCGAGCCGGCCCAGGAACCTTTGCCGCCGCCGCCGCCCCTCACGCCTCAGGAGAGACCCACTTCTGTAGAAACGGTGGAGCGCAGTAAATATTCAACATGATGATCCAAACAGAAAACCTCACCAAGAAGTTTGATACCAATACGGCCGTTGACCGCCTCTCGCTGCAAATTGAGCAGGGTGAAGTCTTTGGCTTTCTGGGGCCAAACGGCGCCGGCAAAACCACCACCGTGCGTATGCTCACCAGCCTCATCGCCCCCAGCGCCGGTTCCGCCACCGTCATGGGCTACGATGTCATCCGCGATGGGCAAAACGTGCGCCGCAATGTGGGCCTGCTCACCGAAACGCCGGGCATGTATGACCGCCTCTCCGCCTGGCGCAACCTGACTATTTTTGCCACCTTGTATGAGGTGAAAGATGTGGCCGGACAGGTGGAGAAATATCTGCGCCTCTTGGGTTTGTGGGAGCGGCGAGAGGATGCCGTGGGCACGTTTAGCAAAGGCATGAAGCAAAAATTAGCCATCGCCCGCGCCTTGCTCCATGAGCCGCAAATCCTCTTTTTAGATGAACCAACGGCCGCTTTAGACCCTGAAGCGGCCAAGCTGATACGGGATTTCATCGAAGAATTGAGCGGGCAAGGGCGCACTATCTTTTTATGCACCCACAACCTGGATGAAGCCGACCGGCTCTGTGATCGTATTGCCGTGTTCAAGGGCCACCTGCGCGTGGTGGACAGCCCCTCCGGTTTACGCGATAAGTTGTACGGCCGTCAGGTGGTCTTTCATTTAGCAGAAGCAGCCCAACCTTATTTGCCCGGTATCGTCGCTCTGCCTGTGGTGAACCGGGCGGAGGCCGCTGAGAATAAACTGATCCTATCCCTGGAAAACCCTGAAACCGCCAACCCTGACATCATACGCCACCTGGTGCAGGCAGGCGCCGCCATTCAGTTTGTGGGGGAACTACGCCACTCGCTTGAAGATATTTATATGCAGTTGGTCAACGAGGCATAATGTCAATTCAAAAAATTAAAACAATTATCAGCAAGGAATGGGCTGAGGTTTTTAAGAACAAAATGGTCTTGTTTACGGTGGCTTTCATGCCCCTTATTTTTACGGCGCTGCCCATCATCACCTTGTTGGCCATGGACAGCTTCAGCGATGAGATGAGTTCGGTGAACAGCGGCGACATGGCGTTTTTTGGCGAGTTGTGCGGCGATTTAGACGAAATGGCCTGCACCCAGCTTTATATGATCAACCTCTACACCCTTCTGTTTATGATGATCCCGGTGATCATTCCAGTGACGATTGCTGCGTACAGCATCGTCGGCGAAAAAACATCGCGCAGCCTGGAGCCGCTGTTGGCCACGCCGATCACCACCACCGAACTGCTGCTGGGCAAGATGATTGCCGCTTGTGTGCCGGCCGTCCTGGTGACCTGGATTGGCTTTGTCATCTATATGGCTGGTGTGTGGCTGTTGGTACCTGAAGAGCTGTTTAGGCGGGCGTTAGAACCGATGTGGTTGGTGGCGATTTTCCTGGTAGGGCCGCTGATGAGCTTGATGGCGGTGAGTGCGGCGGTGATGGTCTCATCCCGGGTGACAGATCCACGAGCGGCCGAACAGTTGTCGGCCTTTGTGATTTTGCCGGTTATTTTGCTCATTTTGGGGCAGTCGATGGGCTGGCTCATTGTAGACGCTCGACTGGTTTTGCTGTTGGGGCTGGTGGTGCTGGCGCTGGATGTGCTCCTGGTCTATTTAAGTGTGAGAACATTCCAGCGCGAGACGATTTTGACGCAGTGGAAATGAGAAGATGAAGAGCGGACCCTTCGACAAGCTCAGGGTACGGTCTTCGTCCTCCATGGTTTACTACATACGGAAGGTTCCGTAACGGCCGTCTCCCATGGGCGCATTCAAGGTAGCTGAGAAAGCCAACGCCAGCGCCTCTCGCGTTTTAGCCGGGTCCAAAATGCCATCGTCCCACAGGCGGGCGGTGGCGAAATAGGGGTCGCTTTCATGGGCGTATTTCTCCAGGATCGGCCGTTTGAAAGCGGCTTCCGCCTCTGCTACCGCTTCGGCCGATGGCTCTTCTAATTTAGCCAACACCCGATCTTGCCCCACCGTCCACAATACATTGGCCGCTGAATCGCCGCTCATGACGCTGATGCGGCTGTTGGGCCAGGTGAAGAGGAAGCGCGGATCATAGCCCCGGCCGCTCATGCCATAATTGCCCGCCCCGTGACTGACGCCATGAAAGAGGGTGATGCGGGGGACATTGACCGTGGAAACGGCCGTTACCATTTTCGCCCCATCCTTTGCAATCCCGCCACTCTCAAACTGCCGCCCCACCATAAAGCCGGTGATATTTTGCAAAAACAGCAGCGGCGTGCCTCGCTGCCCGCAGAGTTGAATAAAATGCGCCGCTTTTTGCGCCGACTCGCTGAACAGCAGCCCGTTATTGGCCACAATGCCCACCGGAATGCCAAAAATATGGGCAAAACCGCACACCAGCGTCAGCCCATAACGCGCCTTAAACTCGCTGAAGCGGGAGCCATCCACCAGCCGGGCGATTACCTCACGCACGTCATACTGTTGGCGCGTATCGGCCGGGATGACGCCATACAGCTCTTCCGGATCGTAAGCCGGCTCTTCCGGCGTTTGCAAAGCCACCGTCACCTGCTTGCGCCGGTTGAGATGCGCCACAATTTCGCGTACTTTCTCCAGCGCTTCCGTCTCATCCTCAGCAAAATGGTCGGCCACGCCGCTGAGACGGGTATGCACATCTGCCCCGCCCAGCTCCTCCGCGCTCACTTCTTCGCCGGTGGCCGCCTTCACCAGCGGCGGCCCGCCCAGGAAGATGGTGCCATTGCCCTGCACAATCACCGTCTCATCACACATGGCCGGAATGTACGCGCCGCCGGCCGTACAAGAGCCTAGCACCGCTGCTACCTGCGTAATTTGCTGCCCGGACATACGGGCGATGTTGTAGAAGATGCGGCCAAAATGATCCCGGTCGGGAAAAACATCCGCTTGCAAGGGCAGAAAAGCGCCGCCGGAATCGACGAGGTAGAGGCAGGGCAGGCGATTTTCTTCGGCGATGGTTTGGGCGCGGAGATGCTTCTTCACCGTTTCCGGGAAGTAGGTGCCCCCTTTCACGGTGGGATCGTTGGCGATGATCATGCACTCCACTCCTTCCACCCGCCCCACGCCGGTGACGATGCCCGCCCCAGGCGCTTCCCCTCTGTACATCTCCCAGGCGGCCAGCGGCGTCAGTTCCAGGAAGGGGCTGTTGTCATCGAGGATAGCTTCGATGCGTTCGCGTACCAGCAGCTTGCCTCGCTCCCGCTGCCGCTCAATGATGCGCGGCGGCCGGTCGGCGGCGGCCTGCCGTTGGCGCTCACAAAGTTGCTCGGCCAATGACTTGTTGTGGGCAAAGTTAGCCTGGTAGTCGGCGCTGGTGGTGTGCAAGCGGGAAATGAGTTGGGTCATGGGAATCTCTCTCTCCAATTTAGAGGGGACAGCTTTGTCCGATTGTTTTTTGAGATTGGAGATTATATTGCCTGAATCTCTAATCTCTATTCATAATCCAGCGTCAGGCGCACCTGTCCATCCGGCGTCACAAAGTAGTCGCGCTGATAGCTGTTGAGCAGGGTGGGCCGGCTGTTTCGTAACGCTGTTCAACTTGTGGCATCAGTTTTCTTTGTAAAGGAGTGCGGGCAAGATGTCCGCGCTCCAAAT
>CAZXVH010000087.1:12969-22538 GCA_964643965.1 uncultured Ardenticatenaceae bacterium
GTTTTCTTTGTAAAGGAGTGCGGGCAAGATGTCCGCGCTCCAAATCAACCGGCCAGGCTACTTTCTTGTTCGATGAAACTGAACTCAGAGCCGGGCAGCGTGGTACGCAAATCATCCATCAGGGCGGTGGTGACGGCGATGATGGGTAATATTTGGGCCAGTTTAGAGCGATTGGAAAAGGAACGGCCGTATCGGGTATAAAACCAGGTTAGCAGACTGCCCAGCAGTAAGGTGAGGATGAGGTTGATGATGAGCGTGGGCAGCGATAAGGGCGCTGATTCGGTTAAATTCAAAAATTCTTGCATGAGCATTGTTCCTGATAAGTAAGGTTCAATCACACTTTTGTCGACTTTAAACGTTTAAAAGTTTCCCGGCGACGTGGCAAGTATACCAAATCGTTTTAAGTTCACCGACTTGTGATGAGTGAGTACGGCAATTCGGAATTTAGTTGATCGGAATGACCATTCACTCATATAATGGGGGAAAGGGGATCATCACATGAATAGTAAATCAAAAATTGGTTTAGCAGGATTAGGCGTCACGGGCGTTGCCCTGGCGCTTGGCTATCTTTTCCGCAAAAAAATCTGGGAACGGGCTATGGATCTATCGCCTGCCGCTTATCAGGTGAAAGTGGAGCGTAACTTGCGCTTACTCATGCCGGATGGCGTCGAACTGGCGATGGATGTCTACCGGCCTAAATCACACCGGCCGTTGCCCACGGTGCTGCTGCGCACCCCCTATGGCCGCAGCGGCGCTATAGGCTTGCCCATGGTCTTCCTCTCCAATCGCTTTGCCGAGCGCGGCTATAATGTGGTCTGCCAGGATGTGCGCGGCATTCATGGCTCCGGCGGCGAATTTGAGCCATTTTTGTATGAAAAGCGGGATGGGCGGGCGACGCTGGCCTGGATTGAGGCGCAGCCGTGGTCAGATGGGAATGTGGGCATGTGGGGGCCGAGCTATTTAGGTTATGTGCAGTATGCGGCCGCGGCCAGCGGCAGTACGCAGTTGAAGGCGCTGGTGATCCTGGTGGCGCAGTCGAATATGGTGGATCTGGCCGACAACGGGCCGGCCTTGGATACGATTTTGCGCTGGATGTATATCATTGACGCCATGTCGGAACCGAAGTTGACGATATGGCAGCGCGTACGCCGGGTGCTGCGTGTGGGGGTGCAGAATAAAGCGTTGGCCACTGGTTTTGACCATTTGCCCTTGAACACGGTCGATGAGGTGGTCTTGGGCAAGAAAATGCCTTTTTACCAGGATTGGGTGCAGCATTTTGGCAATGGGGACGATCCTTATTTCCAAATTGTAAACTTGAAGCCGGAGGTGGCGACGCTGCCGCAGGCCATCCATTTTATGGGGGGCTGGTATGATGTCTTCTTGTCTGGCCTGCTAGAAGATTATTTGATTCAACGGCAGGCGGGCAAGTCGCCGTATCTCACCATCTATAACTGGGGACATTATGACCTGGCCAAACAGGCTGGCACACTGCGCGAGGCGCTGGCCTGGTTTGATGTGCATTTGAAGGGCAAGAAGGGTGGGCTGCCTGAGAAGCCGGTACGCCTTTATGTGATGGGTGCGGAGGAATGGCGTGAATTTGATGCCTGGCCGCCGCCTCACCAGACAAGGTTGTATTATTTGCAGGGGCCGGGCATGAAAAACGGCCGTTTAACTCCCCTCAATCCGCCCGCTAACAATACCCCAGATCAATATCGCTATGATCCAGCCGATCCCACGCCGAATGTGGGCGGGGCGCTGCTCTCCACGGAGGCGGGCGCCGTTGATAACCGCAGCCTGGAAGCGCGGCCCGATGTGTTGGTATACACCTCGCCGCCGCTCCTCAGCCCACTGACGATTATTGGCCCGGTTAAAGCGATTTTATATGTACAGTCGAGCAGCCCGTTTACGGACTTTTTTGCCAGATTATGTGTGGTGGAAGCAGACGGCCACTTCGACCAGCTCAGTACAGGCCGTTCTCTAAATCTGTGTGATGGTCTGCTGCGTTTAGAGCCGGGCAAAGGGGAGCCGCAGATGGACGGCAGCCTGCGCCTTGAGATTGACATGGCGGCGACTGCTTACCAATTCCAGCCTGGGCAAAGTATTCGTTTGCAGGTGTCGAGTGGGGCGCATCCGCGCATTGGCCGCAATTTAGGCAATGGCGAGCCGATCCTCACGAGCAGCCGGATGGTCATACAGGAGCAGACGCTGTTTCATGATGGCAAACGGCCGTCGGCGTTGGCGCTGCCGGTGGTCGGTTAGCGCTTCTCTGTTTCATGCAGTAAAAATGGTGACGTGAACCGCCCGGCCCCGGCTGGGCAATAACTCGTACCCAGCCTGGACCGACAAATTCAGCACGAAAACGGCCGTTCATCTCAGCAATCGTCGGCGAGTCCAGCGTAGTAAACCTGGTGCGTTACCAGCCAATCGACTGCTTCACTAAATCCTCTGCCTGTTCACGCTCAACCATGCGCTGCCTCACTCCCAAATCCGCCATCCGCAATCCGCAATCCGCCATCCGCAATCCGCAATCCGCAATCCGCAATCCTACCGTCCTACACCCACACTGCCACCAAAGGCCGCCGACATCTCATCGTAGATCGCTTCAATGCTGGCCTCATCGCCCCGGTAGAAATTGCCATTGCCTTCCAGCGCCAGGGTAGACAAGACTTCTTCGTCGGCGTCGTTGCCATAGGCAATGGTGAAAATAGTGGTGTCGTTGGCGGTGGCCAGTTCTATCAGGTTGGCGTTAAATTGATGGCGATAACTGCGCGTATCCATGCCGTCTGAAAGCACCACCATGGCGTTGGTCATGGCAGATTGATGGGTGTATTCGATGCTGGCGGCGGCGTCGCCAATGGCGTCAAAGAGAGTGGTGTCGCCGCTGGCGTTTAGCGCGTTGATAGCATTGACCAGCTTTTGGCGGGCCGGGCCAACCGGCACGCCTTCCACCAGCAGTTCCGGCTCGGTGCTGAAAGCGATGATGGTCAGTTGATCTTCATCCCCCATTTGCGCCACGAATTGGGCGGCGGCTTCACGCATACTGTCTATTTTGCTGCCGCGCATACTGCCAGAGGTATCCAACAGCAGCACCAGGTTGACATCTTTACGAGCGCTTTGCCATAAATCTTGTACGCCATAGAGAGCGGCGACCGTTGGCTCATTGAAGATGATCGCTGGTTGGCTCAAATCGACGCCAAATTCTTCCGTCAGCGGTGGGCCGATGGGTATATTTTTGTTGACGGGGCGCAAGGCGAAAGTAACGGCCGTTTCCTGCCCCTCATCACTCAACAAATAATCTCGGAACAACTGAGCCGCCTCTTCTGTTTCTGCCTCGGCAGATTGGCTGATGCAGGCGGGATGCGTGGCCATAAACGTGCCTTCCAGCGGATAAATAGGCACAATGGCGCCGCCGTTGCCATAAACGACATCATTTTCATACATGACGCCGGCGCCCAAATAATTGGCTCCCCGTTCGCGCATATTGCCGCTCAAACTTGTGGTCGAATTGGCAAACGAGGAGACGGCGCTTTCAAAAGCGCCCACTGAGGCTTGCACAATCGGCGTTTGAATATCTTCGGCGGAGACGGCCGTGGTTTTGGCCTGGGCAGCTTGCACCAGGGCCAGCAGGGTTCCCGCGCCGGCCCCGGAGAGGCCGGGATGGGGATGGCTCAGGCGCAGCTCATCCCCATATTCGCCCCCGCTGTAATATTGGTAGGCCGACGGGTCTTGCGCCAGGCTGCCCACATCCAGCCAGCCCAGCGGGAAGCCGGGCCAGCCCAGCGACTCGGCCAACTCGCGCCACATGCCAATAACCAGCGGGCTTTGGGCCACGCTGACGCAATTATTTTGGAAGCTGATGAGACCCTGATCGGCGGCCAGGTTGACCCACACCGGGCTGTCGGGAATCCACAGGGCGGGCAGGCTGCCGCCTTCTGCCATGTTGCTCACTTGCTGGCCGGATTCCACGCCTTGCACCACGACGTAGATTGGCTGGTCGCTGCTGGTAGTGGGTGATGAGGCGTTGAAATGGGAAACGGCCGTTGTCAACCACGGCGCCAAACTGGCGCTAGAAACTACTTCCACCACCAGCGCATCATTGGGGATGTTCTCGCCATTTCCGCCGCCTGAGCCGCAGGCCAATGTGGCGAGTCCTAACACAGCCAGTAAAAGCCAGACCATGCGCGTATTCTTAAAAAGAGTCATGTTTTACTCCGTATTCTGTAATCGGTAATCGAGGGACAATGGACAGTGGACAGTGAACAGTGGACAGTGGACGGTTCCACTCCTCACTCATCACTCTTTTACCGCCCCACTGTCACCAGCGTCAGTTCCACATAGCGATCTTCCGCCATGATGTTGGGGTCTTCGGTATGGCGCCGATTTTCCGGGGGCAGGGTGGCCTCTACGATGAAGCGGGCCGGGTCGATGCCTTGAGTTACCAGGTAATCGACGACGGATTGGGCGCGACCTTCCGCCACTTCCAGGATGTCGGCTTCGGTGTACGGCGGGGTGTTGGCCGGCCAGGCGGAGGAGCCTTCTACCTTTAAGAATAGGCCGACGGATTGGGAGAGGGTGGGCACGACACAGTTATCCAAAATGCGGCGCGATTCCAACGTCAGTTCGGTGGATTCGGGCAAAAAGGTGAAGGTGCGGCAGGGCAGCACGACCAACGTGGCTGAATCGGCGGAGGTGACGTTGCTCAAATCCAACTGCGGTGAGATGGAGAAGGTGTCGTTGACCGGGTTGCTGTTGGGCTGCAAACTGGCTTGTTCGGCCGCCCGCAGCACGAAGCCGGTGTTGACCAGTTCTTCCACATTATCATTGGGCACGGGCACATCAGAAGCGGCCCACACGCGGCGGGCGATGTTCAGCCGGTTGACGATGGGGCGAACATCACGCATGACAAAGGCGTTGTCACTGAGATCGGCCTGGGCCAAACTTTCTAACCAGGCGTGGAAGTCGTCGGTGGCCGTTTCCTCATAGACAAAGCTCCAATCATTATGGCCCCAGGCGGCAATTTGGGCGGCGGCGGTATCGAAGTCGGCCGTTTGCGCTTTGAGGGTATCAAACCAGGCGTTATGGAAGTTTTGCACCAGGTCTGCCTCGTTTTGGATGGAGTTTTGCGAGGTGACGATCACATCCATGACAATGCGCAGTTGATTGGAACTGAGCAGCGATTGGCCGCCGCTTGTTTCAGCTTCGTAAATGTCGGGTTCCCAGCCGGACACCACATCCGCCTGGCCGCTGTTGAAGATGGCCACGGCGTCAGCCACGCTGTCTTGGGGCACGAGCGTCACCTGGGAGCGCGGGCTGAGTTGGGCGATGGAAAGCACATAGTAGACAAAATATTCCCCCACGCTGTCTTGAGCGAAGGCGATGCGTTTGCCCTGGATGTCGTTGATGGTGTCTACGTCGCGTCCCCACAGTTGATCGGCGCCGGCGCTTTCATCGACGATGGCCGTGATGACGCCCGGGCTTTTGAGGGCCACGGAGTCCAGGGTGGTGAGCAGGCAGTCCCACTGGCCGGATTTGAGCAGGGCGGTGCGCTGTTCTTCGGTGATGTCGTAAGCGGGGTCGCCATCCAGGTAGAACGGTACGATGCCCAGGCGAAAGCCGTGTTCGATGTCTTTGCCGGCCATTTGCATTTGCTGGAGCGTGAAGTAGCTGCCAAAGGCGTCTGCGCCACAAATGTAGGTGGGCAGGTCGGCGTGAGCGTCATGGTTTGGCCCCCAGATGGGTTCGGGGGAATCTAGCTGGGTGAAAACGGCCGTTTTGTTGTTTGCTGCTGAGGTGGCTGAGGCCACAGTGACGGCCGGGCCAGGGGTGGGGTTGGCGCTGCCCCGGCCGGAAATGAGTGAAAACGCGCCAAAGACGCAAACGCCGAGGACGGCGACGCCCACAATGGCGATAAAAATGATGCGGGTACGATCCATTTGCATGTCTGATCTCCTGTTGAATGATGCGTGATGCGTGTATAAGGTTAATACGGGGGCCGGGCGGCAAGGTTGCAGGTGGCGGGTTGCAGGGTTGCAAGTTCATTATGCCACTTTGCCACTCGCCACCTCACCTGTAGCCCAAATTGCCCAGCACATCGGCAGCTTTTTGGCCGGGCAGGATGGTGAATTGATAACGGCCACTTCGGCCCGGCTCAGTGCAGGCACTTCGGCCCGGCTCAGTGCAGGCATCTCGGCCCGGCTCAGTGCTGGCGTTTTCCTCTCTGTCTATGATCAATTCCATGGCCTCAGCCACCACACAATGTTTGCTGCCGCCGGCCCCGCCCAACATTTCCTGGTAGGCGCCAATGGAAAAGAAGCCGATATACAGATCTTCTGTTTCTACGGGTAAGTAGAGCGGAGAATGGCTGGGTTTGGGCGGATACACATCATCGCTGTCACAGGTGATGCCGCCCAGGCGCACTTGTTGGAACGGCTTGTCCAGGTGCGTTAAGGGCAGTACGATGAAATGTTCACTGAGCGCCCAACTGTCGGGGAACGAACTCATAATCGAGCCATCAATAATATACCAGGGCAGGACGGAATTGTTTTCTTTGGTGATGATAATTTTGAACAAATGAGCGCCATGTTCTGAAGTAGTATAACGGCCGAATTCGCCCATCACGTCCGGTTCCGGCACATTATAACGGGCGCAGGTCTCTTTGAGGGTGGTCAGCAGCAGGCGGGCGAAGGCGTGGTAGTCAAAGTCAAAGTCCAGCGTCATGGCCACGGGCATGCCGCCGCCAAAGTTATAGATGCTCAGGCTGGGGTAGCGCTGGCGCAGTTGAGCGTACAGTTCGATGCCCGGTTTGAGATAGCTGACGAAAGCGTCTTCATCGGTGAGCTGGCTGCCGACCATGTTGTGGAACATCTTGAGGCTGAGGTTGGGGGCGGCCTGGATGTAGTCGGCGGCTTTCCATAAGTTTTTGCTGTCCAGGCCAAAGCGAGAGTTGGCGGCGTCCATTTCTGACAAGGTGGTATTGTGGCCGTAGCTTTTGGCGCGTAAACCAACCTCGAAAGTGCGGCCGCTGTTGAGCAGGTCGGGGATTTCGGCTAAATCTTCGACGACGGGGATGAGGTTGTCGTGATCATGTTTGAGGCTGATGAGATTGGTCGCGTATTGGCTGCCGCTGGGTTTGAAGCCGTTGCAGATGATCAGGCGCTCGGGCGGCAGCAGGCCGCGCTGGATCATGATGCGGGCGATGTCTACGTCGATGGCCGAGGACATTTCATGGTGGGCGCCAGCCTGGAGGGTGCTGCGGATGACTTCTTCGGCGGCGTTGGCTTTGGAGGCGTAGGTGTAATGGAAACGGCCGTTATACCCCACCTCCTCTGCCACTTCCGCAAACACCCGGTTCATGAAGGTGATTTGGCGGCGAATCAGCGGCAGGTAGACAATTTCTAGCGGGCTGGGCATGACATGACTAAAGCCTTGTTGGTCGCCTTCCAGGAAGAGGTTGGCGAGGTCGAGGTCTTCAAAGTGTAAACGGCCGTTTTGGGCTTGCAGATACCGGTTAAAGGCATATCCTTCCGGCACAGGTTCGTGGCTTTCCCAGCCAATAACAGGATGGTCTACTGATGGCGTCATAAAAATGCGTCTCCTTTATTGAGGAATGATATAGAACCAAAATTAAAGATCAAGATTAAAGAGAAGTAATTATACGGACTCTCTGGCCGCAGCACCGGCCAGTTACAAAGAGAAAAGATTAGAGATAGAATACCCGACTCATGTTCACTCTTCAATTTTTAACCCTTAGCCAGGCGGCAGACAAAACCAAAAGGTGCTGCCCTGCCCGGGCTGGCTGTCTACGCCCACTTTGCCACCGCATTTTTCCACAATGCGGCGCACGATGGAAAGCCCCAAGCCTTCGCCACGGGCGCGGGTTGGGCGCAGGCGCGTGTGGGGCTTAAACAGTTTCATTTGATCTTCGGGGGCAATGCCCTGGCCATTGTCGCGCAGCCAAAAGCGAATCATGCCATCCGGTTGGGCCTCTGCGCCTAAATGCAAGATAGGGGGTTGGCCGCCATATTTGAGGCCGTTGCCGATGTAGTTGACCCACACTTCTTCCACCCAGGAAGGATAACCCTGGGCGGCCGGCCACTGTTCAACCTGGTGGATTTCAGCCCGATATTCGGCGATTTCAAAAGAGAGCCGTTTGCAAGCTTCGGCTACAATGCGCCCCATTTCCAGCGGGATGGTTTGCACATCTTCGCGGTTGACGCTGGCCAGGAGCAGAATTTCGCTGAGGACATTGTTCATTTTGTGGCTGCTGTACAAGACGCGGTTGAGGGCGTGGCGCGGTTCTTCATGCAGTTGCTCTCCCCAATTCATCTCGATGAAGCTGCTGTAGCCGATGATTTGCCCCAATAGACCTTGCACCTGATGGGCGACGGTGTGGGCAAATTCATCCAGTTCGGCGTTGCGCCGTTGCAGTTCCAGCGCTTGTTGAGTGAGTTGGGCTTTGGCTGCGATGTGGTCGATGACATTTTGTTCCAACGCCCTGGTTTTTTCTTGCAATTCAGTCAGTAGATTTTGGCGCTCTACGGCATAAAGGAGGGCGCGGATGAGCAGGTCGCGTTCAATGCTGCCTTTGACCAGATAATCTTGAGCGCCTTGCTGCATGGCTTTATGGGCGATTTGTTGGTCATCTAAACCGGTTAACACCACAACGGCCGTTTGCGGCACGTTTTCCTTGATTTTTTCAAATGTCTCCAATCCCTGGCTGTCAGGCAGGGACAAATCCAGGAGAATCACATGGAACTGCATTTGTCCCAAATACGCCAGCCCATCCGCCAGGCGCTCCACTTGCAGCAGTTCAAAACGGGCCGGGGCGTCCACTGTATGGCTTTGGCTGCCGGCCAGTAGCAGACGTATAAGATGGGCGTCGGCTGGATTGTCTTCCAGCAATAAAACTGTGATGGGAGATGCGATCATAAGGTGATTTTAGCGCTTTCCAGGTGCGCGTAAGTTTTGTTTATGTGCGAACGGATGCGTAGGCGCGTCTGGCTCTGCGTCAACAAAATCTGCGTTAACCGATGCTTTCCAATCCGTTTATGGAAGCTTCACCACACTCAACCAAAAAGCCTCAATGCTTTTTATGGCGGCAATGAATTCGTCTAAATCGGTGGGTTTGGTGATGTAACAATTGGCATGGTGATCATAGGTGTGGGCAATATCCTCGTCGGTTTTCGAGGTGGTCAGGATCACAACCGGGATTCGTTTGTATGCCGGCGATTGTTTGATAAACGCCAGCACTTCACGGCCGTCCTTTTTGGGCAGGTTCAGGTCTAATAAGATGATATCAGGGCGAGGGACGGACGCATACCGGTTTTGATGCTGCAAAAACGCCATCGCCTCCGCGCCATCGCGTACCACATGAATATGGTAGGGGGTGCGGGTTTCTTTAAATGCTTCTTGCGTTAAGCGAATGTCAGCCGGATTATCTTCAACCAATAAAATCTCAATCATTTTGTCTTTTACCATGGTTGTTACTCCTTCGTACCTGGGAGCGGGGGGGGGGGGGGGGGGGGGGGAGGGGGGGCGGGGGGGGGGGGCGGCCCCGGCGTTGATTTTTG
>CAZXVH010000088.1:0-22387 GCA_964643965.1 uncultured Ardenticatenaceae bacterium
AACGGCCGTTCTGCCCATAGCTAACGAAAATTGTCCAGGTGGTGGGGTGGAAACGGCCGTTTCCATCCCATCTCTCCCACACACCTTCCCCCACCTCACACAGCCATCCTTCATTAACCATTGACAATTGACAATGAACCATTGACAATTGCCCACCTTTATTTCAGGAGATTAAACACCTATGGCAACCACTACCCCCCAATCCTTGCGCAACCTCGTCCTCTACGAAATCTACGTGCGCAACCACGGCCGTTCTGGCGCCTTCAGCGACATCACCACCGACCTGCCTCGCCTGCGTGAGATGGGCGTGGATGTCGTCTGGTTCATGCCCATCCATCCCATCGGCCAACTGCACAAAAAAGGCTCGCTGGGCTGCCCCTACTCCATTCAGGATTACCGCCAGGTTAACCCCGAATACGGCAATCAAAAAGAGTTCCGCCTGCTGTGCCAATACGCCCACGCCCTGGGACTCAAGGTGATGATCGACGTGGTATACAACCACACCTCCCACGATTCTGTGCTGGTAAACACGCATCCCGAATGGTTCCATCAGGACGAAAACGGCCGTCCTGTGACCACTGTGCCGGAGTGGAGCGATGTGATCGACCTGACTTATGATGATCCGGCGTTGTGGCATTATCTGATTGAAACGCTCAAGTTTTGGGTCGAGATGGGCGTGGATGGCTTCCGCTGTGATGTGGCTTCGATTGTGCCCCTGGCCTTCTGGCAGCGGGCGCGGGCGGAACTGGCAGAACTCAAGCCTGGCCTCATCTGGCTGGCCGAATCGGTGCATACGAACTTCGTCATCGACCGGCGGCGGCACGGTCTAACCGCCCACGCCGATGGCGAAATCCACAGCGCCTTCGACCTCAGTTATGATTATGACATCTGGCCGGTATGGGAAAAAGCGGTGGCTGAGGCAACGGCCGTTCCCCTCTACTTCTCTCTGCTGCAATTTCAACAGGGCATTTACCCCGCCCACACCCTCAAAATGCGCTGCGTGGAAAACCACGACCAGCCGCGCATCATGGCTCGCGCCCCCAGCCGCGCCCAGGCGTTGGCCTGGACGGCGTTCCAGGCGTTTAATGAAGGCCCCTTCCTCATCTACGCCGGTCAGGAATCGGAAAACAGGCGCACCCCCAGCCTCTTTGATGAGGATAAAATCGTCTGGGCTGATTACAGTCTCCAGGGCTTCCTGACTCAATTATGCCGACTCAAAAAGGATGCCGTGCAAGTGGCGGGAGATTTCCGGCTCATCACCGCTGAACCGGCGCTGACCGCCCATTGGCAAACAGAAAATGAAGGGTTGTATGGCGTCTTCAATGTGGCGGGCGTGGCAGAGGTGATGCCCACGCCGCTGCCTGATGGGACTTATGTTGATTTATTGACCGACCGGCTTATTGAAGTGCGGGAGGGGGAGATGATGGTGGGAGAAACGGCCGTTATCATCCGCTATTCAGGCCAACTTAACACAGAAGCCGTGCGCCAGCCTGCTATCCTGCTTTAACAGTGAACAGTGAACAGTGGACAGTGTACAGTTTACTGAGCGTGATACTCCCACTGTAAACTGTCTTTTAATCCCCAAAATTCGTACCCACGCGCCGGGCGCAGATCACCCAGGGATGATCGATTGGCGCCGTTTTGCGCTTGCCCACCGCCTTTGCCTTAAGCATTGTTTTTGCGCCATTTAGCCAAAACGGCCGTTTCCTTCTCTGCCGGCAGCCCATTTACCCATTTATAATCAGCCGGGCGCGTCTTGAGCCAGGCCAGGGTATCGCGCACGGTATCGGCCAACGGGCGGTAAGTCAGGCCGTTGGCTTGCGCCTGGCGGCAGTTTACCGCGCCAAAGCCGGCAAATTCTTCGCCAGGCATCCATAACGGCAGTTCTGTCCAGGGCGCAATGTCGTTTGCCAAAATAAATTCTTGATCAACCCAGGTAAAGGTCGCATCACCCCCGTTGGTTGCTTTGCAAGTTTCCAACAGCGCCGCCATCGATAAGGAGCTGGCTGGCCCGGTGACGTTGAACGGGCCGGTTACGTTTTGAGCGGTCGCTCGCAGCGTCCAGGCCGCCAGGTCGTGCACATCAATATTTGAATCAAGCATATCGAATGATGTGAGCCTTGTCTACCAGAAACGGCCGTTTCCCGCTACAATTGCTGACAAACCATTTACCATGAATCCCCGGAGGGATAATGAACGTACAAGTTAAACAAGGCAGTATTCAAGAGAGCGATGCAGATACCATCATCGTAAATTTATTCGAGGGCGTGACGGCGCCTGGCGGGGCCACCGGCGCCGTGGATCAGGCATTGGCGGGCGCTGTGAGCGAACTCATTGCCAGCGGCGACCTGACCGGTAAAGCCGGTGAAGTCACCGTGCTTTATCCACGAGAAGTCATGGCGGCCAAGCGCGTATTGGTGGCCGGCATGGGGTCGCGTGATGAATACGATCTGGAAGGGGTGCGCCAGACGGCGGCGGCGGCCATGAAGCGGGCGCGAGAACTGAACGCTAAATCCGTGGCCACCATTGTGCATGGGGCAGGCATTGCTGGTTTACCGGCGGCGGCGGCGGCGCAGGCCACCGTGGAAGGCTCACTGCTGGCCCTGTATGAGTATGAAAAGAAGGAAGGAGAAGGTGTGGACAGCCTGACCCTGGTGGAATTTGAAGAAAGCAAGATGGCTGATCTGCAAAAAGGGGTGGAGCTGGCAACGGCCGTTGTGGCTGGCGCTGTCCTGGCTCGTGATCTGGTCAATATGCCGCCCAATATCGCCACCCCCCAGAAAATGGCGCAAATCGCTACCCAAATTGCTGAAGAACATAATATGCAGCTCATCGTGGGCGGGCGCAAATGGGCGGCCGAACACAAGATGGGCGCTTTTCTGGCGGTGGCTCAGGGGGCCGGCTTCCCGCCCAAATTTATCGTGTTAGAACACAATGGCGGGCGGGACGATCTGCCCACCATTGTCCTGGTGGGTAAAGGCATCACCTTTGATACCGGCGGCATCACCATCAAGCCGGGGCAAAACATGGGCGCCATGAAATCAGATATGGGCGGGGCGGCGGCCGTTTTAGGGGCCATGAAAACGGTGGGGCTGCTCAACCTGCCGCTGCACGTGGTCGGCGTCACCCCCTGCACCGAAAATATGCCCGACGCCCATGCTTACCGGCCGGCCGATGTCATTACGGCCAGCAACGGGAAAACCATTGAAATCATCAGCACCGACGCCGAAGGGCGCATGGTTTTGGCTGATGCGTTGGTCTATGCTAAGAAATATAAACCGGACGCCGTGATCGACCTGGCCACCTTGACCGGCGCTTGCGTGGTGGCGTTGGGCGCGGGCATGGCCGCTGGCTTGTTCAGCAGCGACGATGCGCTGCGTGACAGGCTGCTGGCCGCCAGCGAGCATACCCATGAGCGCCTCTGGCCGTTACCTTTGTGGTCTGATTACCAGGAAGCGATTAAGTCTGATGTGGCGGATATGAAAAACAGTGGCGGCCGTATGGGTGGTGTGGCGACCTCTGCTATCTTCTTGAAGCAGTTTGTGGATTATGACGCCTGGGCGCATTTGGATATTGCGGGCATGGCGCTGGCGGAAAAACCACAAGGTTATGTGACAAAAGGCGGCACCGGTTTTGGCGTACGCCTGCTGGTCGATATGCTGTTGAATTGGACCTAAGTCATTGACTCCTCTCAAAAGCTGACGCAGCCGGTGGGGGACGGAGGGCGTATGGACGAAGATAAGATGTTGACGCAAACGGCCGTTTTACCCCACCTGACCACTGATTGGCTGGGCCGCAATTACTGCTACCTGGAGACCACTACCTCCACCAACGATGTCCTGAAGCAGGCGGTCGCGGAAGATCCGCAGCGGGTATTGCCGGGAACAGTGGTGGTGACGGATTTTCAAACGCAGGGGCGTGGTCGCCTGGGACGCCGCTGGGAAGCGCCGTCGGGCACGGCTTTGATGCTCTCTATGTTTTTCCGGCCAGATTGGCCGGCGGAACGAACGCTCTGGCTGACGATGCTGGCCGGGCTGGCCGCGGCAGATACGATTGAAGCGCTGACGCCCCTCTCTATCACCTTAAAGTGGCCCAATGACATTGGTTTGGAACTGGATGGCGTCTGGCATAAGCTGGGCGGTTTATTGGTGGAGGGGGAGTTGGCTGAGAACGGCCGTTTGCAACAGGTGGTGGTGGGCATGGGTCTCAATGTGAACATGACGCCAGCGCAAATGCCCGAAGGTATTGTGCCAGTGACCAGCATATTGGCGGCCAGCGGCGCGCCGCTGGAGCGGCAGACGTTATTGGTCGCTTTTTTGGCGCGAATGGAAAGCTGGTATGAAACGGCCGCTGCTGGAAAATCGCCCTATGCCGCCTGGCAAAGCCGGTTGATTACGCCAGGGCGTCAGGTGCGGGCGGTGCAGGCGGGGGAAGTGGTGGTGGGAACGGCCGTTGGCGTTGATGAATGGGGTCAGCTTCTAATTCAGGATAAGTCGGGTCGAAAGCATACCCTCTCTGCCGGTGATGTCAGCTTGCGGGGATAGAAGGCAATGGTAAGCCCTGAATCGCCCATCTGCCAATAATCGTTTATAATTACGTCAAGTTGTTTTGTTGGATAGGCAAGGATCATTGTACTTAGGAGGATGATTATGAGTGATGATTTTGGTGATTTTCAAGATGATACATTTGATGATACTCCGGATTGGTTATTAGACGGAGATGAAGATGATCATGATACAGTGCAAGCTGTGGTAAGCGATGAAGACGAATTTGAGCAACTGCGGCGCAAGAGCGCTCGCACCGGCTCCATGTATGATGACATGGATGGTGAGGCAGACATACAAGCCAGCAGCAGCTCTTCATTTTCATGGAGCAGTTTTTCTTCCGGGCAGCGCCTGGTTTTAGCCTTATTGATCGTATTAGATATTCTCGCCATCGCTTTTGGTGTGATGGTTTTCACCAACATTATTTAAGGCTTTCTTAAAAAACAAATCATCCATTTGATACAGTAAAAAGCCTTCAAGCCATTCCGTTGCCCCGGTTGTAGCGTATTGCGAGGAAATGACGTGAATATTCAACTATATGACAACAATTTACCGGTAGCGCTCATCGTTGAAGACGAAGATTTATTGGCCGAATTATTCATGGTGGCGTTTGAAGAAGCTGGCTACCGTACCGAAATGGCTCGAGATGGTCAGCAAGCGTTAGCTATACTGGCAAAAATGACGCCGCATATCGTCATGTTGGATATTCATCTTCCTTTTGTGTCGGGAGAAGATGTTTTCTACGCGATGAAAAAAGAGGCGCGATTGGCCTCGGTGAAGGTGATCATCGCCACGGCCGATGTTAACAAAGCGAAGGAAATGGAAGGCAAAGCTGATATGGTGCTGGTGAAGCCGGTGGGCTTCCGTGACTTAAATACCTTGATTGAGGAAATGCGGCCGACATCGGATTGAGGTTTTACGAGCCAACACCAGCCAAAGTTGTCGCTAATCACGACGGAAGCGGATGACGCCGATGGTGAAGAAGACGATGGCGTATCCGCATAAAATGGCGGCGATGGGCAGGATGTCGGGCAGGGTTGCGCCGCGCATGGTGAGGGCAGAGAGTCCTTGCATGGCCCAGGTGGTAGGCAGAATGTGAACGGCCGTTTGCACCGTAGGCGGAAACAGTTCTAAAGGCCACCAGCAGCCGCCCAATAAAGCCATCGACATGCCGAGCATGATGCTCAAGTTGCTGGCCTGCCCTTCTGTTTTGACAAATGTGCCCAGCATCACCCCAAAAGCGACAGACGCCAGCCCAAATGTAACGAGCATCACGGCTAAGGCGGCCGGCGAGTTCCCCCAATTCACTTTCATGACGACAGCGCCAAAAACGACGAGCAAAGCCATCTGCACCAGCGCCGCCCCAAATTGACCGCTGATGACGCCGCCCAGGTAGGTGGCGCGGCCGGTGGGGGCCACGAGCAGGCGGCGCAATGTGCCGTGTCGTCGTTCAAAGGCCAGCAGCCCGGAGGTGGCGAGCAGGGGAATGAAGACCCAGGTGATGAGCTGCCCGGCCGATTGGTGGGCGGCGACATTGTAGAAACCTGTTTCTGGTGGGGCGTTTTCGGGCTGAGTGATGAGGACGCGGCTGGGGGTGGCGGCCACGGCCGTTTTTGCCAACACTTGTCCCTCTTTTAAATAAGCGGCACGGTCGCTCTCGCCGGCAAAAGGCTGCGCTTGCTCCCCCTGTTGGAGGCTGGCCTGGGCGATGGTGAGGGGACGGCTGAGATTGTTAACGGCCGTTTCCACCGCCTGGGCGGCAATCTGGGCGTCATTGTTGTTGGGCTGCTGCTGGAGGGTGAGAACGGCCGTTTCGCCAGCCGAAACCATCTCAGCAAATCCAGTGGGAATGCGCAGCAGCGCCGGGACTTTTTCAGCAACAAATGCGGCTTCCGCTTCGGCGAGAGTGTGGCGTTCAATGCGCAGCGTTTCTGAATCCTCTAAATCACCTAGCAAAGCTTGCGACAAGTCGCTCTGGTCTTCATCAACGACGAGCAGCAAGATGCGGAAATCTTCGTCGCTGCCCGGCCCGCCAAAAGCGCCGCCCAGCAGCACGGTGAAAATGATGGGCAGAATCAAGAAGAAAAGGAGTTCTGATTTACTGGAGAAGCGAATTATGGTGTCTTTCCAGGCGATGGCAGTGATTTTTTTGAACATAGGTTTCTCCGAAAAAGGTTGCAAGGTGGCAAAGCCGTGTTTTATAGCAAGCTATCTGAGCGACGGCGGAACAGCGTCACGGAAATGATGAACAGGATGGCGGCCATGAGCGCCAGGGCGAGCAGCGCAGGGATGATATCGGCCAGGGAGCCGCCGCTTGACAGGGCGTTGAAACCTGCGATGGCCCAGGCGTTGGGCGTGATTTTGCTCAGCCAGGCGAATGGCCCATCAAAACGAAGCTGCACAAAGCTGCCGCCGACAATGCCAAACAGGAGCATGAGCGCCGTGCCGTAATTGCTCACCTGGCTCGGCCGGTCGGAAATGGCGGCGATGAGCAAGCCCCAACCGGTGGCGGCGGCGGCGGTGGCGGCGATGAGCAGGGCCACGACCGCCGGATGGCCCCAGCGCAGTTGAAAGAGCAAGCTGCTGGCGATGATAAGCACACTGACCTGCGCCGCGCCTGTCAAAAAGATGCCGGACACTTTGCCGCCCATGACCTGGGTGGCAGAAGTGGGCGAGGCCAGCAGCCGCGCCAATGTGCCTTCCTCTCGCTCGGCCAGAATGCTACGCCCGCCCACGCTGACGGTGTACATAAGAAAGGCGACGGCCATGCTGGGGGCAAAGTAGGCGAGCGTATTGGGAGGGTCGGCAGCGGCCGTGCCTGTTTCTTGCTGAATTTCAATCAACGGTTGAAGCCTGGCGGAGGCGTCTTGCGCTTGTCGAAGGATTGACGCCTGGGTGGTGGGAGACAAACGGCCGTTCAGGGCTAATTGTTGCATGGTGACGGCGCTGCCGATGGCGCGGGTATCTACCTGTGTCACAAAATCGTTGACGATGCTTTGCACCACGTTGGCGCTGATGGGACGGCCGGGATTTTTGTACAGTTCAATGGAA
This sequence comes from uncultured Ardenticatenaceae bacterium, assembly GCA_964643965.1. Taxonomy (GTDB): domain Bacteria; phylum Chloroflexota; class Anaerolineae; order Promineifilales; family Promineifilaceae. Next base: position 7,596 of record CAZXVH010000088.1, read on the forward strand.
ACGGGATCCGCTCCTTTTCCTGTTCCTTGATGGGGGATGATACTGTCGCTGAAGCCGGCCGGAATGATGACCACGGCGGCGATTTTGTTGTCGTTCACTTGCTGCCGGGCGCTGGCGGCAGCGGTTGCCATTTCAGGTTCGAGCAGATTGGCGAGGTCATCCTGGAAGAAGATGTCGGTGAGGGCGTTGCCCAGTTCGCCGCTATCTTCATTGACAATGACCACGGGAATGTCGGCCAGGCCACTGTTGTTGTCGCTGCCCGAGAAGGCGCCGGTGACGAGGCCCATGCCCAGCGTCAGCAAAAAGGGCGCCCCCAGCATGAGCAGCAGGGCGCCGGGGTCGCGGAAGATGATGATGAGGTCTTTCCAGGCGATGTTGAGAATTTTTTTCATGATTTAGTCTCTTAGTCTTGTAGTCGTTTAGTCAGGTGGTCTTAGCTGTCGCGTAGGCCGCGACCGGTTAGATGCAGGAAGACGGCCTCCAGGTTGGGTTCTTCGATGTCGATGGAGCGGATTTGTAAACCCAGGCTAGAAGCCTGTGCTACCACGTTGGGCAGAACGGCCGTTGCCTCATTGACGCTGAGGACGAGTTGGTCGTTGACGGCCGTTGTCGTCAATACCCCCTCAATTTCGGTGAATAAGGTGGCGTCGCCGTTGGCCTGATGCCCTTCGCCGAAGTGGAGGCGCAGCGTTTCTTGTTCGCCGACCAGCTTCTTGAGTTCGTCTTGCGTACCCAGGGCGATGAGTTGGCCATTGTCGATGATGCCCACGCGGTCGGACAGTTCTTCGGCTTCTTCCATGTAGTGGGTGGTGTACAGCACCGTCATGCCCTGTTCGCGCAGCTCTTTGACCATCTCCAGGATGCGGCGGCGGCTTTGGGGGTCAATGCCCACGGTCGGTTCGTCCATGAAAAGCAGTTTGGGCTTGTGCAGCAGGCCAGCGGCGATGTTGATGCGCCGTTTCATACCGCCGGAGAAGTTTTTCACTTTGTCGTCGGCGCGGTCGCTGAGATTAACCTGCTCCAGCACTTCGTCGATACGCGCTTTGAGTGGTTTGCCGCCCATGTCGTACATTTTGCCCCAAAAAGCGAGGTTTTGCCGGGCGCTTAACTCTTCGTACAGGGCGATCTCTTGGGGCACAATGCCGATGATCTGCCGCACCTGGCTGCTTTCTTGGGGGATGGCGTGATTGTCGATAACGGCCGTTCCCCCTGAGGGTTCCAGCAAACAACTGAGCATGGAGAGGATAGTCGTTTTGCCCGCGCCGTTGGGGCCGAGCAAGCTAAAAATCTCCCCGCGCAGGACGCTGAAGGAGATGCCTTTGACAGCTTCAAGGCTGCCGTAGCTTTTGCGCAGGTCTTTGGTGATTAGAATGGGATCGGACATAAGTTTCCTCGTGATGCGTGATGTGTGAATCGTTTTGTTTGATGGAGGTAGTATAAGGGATGGGCGGCGGCAGGGGATGTGCCGAAGGTCATGAGGGGGTCATGGTTGGCGGTATGACCTAAACGAGGAGTGAGCCAGTCGAAGTCCGGACATCGGCAGGCTCACACCACGGTGTTGTGCTTTTTTTATTGCGGGTCGATTTGGGGGGTAACGGCCCGTTTTCTCTTATCATTTTTGAACAGAAGTTGATCTCATGCTGTATAGCAATATAATATAAAATATAATTGTTATCATTGTGTGAAAGGCTTTTGCAATCAGAGGTGATTTCAGATGGCTCAGATAACGATCTATTTAGACAAAGAAACAGATGAAAAAATGAGAGCTTTAATTAAAGCCAAACATATTTCTCAAAGTAAATGGATTGCTGCCATAATTCGAGAAAAATTAGAAACTGAATGGCCGGAATCCGTTGTTGCATTGGCTGGAGCCTGGCAAGATTTCCCTGAGTTGGAAGAAATTCGGGCAGCCGATTGGCATGTATGACATTCTCATTGCCGCCACCGCTTTAACCCATCGCGCCACACTCGTCACGCATAACACTCAAGAGTTTGCCAGAATTGAACAACTGCATCTGGTGGATTGGTATTGACTATTCCGCCGGCGTCGACGTAGGCAGCGGCGGAATGGGCGTGGGGGTGGGGGCCTCGGAAATGTCGATGAAGGTGATGGTTTCGGCGTAGTTGCCTTTGTCTTGCTCACCGGCGGCGACGGTGACTTCGGCCGGGCCGAAGGTATCGAAGGGCAGGGTGACTTCCGCTTCCCAGTAACCCCAGTAGTCGGTGGTGGTGGAGACCTGGCCGACCATACGGCCGTTTGCCAGCAGCACGTTCACGGTTACCGGCCCTTCACGCACGTTCATGGCGGCGCCGTAGAGCGTCAGGCTTTCGCCGGCGGCGATGGTGGTGTTGGGCGGGGGATAACCCAGGGCCACGCCGCGGGCTTCGGGATGATCTTGGGGCAGCACTTCAACGACGGTCTGGGCTTCACGCCAATTTTCGGCGCCGATTTCGCCGGCAGTGGCCACGGCGCAGGCGCGGCCTACCACATCCTTAGGCACGACGACGAAGCCTTGCCAGGGGAAGCTGTTGGGGCTGCGCCCCATGATGAAGTTCTGGCCGGCCACCGGTTCCTGGCAGTTTTCCCAGATTTCGATGCGCACGGTGTTGTTGGCGGGCAGTTTGGTCTGGCCGGAGAAGAGGATGTTGAATTCAGAAACGGCCGTTTGCCCATAAGCGGGCGCAGCGAAGACCAAAAAGCGGTCGGTGGACTCGGCGTTGAGGACGAGGTTGATGCGGGCGCTGTTTTCGGCCAGCAGGTCGCCCGCTTCATCCCGCACGGCGGCGTTGAGGAAGGCTGCGCCGCTGACATGCTGCGGGATGGAAAGCCCCGCTTCCCAGCTTGTTTCCCCTTCACGCGCCTGTACTTCGGCCAGCAGATGGCCGGTGGCGCTGACCAATGACAGCCAGATGGTGTGGTTTGGTTCTTTACGCGCTAAACCCCGGATGACGACATCACTGCCCATGACCAGGTCGGCGTCTTCCTCGGGATTGGTGACTGTGACCCAGGCGTCTACCGGGATGGGGGTGGCGGTGGGGGGACGGGTGGGCGAGGGCGGCACGGGCAGCGGCGTGTTGATGGGCTGGCTCAGATCGCGGGTGGGCGGCAGGCCGGTGGCGGTGGCGGTGGGCAGCTGGGCCAGGGGCACGACAGTGGGCATGGGCGCGGGGCTGCTGCAAGCGGTGAGCAGCAGGATAATGAGGAGAAGGATGGGGTAAGTTGGTTTGTTGCGCATAGTTTTTTCCCTTATGTATTTTGTCAATTGTGAATTGGGAAGTGGGAATTGTCAATTATGAATTGTGAATTGTGAATGGGTGATTTTGCGGTGAAGGGGGCGACGGGCTACAATCCCGACCTTGCTTATGACGATTTATGATTGGGTCACACGCTTTGATAGCTGGCGGGGGGAACCGGCGGCGCTGCTGATTATGGCAACGGCCGTTTTCATTCTGCTGATCCCGGACGCCCGCCTGGCCATTTTAGGGCTGGCCGTACAATATTTGGCCCTGGCCCTGCTTTACCTGGATGTGATGGAGCCGCGCCTGGTGATGGTGAAGCTGCTGGTGGGCTGGTTTGTCTGCCTGATGCTGACGATTACTGGCAGCCAGGTGCATTGGGGCGACCTGCCGGAGGATGTGTCGCCGGATGAGGTGGCGGGCATGAGCCGCTCTTTGAGTTTTGAGGTGAAGGGGCGGCGGGTGTCGATAACGGCCGTGCGGGCGCTGTTGGCGCTGGTGATGCTGGGGCTGGTCTGGCTGTTGGGGCAGCAGATGGGGCTGCGGCTGCCCGGTTTGTCTGCCGCCTGGGGGCCGCTCAACCTGGCTGTGTTGAGCTTGCTCGGTTTTGGTCTGCTGGGACTGACCTTTCTCACCAAACCGCTGCGGGCCGGCCTGGGTGTATTGATGTTTTTGGCCGGCCTGGAACTGTATTACACGGTTTTGGAGCCATCTATCACGGCGCTGGCGCTGATGGCCTTTGTCAATCTGGCGGTGGCGGTGGCAATTTCTTATCTGACTCAGACGCGGTATGCCATTGCGACTGTTTTAGAGTGATCAGGAAGCCAAGAAAGGCAGTATCGCTGCCAGGCTCGCACGCAATGATTTTTTCCCCTTTGTTGGCAGCCCAGACTCCTCATACTGATAGCTTGAACGATAATAATTGTAATAATAGCCTGATTGCCGGGGATTGAGCTTATTTATAAGGACGCCGGCAATGTGCGCCTCCACACTTTCTAACTGTTGGGTCATTATGAAGAGCGCTTGCTGGCGGGTTTTTTCTGCCTCCACTACCAGGAGGGTGGTAGAAGCTATTCGTGAGAGTAAAGTGCCATCTGTGACGGCCAGTATGGGGGGACTGTCTAGCACGAGATAATCCGCTTTTTCAAGCAGCCAATTAATGATGTGTTTCATACGCTCAGAATCGATCAATTCGGCCGGATTAGGGGGCAAGGGGCCAGATGTGATCAATCTTAAATTGGGGACTTCTGTATCTCGTACAAATGATGGATCATCCTCTTTGCTTAACAGCAGGTCTGTGAGGCCAATCTGGTTGGAGCTGTTGAATATTTTATGCAAGGATGGCCGGCGCATATCCGTATCTACTAAAATAACCTTGTTATCTGCTTGTGCCAGAGCAATCGCCAAATTGGCGGCCGTGGTTGATTTGCCTTCTCCTGTGTTGGCGCTGGTAACCAGTATGGTTTTCAGCACACGGCTAACCCCGACATATTGAATGTTCGTGCGCAGTTGGCGATACGCTTCAGCATTGGGGGAGCGGGGCTGGGTCAGCATCACCAATTTATCGTCTTCTTTCGTGCGGGCAATCAGACCGATGGCGTTGAGATCCGCAGCCTGGGCCAGGGTGTTGGGGTCTTTGATGGTGTCGTCCAGGTATTCGATGAGAAAGACGATTCCTACCGCCAGCATCACACCCACCACGCCCGCCAACAGGGTATTTGTCAGGGTGCGGGGGCTGATGGGGGAGCGGGGTACACGCGCATATTCATCAATGATGATATTGTTTAGGCTGGCCGCTTCTGCTACGCGAATATCTTCATAAGATTGCAGCAGGCGGGAATGGGTTTCGCGCAGGCGCAGCACATTTTCGCTTAACTGACCGGGGGCGATTTGTTCGGCGCCGTTGTTTGCTGCGGCTAAAGCGCTTTCTGCCACAGCCAGTTCTTGCTTCACCTGAGCTAATTCTGCTTCCAGATTTTCTTTAGAGCTGGCAAAGCGGGCTAACTGCATCGCCATATTGCGCTCGGAGAATACAGTGGGGATTTCATTGGCTAAAGCGGCCGCCGCCTGCGGGTCGGTGTCTTCTACGCGCAGGGCAATTAACTGGGAGTTGTTGATGAGCGTGGCCTGTACTGCGTTACTTAACTCATCTGGATTCATGTCCAGGCCCAGATTGTCGATAGCCTGGGTGAGAACCTCGTGATTCGTGAGCCGTTGAATGTAGGATTGGGCCAGCCGCTCACTCAATTGGAACGCTTGAAAGTCGCCGCCGGCGCCAAGCGTGGAGCCTTCAGAAATGAGCAGCACCGCAGAGGCGCGGTAGAGTGGCTCTTGTGATTTACTCACAAGAAAGGCAGCGCCAGCCGCCACCAGACCACCCAAAATGATGAGCCATAACCACCGTTTAATTAAAATAATATAGTGCTGAATTTCCATGAAGCCCCCACAGGCATTAAAATTATTGAAAAAAATTTAGGCGAGAACTGCTAATTATGGCTATTTTTGTTGAATTGTCAAAATTTGCCTGTAGGCGGCAACGGGGCTAGACTTACCGCGTGTAGGTATGGGGAAGTTTGATTGGTTTGGGTAAGTTATATCCCCTGAAATAGTTATGACTAAAAATTGGTATGCCTTGCATGTGAAACCGCATAAAGAACGGACGGTATACCGGCTGCTGTTGTCTCAGGATATGGAAGCATTTCTGCCCAGCTTGCCGGTGAAACCGGTTAATCCCCGCTCGGCGAAGGAACGGCCGTATTTCCCTGGCTATTTGTTTGTATGGGCAGACCTGGCGGTGGCAGGCACAGACGCCTATCGCTGGCTGCCGGGGGCGCATGGCCTGGTGCGCATGGGCGGCGAACCGGCCGTGGTGCAGGCCCGGTTGATCACAGAAATTCAGGCGCATTTACAGAAAATTGAAAAGAGCGGTGGGCTAAACCTGATGACCATACAGCCTGGGGATCGGGTGCGTATTATGGCCGGGCCGTTGAGCGGCTATGAGGCGATCTTTGACGCCTATTTACCGGGTGAGCAGCGGGTGCAGGTGCTGCTGGCTTTTTTGAGCAAACAGCCGCAGCCCGTGAAGTTGGATGCCAGTGATATTCAAAAATTGAAGTAAAAAGTACTATGGTGATTTTGGGAATTTCTATTACCCTATAGCGGGTGAATTCCCCTTGTATTGGTTAAGTCACATATTGGCAGGATTGCTGCCGCATTTACGAGACCTGGCAGGTTCATTGCGGCGCCTTAACAAAAAAGCACCTTTGCAAGCAACCCATCTTTACAGATAAACTTGCGCCTAAACCTGTCAGGTCTAGCTGAATAGTGACAAAATTTTTTTGCTCCGATGTCGGAAGGGCGGAGCTTTGGAAAAGGAAAGATGAATAAAAAAGAGACATTGATGCAGAAGTTTGAGCAGCGACAAGCGAAGCTGGCGATTATTGGTATGGGGTATGTGGGGCTGCCGGCGGCGGTGGCTTTTGCCGAAGAAGGCTTCACTGTTATCGGCATTGAGGTGGATGGCGACAGAGTAGCGGCGCTGAACCGGGCGGAGAGCTACATTGAAGACGTGCCCTCGGCGCAGTTGAAGCCGCTTGTTGAAAGTGGCAAGCTGTGGGCCAGCACCGATTATGCAGATTTGGTGGAGGCAGACGCCATTTCCATTTGTGTGCCCACGCCGCTGCGCAAAACGAAGGATCCGGATGTTTCTTATATTATCAGCGCCGCCGATAGTATTGTGGCCGCCTGCGGTGGGGGAAACGGCAAGCTGGTGGTGCTGGAATCGACCACCTACCCGGGCACGACGGATGAGTTGATTTTACCTCGCCTGAGGCAGAATGGAGATGTGGTCGGTGAAGATTTTTTCCTGGCTTACTCGCCGGAGCGCATTGATCCGGGGCGTACCGATTTTACCTTCCAAACCACGCCAAAGGTGATCGGTGGCACGACGGCCGCTTGTGCAGAGGTGGCGCTGGCCTTGTATGGCGCGGTGGTGGAGCAGCCGGTCCCGGTCTCGTCTACGGCGGCGGCGGAGATGGTGAAGCTGCTGGAGAACACCTTCCGGGCGGTCAATATCGGCCTGGTGAATGAGGTGGCGATTATGTGTGACCGCCTCGGCTTGAATGTATGGGAAGTGGTAGAGGCGGCGGCGACGAAGCCGTATGGCTTCATGAAGTTTACGCCGGGACCCGGGTTAGGCGGCCATTGCATTCCCATTGACCCCCATTATTTAAGTTGGAAATTGAAGACGGTGAATTACACGGCGCGGTTTATTGAGCTGGCAAGCGAGGTGAACAGCACCATGCCGGCCTATGTGGTGGGTAAGGTGGGCGACGCCTTGAATATGGAGCGTAAGGCGGTTAATGGCAGTCGTATTTTAGTTTTAGGGGTGGCCTATAAACCAAATGTAGGGGATGTGCGTGAAAGCCCGGCGCTGGATGTGATCCATTTGTTAGAGGAGCGCGGGGCGAAGATTCGCTATTATGATCCGTATGTGGCTGACCTGGAGCCTGAGGGCTTTGATTTGCAGTCGATTCAACTGACCCCAACGGCGTTGGAGATGGCGGATTGTGTGGTGATTGTGACAGATCATGATGATTTTGATTATGAGCGCATCGCCCGGTATGCGCCATTGGTGGTGGATACCCGGAATGCGCTGGCCCGGAAGAGGGTGACGGCGGTGGGGCGCGTGGTGCGATTGTGAGGGCGATCTTTAGGGGACAGTGGACAGTGAACGGTGGACAGTGGACAGTGGACAGTGGGCAGTGGGCAGTGGGCAGTGGGCAGTGGACAGTGGATAGTGGACAGTGGATAGTGGACAGTGGACAGTGGACAGTGGACAGTGGACAGTGGACAGTGGACAGTGGACAGTGAACGGTGGACAGTAGGCAGTGGACAGTTTTTAGATGATGACGGTATCACGCTGTTTTGATATGGTGGGTGAGGATGATTTTATGACGATGACACAAAATTGGCCGGACAGCCAGACTTTTTGGCAAGATAAACGAGTGATTGTGACGGGCGGGGCGGGGTTTCTCGGTTCGTTTGTGGTGGACAAGCTGCAAGGGCGGGGGGCGGCGGAGATTGTGTCGCCGCGCTCGGCGGCGTATGATTTGACGCAGTTGGACGCGATTCAGCAGTTGTTGGCGGATACGGCTCAAGGGGGCAGGCCGGTGGACATGGTGATTCACCTGGCGGCTCGGGTGGGCGGCATTGGCGCCAATCGGGAGAATCCGGCCACGTTTTTCTATGATAATCTGGTGATGGGCACCCATTTGCTGCATGAGAGTTACCGGGCGGGGGTGGCCAAGTTTGTGGCGATTGGCACGGTCTGCGCGTATCCCAAGTTTGCCCCGATCCCGTTCCGCGAATTGGATTTGTGGAATGGTTACCCCGAGGAGACGAATGCGCCGTATGGCCTGGCCAAGAAGATGATGCTGGTGCAAAGCCAGACGTACCGGGAGCAGTATGGTTATAACTCAATTTATTTGCTGCCGGTGAATTTGTATGGGCCGCGTGATAATTTTGATTTGGAAACGAGCCATGTGATCCCGGCGCTGATTCGTAAATGTTTGGAGGCGAAGGCGCGAGGTGATGGTTTTATTACGGCCTGGGGGGATGGTTCGCCGACGCGGGAGTTTCTTTATGTGGCGGATGCGGCGGAAGGGATTTTGCTGGCGGCGGAACGGTTGAATGAGAGTATGCCGGTGAATCTGGGCAGCGCCTATGAGATCAGCATCAAGGATTTGCTGGAGACGATTGTGCAGGTGACAGGTTTTACCGGGGATATCCGTTGGGATACCACGAAACCGAATGGACAGCCGCGGCGCAAGCTGGATACGAGCCGGGCGCAGGCATTGTTTGGCTTTGAGGCGAAACGGCCGTTTGCGGATGGCCTGCGTGAGACGGTGACGTGGTATGAAGGACAGAAGGGTACGGAATAAAAGCGTCCAGCGATATAAGGAGCGTCCAGGGAGGATGCCCGGAGGACGCCCGGAGGATGACGAATCAATTGGTCATTGTCATTTGTAGCGTAGGGTGCATATAGGTTGGTGGTACGGTAGGGGTACAGATTTGAGCCGTTGAATTTTGTTATTGTATTGGAGACAGCGCAAGTGCCTGTCCTGGCAGCCAGTTAAGCTAGAGTTTTCTTTTATAATCGTAAAGAGCATGAAAAACATGATGAGTCTTTTTCTGATGACGATCAGAGATTGTGGCGTGTTGGGCGGTGTTGTTTATGATTTGGAGATGGCTCCCAATTGTTGTATAAGGAGATCTATTCGATGGCAAAAGTAAAATTAAACCCTGTGTTGGAGCAGATCAATGGTCAAGTTGGCGACCTGGTTTTTAAGCGGTATCAGGACGAGGTGATTCTTGCTCGGAAAGCCAGCCCCGGCAACCATGAACCGACGGCAGCACAACAAGCAACCCGTGATCGGTTTCGGAATGGCGCACACTACGGCAAGATGGTGATGGCAGACCCCACGCTGAAGGCTGAATATGCCGCTGTGGCAAAGGCGAAGAAGAAACCCATTTTCAGCTTGATGGTAACGGATTATCTGTATGCGCCGACGGTAACGGCCGTTTCCCTGGAACATTATACGGGAGCGGTTGGCGAGACTGTTTATGTGGCTGCCTTTGATGATTTTGGGGTGACTGAAGTGGCAGTTTCGTTGTCGGATCAGGATACGATGTTGGAAAGCGGGGTGGCGGCGGCGATAAACGGCCGTTGGGCTTATACCACGACGACGACGGTGACGCCGGGCACTACCGTGACGGTGACGGCAACGGCGCTGGATCGGCCGGGGAATATGGGTACGGCAGAGGCGACGATTTTGATCAGTTAACAGTGGACAGTTTTCAGTTCGCAGTGTGGGGTATCACTGGAAAGGAAAATTGGTAAGGTGAATTTGGTTTTGTAATGGTAGTCAGGTAATCGTAGATGCGTATGGGTAGCGCCGTGTAATCAGTAGTTTGTTGGCATGACAGGACAGCCCCCAAGCCGATTGTGGTTTAGGGGCTGCTTCTTTGTAAAATATTCCCCTAACCTGGATTAACCAGAAAAGATTTATCCGCAGATGGCGCAGATGATGCAGATTGTCACTTCGTTTATTTTAATCTGCGTCATCTGCGGACAAGTTTCTTGTTTTTTGTACAAATTGAAACTGAAAGCCAGTGACCCATATGCTATACTGGAAACATGACAGAAACGATATTTGACGCCTCTATTTTGGACGCAGCAAAAGCTCGCCGACGAGTTGAAGACGAACAGTTACGTCAACAGGTTTTGCAGAGGACGCTAGATTTTTTAGATGAGTTTGGTTCTCGGCATGAGCTTGGCGGGGTCATTCTATTTGGTTCCTTGATAGCGCCTGGGCGTTTTGGAACACATTCAGATGTTGATGTGGCTGTTGACGGGATTGACCCAGCGCTGTTTTTCGACTTAATGGCGTCGCTTTCTTTAGCGTTGGGGCGAGATGTTGACCTGGTAGATTTAAGTCAGTGCCATTTTGCAGAGCGGATTCGCCAAAAGGGGGTGCGGTGGACGAAAAAGTGTTAATTGTGCTGCAGGCAGACGTGAGGGGGCAAATGGATTTGATTGACGATGTTTTTACGAAATTAACTGCACGCGCCGTTGATTTGCAGCCTGAAGATGAAATTCAATTAGAGAGCGCCGCTTACCAACTGCATAATCTTTACAGTGCGGTAGAGGATTTGTTTAAACTCATTGCCAGTCAGTTTGAAAACCAGGTATCAGATATCTCGCGCTGGCATATTGAACTGTTACAGCGTATGAAGCAAGAGATTCCAGGGGTGCGACCAGCGTTGATTTCGTCAGAAACGTTTAATTTGTTGAATGGGTTACGCAGTTTTCGTCACTTTTTTCGTCATGCGTATTCGACCCCGATTGAATTTGCTCACCTGCAAATTAATTTGGATAAGGCGCGGCAGGTGCATTCTTCTTTGCATAAGGATGTGAATTTATTTTTGGAACGGATTGGGGTTTGATAAGATTTTAAGGTGTTGGCCTTCTCAATCTGATAGCACATTTATTAGATAACCCAAGTTGCCACTATGGATCAAACAACCGAGTGTCATTACTTCGGCGTTGCTCAGTACAGGTCTGAACGAAGTGAAGAATCCCTGCTTTCTTGCTCATTTAATGTCGTTGGGATGTTTCGTTTCACTCAGCATGACATGTTTCTGGCAAATTTTGCTAAGTTCATTTGAAGGTTGCAACTTTGGTTAAATAACTGCCCACAAAGGATGATCCTGGAAAGATGGAAGCTTTAACCTTTTGGAAGATGGTGACCATGGACACGGAAAATTTATTGGAGCGCCTGATAGATCTGCTTGAGACACATCAGATTACTTATTGCGTCATTGGTGGGCAGGCTGTTAATGCTTACGTTGACCCATTAGTTAGTCTAGACCTGGATTTGGCGGTATCAGTGGCACAGTTGGCAGATGTGGAAACGCTGTTAGCAAAGTATTTTACGGTGCGCCGTTTTCCACACAGCTTAAATATATCGCTGCCAGGCTCGGATTTGCGGGTACAGGTGCAAACAGATCCGCGTTATGGATCATTTCCCGAACATGCCATCATGCGTGAGGTATTGGGCTTAACATTACCTGTCGCTGCGGTGGAGGATGTGCTGCAAGGGAAGATTTGGGCGGCGCTAGACGAAGATCGTCGTGGTAGTAAGCGGCAAAAGGATTTGGCTGATATTGCTCGATTGGTAGAGGCATACCCAGCGCTACGAGATCGCCTGCCGCTAGAGATTGCCCGATGGCTGCTTTAGGCGCGGGTTGTGTGGGCAACGGCCGTTCCCCATCCAACCATGCAGCTAATTGCAGAACCTCAAAAACAGACTAACTGATATTCCCCATTATACTGAACAGATAACGGCCGTTACTTAATCTCACTGAAGAATGATAAATTTTCTATGATATACTCAAATGATGATTAATGGTGTGGTTTTCAATAAGTTGCAGGCGTTGGATCGAACGTTGGTGGAGCTGCGCTCTTTAGGTGAGGTGTCGCCTGAACGGATGCGGCATGACTGGTTGGTATGGCGAGCTATTGAAAGGGATATTCAGGTGCTGGTAGAGATTGTGATTGACGTGTGCCAGCGAGTGTTGTCTTTGGCAGGGCAAACACCGGCCACTAATGCGGGCGAAGCTGTGGAAAGATGCATTTATTTGGGGGCGCTGTCTGATAATGATGCTTACCGCAATATGGTACAGTTCCGTAATTTTATTGTGCATCGTTATGATCGTGTAGACGTGGCTATTTTAGCGGATGTCGTCAATCATCGTTTGTCTGATTTTGATCAATTTAAACACGAGATTTTGGCTTATGTCCAACAGCAAGACAATAACTGAGGCAGAATGGACGCAGTTAACGGCCGTTTTGGGTCAGGAACCGGCGGTAATGGCGGCCTGGGTGTTTGGCTCGGCAGCGGCAGGTGAGATTCGGGCGGGGGGCGATTTCGATGTCGGTGTACTTTGGCGGCAGAAGCCATCTTTGGATCAACTGCTCCATTTGCAAAGCGCCTTACAAGCAGTCCTCAATTTTGAGGAGATTGACCTGGTCACGCTCAATGACGCTTCTTCTATTTTGCGCTTTGAGGCTGTCTCCGGGCGGCACATTTACAGTGCTGACGCGGGGGAAACGGCCGTTTTTGTGTCGATGACGGCGCGGGAATATGAGGATGATATGGCTATGATACAGCGGGCATTAGCGACCTCAGCCTGAAAGATTTAGTTACTGGAGTCTGGCGAATTTCATTTTTACCTCGAGTAATGTAAAGCGATTTGGCAAACGCTCTACACTGGCAATCGCAAAAAACGCCAGTGTCCAGTAAATTTAAAGGAGTGTCTACAATGATGGAAACCAGCCCTTTGATTGATGGCGCAGCAGAAGCGTTCTACAGGATTTTTCGTACGCTTCCTCCTGAAGATCGTGCAGCTATTACCCAATATATTTTGGCAGATGAAGATGTGCAGAAAACCCTGGGTTTGTTAGAAATTCCCAATGTGGACACGATTCAGGCGTTTGCAGAGAGCCGACAAAATACAGCCTTTTTTGATACGGTTGATGCGCTACGAGCGGATCTTTTGTCTTGAGCCTCGGTATCAGACGAACCAACCAGTTCAAAAGAATGGAACTGGCACTCAATCAGATTTATTCTCTTGATTTCACCTCAACTTACCCATTTTGCAGACTTGGAAAATGTTTATTTAACCGGGATTATGGTTGGTAACGGCCGTTTCCCATCCAACTATGCGGACAATTGCAGAACATCAAAAACAGACCGACTAATATTCCCCATCACGTTGAACAGATAACGGCCGTTTCCCATCCAACTATGCAGCTAATTACAGAACCTCAAAAGTGGACTGGCTGGGAATCAGGCTGGCGGGAGTGCAAACGGCCGTTTTGCCCATTGCCAGGAAGAAAATGATATACTTATCATTGAGACAACCAAGTGATAGTCCTATTTGTTTTCTCCAAGAAGATTTGCAATATGCTCACAGTCATCTGTGATTCATCATCGTTCATTCATTTGGCGTCAATTTCTTCACCTGTTATAAAAAATGCGCTGGAGGCAACCATATGATGCAATTAGTGATAGAGTATCCTGAACGATTGCCTGATGCCTTGCAACAATCACGTTCTGATTTTGAACAAGAAGCAAAAATGGCGATGGCGGTAAAACTTTTTGAAATGAAGCGGCTTTCTTCTGGTATTGCAGCCAAGATGGCAGGCATTGATCGGGTTACCTTTTTGTTGAATTTGCACAGATATGGCGTGGCGATGATCGACCTTGATGAGGACGATCTGCTATCTGACATGAGAAATGCTTAAAATGCGTACCCTTGTTATCAATACTAGTCCGATTATTGCTTTGATAGCGGCTTTGGGTGATTTGCAAGTTTTAAAGATGTATGAGCGCGTGTTGGTTCCTGTTGAAGTTCATCATGAATTGCTGGCAGGTGGGGCTGTGAATTTCGCCTTAGCTGAATTCGAGGCAGCGGATTGGTTAGACAAACGGACGCAGCCGGTGACGATTGGGACGGCTCTTAGAAATTCATTAGACAAAGGTGAAGCGGCCGTTATTCAATTGGCGTTAGATGAAAATTTTCAGACTGTATGTATAGATGAAGCGGCAGGCAGACGAATAGCAAGATTAAATGGTTTGTTAGTCACGGGGTCTATTGGGATATTATTACGTGCTTTGGAACAAGGCTATTCTTTTTCGATGCAAGAAACAATTGATCGTATGAGAGTGCAGGGGATTTGGTTGAGTGACAGAGTGGTTGCATTTGCATTGACTCAAGCTGGCGAGAATAGGTAATGATGATGGTGACAACGGCCGTTCCCCATCTGCTTATGCGCGTAATCACAGAAAAACAAAAACAGACTGACAAATATTCCCCATCACGCTGAACGGATAACGGCCGTTACTCTACCTACCTATTCGGGTAATCTCAGAACCTCAAAACCGGACTGGCTGGCAATAAAGGTTTTTGAACGCCCATGCACAAATTGG
>CAZXVH010000089.1:0-13873 GCA_964643965.1 uncultured Ardenticatenaceae bacterium
AGAAAAGAAACTTTTTTCGGAGATACTGGCGCCTCTCTGAGGGCAACCTCCTCTATAGGATAGTTTTCTTCGGCACATGAGTAACTTAGTCCACGACTTTCGACCATTTTTGCCTCCTCTGTTGACAAGCATCAACGACCCAACCTGTTTCGGTTGAATGTCAGTCCTACAAGAACTGAGTCAGCTACGTGTTGGATGTCTTTGCTAATGGTTGCTATTCTCTAACCCATTAGGCGTCCGTCTAATATGTTAGATTATTGTCTAATTGATTAGATGATAATCTAATTCTCGCCTTTTGTCAACCCCTGGCAATTTTGGAAGCGTACAAGTTCTGTATTATCTCTTTTGCCTCTTGCTGCTATTGGCGTTCAGCGACAGTTACCTCTACATTTTGCACCTGGCCACCACGAATCATGCGCACGGTAACGGCCGTTCCCACCACATCACCGCTCAATTGGGCCAATAGGGCATCATGGTCCCGCACTTTCTCCCCAGCAATCGCCACAATTGTATCCCCCAAGGTCAAACCACCTTGCGCCGCCGGGCTGTTCGCCTCAGTCGATACGATCAGCAGCCCTGTCTTTTGGTCTAATTCCTGGCGCAACTCCTCAGGCAGACGTACCTTTTGTGTGCTTACGCCCAGATAACCGCGCTTCATGCGGCCATGCGTCAGCAACGTGTCAACCACCCGAGATAGGGTTTGCACCGGAATTGCCAGGCTGACTCCGCCTAAAATGCCGGATGTGTTCATGCCCAGCAAACGGCCGTTACCCTCTAACAATGGCCCGCCCGAAAAACCAGGATACATCACCACATCTGTCTGCAAATACCGATCAACACGTCCGCTCATAGCGGTGCGCCAACTGCCACCCAGGGCACTGATAATACCCAACGTTGCCTGCACCGTTTGGCCCGGTCGTGCCAACGCCAATACCAGATTGCCCACCGCTAATTCCTGCTTGTTGGCTTCCACCAACGGCGTCAAATCCGCTGCCTCAGCCCGCAAAACGGCCGTATCCGTAGAGGGATCGCGGCCCACCAACACGGCGTTTACGCTGCTGCCATCCGCCAACCTGATCTGGATATTTTCATCTCGACGCACCACATGATTAGCCGTCACAATCAGACCATCTGCCGCCCATACCATACCGGTCGCCGGCAAACGACGCCGTCCTGCCACCTGCACCACGCCAGGGCCGGCCGTCGCTACTGCCTCAGCCATCGCCTGGGATAACTCCATCATCATATTTGACATGTGTTCGTCTCCTTGGGAAAATTTGAAGGTTAAGGATACGGAACAGAAAGGTTCATTCCGCATTCATCATTCATCATTGACACAGGATAGCAAA
This sequence comes from uncultured Ardenticatenaceae bacterium, assembly GCA_964643965.1. Classification (GTDB taxonomy): domain Bacteria; phylum Chloroflexota; class Anaerolineae; order Promineifilales; family Promineifilaceae. The sequence goes on from CAZXVH010000089.1 coordinate 1,350, forward strand.
ACGGCCGTTTCCCCACATCCCCCATTCGTTGAGGTCCAACCTGGAAAAATGGGCAGGTCGCCCAGGTTACAGTGCGATCAAGCCCAGGCGTGTGGCCCGCACCACCGCTTCCGTGCGGTTTTGCGCCCCCAGTTTTCCCATAAGCGCATTGACATGAAACTTAATGGTATGGCTGCTCACCCCCAACTGTTGAGCGATCCGCTTATTGGTCTGGCCTTCCGCCAAAAGCTGCAACACTTCCAACTCCCGCGGCGTCAACTTTTCGGCGATGGCCTCTTCCGCATTCACAAAACCCAGGGAAAATTGCGCTGTAAATGCCGGATCCAACACAACCAGACCTTGCATCGCCCCGCGAACGGCCGTTTCCAACTGTTTGGGGGTGGCATCCCGACGCAGCAGCACACGCACTCCAGCTGCCCACATTTCTGCCGCCAAGTCGCCATCCGCTGCCAACATCACCACCGGCAGGCCCAATTGTGTCCACGCCGGTAACACGGCTGGCGCTTCCCAGCCAATATCCCATACCACTGCATCTGGCTGCGGCTGCCACCCGTCGTCGCTCTCATCCCACAGAAATTGGCTACTGATCTGCTCCACAATCTGGTAGTGCAGTTGTTCCGTCAGTAAATAAGCCAGCCCGGCCCGAGCCAACGGATCATCAGAAACGAGGAGCAGTGAAAAGGAAACCATGTATTGAAGCTTAACACAAAAGGTCTAAGAGAAACGTAAACGGCCGTTGGCGATATGCTCATAAATCGTTACTATCTCCTGACCTTACCCTACAGGATGATCATTCATGTCAAGCAGCTATGCCCCCACATCAGTAGAAAAACGCATTATCGGTACGCTTTTTATCACCCAAAGCCTGTTTTCGGCCGCCATGATCGCCGCCTTTACGCTCATGCCCATTATCGCCGCCGACCTGTCTGGCAGTGACAGCGCTGCCGGTATTCCCAATACCTTAAACTTGCTGGCGCGGGCGGCCTTTGCCCTGCCTTTAGGTTGGCTGATGGATCGCATTGGTCGCCGTTGGGGGCTTTCATTGGGCTTTGGTTTTGCGGTGGCCGGCTTTGTGGTAGCCGTCTTGGCGCTGTTAAATGGCTCATTTCTAGGCTTTTGTTTAGGCATCGGACTGGTGGGAGTGGGTCGTGCTCCTATCGATCAGGCACGATACGTGGCCGCCGAAATCCAACCCGTTGAGAACCGGGCCAAAGCCATCGGATTTATTGTGTTCGCTGGGACGGTGGGCGCGGTCGGTGGTCCGCTGCTGGTAGCACCCTCCAGCAGCCTGGCTGCCTCTTGGGGTATGCTCCCAGAGACAGGGCCGTATCTACTGGGCGCAATGTTTAGCCTAATTGCCTTCTTCCTCATTTTCTTTCTGCTGAAACCAGACCCGCTGCTGCTGGGGAAACGGTTTGCCCCCATTATCGTGGAGGGGGTGGCGGGGGAAGCGGAACGGCCGTTACGCCAAATATTCGCCCAACCCCTGGCCCAACTGGCGGTAGCCGCCATGGTCATCGCGCAGTTAGTGATGACGCTCATCATGGTCATCACCCCCCTCCACATGCGCCATCTCGATCATTCCACTGCGGCCATTTCCGGGGTCATTATGGCTCACACAATAGGCATGTATGGCCTCTCCAGTGTTACCGGCTGGCTCATCGACCGCTTCGGCAGAATCAGCATCATCATTGCCGGGGCCGTTATTCTCATCATTTCCAGTTTGTTAACGCCGCTCGCCAACACCTTGCCGCTGTTGGCGTTGGCGCTCTTCCTGCTTGGGCTGGGCTGGAACCTTTGCTTTATCGCCGGTTCCTCGCTGCTCTCAGACACCCTGCGCAGCCCGGAACGGGGACGGGCACAGGGAGCCAGCGACACGTTAGTGGCGTTAAGCAGCGGCGTGGGCAGTTTTGCTACCGGCGCTGTTTTTGCGGTCGGCGGCATCATCGCTGTCAGCGGCGCCGGTCTGGCCTTTACCCTGGCGCTCTTTGCCCTCATCCTCTGGGTGCGCCTGGCTAAACAACCTCAGCCCCATTATTGACCCGTTAACATTATCTGATACTGGTTTTCAGCCAACTCCCACTCTCTGACCTCAATGATATACAAACCATCGGCCGGCAAAGCAAAATCCAGGATTTCTTTAGTACCAAAGGCGTCACTGACATATTTACCATCAGCGTCATAGAGGGTAACGAGCAGATTCGCCCCAGTTTGGGATTGCGTGGTCACATCGATCACATCATTGCGTTCTCCGCGGAAGGCCCAAAAATGCTGTTCATTGCTAACAATGGTATTGCCGTTAATATCACCATAGTTTAAAAACTGCTGCGGCTGGGAGATAAGCAGCAAGTTGTCGCCGGTGGTTAGTAAATAAGCGCCTGGCTGATTGTTGGTCGCCAGGATGTGCAAGGTGAAATCACCGTCTGCGGGAGGCGTATAGGTCAGGGTCTCCAACCCGCCTGGGCCTGTTTCGTTCTTCTCGACTACCTGGCTCAAATTTTCATTGAGCAGAGCCAGGGCAATGTTGACGCCCGGCTCACCCAGCACGGAAATAACGATCTCTTCGCCGACAAATAAAGGTAGCGGCCAGGCATGGATTTCATTACTGAGCAATGTTTGAGCGCGAACATCCCAAATATCCAGTTCATCATCCATCTCCTTAATCGTTTTGTCGGACGGGGTGCCGGTGACAAGGGGTGTGCCGTTGGCAGGGGTGGTGGGGGTGGCAGTTGTGCCGGGACGGGGCGTCAGGGTGAGGGTGGCTGTTCCCCGGCTGGTTCCATCTGGGAAAGGAGAAGCTGTGGCCACGGCCGTTCTCGAGATAACCGTTCCTTCTAGGCGCGATTCCGTGCCGGTCGCTACCGGCGTAAATCCGGTGGACAACGTTTCAATCGGGACGGCTGTGGAGGTATTGGGGGGCGGAGCCACCGGCGGCATGGTCGATATCACCACCCCTTCCTCAGGCGCTTCCGTGACAGAGGGCGGCGTAAACAACTCTTCAGAGATGTCTTCGACAATAGGACCCTCATTGATGCCACCTGGCGTCAGCGTCACCAACGCCAATTGGGATGGCGCTACCAGTTGCACTACGTCCAGATACCACATCTCTGTAGGTACAGCTTGCTTGCCACAGCCGACCGGACCTTGCCAGTGGCGCAGACGGCCGATGACGGTAAAGGTCAAGCCATCGGGCCACAGACGGCGCATCTGCTGGCCAAAGCCAGCGCCCGGCAGCACATTTTCGCCCTCAACCAGCGTCCACTCGGCCGGAGAAGGATGGGGATCAATGCCACACACCAGCAACGGCCGTTTATAATATTGGCCGGTCAAACGCACCGCCGCTCCTTCAAAAAATTCCGGATTCGCCAGCACATCCGCCACCGTCACCGGCACCGGCGTCAGTTTAGACAACCCGGCGCCTACCGAAATATCGGCGGGCATAGTGGGAAACGGGGTGGGCGTGGCATTTTCGCTGCGCTGGCAAGCGGTTAGCAGCAGCAGAAAGAGCGTCAATAAGGCTGCCAGTTTTGCCCAGCGGGCAGCGGATTGGCGGACGAGGGGCTTACCTTTCAATTGAACCATCCATTTCACTTTCAGCGCAAACACGTTATGATTGCAGGTCGTGGCGCAGCCCAATGATACCAGATTGAGACAGAGGTAGAAAAACATGCAGCCGTATGAAGACGCCGTTTATGGGTCAGTTCTCATTTCAGAGCCAGTTTTAGTAGAGTTAATCGCTTCGGCCGCTATGCAGCGGCTGCAAGGGGTTTTGCAGCATGGCATCAGCGCTCTCATCGGCCTTACGCAGCCGATTACCCGCTTTGACCATTCTGTGGGAGCCATGCTCCTGGTGCGGCGCTTACATGGCTCTATGCTGGAGCAGATCGCCGCCCTGCTGCATGATGTCAGCCATACTGCTTTCAGCCATGTCATTGATTATGTGTTTGACGGCCATGACAGCCAAAGCTACCACGATGAGAAAAAGGAGACCTACCTGCAAGGCGCCGACATCCCGGCCATCTTAGCCAAATATGGTTATGAGTGGCGTGATTTTTTAGATGAGGGGGCGTTCCCGCTCTTGGAGCAGCCTGCGCCTCGCCTGTGCGCTGACCGGGTGGATTATTTCTTACGCGATGCCCCGGGATTGGGATTGGCAACGGCCGTTGACATTCAACAAGTCCTGGCGCATCTGGTGGTAGCGGCAGGGCGCATCGCCGTCAACGACATCGAGGTCGCCCGTTGGCTAGGTTATACCTTCATCGCCGCCGACGACGCCAGTTGGGCCAATTTCCACGAAGTGGGTTTGTATGAGATCACGGCTCAGGCCATTCGGCGGGGGTTGACGCTTGGCGTCATCACGGAAGCGGATTTCTGGCTGACGGATGAACCGGTGTGGACCAGGCTGCACGCCGCCGATGATGCGGAACTGCAAGCCTTATTGCGCCACATCACAGCGGAAACCCGGTTTGTATGGGACGAGCAGCAGCCCACGTTTTGGGTGAGTACCAAGCTGCGAACGATTGATCCAGATGTGGTGGTAAACGGCCGTTTAATCCCCCTCTCCCAGCTTGACCCGGATTTTGCCGCCCACCGAGAAACGTATCTAGCCAGCAAAGCCGGCAAATGGCCCATGCGCGTACTGCCGGTGAAGGAGAACACCCTATGGGATCAAGTTTAGATGAAGTAGACCGCACTTTACTCAAATATCTCCAGGAGAATGCCCGCATCACCAACGCTGAACTGGCCCGTCGCGTGGATCTGTCACCGCCGGGCTTGCAAAAGCGGGTGCGTAAGTTGGAAGAAGCGGGCATCATCGACAGGTATGCCACCATTTTGAACCCGGAAACGGTGGGCTTTGACATGCTCTGTTTTGTGCAAATCACCCTGGTGCGGCACAAATCTGATTTTCTGCAAAACTTTATGCTTGTCCTGCAAGATATCCCCGAAGTGCTGGAAGCGTATCATATCACCGGCGAATATGATTATTTGCTCAAGGTAGTGATTCGTAACCGCAAACATTTGGAGGAGTTTATCCTGGAAACGCTCAGTTCTCTACCGGGCATGGACAAAGTACGCACCAGCCTGGTATTAAACAATATTAAATCGACAACGGCCGTTCCCTTGTAAAAATAAAGAATAAAAAATTAGAAATTAGCCAGCACGCACCTTCTAATTTCAGTAGATCGAAAAAGCATTTTTTATCCGCAGATTAACGCAGATGACACAGATTTTTCAGGTCTAATCTGCGTCATCTGCGGATCAACTCTTTTTAAGATTTTAAACTACTGAATTTCTAATTTCCTAATTTCTAAACGCCAAGTCCGCAATGATTAAACGTAAATCTTCCTCATCAAACAGATACCGCTCCCGGCAAAAGTGACAATCCACAACAGCTTCCCCTTCGTTTTCCAACAACGCTTGCAGGTCTTCTGCGCCCAGGTTGACGAGCGCCTTTTCCGAGCGTTCTCGGCTGCATGTACACTGGAAGCGTAACGGCCGTTTCTCCAATTCCTCATAGGCAAAGCCGGCAAACAGCAAATCCAGGATGTCGGCCGGCGTTTTGCCTTCATTAAACAAATCTGAGAGTGGCGGCAGCTCTTGCATCCGCTCAATGAACGCCCGAATCACATCCATATCATTGGGGGGCATAGCCTGAATGAGAACGCCGCCACACACCTGGAAACGGCCGTTCTCCGCCAACACCTCTCCCATCACTACCAACGAAGGCGTTTGCTCAGATTGATTCAGGTAATAAGTGAGATCGCCATCAAAGGTACTGGTTTGCAAAGGCACCACCCCTTCCGCCAACTCCTTCAACTTCAGGTCCTTCACCACTGTCAGCAACCCCACCGGCCCTATCGCTGCCACAATATTCTGCCGGCCGGCCACAAGGGCCAAATCAACCGCTGGGTTGCTCAAGTAGCCACAAACCCTGCCATACGCATCTGCTTCCACAATCGCCTTGCCCACCGGGCCGCTGCCCTCAAACTTTAAGGCCACTCGCTGCCCCACTTTGAGCAGCGCCCCTAATAGGACGCCACCCGTCAGCGCACGTTCTAACACGGCCGCGGCCGTTGGCATTGCTTCATGCCGGTCTGCAATTTCATTCACAAGATGCGTCGTCACACAGGCTAAACCGCGCACCCCCTCATTTTTAGCAATAATGCGTACTAAATGATCTTCCATATCCATTCCGCACCTAAATTTCGACATCTTGAGATTCAGTAGATCGAAAAAGCATTTTTATCCACAGATTGCGGATCAACTCTTTTTAAGATTTTAAACTACTGAGATTTATTTTTTACAGAATAACAAATCATCTTTCACGCCATAATTGTTTATGCAATCATAATAAGCTCTATAAAAATCGTTTAAACGAACAATATTTAATATAATTCGGTGGGGGCGAAAAGGCTTTAACCACCCAAGTAAGCGGTTTCTCCTTGTTATAGTAAGCCATTCCTTTCCCCGACTATCTCCCATTAAAACCAGCTTCCCCGCCAGTGCGCCATTACCAACAGCATAATTCTTAGAAAGATTCCAAACTGCCTGTACTCCATAACGATGACCGTATTTATGTAATACGGAGACTTTGGGTGTTGTAAACATGACAACGCCTTTTTTCTCTAAACGCAAATTATAGTCGGTTTCTCCACCAGCGGGGAATTTAGTCCCTGGCCCTAAAAAGTGATCGAATGGTCCATTAAACGTTAATATTTCTTTTCGGAAACTGATATTGGCGCTAATCCAACCCCAACCATCAGGCGCATTGAAATTCATTTCATGCGGATCGTATATCGCTTCAACTGATATAAGCTCTGGGCAGACTCCCAATAATTTTTCACTTTTAGGCGCAATTACACTTCCTCCAATGACGCCCACATGAGGATACTTCTCGTAGTGTTTCGCCATCATTTCCAGCCAGTTTGTATTAGCTTCACAGTCATCATCCAAAAAGGCAACAATTTCACCAGTTGCTTTTTGGCTAGCCAAATTTAATACTCGACTATGTCCAACAGAATCCGAATGTACATATTGAACGCGAGGATCTTTCTCTACATATTCTTTCACTACGTCAATGACCCGTTTTGCCCTTTTACTATCACTGCTTCCTTGCCCAACCACAATGAGTTCCCATTCATCCCAAGTTTGTCTTAAAATAGATTGAATGGGGGCGCGAAGGGTGTCCGGACGAAAAGCAGGAATACAAACAGAAATTTTCATAAACAACCTCTAAAATATATTAACACTGGCAAACTCCACCGTTTATTTGTGTTCAAGATTAGATTATCTAACCTTTTTGGTTTTAAGCGTAATTCCCACCAAATAAGCTCATCGTATTAAGCTCTTGTTACAATTGTTTTGACGGCATCAATGACATCTTCAACATCTTCGTTTTTTAGGGATGGAGATAAGGGAATGGAGACCGTGCATTTACTAACCCAAGTGGCATTTGGGAAGTCAGCAGGTTTGTAACCAAAACGCTCCACGTAATAAGGATGTAAATGAACGCCTAAATAATGCACCCCTGAGCCAATGTTTAACTGGTGGAGTTCCTTCATGAAGGCATCTCGGGAAATGCCACAAGTTTCTTCATCGATCATGAGCGTATACAGGTGACGGGCATGGACGGTATCCGGTTCATCTGGGGCTGGTAACCTGATGGGCAAATCAGCAAAGGCATTGTTATAGATTTGCCAGATTTCATTCCGACGCCGCAGCCCAGACTCAATACGCCCCATCTGATGAATACCAATGGCCGCCTGAATATCCATCATATTGTATTTAAACCCGGGAAAGAGTACTTGATAATGTTTGTATCCATCATCCGAGAAACGCTTCCAGGCGTCCCGACTCATGCCGTGCAGCCCGTACATTTTGATCTTGTCGGCAAAATCCGGATTATTGGTTGTCACCATACCGCCTTCACCGGTAACAATGTTTTTAGTGACATAAAAGCTGAAGCAGGTTAATTGGCTGATATTGCCTACTTTTTTACCTTTGTAGCTTGCTTCAATGGCATGGGCAGCGTCTTCGATGACGATCAAATCATGACGCTGCGCGATATCTGAAATAACATCCATCTGACATGGACGTCCTGCCATATGAACGGGAACGATAGCTCGTGTACGGGGGGTGATGGCGTCTTCGATGCACTGCGGATCGATAAGCATCGTATCTCGGTCACAGTCTACTAATACGGGGGTGGCGCCAGCGTGAATAATAGTGTTCACAGTAGCGCAGAATGTCAAAGGGGTAGTGATAACCTCATCCCCCGGCTTAAGACCCGCAACCAGCATAGACAGGTGTAAGCCGGCCGTACAGGAATTAAGCGCCACTGCATATTCTGAACCAACATACTCTGCAAACATGTCTTGGAAGCGAGCTACTTTAGGGCCTGTGCCAAGCCAGCCACTGCGCATAGAGTCTACAACCTCATTTATCTCGCAGTCTCCAATTAATGGCGCCCCAAATATTAAATAGTTCTCTCGTTTTTTTCTACTCATTTTCTGCCTCTCATTTTATTGGGTACCATAGCCCGCATGGATACTGTTTTGAAGGGTCTCATCTCTATGACTGGATAAACTCCAAATTAACCAACTAAACTTACAATAAAGCTGACTATTCCATACGTTTCGTTCATCACTCATGGCGCACTCTCCAAATTTGTATCAGGTTTTTTTGAACTACTGAGATTGAGGATGTTATATCTTCAGCTTATAGCTAAGCGGCGGATAAGCCAAGAGCGCCAGGCCAATGGCGCCCAAAATCCAGTTCTGGGTAGCTCCGGCAAAGACGAGAAAGACAACCCCCAAAAAGGTAAATATCCAGTTTTCTTTCCAGGCATCTAGTATCGTGCCACCGGGGTCTTCAAAGCCGTATTCGAGCAATTTGGCTTGCAATTCCGCACGGGATGGTTCGGTGAGCGTGGTTTTATCCGGGAAAGCCAGCGTCGGTACGCTTTCATTACCGTCGTTGATGGTACGCACAATTTCTTTTGCTTCATCATCTTTGCTAATATCAACATAGACAAATGGCGCTTTGGCCCGACGCAATATGCCACTGACTGGCAGCACCATGGGACAGGTAGGTGTGCCATAGAGAATAATTCGTTCACTCATTATAACCTCTTGATTTAGTGCGTTTTAATTTGTCAATCATTTCTGGAGCCAGTTCGCCGCGGAAAACGGCCGTTACCGTCCCCGTCAGCACCACATTCCAATTTTCAACAACCGCCACAGTTGCCAATCCGCCAGCCATGCGCACCTCAACCGGACTTCGGCAGCGGCCGGTGCGGATGGCCGCGCCGGCCGCTGCGCAGGCAGAAGTGCCAGAAGCCAGCGTAAAGCCAGCGCCGCGCTCCCAGATAGCAATGTCGATGGTATGTTCATCTATCATGCGCACAATCTGCACGTTGGTGCGGTTGGGAAATGGCGGCGCAGTTTCTAAAATCGAGCCGACTTGGAAAATAGCGTCCAGGTTATCATCAAACAATACACAATGCGGATTGCCCATGGAAACGGCCGTTATCCGGTAAACTTCTCCATCTACTTCTATCTCTTCTTCAATCTGGGAAAAAGTGACCCGTCCCATCTGCAACGTAAGCGTATGGGCCGCCTCATCCAGCACTTCGGCCTGAATCGGTTGATTTTGGATGGTAATGGTATAGGCACGGGAATCGACATAACCCGCATCCCACAAATAACGGGCAAAAATGCGCAGGCCATTGCCGCTCTTTTCCGCCTCGCTGCCGTCGGGGTTCAAAAAGCGCATGGCGTTTGGGCCTGGTTCATCTGGCAATGGCCCATAACAAATGCCGTCCGCGCCCACCCCAAAATGCCGATCACACAACAGCCACGCCCGGGCTGGCGTCAGCGCCAGTTCAAACTGCGCCGGATCGATGACCAGCATGTCGTTGCCCATTGCCTGGTATTTGTGTATACAGTAAGCGAGACTCATTTATTCACTTTTTGCTCCAATTAAGAGCAAATGATCAACTAATTCGCCTTCATTACGTACATGTGCATAAATTGTTTGGGTGACAGGATCATATACACGCAACAAAAGCAAAGCGTCTGACTCAGATAAATACATACCCAACCGCTCATCTCCATCGTCGGCAATAGGTTTGTCAATTTGGCGGAGTAACACTGTTTGTTGGGCATCCATCAATTGCACGGAATAGTTTAACCAAGGCGCTTCGTTTTCCCAATCTAGCTCAAGCAAAATATGGGATGGCGTTTTCCCTTCAATCAACGAGTAATGAAAAGTCAGTGGCGGATCAGTTTGAAAAACGGCCGTTCCCTCAATAATACTCTCATTATGATCAGCAGGGACAAGGTATTCAACGACTCGCTGCGAATCAAGCCATTGATTTTGGCCTTCGTAAGCCCACGTACGCAGCCAATTTTCTGTAGTAGATTCTGGCGCTCCATATGGGGTTGCCTGTAATGTAAGCCATATTCTGGGGTATGGTGTCAGCCAATTTTGCAAATGTTGAATATCTGATTCCGTCAACGCATCTTTACGCATATACCCCATATAGTCGGGCATAAATGATGCTTCATTTAACCATTCCCATATTCGACCAGGCCGATCGTAGCCTGACTGCAAGTCTAGTACAACCATATCTGAATCAGAGGCAACCGTATCAATGTATGCCCGAACCTCTCGATTTACCATAATATCTTCAGTCCCTTCCTGCCAGCGTAAATCTTCTCGGGAAGCAACAACCACACTTACAGCCAGAAACATCGTACAAATTCCAAGTACCCACATCAGCCAATTAGGCGATTCCTGCTGCGGATGACGCCATGCCCACCACGCCAGCCTGCCATGCAGCAAAATGATGATAACGACCAGCAAACAAACAAAGGCCAGTAATTTTATTGAATTTTCCCAAAAAAAAGAATGAAGCCATACCGGATTGGCAGAACCAGTGAATATTTTGTCCCAGTAAGTAAGCAGGGGCGAAAAAGACCAGTTCCACAACAAATCTTGATAGGTTGCTCCCGCTTTGCCGTCTAAAATCTCTTGATAATCAAAGTTGACCAAAACGCCAGGCAATTGTGCCAAAAATGATGAAAGCAACCAGGCAGCCAACAAGATTCGTCTCCATTTGGGGCGAGACGCACTCAGCCAATTGATAGTAGGCAAGCATAATAAAACCAAGGCTGGCATCGTCGGCACAAGGAAACGCGGTCCCCAGGCTTTGCCACCGGGCCAGTCATACCATTTGCCATAAAACAATACGGGAATTAAGATAACGAAAAAAGCCGTTAAGTAAATCGGGTTTTTCATTTTCTGCAAATCAACGACAATGCTAAGAAAAATCATGAAAGCAAGGGGGACATAGAAAACAAGCCCTTTGCCACTGCTCCACAATTGCCCCGACACCCCAATCCAAATGGGGGTCGTAAAGGCTTCCCCCTCTGCTGTCGGAAAAGAAAAGAAAGTGCCAAAGGATACGTAATTATACAAAATCAAAGCCAATACAGGCATACCAAAAGGTAGACCATAAGCAAGAGCAAAGGTTAATAGCTGTCGCCAATTTTGCTGACACCGCCAATCTAGCCAGGTGCGGTAGGCTAACGCCACCATGAAGGGGATTACTAAAAGAACGTTTGCGGTGCGTGATAAAACGAGCATGGCGCTCCCGACGCCACATAAAAAGAACCATTGCCATTGTAAAGAGCGCCATAAACCGGCAATGGCTAATAAAGCCAGGGCTACCCCTAAAGCAGCAAGCGGCTCACCAAAGAGCATTTGCGCATAGGGCCAGAGCAATGTCCCCAATCCCAATGCCAGCGCAGCGACCGTTGAAACAGTTTGTGAATATGCCAGAGCTCGCGCCGTCAGATAGAAAATTAGCACAGTAACGGCCGTTACCAGCGCCGTCGTCAAAAAAGCAAGCTGCACGGCTCCCAGGGCTTGCCAATACTTGCCGATATAAAAAAGCGGCAAAATAGCGAAGGCAGTTCCTACCCCTTTTTTAGAGTAAAGATTGCCATCCACACCATAGGTGTTTTGCGGTGGGCGCCGTTCTTGCTCCCATTCCATCCGGTTAACATCCCGCTTGCCATGCAAAATTGATTCTGTAAGGGAAACGGTAGCCAATTCATCAATGGAATGTTGAATACCAGCGTAACTCACAATATAGAAAAACATGACGAAAAGAGAAATCCACAGGCCCCGTTTTAAAATTTTGTCCTCCAATCTCCTTTTAATAAGGAATATAATTCCAAATCATGAAAGCCGCCGCGCCAGTAACCATATTCACGCATTAAGCCTTCATTCTGGAAACCTAATTTTTCCAACAGGTGACTGGATGGTTTATTTTGAGGCATCACAAACGCTTCCAACCGATTCATCTGCATGGTGGTAAAGGCGTAATCGAGAACGGCCGTTAACGCCTCACACATGATCCCCTGCCGCCAAAATCGCTTTTGCAGATCATAGCCCAGCGCCGCATTGAAAAAGCGGGGTCGCCAGTTCATGATGCCCACCGTGCCCAACAGCCAATC
>CAZXVH010000089.1:13973-21975 GCA_964643965.1 uncultured Ardenticatenaceae bacterium
CATTTTCTTTGAATCACGGATGACATCAGTCATTGGAGACGAGACCGCCAAGCAGATCATCCCGTCCTAAAAGTCCAAGCAAGCGGCCATCTTCAGCCACCACCGGCAGCCGTTTAATACCATGCTTCAGCATGAGGGACAATGCCGTTTCTGGATCCTCATCAATTGAAATGGTAATGACCGGCACAGACATCAACGTTTCTGCCGTTTCTGCTGCCACCAATTGATAACCATCTCGCGGTTCAGACAAAATGCCTTGTAAACGAGCCAATAAGCCAGAACGCGCCGCAGGTTGTATCCGCCGCAGTAAATCACCATCCGTAATGATACCCAGCACTTGCTGATTACTGTCTACCACCACAGCCCGGCGACGACGGTTTTTCTCTAACGCCTGTACAATTTTTTCCAGTTTGGCTTGTGGTGAAACAGTGGGCACATCTTGATACATCATATCCGCAATTGGGGCGCTGTGCCGTGGGGCGACAACTGGTTCTGACCCTTCGGCTGGTGATTTAGACAACGGCCGTTCCCGGTCAAGCAGTCGCAAAATATCCACCCGGCTAATCCAACCAACCAGGTAGCCATCTTCCGCCACCACCGGCAGCCGCTTTAGATGATGGCTTGTCATTTTTTGCACAGCCTGATGAAGAGAATCGGTCGGATTGATGGTGATAACGGGCGCCGTCATCAGGCTTGCACCGGTCGCTGCTTGTTGGGACAGGGCGGCAAACTGCTCTTGCCAATCAGTCGTGGCGCCATTCAGCCGGGTACTCACCCCCACCCGTCGCAACAGATCTCCGTCTGTGATGATACCCAGCAAACGGCCGTTCTCAGCCACCACCGGCAAACTGCGATACCCTTTTTGCAGTAAGAGCGCCACAATCTCATGCGTAGGCGTATCAGGGGAAACGGAAATCACTTCTGTGCGCATCACTTCATGGATGGGTTGATCGAGCGGTTCTCTCGGCGCGATATCAGACCGTTTTGGCATTTTTTCAGCAAACGGAGCGCGTAAAATACCTTCTGTGATCGATGGTTGGGTAACGGCCGTCGTCATATCATCCTCCAGCGACCCCCCTAACGAGGCAATCGCCTTATCGGCGCTCCAAAAGACATGATCCGATCCCAATTCCGCCAACACACCCGCCCGATCCAACAACTGCCGCACACGATCATCCATAGAGGTGAGAAGCAAATCACCCCCTCCCTCACGTTGGCGGTGCAACAGTTCACGGATCACCTCAACACCCGTCGCATCAATCAGCGGCACCCCACGAATAGAAAAAATCAAAGTTGTCGTCGCCGCATCATGGCTTTCCACATATTCCAACAAACTCCGCGCTGCCGCAAAAAAGAGAGGGCCACCGAGGTAATAAACAGCAATATTCTCACCTGAATGCGTCACTTTTTGACCGGCAGCCGCCAATCGTGCCCTATCCACTGGTTTACGCGAAATTTGTAGTTCGCTCATCTGCGCCATAAAAATCAGAGTGCTGATGCCAAAGCCAATTAGAATAGCCTGCGTTAAGTCCAGCAACACCGTCGCAATCAACGTGATCGAAAAAGCGAGGATGGCATGTTTTAAACGGTGACTAAAATAAAAGTTGATAGAATGCCATTCATTCATACGCCACGCTGTCACCATCAGCACCCCTGCCAATGCCGACAATGGTATCTGCCTGATCATGCCAGCCAGTAAAAGCGCCACCAGCATCAGCACAACGCCATGAAAAATCGGAACCAGGCGCGTGACGCCACCGCTTTTAATATTGACACTGGTACGGGCGATAGCGGCCGTAGCGGGTACGCCACCAAAGAACGGGATGATCATGTTGCCCACTCCCTGAGCAACCAATTCCAGATTGTTGTTAAGTCGAATCCCGGTCATATTCCCGGCCACTGCGCCACACAACAAGCTTTCAATGGCGCCCAAAGCGGCAATCGACATCGCAGGCAGAAACAGATTGTTTATATCACCCCAGGGAATCTGGCTGAAACTGAGCCGGTCCTCCAGCAAGATGGTACGCGGGATTTCACCAATAATAGGCACTTCCCAATGACCAATCACGACGATTAGCGTGGCCAAAATGATGCCAACCAAAGAGCCGGGCAGTCGCTGCCCCATTTTAAAACGGGGCCAAATAATCATGGTCGCCATAACCAGCAGCGCCAGAATAATCGCTTCTGGGTTGGGTGAAATGCCGTTTTCAACATAGTAACGCATCTTTTCAATCACATTTTCCGCTGCCGGGGCTTCAATCCCCAAAAAGTTGTCTAGCTGCCCAAAGGCAATGATGATGGCGATGCCACTGGTGAAACCAGCGATGACGGGCGCCGGAATAAGGGCGACAACACGCCCCAGGCGAAAGATGCCTAACAGCGTCAGCATGATGCCAGCCATTAAGCTTGCCACCCACATCCCTTGCAGCCCATAACGGCTAACCAGTACAATCAAAATAGCGGACATGGCTCCGGTCGGGCCGGAAATTTGGTAGGGCGCTCCGCCAAGCAGCCCAATAACGAGACCGGCCAAAACGGCCGTTACCAATCCCGCCCCCGCATCAGCCCCAGAAGCAACGCCAAACGCCAATGCCAAAGGCAGCGCGACGGCAGCCACCGTAATACCAGCCAATACATCTTTTTGTAACTTTTCCCGATCATAACCGGCGAATTCACGCCGCCACATACGGGGCCATTCTTGAATCATGTGACAAGTCCTCTCTCAAATCTATAGGGGATTTCGAGTATCCGGCATGGCGTCGCCGAAAAAAGAGACGCGGTTAAAAACGGAAAATACGGATAAACGGTTATAAATATCCGTGTAATCTGTCTATGAATCCGTGTCTTAAAAGTTATATTCGCTGTGTCCACATCTGGGTAACATATCAACTTATGACTGCTGCAAGTATAGATTCAACTACAGCCCAATCGAGAACATCGCTTCCAAATCATGCTCAGAAAAAACTTTGAAAGCAATCAACGTTTCCGAGTTGGTGATGCCGGCCACACCGTGCATCTTATCTGTGACCAATTCGGCCAGTTCCTCGTTATTTTTTACGCGAATGACAGCCACTAAATCAAAACGGCCGCCTACCGAAAACACTTCGCTAATGCCGGCCAGTTCCGCCAGCCTGCTGCCGACTTCATTCACCTGGCCCGGCTCTATATTTAACAAAACCACTGCGCTAACCATAAAAGTCCTCCTTCACACCTGGGAGCGCGGACAGCCTGTCCGCCCTGTGCCGTCTGGAAGACGGCGCTACGCTCTTCATTCATCGGCATTTTCCCCGCTCATAGGGGAAGTTCTATCGAATCATGCCGCCAACGATATATTGAACTTAACCAGCAGGCAAATTCTCAGACATAACGGCCGTTACGCTAGATGGAGAAGTTCAACTTTTTTGAAAAGTTGAACTTCTGGCGAGAAACGGCCGTTTCCCCATTCCCACTTTCCGCTATAATAAAACCACACACGGGAGCTTTACAAACCATTAACAAACTCAGAACGATGCGTGATAAGAAAATTCATCACGCATCGTTCATCGTTCAGCATTTCAAGGAGAGTACACCATGACCCAACTATTTGATCATTTCGGCGCTCGCGCCCCCCTGCCTGGCACAGATTACTTCTACTATCGCCTGGACAAATTAGGCGATGTCAGCCGCCTGCCCTTCTCCATTAAAGTGCTTCTCGAAGCCCTGCTGCGCACCTGCGACGGCTACGAAGTCATGCCCGAAGATGTAGAAAAACTGGCAAAATGGTATGCGCCCAACCCTGTCAAAGACGAACTGCCCTTTAAACCCGGCCGCGTCATCCTGCAAGACTTCACCGGCGTCCCGGCCGTTGTCGATTTGGCGGCGCTGCGTTCCGCCATGGCCCGTTTGGGCGGCGATCCCAAGAAAATCAACCCACAGGTACCCGTCGATCTGGTCATCGATCACTCGGTACAGGTGGATCAGTTCGGCTCCAGAGCCGCCCTCTTCTTCAACGTGGAGCGCGAATTTGTGCGCAACCGGGAGCGGTACGAATTCCTCAAATGGGGCCAAGAAGCCTTTAAAAACTTCCGCGTCGTGCCCCCCGCCACCGGCATCGTGCATCAAGTCAACCTGGAATATCTGGCCTCCGTGGTCATGACCAAGCCAGAAGGCAACGACGTGGTGGCCTTCCCCGACAGCCTGGTGGGCACCGATTCCCACACCACCATGATCAACGGCCTGGGCGTGGTGGCCTGGGGCGTGGGCGGCATTGAAGCGGAAGCCGTCATGCTCGGCCAGGCCGTCTACATGCTCACACCAGACGTGATCGGCGTCAAGCTCACCGGTAGTCTGCCGGAAGGAGCTACTGCCACCGACCTGGTGCTGATCGTCACGGAGATGCTGCGTAAAAAGGGCGTGGTGGGCAAATTTGTGGAATTTTACGGCCCCGGCCTGAGCAACATGACCCTGGCCGACCGGGCCACCATCGCCAATATGTGTCCCGAATATGGGGCGACGGTGGGTTTCTTCCCCGTGGATGCGGAGACGCTCAACTAT
This sequence comes from uncultured Ardenticatenaceae bacterium, assembly GCA_964643965.1. GTDB lineage: Bacteria > Chloroflexota > Anaerolineae > Promineifilales > Promineifilaceae. The sequence goes on from CAZXVH010000089.1 coordinate 18,507, forward strand.
TTGCGCAATACCGGCCGTTCTGAAGAACAGGTCAAATTAGTGGAAACCTACACCAAAGCGCAAGGTCTCTTCCGCACCGATGATATGGTAGACCCGCTCTACACCGATACCGTCGAACTGGATTTAGGCACGGTGCAGACCAGCCTGGCCGGCCCTAAACGGCCGCAAGACCGTATCCTCCTGGTAGATATGAAGGAGCAGTATACCAAAACGTTGCTGGCCCCCGTTGGCCCCATGGGTGTTGGTCTGGCAGAAGAAGATTTAGGGAAGACGGCCGTTGTCGCTGCCACAAACGGCACACCCGCCACAGAAATCTCACACGGGTCGGTGGTTATTGCCGCCATCACCTCCTGCACCAACACCTCCAACCCCACTGTCATGGTCGGCGCCGGGTTGGTGGCCAAAAAAGCGGTCGAACGAGGATTAAGCGTCAAACCTTTCGTCAAAACCAGTCTGGCTCCCGGCTCCCGCGTGGTGGAAGATTACCTGCAAAAAGCCAACCTCCTCGAGCCGCTGGAAGCGCTCGGTTTCCACATCGTCGGTTTTGGCTGCACCACCTGCATCGGCAACTCCGGCCCGCTGCCCGAACCGGTAGCCAACGCCATCAAAGAAGGCGACATCGTGACCTCGGCCGTCCTCAGCGGCAACCGCAACTTTGAAGGGCGCATCAGCCCGCTGACCAAGACCAATTACCTGGCCTCGCCGCCGCTGGTGGTGGCCTATGCCCTGGCCGGCACCACAGACATCGACCTCATCAACGATCCCCTCGGCTATGACCGGCAAGATGAACCTGTCTACTTACGTGACATCTGGCCCACCAGCGCGGAAATCAAAACGGCCGTTGCCAACTCCCTCTCTCCAGAAATGTTTAACGAGCAGTACGCCAACGTCTGGGACGGCAATGAACAGTGGAACGAAATCCCGGTCAGTGGGGGAGAACTATACCAGTGGGACGAAGAGTCTACCTACATCCAGGAACCCCCCTTCTTCACCGAACTCACCGCTGAGATCGAGCCGATCCGTAACATCGAAAACGCGCGGGTGCTGGTCAAAGCCGGCGATTCCGTGACCACCGACCACATCTCCCCGGCCGGTAACATCGCCATCAAAAGCCCGGCCGGCCAATATCTGTTGGAACGTGATGTCCCGCCGCAGTACTTTAACTCCTACGGCTCACGGCGCGGCAACGACCGTATCATGACTCGCGGCACCTTCGCCAATGTGCGCATGCGCAACCAGTTGGCCCCGGGCACGGAAGGCAGTTGGACAACCTATCTGCCCACCGGCGACGTCATGAGCATCTTTGACGCTTCCCTGCATTACAAAGATAGCGGCGTACCGCTGGTGATTCTCACCGGCCAGGATTACGGCATGGGCAGTTCCCGCGACTGGGCGGCCAAAGGCGTCTATCTGCTGGGCGTGAAGATGGTCATCGCTGAAAGCTACGAGCGCATCCACCGCAGCAACCTGGTGGGTATGGGGGTGCTGCCACTGCAATATAGAGAGGGGGAAACGGCCGTTTCTCTCGGTCTGGATGGCACGGAAACATTCTCCACCCTCAACCTCACCAACGACGTGAAGCCAGGGCAAACCATCACCGTTAAAGCGGTCAAAGCCGATGGCACGGAAATCATTTTCGACACCGTTTGCCGCATTGATACGCCTGTGGAAGTGGATTACTATCGCAACGGCGGCATTTTGCACACGGTGCTGCGCAATTTCTTGAAAGCGTAATGCGTGATGTGTCAGAAAGCCGGATTCTTGAAAGGAGTCCGGTTTTTTTATTCCCTGGCACTGGATATGTGATTGCTCTGGTGAAAACGGCCGTTTTGCTTTAGCAGCCAACCGACAAACACCTATACTTGTGATCACCCTGGTTTTAACCGGACAGCGGGGATTTATGGAGATTCATTGTGTAAAAAATCGTTTTAACGCCTGCTTCAGCCGCCTGCGAGGGTGAGCCAATAACTGACGAATTTACCAAAACCTTTCAAAAAAGATCGATCTCGCAGGTCGGCTGCACGCGATGTTGGGCGGCATTTGACCAAAACCTGACCCAATCAGCCCGACTAACATTGACCAAAGCCTTTAGCATAGCACAGAACTTTTGCATTGACGGTAAGCGTTGATAATTTATGGTGCAAGGCAGGTAGACTTTGTGTCTCGCCATCATCACTTTGGTAAATTACGACTCATCGGTTTTGTAACGGGCAATTAATTCTTCTATCTCTTCAATGATTTGTGGCAAATTAGGTCTTGTGAATGTTAAACCTGGTGCGGGGATACGATTTCGCTTGATATTTGGTGGCACATGCTTATGGTGCGGATGCGTTGACGCCAACGTCGGATCATTTGGATGTGGAAAGTCATCGTACCAATACAACTTCTCTGCTTCTTGATAGGTCTCGTATCCATACGACGTTATAAGCTTATCATCAAAATCGATTTCTTCACGCATTCTTAAGCGGAATCCACTGGTAAAGAACAGTTCCCCTTCGGCAATGCCGGTATAGGGACTCGCAGACCAAACGGTTATCGTGGAGCGGATCACATCTGGCCGATTAAATAGCTTTGCTAAAAACTGGCTGTAGTTAGCAAGTGAGCCAAGCAGATTATCTGCCATAATCAGTAAGCAGGTTGGAAGCGTAGAGAATCTACAATGTTTTGCTTTTGGATTTGGGCATCATATTTTTGCTTGCGCCGCCGCCACGTTTCGTAAATCCCTTTCCATCTACTGAAATCTGCACGAGTTTCATCAAATTCGTCATACTGCTCAAGTTGTCCACTCATAAGTGCTTGGTAGAAGTTCTCGCTTAAAATGCCATATTTTTCTTCATATAAAGTTAACCGTCGTTCAAGCATTTTCATCTCGACAACAAGTTCGTGAATTTTCATGGTTTTCCTCACGTATCGTTTTTTACCATTATACATGATTTACTTAAGGATGAATTGACCATGTTTCCGGTAGGACTGCAAGTCGGCGATGGTTTCATAGTAAAAGTCTGGAATATCAGGCAAATTATCCAAGGCAAAAAATCGTGCATTGGTTGTTTCATTCGTCTTTGTCTGTAAATCGCCCGACCATTCGTCAATGACAAAAACTGTCGTAAACATTTGATAAGGATCACCATAGGCAGTGACAAAGGAAAATCGAGGTTCTGAGTATATAGTGATGGGATAGGCAGAAAGAACTTTAAGCCCCGTTTCTTCAAATACTTCACGTTTAACACAGTCAAGAATGGATTCTTCTAACTCAATACTACCTGCTGGCATAACCCAAACCCCATTGTCACTTCTACGAACAAGTAGAATACGGCCGTCTTCATCCTGAATAATAGCTCTGGCAGCGATGGCAAAGATTTTGAGTTTCCCAATCAGTTGGCGAAGTTGACCGAGATAGGATTGATGATAATCTGTTGACATTGATTCCTAGACTCCATCTGTGAACTGCGACTTATGCCGTCCTAAC
>CAZXVH010000090.1:0-21891 GCA_964643965.1 uncultured Ardenticatenaceae bacterium
ACATGACCTTGCGAGACGCCAGCGGCACAGTCAACGATTTCAGCCAGAACTTCAATAGAGAAAAATGAACTGGTCTCTGTCGTCAACAACGGTAGCGGCAAAACCACCTACTACCCCTTCTCTGGCTACGAAGAAGAAGTCAACGGGGCTACTACCACCACGCGGCGCAGCACTTACGCCATTGCTGGGCAAGCCGTAGCCATTCGGGTACAAATTGTGGGCGGCAGCAATACACTTTACTATCTATCTAACGACCATTTGGGCAGCAGCAGCGTCATGAGCAACAGCAGCGGTAGCAAAATAAGTGGCAGCGATGCCCGTTACCTGCCCTTTGGTGCTTACCGCACCACGCCCACAACCAACCCCTCAATCACCGACCGTGGCTTTACCGGCCAAAAGCACAATAACAGCCTGGGGTTAATCTACTACAATGCTCGTTTCTACGTGCCTTATATTAACCGGTTCATCTCGGCCGATACGCTGGTGCCGCAGCCAACTTCGCCGCAATCTTTCAACCGTTTCGCCTATGTCAGAAACAACCCTCTTGGTTTTATCGATCCGACGGGCCATCGAGAGATCGAAATTGATGGCGGGGGCGGCGGGCCAGATGTGCGATTGCCGATTCTTACCAGAGATGAAGCTGTACAAGCTTTGAAATCACTGGGTAAAGGGGCAGTGACGTTAGCTTCATTATTACCAGGAGTAGGAGACGCCGTTGATGTTTACGATTTTGGCATATCGGTTTCTAAGGGTCAATGGGCGCAGGCAGGGACTATTGCTGGAATGGCAATCTTGCCTGGCTCAGCACGTACTTTACGAGGTGCGGGTGGTGAAATTGTTGAAGGGGTTGCACGGTATGGTGATGATCTCGCAAGATTCGCCCCCGTAAAGCCTAGAATTTTAGCAGAGGCTATTGATAATTTTAATCCAAGAACCTTTAGCATAAATGGAGAAGGTTTTCACCTTTCAAGAGATGGCATGGAGCATATTCTTGGTCGTCATCATCCTAATTATTGGCAAGGTGATATAAAGAGAATGAACTCAGCCCTAGATGCAAGCTTAAGTGTTGATGAAGTTGCTGATTTGGCTCAACAAACGATACAAAACGGTTATAGTTCTCGAACATTACTCAGATCAGGTTCTTATCGGTACGTTGGCACAGTTAACGGTAATCGGTATAAAGTTGTGGTCGGCGGACCTAGAGATCATAATGCGCTTACTGGACATATTGTGGAATTTACACCATTTCCATAAAGGACATTCAATGACTGTTTATGAAGAACTGAATATTTCCTTCTATCTTTATATGCAAGGCAAGTTTTACAGTGAATATGCCATTGCCCAGCAATTGCCACATATCAAAGAGATGGCGAATTCTAAAGATTATTATTTACCTACAATGGATGGTGCAATCTCCATTTTATATAAAGGAGAAGAGCGTCTAGGAAAAGCTTATATGGAGGAAATACTCGTAGTCCATGTTGATACGCCTGGCTTACTAGAGGGTAAGGCATCTGAAGAATATTTACCTTTATCTGGTCATTTTATTTCTTTTACTCCCGAAGGGAAAACAGTGAAGTATGACTTGAGCTATGTCAAAACACGGGATGTGCCTATCAAATCGTGCTATTTGCCATTAGTTACGTTCACACAAAAGTGGGACTATATGACATATCGCCTCATTCGTTTAAAAGCCTATTTAACAGATACCGAAGAAAATGTTAAGGAATGGGAAAGTTGGGGGTATGGTACAGAGAAATGGAAGCGTGTTGTTGGTGTAGACAAAATTGATGCCATTATGAATGAGGACATCGTTGAGGTATTGACAGATACTAGATATAGACAGTAGCAGTGTGAACCACCCTGCTGGGTAAATGTACCCCTGCTGGGGCGGGATATTCTAGCCCGGTTTGCTGTGACCGGTGTCATCACCGTACCACACCCCGCTTGCCATTCTCCAATGATGTGGCAGTCGGGGGGCAACGGCCGTTCTGCGCTAATTTTGCAGGTGTTTTGAAGCGATTTGCAAGGTGGGGCGGCGGGGTTTTGTGGTAGACTGGAAAATTGAAAAGGGAGAATGGGAAACGGCCGTTTGGCTGACGGGTTGGTGACTAGCAAGCGGGTATGGCTCGGTCACAGAGTAGCCCTTCGGGACTGAGATGCGGCCAGAGCGAGTGAGCGCATTCTGTTGGCTGTTAAAACGGCCGTTATGCCAGTTTATCCAATGCCAGAAGATGTTCGATTTCTACGCCATCATCCAGGTCATCCCAATAAATGGCAAATCCACCGGGTTCAATGCTCCAATTTTCACGCTTTGAATCAGGCGCTTCAATAAGCCATTGCAACCAGGAGATTTTTTCCATAGGGATACTGATTATACGGCCATCGTTTAAGGTAACGTGTAAAGTATTGTCAGTAAACGCCACATCTGTCGCCGACACCTGTTCAACAATATTATTGGCTGAAGTAATCATTCCACATCTCCAAAAGTCTATCTTGGTGCTGCCGCGTTAACCGCAAAATCTTGTTTAATTCGGCGGGATTGTAGCCATTATTTTCTGAATCGAAATAGGCTGCAACCAAATCTTCACCACATTTTCCGCTTTTATGACATGAACATGCGGCGGCTCATAAATGTCAGATGAATAAAAGCGAAATTTGTATCCATCAATCAACGCTGTCGGCATTGAATCTCTCCATGAAAAGATTATAGCACACAGGAAAACCAGAGGAGAAATGGCAAAAAACAGTTACACAGAGAACACGGAGTAAGCACGGAGAACCACAGAGGAAAAAACTCCGTGAAACTCCGTGTCTGCTCTGTGGCTCTCCGTGTTATTTTGGCAGTTGGGGTAGCGGGGGAAACGGCCGTTTGAATGGTAAATGGTTATCGGTAAATGCTTAATGGTGATTGGAAACGGCCGTTCTGTCCCAAGTTTGCAGGTGGGGCGGCGGGGTTTTGTGGTAGACTGGAAAATTGAAAAGGGAGAATGGGAAACGGCCGTTTCCCACCAACCATATCTGGGATTAGCAAGTGGGCTGTGGCTCGGTGATAACACCGGCCACAGTCGCCGGCAGCGACCGCAACAGCAGGCGGAAGACCGCGCCAGAGCAGGGGGTAAGGGTGGCGCGGATGCAGCCAATGAATGGGGCCTGTTTTGCAGCTGATTTGCAGGTCATTTGCAGATCATAACTGGCTGACTTGTGTATAATTGGTTTGCTCATCTTTTATTGTTTGTTATTTTGACAAGGGGAAAGTCAGATGAGCCAGGTGGCGGTTGGTGGCAATACGACCACCTTTAGCTATGATACTGACGGTAGCCGTGTGCAAACAACAGAACCCGGTGGTAAGACCACTTTCTATCCTTTTCCAGACATTAGATCCGCAAACAAATTTTTTAGGTTAGTGAAAGAAGGTATTTTATGGAAAAACGGCCGTTTCTATTCCTGATTTTAGCGCTGATAACCACATCATTGGCGTGTGGGCTGCTCTCTACGCCCACGCCTGAACCGACCCCGGTTCCGACCATTACATTGGCGCCGGTGGGTGGGGCAACGGCCGTTCCGCTGGAAATGGCTACCGGTGAGGCGACAACGGCCGTTTTGCCCACCGCCATCGTGGTAGAAACAACCGTTTCCCCCGCAGAACCGACCGCTGCAATGGCTGAAACCAAAACGGCCGTTCCTGTGACCGTCGTTAGTGGTGAACTGTTTGCGCCTGGGCAGAAAGTGTCTGGTACGTTGGCGGCTGGCGGCGAAGAGAGCTATCTCATCGACGGCGTGGAGTTCATGCCTCGCTTCATCTTCGCTGAAACGGCCGATGAGATTGACTTGATGTTGGCCGTTGCGGGGGCTGAGGCCAATTTTAGTGGACCGGGTGGGCCTGAGGTTTTGGTATTTACGGCGGATGAAAACGGCCGTTTTGACCTCATCGTGCGCAATAAAAGTGAAGCCAGCGGCGACTATACGCTCTACCTCTACGACGCCGCCCAAGCCGTGCCGGGCGCCGTCCATCAGCCCAACGTGACCCTGGCCGCAGGAACCACTGCCCCGTTTCAGGTGGAATCGCGTGGCGGCCGTCCCGTCCTCATCTTCGTCGATCCCGTTGACCAGAGCGACATTGGCTTCACCATCACTACCACTGACGGCCAGCCCATCGCCGAGGCCAACTACGGCGGTCCCGGTTCCGCCGAAGCCGCCTTTGTGCTACCGTTAGAAACTACTCGCTACACCGTTACCGTGAGAGAGATAAACAATGCGCCTGCGCAAATCAACCTGTTGCTCGTGCCGCTAGAGTGAAGTACCGTAGAGAGCGCAGAAAACGGGGAGTTTTTTTTCTGTGTTCTCTGCGGTTGAAAATGGAGAGAATATAATGCTTGTTATAATTGATAACTACGATTCATTTACCTATAACCTGGTGCAATATTTTGGCGAATTGGGGCAGGAAGTTGTGGTGTTTCGCAATGATCAGGTGACGCTGGACGAGATTAAAGCGCTCAAACCCGGCCATATCGTCATCAGCCCAGGGCCTGGCGTACCTGGCGATGGCGGCATTTCCAACGAGGTCATCCGTGAACTTGGCCCGACGACGCCGATTTTGGGCGTTTGCCTGGGTCATCAGTGCATGGGTGAAGTGTTTGGCGGCAATGTGATTCGGGCGGAGCGATTGATGCACGGCAAAGTGTCGCCAGTGTACCACAATGGCAAAGGGTTGTTTGCCGGTGTGCCCAGCCCCTTTAACGCCACGCGCTACCATTCGCTCATCGTGGAAGAGCCGCTGCCGGCACATTTGAAGGTGACGGCGTTTACCAGCGAAGGCGAAGTGATGGGCATGAGCCACGACGAGTATCCGGTGGTGGGGGTGCAGTTCCATCCTGAGAGCATCCTCACGGAACATGGCAAGCGCATTTTGCAGAATTTCCTGGATGGGAAGTGAGTCTCATACGACGAGGGTTGAGCCTGTCGAAGCCCGGCTCAGCCCTTATTGGAAAATTACTGATTTAGTGGAAGAAACGGCCGTTTCTAGTTGACATGGTTGCAAAATGGTTCCATACTGGTTGTTGTATATTCATGAGGTGAAAAATGGCAACCGTAACCATCAAAAATATTCCAGATGATTTGTACGACGAATTAAAACGTCGGGCTGCTCGAAATCGTCGCAGCATCAACAGTGAGATTATCTTGCTCATTGAACATACCTTTCGTAGCTATAAACCAGAGCCACAAGACATTGAAATGCAGGCAAAACGTTTGCGGGAAATGACGGCCGACTATTTTCTAACCGAAGATGAGTTGAATCAAGCGAAGAATGAAGGGCGACCATGATCGTCGCTGATACCAATCTAATTGTCTATTTTCATGTTTCTGGTGAATACACAGAATTGGCGGCACAAGTGTATGCAAAAGATTTTGTGTGGACAGCACCATACCTGTGGCGAAGTGAATTCCGCAATACCAGCTTGCTCTATTTGCGTAAGGGGTTACTGACATTGCCCCAGCTTTTGCAACTTAATGAAGCGGCTCAAATGATGATGTATAACAATGAGTTTCATATTCCCACGCATGAAATCTTGCAACTTGCCAGCATTAGCAATTGTTCAGCTTATGATTGCGAGTTTGTGGCATTAGCTCAGGAATTAGCTGTACCGTTGGTAACTTCTGATAAAAAGATCTTGGACGAGTTTTCTCATGTGGCGTTATCACCGGCACAATTTGTAGCCTAACATATATGTAGAAGCAATCGGTAGTAAAGAATTGGTTTTGTATGGTCTGTTAGCATGATTGGGGATTTTTTGGAGGATTAGCTTTCATGAGAAATTTTTCTGATGCATAAAAAACCGCGAGTATCCTGCAGAATGGAAAACTTTCGCCTCATTGGAAAGAGTATACACAGTCTAATGAGAGAATTAGGCAAGATGGGCAAAGTTGATACGGAAACAGATAATCGTTAGAAATTGAATGGCGCGTTTAACTTCCGTCTCATTCGGTATTACAATAACGGCCGTTACTGATCAATTTTGCTTTATAAACTTACGCACCACGAATCTAAAACAAAGAGGAAACCCATCCATGAACAGCCACGGCTTTGAATTGCTTCGCGAAGAACACATCGACGAACTCAACACCGACGCCCAAATCTGGCGGCACGAAAAAACAGGCGCGGAACTGCTCTCCCTGAGCAACGACGACGAAAACAAAGTCTTTGCCATCACCTTTCGCACCCCGCCAGGCGATTCCACCGGCGTCCCCCACATCATGGAACATTGCGTTTTGGGCGGGTCGCGCAAGTATCCGGTGAAGGAGCCGTTTGTAGAACTGCTCAAAGGCTCACTTTCTACCTTCGTCAACGCCTTCACCGCTCCGGATCGCACCTACTACCCCGTCGCCAGCACCAACACCCAGGATTTTTATAACCTGGTTGATGTCTACCTGGACGCCGCCCTGCATCCGCTGATTACGCCGTTCCATCTCCAGCAAGAAGGATGGCATTATGAACTGGAAGACGTGGACGAGCCGCTGGTCTATAAAGGCGTCGTCTTCAATGAAATGAAGGGGGCGTACTCCTCGCCTGACAATGTGCTGTACCGCTACGGTCAGCAAACCTTGTTCCCCGACACGCCTTACGGCGTCGATTCTGGCGGCGACCCGGAAGTGATTCCCGACCTGACCTACGAGCAGTTCAAAACCTTCCACGATACTTATTACCATCCTTCCAATTCCCGCATCTTCTTCTACGGCGATGATGATATTGAAGACCGGCTGCGCATTTTAGACAGCTATTTGAGTGAGTTTGAGATGTTGGACGTCGATTCACGCATCGCTTTGCAAGAACCATTCACCGCGCCTAAACGGTTCACTTTCCCCTACAGCGTCGAGGAAGGGGAGGAGACGGGCAACAAAGCGATGGTCGATATCAGCTGGATGCTGCCGGAAGCGGCCGATACGGAATTGGTGTGGAGCCTGAGCATTTTGTCCCATGCCCTGGTGGGCACACAAGCTTCGCCGCTGCGTAAAGCGTTGATTGACTCCGGGCTGGGCGAAGATTTGACGGGCAGCGGCCTGTCTACATCCTTGCGCCAGATGACGTTTAGCGTGGGCATGAAAGGCATTCGCAAAGAGGATGCTGATAAAGTGGAAACCCTGGTTTACGATACTTTGAACCAACTGGCGGCCGATGGCCTGGAACCAGATATGATTGAAGCGGCGCTCAACAGCATCGAGTTTAGCTTACGCGAGAACAATACCGGCTCTTTTCCGCGTGGCCTGGGGCTGCTGATGCGTGCCATGAATACCTGGAACTACGGCCGTGACCCCCTGATTCCTTTGAAATATGAAGCGCCATTAACGGCCGTTAAGTCCCACATCGCCCATAACCCTACCTACTTCCAAGACCTCATCCAAACCTACCTACTGGATAACACTCACCGCGTTACACTCCTGCTGGAACCAGACGCCAGCCTCAACCAGCGCAAAGAAGCGGCCGAAAAAGCGAAACTGGCCGCCCTCAAAGCCGAGATGAGCGCCGCCGAGCTGCAAGCCATTGTCCAGCTCACGGCCGACCTCAAAGTGCGGCAAGAAACTCCGGACACACCTGAAGCGCTGGCCGTAATTCCCATGTTGACGCTGGCAGATTTAGACAAGGAAAACAAGGATATTCCCACTGCCGAAAGCGAAGCGCATGGTAGCACGATTTTATACCATGACTTGTTTACCAATGGCATTGTTTATCTGGAGGTGGGCTTTAATCTCAAGCAAGTTCCGGCGGCGCTGCTGCCTTATGTCAAGCACTTCGGCCGCTCTTTGCTGAAACTAGGCACGGAAACTGAGGATTATGTCAAACTGTCTCAACGTATTGGGCGCAAAACGGGCGGCATTCATCCAACCTACTTCTCGTCAACCAAAGCGACCAGCGCCGACAGCGCCGCCTGGATGTTCTTGCGCGGCAAGGCCACCATAAATCAGAGCCAGGAATTACTCGACATCCTGCGTGATATGCTGCTGACGGTGAAGTTGGACAACCAGGCTCGTTTCCGCCAGATTGTGTTGGAAGCGAAGGCGCAGCAAGAGGCGGGGCTGATTCCGGGCGGACATATGGTGGTAAACGGCCGTTTACGCTCAAAATTCAACGAAGCAGATTGGGCTGATGAACAAATGGGCGGCGTCACCCAGCTGCTCTTCCTGCGCCAACTGAGCCAGGACGTAGACAACGATTGGCCGGGGGTGTTGGCAAAACTGGAAGCGGTGCGCCACCATCTGCTCAACCGCCATGCCATGATCTGCAACGTCACCCTGGACGGCGAGAATTGGGCGCAGTTCCAGCCCCAGTTGCACGATTTCATCGCCGCCATGCCGGCCTGCCAGGTCGCGCTGGAAAACTGGTCGCCCGCCCTGAACCACACCAGCGAAGGGTTGACGATTCCGGCGCAGGTCAACTACGTGGGCAAAGGCGCCAACCTCTACGACTTGGGCTACAAACTGCACGGCTCCAACGCCGTCATCCGCAAATTCCTGGGCACGACCTACCTCTGGGAAAAGGTGCGCGTACAGGGCGGCGCTTACGGCGGCTTCTCCACTTTCGACCGCGATTCCGGCGTCTTCACTTACCTGTCCTACCGTGACCCGAACCTGGAAAAGACGCTGGCAAATTATGACGGCACGGCCGATTTCCTGCGTAACCTCGATTTGCATGAAGATGAGCTAACCAAGTCCATCATCGGCACGATTGGTAGCCTCGATGCGTATCAACTGCCCGACGCCAAAGGGTTCACGGCGCTCTCCCGCCATCTCATTGGCCTGACGGACGAAGCGCGGCAGCAGTACCGGGACGAGGTGCTGTCTACCACCGCCGCAGATTTCCATGCGTTCGGCGAGGCGCTGGCGCAGGTGAATGAGAATGGCGTGGTCGTCGTCCTCGGCTCGGCCGATGCGATTAACGCCGCGAATGAAGGGAACTGGATGGAAGTGTCGCGGGTGATGTAGAAAAGAAATTAATACAAAGGCACGAAGGAACAAAGGGACAAAGAAAAGCTTTTAATCCTTTGTTTCTTGGTGTCTTTGTTTCTTTATAATAAAAAAGTTGGAGGTATACGATGGATTTAGGCTTGCAAGATAAAGTAGCGTTGGTGGTGGCGTCGAGTACAGGATTGGGATTGGCGGCCGCCCGGCAGTTGGCGTTGGAAGGGGCAAAGGTGGCTTTGTGCGGCCGTTCAGCGCAGAAATTGGCAGAGGCGGAAGCGGCGTTGAAAGCAGAGATTGGGTCAGAAACAGCCACTTCGGCAGGCTCAGCGTCCCGCATTGCCTCTTTCACTTGTGATGTCACCGACAAAACCCAAATTGACAGGTTGGTGGCCGATGTCGTCGCTCATTTTGGTGGGTTGGACATTCTCATCACCAATGCCGGTGGTCCGGCCGGCGGTACGTTTGATACCACCGGCCTCGACGCCTGGCAGCACGCCATCGACCTGACCTTGATGAGCGTGGTTCACCTGGTAAAAGCGGCGCTGCCTCATTTGCGCCACAGCGCCGCCGCCAGCATTCTCACCATCACCAGCATCTCCGTCAAGGAGCCAATTGGGGGTCTGCTGCTCTCCAATGTCTTGCGTCCCGGCGTGGTGGGCCTCACCAAAGCGCTTTCGCAAGAGTTGGCGGCCGAAAACATTCGCGTCAACTCTATCCTGCCCGGCTGGACCGCCACCGAGCGCGTCAACCATATCTTTGAATACCGCGCTTCCGTCAGTGGGGCCACCGCCGATTTCGAACGGGACAAAATAACCAGCGCCATTCCCATGGGACGCATGGCAGAACCGGCCGAGTTCGGCAACGTGGCGGCGTTTTTGGTCTCCCCGGCCGCCAGCTATGTCACCGGGTTGATGATGCAGGTGGATGGGGGCAGTTACAGCGGTTTGTTGTAGGCAGCGAGACGCAAGCCGCAATCTCCATCATTCCTCTTCTTCCTCAGACAGCGGCGGTAGTTCTACCAGGCCGCTGAGGCCAAAATGTTGTAAAAAGACCGGCGTGGTGCCGTATAAAATAGGACGGCCGGGCGTTTCCAGGCGTCCTATCTCTTCCAGCAATCCTTTGCTCAACAAAGTGCGCAGCGCCCCATCTGAGTTTACGCCCCGGATTTGATCGATCTGCGGCCGGGTGATGGGCTGCATATAGGCGGTGATTGCCAGCACTTCCAACGCCGCCTGGCTGAGCCGCGTCGTCAGTTCTAACCCCAGAAAACGCTCAATGACCTCGCTGGTTTCCGGGGCGGTGGTGAGCTGTACGGCATTGTCGCTCCATTGCAGGCGCAAGCCGCGCTGGTGATACGCGTCTTCTAACTGCGCCAACAAAGTTTGTACGGCCGCCGACGATATTTCCAACGCTTTTGCCAGCCGGGAGAGAGGCGCCGGACCACTGGAGACAAAAAGCAGGCTTTCCAGCAAAGCCAGGGGGGATAAGTCGTTTTCAGTTGTGATTTGGGTCGTCATTCAATATCCTGTACGTTATAATGCTTGCTTGAGGACGGAATTATACCGTACTGAGAAAAGAACGCAGACAGAAAAACTTTGGAGCAACTTATGTCAACCCCTCTCGCTTATGCGCAAACCCACCAGAAAGAGCATCTGGCAGAACTCGTCACTTTTTTGCGTATCCCCAGTGTTAGCACCCAACCAGAACACGCCGCCGATGTGCGCGCCGCCGCTGAATGGTTGGCCGACTCCCTGAAAGAGGCCGGCCTGGAAAATGTGCGTCTCATCCAGACGGCCGGCCATCCCCTGGTTTACGCCGACTGGCTCCATGCCGGTGAAACGGCGCCCACCGTGTTGATTTACGGCCATTATGATGTGCAGCCGGCCGAACCCTTTGAGCTTTGGCAGACGCCCCCCTTTGAACCGACCGTGCGTGATAATTATCTCTATGCTCGCGGCGCCTCTGATGACAAGGGGCAGGCGTATATTCATGTGAAGGCGGTGCAGGCTCATTTGCGGGCAAACGGCCGTTTACCGGTCAACGTCAAATTTATCATGGAAGGGGAGGAGGAGAGCGGTGGGGCCAGCTTGTACGCCTTCATCCCCCAAAATAAAGAGCTGCTCCAGGCAGATGTAGCCCTGGTATCTGACACCGCCATGATCGGCAAAGGGACGCCCTCCATCGTTTACGGGCTGCGCGGCATGTGTTACCTCCTCATGGACATTACCGGGCCGGGGCGCGACCTGCACTCGGGCAGCTTTGGCGGCGGCATCGACAACCCGCTCAACGTCCTGGGCCACATCATCGCCAAGCTGAAAGATGAAAACGGCCGTGTCCTCATCCCCGGCTTCTATGACAAGGTGCGTGAACTGTCGCCGGCCGAACGAGAAACATTGGCCCAATACCAGTTTGATGAAGCGGGCTGGTTGGCGGAAACGGGCGCACCGCAAACCTGGGGCGAACCGGAATACACTCTGGTAGAACGGCTGGGCGCCCGGCCCACCCTGGATGTGCATGGCATCATCGGCGGCTATACCGGTCCCGGTGGCAAAACAGTGCTGCCCGCCGCCGCCCATTGCAAACTCTCCATGCGCCTGGTTCCCGACCAGGACCCGCAGCAGATAGAGGCCGCCTTCCGTGAGTACCTGCAAGCCATCGCCCCACCCACCGTCACCGTCACCATTCATTCCGTGAGCGGCGCCCCGGCCACCATTACCGACTTATCTATTCCGGCCATGAAAGCGGCCGTTGCCGCCTACACTGAAACGTATGGCAAAGAACCAATCTTCATGCGCGAGGGTGGTTCCATCCCCGTCGTCGGTCAATTCCAGAAACAGCTGGACCTGGAAACTGTGCTGATGGGCTTTGGCCTGCCCGACGACAAAATCCATGCCCCTAACGAGCGGTTTTACCTGCCCAACTTTTACCAGGGCATTGAAACCAGCATCCGCTTCCTGGATGCTTTGGGCAGACAAAGTTAGATGCCGCTTCTGGTTTTAGGCATTCGTTAACATTGTCATGCAGCTGCCGCCCGATTTACTGCTATCTGCTTACAGCCAGGGCTGGTTTCCCATGGCCCATGAAGATGGTAAGCTCTACTGGCACGATCCGGAGCCACGGGCCATTTTGCCCCTGACTGAGTTTCATATACCCCGTTCTTTAAAACGCACCCTTAAAAAGAATCCGTTTGAACTGCGCCTGGACACCGCCTTTGCCGCAGTAATGGCCGGCTGCGCCGCCCCGGCCGCCAACCGCGAAGAGACCTGGATCAATGAAGATATTTTCACGGCGTATCAAACCTTACATCATATGGGTTTTGCCCACAGCGTCGAAACCTGGCAGGATGGCGAATTGGTCGGCGGCTTATACGGCGTTGCGCTGAAAGGGCTGTTTGCCGGGGAAAGCATGTTCTCGCGGCAGCGAGACGCCAGCAAAGTGGCCCTGGTGTATCTCGTGGAGCATTTACAGGCTAAAGGCTTTTTTCTGCTGGATGTGCAGTACATGACAGACCATTTGCGCCGTTTTGGAGCCGTTGAAATTTCGGCGGCGGCATACAAAGCCCGTTTGAAGGTGGCTCTGACGCTGCCGGTATCATTTTATAACTAGACCTGATAGGATTAGGAACAAGTTTACCGGCAAAGATGGTTGTCAGGTAAATATGCGTTCCTATTAAGACACAACAATGAACCGATCAGGTCTCAATTTATAGGGAGAGAGTGGAAATGAGTTCAAAAAAGCCTTTGATAGATGTCAATGATGTTCGCTTTTACAGCGGCCGTTCTAATCCTGTTTTGGCTAAAAAAATTGCCGACTACCTGGGGGTGCCGCTCGATGAAACCCATTATTCAAAGTTCAGCAATGACAACTTATTCATTCAACTGGGGGCCAGTGTGCGCGGGCGTGTGGTTTACCTGGTGCAATCGCTGACGCCGCCGGTCAGCGATCATTTGCTCAGCCTGCTGATGATGTGCGATATTGCCAAAAGCGCCGGGGCCTCTGAGATTCACGCCATTATCCCCTATTTTTCATACGCTCGCTCTGACAAGAAAAATGCGCCGCGCATCTCTATCACCGCCCGGCTCATCGCGGATTTGCTCAATACGGCCGGCGCCACCCACGTCATGACGATGACGCTGCATTCGGCCCAGGTGCATGGCTTTTTCAGTATGCCCACCGACCCCCTGACGGCCCGCGCCTTGTTTACCGACTATTTACGGCCGTTAAACTTCAGCCCGGAAGTAACGGTGGTGGTCTCGCCAGATATGGGGCGGGCGGAATCGGCCGGTCGTTTTGCCGCCAGTCTCGGGTTGCCCATTGCTTCGGCTGCCAAGACGCGCATTTCTGATACCCAGGTGGAAGTGGGCGGGCTGATTCGGCGGCAGGTGAAGGGGTTTAAAACAGCCCTGGTTTACGACGATGAAATTGCCACCGGTGGCTCGGTGGTGGGCTTGAGTAGAATGTTGGTGGAAAGTGGCATCGAGTCGATCCGGCTGATTTGTACACATGGCCTTTTTCTGGGCAACGCTTTTGAGCGCATTGCCGCCATTCCCCAGATTGAAGAGATCGTTACTACAGACACCGTTTATTTAGCGCCGGAGAAACGGCCGTCTAACATGAAGGTGCTTTCGGTATCTTCCATTATTGGCGAAGCCGTTTACCGCAATTATTCACATCAATCGATCAACGAACTGTTTGATTTTGGTGATGAACCTGAGGAAGGAGAATAAAAATGGACGACGAAATAGAAGATGTAGGGCTGGCTTATATTGACAGCGCCGATGGGTTGAGCCTGTTGATGATCCACGGCTTTCCCTTTAACAGCGCCCTTTGGGAACCGCAAATTGAAGATTTAGCCTCTCTGGCCCGTATTGTGGCTCCGGATTTACGCGGATACGGCCGTTCTGAAGCCACCGCCGGTCCCTATTCCATGGAAATGTTGGCCGATGATTGCGCCGGACTGCTCGATTACCTGGCCATCACCCGCCCGGTGGTGGTGTGCGGGCACTCTATGGGCGGCTACGTCGCTTTTGAATTCTTCCGCCAATACCCGGAGATGGTAGCCGGGCTGATCCTCGTTTCCACGCGGGCCAAGCCAGACACGGCCGAAGCCAAAGCCAACCGGGATAAAACGGCCGAAGGGGTTAAAAAGGAAGGGGTAGAGGTGGTGGCTGCCGCTATGCTGCCCAAGCTGCTCTCGCCCCAAACCTACAAAAACGACCCGGAGGTGGTGGAGTTTGTACAAGAAATGATGGAAGACGCTTCGGTGGACGGGGTGGTAGGGGCCTTGGCAGCCATGCGCGACCGGCCGGATTCCACGCCGACTCTGGCCGAAATCGACGTACCGACCCTCATCATTCATGGCGCCGACGACCAGATTGTGCCTTTGAGCGAAGCCAAAGCGATGGAAAACGCCATTTATGGGGCCAAATTAGTCACGATTGCTCACGCCGGCCATATGCCCAATCTGGAGCAGATGGATGAATTCAACGATGTGATCACCGATTTTCTTTTGGAACTCTCGGGGTCGCACGACCATCAGCATTAAATAGGCGGTTTTTCAGATTGGTTCAATCTTGGAGATTGAACCAATCTCGCCCGTATCACTCAATCGCCATGCTTTCTTCAAAGCGGCGTTGGCCCATAAAAGCCAGGCCAATGCTAAACAGATAGAGCAGCAGCAGGGGGGCCATCGTCAGGAGCATTGTTACTGGATCAATGGAAGGGGTAATGGCGGCTGCCAACACGGCCACGCCCACGATGGCCACGCGCCATTGGTCGCGCAGCATCGGCCCATTTACCAGCCCCACCCGCGCCAACACATAAATGATCACCGGCATTTGAAAGCTCAAGCCCAGCCAGAAAAGCATCGACAAAATAAAGCCGATATATTCAGAACTGGTCCACTCCGTCATAAACACGTCAAGCATGAACGAGGATAGAAAGGTCACGGCCGCCGGCACCAGCACAAACCAGGCAAAGAGAATGCCCAGTAAAAACATGCCCAGCGTCGCCGGAATAAACAGGTAGACATAACGCCGCTCGTTTTTGGTTAAGCCGGGGGAGATAAAAAGCCAAAACTGGTACAAGATAAAGGGCATTGCCAAAATAAAGCCGGATACCAGGGCCACCTTAAAGAAGGTTTCAATGCCTTCTGTGGGGCGCAAGGTTTGCAGTTGGCCGCCGTATGGTTTCAGTAAGAAGAGCAGGATTTGTTTGGCAAAAACAAAACTGATGGCGGTGCCTACCACCAACGCGCCGGCCGCCCAGGTGAGACGTATGCGCAGTTCGTTGAGATGGTCGAGCAGGGAAAGCTCCTCAAATGTTTCGCCAGCTTGTTCCCGGCTGCTTACGTCGCTGCTCATTCTGGATCGTCGCTCACTTCAAGCGGCCGGGGCAAACTATCCGGCTGCCCTGGCAAATCATCTATTTGCCTTTGCAAATCATCTATTTGCCCATTGTCGGCAGGCGCAGCCTCAGGTGGTGGACTGGTTTTAGGTTGTTTTAGCTGCGGGGGACGGATGCTGTTTTCCACAGTTTGCCTGGCTTCGCTGACCGCTTTTTTGCCTTCGGCCATGGGTTGGGTGGCAACGGCCGTTATTTCAGTTTTCAGGTCTTTTAACTGGCGGCGTAAATCTTGCACCTCTTTCCAGGCGTCTGTTAAGTCACCATCTTCATCGACGGCCGCCAATTCAGCGTTTAGCTGCCGGGCAAAACCGCGCGAAACCGATTGCAACTGCGCCGTTATTTTGCCCAGCCAAAAAGCTACTTGCTGAATGCGCTTTGGCCCCATGACGATGCCAGCCAGCAGCAAAATAACCAATAATTCTGGCGCGCCGATTCCAAAAAAACTATCCATGTGATCCGTTCATCAATTAGAAGTTCAACTTCTCCGAGAAATTGAACTTTTGATCTGACAATTCTGATAAAACGTAGCAATGAAAATTAAATAAGATCCGAAACTGAGATTGGAGATTAGTCGCGTGTGCAATCTCTACTCTCCGATCTCTGGGAAGTCATTTAATCTTCGATCCTTAATCTTTGGTTTCACTGCTTTCGGGCGTACTTTCTTCGACACTCTCTTCGTCATTCTTGCCTTCTTGCAAGCCTTTACGAAAAGCGCTAATCCCCTTACCCATTTCACTGCCCAATTTGCTGATGCGGCCTACGCCAAATATCAACAGAATGATAATCAATATGATGACCCATTCCCATCCGGCAATCATGATGTTTTCTCCTTGTGAATCGAACAGCTAAGTTCGATGTTCGTCCTCTTTTTGATGTCCGAACAAGAATGTTCAGACTATTCATGTATATCACAGCATACCATTATAACAAACTACCAGCCAGGAAAAGAGGGTTGATGTATATCGCTGAGGGTTTGCTTATGAATGGCAGATTCTTTACTGCCCTGTGCCTGTTTCTTCGGGGCAAAGCACGGCCACATCGCGGTAAAGCAAAAACCAATGCGTCCATGTTTTGTAGCGGTCTCGTGGCGTAGTGATGAGGCCGATTTCCGCTTCGTTCACGGCCGGGCTGAGGGCGTAGGTATAGACGTGTTGGTACAGGGTCAACGCCGGTAGACTCTGGTTGTAAAAGCGCTGGAAGGTATCGTAGAACGGCCGTCTTTCTGCTACCGGCCATGTTTGACGCCCCAACTCCAGGCTCTCGCTCGCTTTGCGGCTGTTCCAACCGGCAAAGTTGCTGCCCTTGATGATGGCCTCCTGGCTCCAAAAATCGTAGAGATCGGGGTCGCCGGGCGGGATGAATGTGACCAGGGCCACATCGAAAGCCCCTTCGTCGAGCCGTTGGCGCAAGTCGGCGAGGCTGGCGACCAGGGTGATTTGGCTGTTGATGCCGGCCGCCGCCCACTGTTGACCGATGGTTTCAGAGAGCGCTCGGTTGGCCGGGGTGTCCAGGCTGAGTATTTGGATAAGAGCGGTTTCGCCTTCTTTTTGGCGGGCGGCGCTGCCCTCGACCTGCACCCAACCGGCCGCTTCTAATAAGGAAACGGCCGTTCCCGGGTCATAGCTGTATGGCGTAAGCAGGGAAGGGTTGTAAGCCCAGGAAGTGGGCAGATATGGCCCCTCGAAGGGGATGCCTTGCCCGTTGAGGGCGGCGTCAATCAGCGCCGGCCGATCCAGCAGATAGGCCAATGCCTGCCGCCCGGAAAGGCTGGTGAGCAGGTCAGAAGGGGGCTGATCCATGTTGAAGAGCAGCAGGGTGTAGCGGTCGTCTGGGGCAGTGAAGAGGCGGGTATCGGGCTGCGCCGCCAGGCGAGGCAGCAGGCTGTCGGAGACGCGGTTGATGGCGTGGATGCTGCCGTTTACATACGCTTCGAGCAGGGTCTCTTCATCGGGAAAGAATTGGAATTCAAGGGCGTTGATTTTACTGCCTTCGCGCCAGACGGTGGGGTCTGGCAGCAGGCGTAAACGGCCGTTCGCCTGCCAGTCCACCGTCCCATCTACCAGAAAAGGGCCAGTGCCGATGGGCGCTTTGTTGAAGGGGGAGGTTTGCAAGGAAACGGCCGTTTCCCCAGCCAGCAGGTGGGCGGGTAAAAGGCCGCGGGTGGTGGCGTCTAAAAAGGGGG
Organism: uncultured Ardenticatenaceae bacterium; assembly: GCA_964643965.1. Classification (GTDB taxonomy): domain Bacteria; phylum Chloroflexota; class Anaerolineae; order Promineifilales; family Promineifilaceae. The sequence goes on from CAZXVH010000090.1 coordinate 17,546, forward strand.
CATAGGGTTCGGGCAGGGTGAAGGTGAGTGTCAGATCGTCGATGACCTCTATGGCCACCGACTGCCACAAGGTGCGGACGGCCGTTGGTCCTGGATAATCCTCGGCTTGCAGCAGGCCGTAGGTAAAGGCGGCGTCGGCGGCCGTCACCGCTTCGCCATCGTGCCACACTTCATCCGGCTTCAGGCGAAAGGTAACTGTTAGCCCATCTTCACTCACCGACCAGCTTTCGGCCAGCGCCGGTTCTAACAAACCCGTGCTGCCATAGCGGGTGAGGCCATCAAAGAGGAGGCTGTTCAACTCCTGATCGACGGGCAAATTGTCTGCCAGCACAGGGTTCAACGTTTGCGGCGCGCCCAGGACGCCTTCCACAAAGACGCCCCCATTGGCCGGAACCGACACGGAACATAGGCCGCTGCTGGTTTGGGCTTCAAAAGAGAGCAGCGCAAAAACCAGGCCCATACAAACAGCGGCTAACAAAATCTGCCAGCGCAAGTTCAATTTCATGACAACAAAAAAACGCGAAACCCAGGACGCTTTGTCAAACCATCCTGTCCTTCACGTTTTATCCAGTCTACAACGCAGTGGTTTGTGCGAACTAGGCAACCTGTCCCCAGGCCAAAAAGGCCAGGAGCGTGTTCACAAAAAAGACAATGGTGACGATTATCGTCACATGGTAAATGGTGGCTTCCACGCCGCGGCGGGTGCGGAAACTGCCGCCAGAATCAGAGCCGCCCATAAAGCTGCCCAGGCCGCCGCCCTTTGTTTGCATTAGCACCAAAACCGTTAAAACAATTGCTAAGATAATTTCAATGACGCCCAAATAGGGGGAAAATGCTTGGAGACTCATGTAAACTCAACCTCGTTCTTCAATATGTTTTAAGCTGCTGCCCGTTTCAGGCAGACAAGGAGAGCATTATAACAGGCTCGGACGGTCGCGTCGAATGGGATTTGGGTAGCTCAATGGGAAAATTGCCCCACTTGACGCCTGTGGTAAACTACACGCTGCATTTATTAAAACGGCCGTTTCCATGCTGGTCGATAAGGATCCCTTCTTGATCGAGATCAACGACGTCACTAAGAAATTTTATGGGTTTACTGCTCTGCACAACGTCTCCTTGCACATTTTCGCAGGAGAAGTGGTGGGGCTTTTAGGGCCAAATGGGGCTGGCAAAACCACCCTGTTTAAACTGATCGCCGGGGTATTGCAGCCAACCGCCGGCAATATCCGACCAGATAGCGGCGTCTGGCCGGCGATTGGGTATAAACCGGAGCGTTTGCTCTTTCCCAACCATCTGCGGGTGCGCCATTATTTGGAGCGAGCGGCGCAAATCAGCAATGTGCCCAGACGGGATATCCCCCAGGCGGTGCAAGACAGCTTGTTTCGCGTGGATTTAATAGAGGCGGCCAATAAGCGGATTAAGGATTGTTCTAAAGGGATGCGCCAACGGTTAGGGCTGGCCCAAATTCTCCTGGGCAACCCGCCATTACTACTGCTTGATGAACCATCCAATGGCCTGGATCCAAACGGCCAGCAAGAGATGTACGCTTATATTCGTCGCCTGCAAGCCGAAGGGAAGACCATCCTTATGAGTTCTCACCATCTGCCGGAAGTAACGCAGGTTTGCAGCGAAATTGTGATATTAAATCGCGGCCAAATCGATTATCAAAACAAGATGGAAGAGGCGTTGGCGGCCCGCTCATATATTCGCATTCGGGTGAACAAATCGTTGGCGAACTTTGAGGCGGTGTTAACGGCCGTTTCCCCCAGCATCGAAGTGGTCGGTGAAGTCATCTATCTGCGTGAAGCAGATATGGGGCTGCGCCGGGAGGTGCTGGTGAAGCTGTTGGAGGCGGATTTCGACATTTTGCGCGTGGAGCATAAGCGCATCTCCCTTTCTGAAATTTACGCGGAGGCGGTGCAATGAGCCAACGCATCGCGGCCCTGACTGCCTATTTCTTGCGCAGCCTCACCTTTTCCCTCACCGGTGTTTTCTACATTATTTTAGGGCTGGCTTACTGGGTGGTGATGTTTCCCCCCGGGCAAAAGACGCCTGAGGCTTCTTATTATGTGCTAGTGCTGGCCGCTTTGGGCGTGGGCATGACTTTCCTGGCTGCTTTGTCAATCGCCAGCCGGGCCAACCAGGCGGTGCATTACCCCTGGATCGTGCGTTTACCCAGCCGGGTGGAATATCTGACGGCCGTTTTCCTGGCAGCCCTCATTTTTGCCTCCGGGGTACAATTGCTGGCGGCGGCGTTGGCGCTTTTTCAGGGACCGGAACTGCCCGCCAGCCGGGTGGCGGAAATCCCGCCTATCTGGCTGTCGCTGAACATGTTAACGGCCGTTATCGCTTTGCACGCCACAGATTTTGTCAATAAAGGCTGGTCTCGCGTTTACCTCTTTGGCGTTCTGGCAATCTTTTTGTTTGGGCAAAGCCTGAGCGGCGCCAACAGCGCCAACTCCTGGCTGATCATTCAGTTGAATAACCTCAGCCGGGCTTTGATAGGCGGCGGCTGGATTGCCCTGGTGACGCCGCTCAACAATTTCTCCCAATGGTTACAAAACGATGGCGCGGCTTCGCTGGGCACTCTGTTCGGCCTCCCTTTTTGGCCTTTCCGGGCGATTGCAACGGCCGTTGTTACCGGTTCTTTTAACGTGGAGCAGGCATTGGCCCCGGCCGTTTTGCTCTTATACGCTACCTTACTGATTATGCTGGCCGCCGATCTGTTGGCGACTAAAGATTTGGATCTAACCGAGTAAACGCATGGAATGTTGGCACTGTGAACGACCAGCCCACGCCGCTTGTAAATTTTGCGGCCGGGCTGTCTGTAAAACCCACGTCCAGGAAATGCCTTACATCATCCACACCTATCGGACCCGGAGAGATGAGTATAAGGCGATTGTGGTAGCGGGGGCGGTGTGGTGTGGCGTTTGTAAACCACAGCAAGACCCGGTTACGCTGGCAAACATGGAATGAGTAAACGCCTTGTTCTCCTCCTGCTTCTCCTTTTTCTGAGCGTAGGCTGTCAACTTTTGCCTGAGGGTACGCAGACGCCTGCGTCAGCCACGCCCCTGCCCGCCACGCCAGCTGCAGAGGCTCCCCCGGTCAACACGCCCAGCTTTGAAATTCCCACCCCCACGCCTGCTCCCAAATCTTCTCTCATTATCTGGCTGCCGCCCGCCATTGCCCTGCGTCAAGAAGCGGGGGCGGTGGTATTTTCTGATCAACTGCTGCTGTTTAACAGCGCCCATCCAGATTTAATCATTTCTGTAGAGCAAAAACCGTCAACGGGGCAGGGCGGCATTTTGAACTATCTGCGTACCGGTAGGAGCGTGGCCCCTACCATTTTGCCTGATTTAATTGCGCTGCCGATAGGCCAGTTAACGGCCGCCGCAGATGAAGGTCTTATTACCCCGTTGGAAGATTTGTTGGCAGCGGAGGCGCTCACCCCCCTTTATCCGGCGGCGCAAACATGGGCCAGATATAACAACCACACCATCGCCTATCCTTTTGCGATCACGGAACTGCCGCAGTTGGAATACAGCAGCGCCCTCACGGAAACGCTGCCGCTGCAATGGGGCGCCTTTATCAGTGATACGAACCATACGATGGTGCTGCCGGCCACCGGCAGTAATGGCGCTAAATTAGCGCTGCAATTTTATTTGCAAGCGGGCGGCAGCCTGGTGAATGAAGCCGGTCAGCCGATGCTGGAGCCGGAACCGCTGACGCGGGCGCTGGAACAACTTTATAACGGCCGCCAGAAGGGTTTCATCATCCAGCAAAGCAGTAATATCAGCAGCCTCGACGAAGGGCGGCTGCTCATGCAAACAGGCGGCGCCGATTTTGCCTTGTCAGCGGCGGATGAGTTCCTTAACGGCCGTTCTAATGAGGTTCCCCCCGGTTTTGCGGCCGTGCCCGGCCTGGCTGCCCCTTTGCCGCCGCTGGTTCGTGGCTGGGCCTGGGCCGTGACGACCACTGATCCGGCCGAAAAAGCGTTGGCGGTGGAACTGATCAATGTCCTCACCACCCCGGAAAACCTGGGCGCCTGGAGCTTGAATAACAAAATTCTGCCGGCCAACCCTGAAGCGTTTAACCAATGGCCGGAAACAGATGCATATGTGGCTTTTGCCCAGCAAGAACTGCAACGCGCTCAGCCCATGCCTTTGGCCGACGCCAGTCCGGTGATGAAGGCGTTGGAGAATGCGGTGTTTGATGTCATTTCGCAGTCAAAATCGCCGGCGGAAGCGGCGGCGGAGGCGGTGACGGCGTTGCAGCCGTAGGTAGTCGAGTAGTCGGATAGCTGGATAGTCGAGTAGTCGGATAGTCGAGTAGTGGGGGAATGATGC
>CAZXVH010000091.1:0-21764 GCA_964643965.1 uncultured Ardenticatenaceae bacterium
AAAACCACAATCATGACATTCATCACCCAAATTTACGATGAATGTCAGTTGTGAATATTTTCACAAACTGTCACACTGCTATTGACCAGAATGTATTTTGGTTCCGCAAAGGTTTCTAGTTGTTGCTTAACAAAGGGATTCACCACAGGAGCCAATAGTGACACTCACTCGTCCCCCCTTGATGGTAAATCCCCACACAGAGGACGGGATATGAACTTTAAGATTATGCCAAAGTCCGCCTTCCCCAATTGGGTGGATCGTTTGATTGGCGCATACCGGGTTGTCGGGCCTAAGCGCAAGCACGGGCAGTATGTGTTTGACGAGCTTAAGGATGTAGAGGGGCTGGCGCTGCATTATCCAACCAGTGTGCTGCCACCTAAAAAGTATCTTGTACCGCAGAAAGAAGTGCTGCTCAATTACCATCTCGACGGGAGCCACCTCGAGATAGCCAGCAAACCAGACCCCACCGTCATCCTGGGTATACACACCTGTGACATCCATGCGCTGAAGCTGTTTGACACCATTTTCAGCCAGGGCTTCACCGATCAGCATTATCAAGCGCACCGGGACAGTGTGATCCTGGTGAGCATGGAGTGCTTGCAGATGTGTGGCCCAAATGCTTACTGTCGGGACATGGGTACCGCCAGCGCCAGTGAAGGCTTTGATCTGCATATGATCGATTTGGGCGATGTCTATGCCTTCAACATCGGCACACAGAAAGGAGCCGATTTGTTCAAAGGGTTCCGTCAAGCGTTTGACGCCATGGATACCGATGTAGATCAGATCAATCGCACGTTGGCGGATAAGTGGGAAGCTTTTCCCTATCGACTAGAATTCGACGTGCATGAGATGCCGGACCTGCTGCACCAGAGTTTTAACAGCACGCTATGGGATGAGTTGGGCCAGAAATGCCTGGCTTGTGGCTCTTGCACCCAGGTTTGTCCCACCTGCTACTGCTTCGACGTGACCGATGAGGTGGATTTGCAGATGGAGGTAGGCCAGCGCATTCGTCGTTGGGATTCCTGCCAGATTCATGAATTTGCCATGGTGGCCGGCGGCCACAACTTCCGCGAACGGTTAGCTTTACGCCAACGCCATCGCTTTATGCGCAAGGGTAAATACCAGATGGACGCTTATGGCATGGTGGGCTGTGTCGGCTGTGGGCGTTGTGCCTCGGCGTGTTTGGCGGGCATTACGCCGATTGATGTGTTCAATGAGTTGTTTGCCCGGCAGCAGATGCGGGAGGGGGCGGAGGTGGTGGTATGAGTCACTTATTGGCAGAGGTTAAGCAATCTGATTCGATTTATATGCCGATACCTGCCCGGATAACGGCCGTTTCCCCCCTGACATCTGAAGAAAAGCTGTTCACCATCGAACTGCCTCATGATCTACATTTGAATCATGAACCCGGCCAGTTTGTGGAAGTGTCAGTGCTGGGTGTGGGCGAAGCGCCGATCAGCATAACCTCGTCACCCAGCCGCAGCAATGGCAGCTTTGAGCTGTGCATCCGCAAAGTGGGCGACCTGACCAACGTCATTCACAACATGAATCGGGGCGACATTATCGGCATTCGTGGTCCGTTTGGGCGCGGTTTCCCGGTGGAACGGTTCCGGGGCAAAGACATTCTCTTTGTATGCGGCGGGTTGGGTATGGCCCCGCTGCGCTCGTTGGTGAATGAGGTGCTGGATGACCGGGGTAATTACGGCCGTGTCATCTTGCTCTATGGCGCTCGCAGTCCCGGCGACATCCTGTTCAAAGAAGAGATAGCGGCGTGGGATGCCAGCGACGATGTGGAATTGCATCTAACAGTAGATCGCCCCTCTGAAGGATGGGAACGCAATGTGGGCGTCATTACCACCCTGTTTCCAGAAGTACAGATTGAGGCTCGGAATACGGTGGCGGTAGTGGTAGGGCCGCCCGTCATGTATCCGTATGTGTTAAAAGAGTTGAAGAAACTGCGCATTGCCAAAGGGAATATCTGGTTTAGTTTTGAACGGCGCATGAAGTGTGGCGTGGGCAAATGTGGACACTGTCAACTGAACCACATCTACACCTGCCAGACGGGGCCATCGTTTAATTATGCTGAAATTGAAATGTTAGAGGAGGCGTTCGCATGATGCTCAAAGCCCAAAAAGCGAAACCCAGAGTCGCCTTTTTCGACTTTACCAGTTGTGAAGGTTGCCAGTTAACGGTGATCGACGCCCTGCAATACCATCCCGAACTGTTGGATGTGATTGACATTGTGGAATTCCGCGAGGCCAGCAGCGACAGCAGCGACGAATATGACATCGCCTTTATCGAAGGCTCTTGTACGCGACCCAGCGATGAGAGGCGGCTGCGGCTTATTCGAGAAAGGGCGGATGTGGTGGTGGCCTTGGGCGCCTGCGCTCATTTGGGCGGCATCAATGCCATCCGCAATACCCAAAACCTGGAAGATGTGCGTCAGTATGTGTACGACGGCCAGGCGCATTGGTTTGAAACGTATGCGCCACGCGCCATCTCCAAAGTGATTGAGGTGGATTTGATCGTGCCGGGCTGCCCCATTAACGGCGCGGAATTTGTGTGGCTGGTAAAAGGGCTGCTGCAAGGGCGCATGTTGGAGCCGCTTGATTATCCGTTGTGCATTGAGTGTAAGCTGAAGGAAAACGTCTGTGTCTTCCAGCGCGGTCAAATTTGCCTGGGGCCGATTACGCGGGCGGGCTGTGACGCCATCTGCCCGATGTATGGCGTAGGCTGTAAAGGCTGCCGAGGCTTGATTACTAATCCCAATCTGGAGGCGTTTTATGCGGTGCTGCGAGAACATGGCTTATCGCCGGCCGAAGTGGAAACCAAATTAACGTTATTCTTGACCAATCAAACGATGTCGATGAGCCGCAAGGAGGTTGCCCATGTCGAACCTGCACATTGATATTCATCATGTGACGCGCGTGGAAGGACATGGCAACGTGGTGGTAGATGTTGCCAATGGTGAACTGCAAAAATGTGACCTGGAGATTGTAGAGACGCCCCGTTTTTTTGAGGCGATGCTGCGCGGACGGCCGTTTACCGACGCCTCTCATATCACATCCCGCATCTGTGGCATTTGTGCGGTGGGTCATGCCACCGCCTCGCTGCGGGCGACGGAAAATGCGCTGGGCATCGAGCCGTCTGAGCAGACCAAACTGCTGCGCCGCCTGAACTTCCTGGGCGAAATACTGGACAGTCACATTTTGCACGCCTATATGCTGGTGGCGCCCGACTTTTTGAACGTGGGCAGCGTGATCCCGTTGGCTAAATCCGCGCCGGATGTGGTGCTGCGGGCGCTGCGTATGAAAAAGCTGGCGGGCGATACCTGCAAACACATTTGCGGCCGGCACACCCATCCCATCGCCATGACTGTCGGCGGCTTCACCCATTTCCCCACGGCCGAAAACTTGTATGAACTGCGGGGGCGATACGAAGAAGCACGGGCTGATGTGGCGGAAACGGTGGCCTTGTTCCAAACCTTGCCCATCCCCCAATTTAGCCGTCATACTGAGTATATTGCCCTGCGCAACGCCCCGGATTTTGGCTTTATCGATGGCGAGATCGTCAGCACCGATGGCGGCGTCTGGCCCATTGAACAGTACCGGGATGTGACCAATGAGTACATCGTGCGGCATTCGTCGGCGAAGCACACCAGGAATCAACGTGAGAGTTACATGGTGGGGGCGTTGGCCCGGTTTAATGTGAATTATGATCTGCTGCATCCGGCGGCGAAGCAGGCGGCCGAGGCGTTGGGCATTCAGCCCGTTTGCACCAATCCGTTTATGAACACGGTGGCGCAGGTGGTGGAGATCGCCCACTGCCTTGAGGAAGGCATTGCCCTGATTGATGAACTGCTGCGTCAGGAAATCGCCTGGGAAGAGCCGGTACCGCCGCCGCGTTTGAGTGGGGAAGGGGTTGGCTCATGCGAGGCGCCGCGCGGCATTTTGTTCCACCATTACGAGATTGAGCAGGGCAAGATTGTGGGCGCGAACTGCATCATTCCCACGGGGCAAAATCTGGCCAATATTGAAGCGGACATGCGCGGTCTTGTGCCGACGATTCTGGACAGGCCGCAGCCGGAAATCGCCCATGCCCTGGAGATGTTGGTACGGGCGTATGACCCCTGTATTTCTTGTTCGACCCATTTGTTGAAGGTGAATTTTGTCTAAAAACCAGTTGCCAGTGGATAGTGATCAGTGGTCAGTTTTGTCTGAGCCACTGATCACTGACCACTGTTCACTGCCCACTTTAGTCCTCTCTTTAGGTAACCCTTTGCGTGGTGATGATGGGGTAGGAACGGCCGTTCTCACCCATCTGGCCGCCTATCCCATTATCCCAACGGGGGTGGTTTTGCAAGACGGCGGTACGCCAGGGCTGGAGACGGTGCTGCTGCTGGAGGGGTACGAGAAGGTTGTCATCATTGATGCGGCCGACATGGGGTTGGCGCCTGGAGCCTGGCGGCGTTTTTCGTCGGCGAAGCTGGCGGCGCGGGAAGCGAACCTGACCGGCACGCTGCATCAAGCAGGTCTGGCAGAGGCGCTGGAATTGGCCGAAGCGCTCCATATGCTGCCGGCGGAGGTGGTGATTTACGGTATCCAACCGGCTGAGATTGGCTGGAAGCCGGGCTTGAGTGTGGGGGTGGAAACGGCCGTTTTGGAGGTATGTAAGGCGGTATTGGCTGAACTCGAAAAACCTTAATACAAAGAAACAAAGAAACAAAGAAACAAAGGTTTTTTCTTTGTTCCTTCTTCTCTTTGTGCCTTTGTATTGAAAAATGAATGACCACAGACTGCTGGTATAATCTGGCGAGATCTGTGGTTTTTTGTTGTCTGGAGGTGATGGTGAGAATTTTACTGTTGGGTTTGTTGGTGGCCGGGTTATTGGGATGCGCGTCGGGGAGTGAACAGCCTGCGTTTGAGGTGGCAGTGGCGCATGAGGGAGATGCGGTGGAAACCAAGATCGTGGACAATACCGTCATCTTCGCCATCACCAGTAAAACAGGTATTGGCAGCGCCGATATAGCGCTTACCAGCGGCGAATGGCCGGAGACGATCTTGTTTCGGCTCTATTTAGCCGGGCTGGAAGATTTTAAGTTCGCCTATGGTGACGCCGTTGTCACCGTGTCCGTCACCAGCAGTGGCCAGATGCTGCTTGAATCGGTAATACAAGCCGGGCAGCCGCAGATGGCGGCCGCGGGCAGCGTCTTTTACATGCCGGTGCGTATGGAAGATGGCTATTTTGAGCTTGAAGCGCCCGCCGATTTTTGGACCGGTGAGTATGCTGGCTTTGAGATCAGATGGATAGATTTTTACCGGTGATGGGGGCTGATTGTCCCCCTGTCACTAAAAACGAAGTGAGGTAAAATAGTGGGGCAAAGGTTGCCTTGGGAATCATGACTATAGACAACGCCAAACTGCGCCGCTTCATTCAAGACCACTTCAGCATCGGGGATTTAGAAACCTTGATGGCTGATTACTTCCCGCCTCTTCTTGACGACATTCCCCCTGAAACGCCGAAAAACAAACGAATCTTGCGGCTCATAGAATATTGCGGTCATCGGGGCAAGATGCCCGACTTACTGGTGATCTTGGAACGCGAACGCCCCACTTTGTTCAACAGCGCCGATTACACCGCCGCCCCTACTGTGCTGCCTGAGAAAAATCTGGGACGATCACCAGAACCTGATTCATCATTCCACCATCCCATCACCGGCAAAGAAATGGTGCGTGTACCAGCTGGTCCCTTTATCTATCAGGATGGTGAGTGGGCGATCCATTTAGATGAATTCTGGATAGACAAAACGCCTGTTACCCATGCTGACTACAAGCGCTTTATTGACGCTAATCCTGAACATGAGGTGCCGTTTGTTGATGGGGATTGGGCAAAACCATACAACTGGAGTAAGCAGCTCCGTACCTTTCGCCAGGAACTGGCCGATCATCCGGTGGTGCTGGTGAGTTGGCATGATGCCCAAGCGTATGCCCAATGGGCAGAATGTGACTTGCCCACCGAACAGCAGTGGGAAAAAGCAGCCCGAGGTACAAATGGCAGACAATATCCCTGGGGCGAGTGGCAGGAAAATCATGGCAATACAGCCGAAGCTGGCATTGGAAAAACCACCCCAGTCGGCCTATTCTCTCCTCAAGGCGATAGTCCCTATGGCTGTGTCGATATGAGTGGCAATGTGTGGGAATGGACGGATTCGCTTTATCGAGAAGGTGAGAATTATCGCGTGCTGCGCGGCGGTTCGTGGCGCGGCTATCGGAGCCTCGCCCGCGCCGCTTTCCGGTTCCACCACCATCCCTCAGCTCGCAACAACGATCGCGGTTTCCGGCTGGTGGTGCGTCGTCCCCCATCTCATCGGGCCACTGATCACTGATTCTGCGGGCGCAGCGGTAGCGTAGTCCCGCCCTCGCGCGCAGCGCGATCACCGCAAAATTTACCGTTTTTGCCGTTGGGCCTTGTAATCATAGTCAGGCAGATACTCAATTGTGCCAAACAAATCCAATATGGGGCTGCGGTTGTGCTGCTCAAAATGCAGGCGCATTATTTGCCCGGGGCGCAATCCTAAAGAGGCATAAACCTGCCCCTCTCTATCAGAAAACTCGACTTCAAACGCTTGTCCATCTGCCAAAATCTCAACAATCGTTCCCACTTGGCCGCGCCATAGGTTTTGTTCAGGCAAATCTTCAATTAACGCAATAACATCTAGCAATTGAAAAGGCTCTGTCATAAGGAATCCTGTTGGGTAATTTTAAGCAATTTGAAATGCAGGCAGCAATTGATTGCTTACAGTATGTGGTAGTTCTACCACCACAAAGTAATCTATGGGATATAAATAATCTTCCCCTTCATTATCAATAATGCGGAGATAGTTAGAACGCTGCGCACTTTCATCAGGCAAAACACGATAAACCATGCGTGGCGTTGACAAGTCTGGGTCGTGTGTTTGAATACAAATTGCAAATTGAGGAAACTGTTCTGGTTTGTCCATCGTGTTACAGAATGGGCTAGGCAGGTATAGCCATTCCTTTGCTGAAAACCAGATTGACCAGGGGCATGGCAGATGGTTCCAGATTGGCTAAATCGAGCATTTTGCCAGCATCTTCTATTTCGATACCAATCACCCGGTTTGTTTCATCAAAATCTAAAACGATATGGGACGCCACCTCTTCCGATTCTATGGCGACGCCGTTACTTAACTCAATAGTGAGCATATCTGTTTCTGCAAAATAACGAATTTTCATGCCATACTCATTTGTCTGGTTGGTGGGGCTGGCTCAAAATATAGGTGCATCATTTGTTGAGGACGCAATCCGAGCGAAGCATACACTTGACCATCCCTGTCAGAAAACTCGACTTCAAAGGCTTTCCCATCTGCCAATATGTCAACAATTGTTCCTACTTGGCCACGCCACAGGTTCTGCTCAGGCAAATCTTCAGTGAGTGTAACAACATCAAGCAATGAAAAAGATTTAGTCATCATGCGTCTCCTATAAAACATAGCAACTGGTTAATCTTGGAGTAGTTGAGCCATCTTCAATAATCCAGCTACTCCTGACCATTGCTCTCTTTCCTTCCCATTCTAGCATAAAATCTATTCGGTATCGTTGTCCAAATGAATCTTTGGTAAATGTGGTTGCTTCATGTGTGGTTACAACATCAAGCAATATGAGGCGCAAATCGTCAGCGTTTGCTTTCGTCATACCCAATGCGGAAACAAATTTACGTGCTTTATGCTTGCCGTTATCGTGAGCCAGATTCAACGAATAATCTCGTAGTTTGCGAATGTCTACAGCGGCATTTTCTGCATAAGGTAACTTCATTGTCCAATTAGTCCTGGTTTAGAGCCGCATACACCCGCTGAGGCGTAAACGGAATCTGGCGAATGCGCACACCTGTGGCGTCAAAGACCGCGTTAGCGATGGCGGGGGCCACCCCATCCTTGGGGATTTCGGCGATGGCTTTGGCACCAAAGGGGCCGGTCGGCTCGTTGGTTTGCACCAGGATCGCTTTCAGCCAGGGCATCTCGTCGGCACGGTAGATGTGGTAGGGGCCAAACTCGTCGTTGATCAGGTTGCCGGTCTCGTCGTAGGCCATTTCTTCGCAGTGACCGTAGCCCAACGCTTGCACCATGCCGCCCTCCACCTGCCCGCTGGCGGTCAACGGATTGATAGGCACACCCGCGTCTACGGCCATCACCAGCTTCGTCACTGTCACCTGGCCTGTTTCCATGTCTACTTCCACCTCGGCAAACTGCCCGGCAAAGGGGGGCGGGGAGGCGGCGCTGACATAGGAGGCGTTGGCCATGATCTGGCGCTGGTCTTCCTGATGCAAACTGTGTAGGGCGATTTTGCCCAGGCTGACGCGACGGCCGTCGGGCGCCACGGCCGTTTTGTTTTCCAGGCGTATGCCAGCAGTGGTGTTCAGGTCGAGCATAAGTGCGGCTCGTTCCTTGATTTGCTCTGCAACCTGCTCGGCCGCTTTCTTAACGGCCGTTCCCGAAATATAAGTCGTGCTGCTGGCATACGCGCCCACGTCAAATGGCGTCATATCCGTGTCGCTGGAATACATGAGAATGTCAGCCAGGGGCACGCCCAGCACCTCCGCCGCCATTTGCCCCAGCACCGTGTCAGAACCCGTACCGAGGTCAGTGGCGCCGACCAGCACGTTAAACGAGCCGTCGTCGTTCATCTTGATCGACGCGCCGCCCATGTCCAGGCCGGGAATAGCCGTGCCGTGCATACACATGGCCGCCCCCAGACCACGCCGCAAATGGGGTTTACCGGGAACCTCGCGCCAACCTGCCTCGTGTTTGCGCTCCCACTCAATCGCTTGCATGCCTTGGGCAAAACATTCATTCAAACCGCAAGATTCAATCAGCGGTACCTCGATGACCGTCTCTTTTTCGCCTTCGCCCAACAGCGGGGCGATGGGCAAGGGATCCCCCGCCTGCACCCAGTTTTTGCGCCGAAACTCGATGGGGTCTAAGCCCAGTTCATGGGCGATTTCGTCCATGTGGCTTTCCAGGCCGAAGAGCGCCTGTGGCGCTCCGTAGCCGCGATAGGCGCCAGGCACGGGCAAGTTTGTGTAGACCACAAGGCAGTCGAATTGGCGATTGGGGCAGTTGTAACTGCTCAAACCACGCAAGCCCGTCACCGTTTGCACCGTCAAGCCATGGGCGCCATACGCGCCGGTATTGGCGACGACGCTGAATTTTTGACTGTGCAAGACGCCGTCGGCCATGACGCCGGTTTTCCAGGTGATCGTTTGCGGGTGACGGGTGCGGCTGCTGCGGAACTCTTCGGAGCGGGTCAGTTCCAGGCGCACGGGACGGCCGGTTTTGAGGGTGAGGTGGCCGACGATGTCTTCGATGAGCATCTCTTGCTTGACGCCAAAGCCGCCGCCGATGCGCGGTTTGATCACCCGAATCTGGCGCACGGGCAATCCCAACAGCGGCGCCACCATGCGCCGGGTGTGGAACGGCACTTGGGTCGAGGTGCGAATCACCAGTCGCTCGTCGGCGTCCCACCAGCTAATGGCGATGTGGGGTTCGATGGGCGCTTGCTGCACCTGATGCACATAGTAACTGCGCTCAAACAGATGGTCGGCTTCGGCAAATCCTTGCTCGACGTCGCCTAAATGCGCTTCGATGTGATGTACGATATTGCGGCTGGCGTCGTGGATTTTTTCGGTGTCAGCTTCGTCGTGGATGACGGGCGCCCCCGGTTTGATCGCTTCATTTTCGTCGAAAACGGCCGGCAGCACCTCATATTCAACGTGGATCAATTTGAGCGCCTGCTCGGCAATCTCCAGCGTGTCGGCGGCCACGGCGGCCACGCGGTCGCCCACATAGCGCACTTTGTTGTCGAAGCTCACCTGATCATGGGGCGGTGGATTGGGGTAACTTTGGCCGCCTGAGGCATATTTGACGCGCTCCACGTTTTTGTAATGCACGACGGCGTGGACGCCAGCCAGCGCCAGGGCTGCGCTGTCGTCGATGTCGCGGATGTGGGCGTGGGCGTGGGGACTGGTCAGCAGCTTGGCGTACAACATGCCGCGCAGGTCGATGTCGTCTACAAACGCCGGATTGCCTTTGGCCAGTTTGATGGCGTCTACTTTCGTTTCTGATTTACCGACAACGGCCGTTTCTGGGATGCCGGATTTCAGTTCGATGTCGGTTTGCGGCTTAACGATTGTGGATTGCGGATTGTGGATTGCGGAGGAACCACCGCTAAAGTCTGGTTCATCATCAAAGCCTTCGGCGGGAGGCTGTTCGGCGAAGTAGGTGGCGTCTACGATTTGGGGGCCATCGTAGGGCGGCACGTCCTCACCGCGCAGGTAGGCGGCGGCGCGTAAAACGGCTTCCACCGGTTTGAGGTAGCCTGTTTCCCGGCAGAGGATGCCGGAAAGGGCGTCGCGCACCTCGGCTTCGATGGGATTGAGCGTTTGCGCTAGCAGCGCCTTCGCCGCCAGCATCATGGCGGGGGTGGAGTAGCCGGACTGGATGGCGCCCGTCTCGATGAACGCTTTTTGGATGGGGTGCAGGTCGCCCACCCGCTCCGTCAACCCTTCGACGGTTTCGATGGCGTGGCCTGCCGCTTGTCCGGCGAGCAGGGTGTCGCTGTTGACCAGTTTGCCGTCAAGCAAGATAGCGGCCGCGCCAGTCTGCCCGTCGTCGCTGCCAAAGCGTACGCTGAAGAAGCCAGCGCGGCGCAGGGCGATGAACAGGGTATCGGTGGGGGCGGCGTTAATTTCGACTTGTTGGTTGTTGATGGTTAAGTGGATGGTCATGTTTTTCTACCTTTTTTTGTGTGGGTTTAATAGAAATAGTTTTGTAGAGTTTGTAAAGCGATTTACCAAATCGCTCTACATCAGAAGGGGTGAGGTTGCTCCAGTCAGACATGGCGTTATTTTACCACGAAACGGCCGTTTCCCATGCTTGCATACCTGATTCTTCGAGAGCCGTCCACTGTTCACTGACCACTGTTCACTGTCCACTGCCCCCTGTTCATTGCCTCGGTTGGTACTCCCTGATTTGCCCCAACTGCCAGGTGAGCAAATCGGAGGTGAGGGGGAAGGGTTTGCTTTTGAAATCAGCGCGTATTTGTTGGGAAACGGCCGTTTTGTGTTTGCTCCTATCGCTAAAGGCAATCAAAAAGTCGCGGTTGGGAATGCCCAGTAACATCTTACCCGGGATACGAAGGAAACGAATTCGCTCCTTTCTTAAATTCGTTGTCATCTCTGCCTTATGGACAAGAAAATATGCATTATTACAGGAGCAAATTCAGGGATTGGAAAAGCGGCTGCGATTCAGATTGCAGCCGAGGGTCATCAAGTGATCATGGCTTGTCGCCATCCAGCACGGGGTAAAGTGGCTTTGCAGGATGTGCGCCAGGAATCGGGCAATGATGCGGTTGAATTGATGATTGTGGACATGTCATTA
The DNA here is from genome assembly GCA_964643965.1 of uncultured Ardenticatenaceae bacterium. Classification (GTDB taxonomy): domain Bacteria; phylum Chloroflexota; class Anaerolineae; order Promineifilales; family Promineifilaceae. Next base: position 11,453 of record CAZXVH010000091.1, read on the forward strand.
CAAGCATCAATTAAGGCGTTTGTGGCGAAATTTTTGGCGAAGTATGGGGTGTTGCTGAAATCAAAGATATCCGCAGATTTCGCAGATGACGCAGATTGTCACTCCGTTAGGAATTTATCTGTGAAATCTGTGTCATCTGCGGATAAATTATTTACGCATCCCGTGTTTCATACACAAAGCGACGCACCTTCTCAGAAATAGAGGCCGGATCAACTTTGACACGCGCCATGCCCGTTTTGATGGCGGTACGAGCCACCGCTTCAGCCACGGCCGGAGCCACAGAGAAGTCAGTGCCTTTGGGGATGATCCAGTCAGAACGCAAATCTTTATCCTGTACCAGGCCGGCAATCGCTTGCGCGGCCGCCACTTTCATCTCATCGGTGATGTCGCGTACCCGGCAGTCTAACGCCCCCCGGAAAATACCGGGGAAAGCCAGCGAATTGTTGACTTGATTGGGAAAATCGCTGCGCCCCGTGGCCACGATGGCTGCCCCCGCTTCCAGCGCCAGCTCTGGCATAATTTCCGGCGTGGGGTTTGCCAGGCCGAAGATGAAGGGGTCTTTTGCCATCGTTTTGACCATCGCCGGTTTGAGCGCTCCGGCGACTGATAGGCCGATGAACACATCCCGCCCTTTGATCACTTTTGCCAAATCCCCTTTCACTTTCTTTTGGTTGGTGGCTTCGGCCATCTCTTTCTTGATCCAATTCAGGCCGGGACGGCCGCTGTAGATTGCGCCCTGGCTGTCCAGCAGAATGACATCTTGCAGACCCATCGACATGAGCAGTTTGGTGACGGCGATGGCCGAGGCGCCCGCTCCGTTGATCACAAATGAGAGGTCACTCAGCTTCTTGCCCGTCAGCCGGCAGGCATTCATGATACCGGCTAAAACGACAACGGCCGTTCCGTGTTGATCGTCATGGAAAATGGGAATATCGGTCTCTTCACGCAGCTTTTGTTCAATGTAGAAACAGCGGGGGGCGCTGATGTCTTCCAGGTTGATGCCGCCAAAGGTTGGTTCCAGCCGCTTTACAATCTCGATGATTTCGTCCGGGTCTTGGGTGGCGACGCAGATGGGGAACGCTTCCACGCCAGCAAAGGTGTGGAACAAAATCGCCTTCCCTTCCATCACCGGCAGCGCCGCTCGCCCGCCGATATTGCCTAACCCGAGAACGGCCGTGCCGTCGCTGACCACCCCCACCAGATTGCCGCGAGGCGTCAGTTCAAACACCTGAGAGGGGTCTTTTAGTATCAGTTCGGCCGGTTCCATCGCTTTGGGAACCAGGTAAAACTGCTTCAAAATATGTTCGTCCTTGATGGGAACTTTGCTATAAATCTCCAGCAAACCCTGAAAGCGTTCGTGCAGTTCCAAAGATTCTTCGGCGACGCTCATCGGCTTATCAGATTTGGGAGGGACGGGCAGATGTCCTTCATAGACGAAGCGGCGGGTCCGTTCAAAAATATCGGCCGGTTTCACATCGGGCCGTTTGGCCAGACCAGCTTTCAACACAACATCGGCGACGGCTTCGGCTACAGCGGGGGCTACGCCATAATCAATGACTTGCGGGTAAATGAAGTCAGCGTGTAATTCGTCGGGCGGGATGATGTTGGCGATGGCTTCCGCGGCGGCGATTTTGGCGGCGATGGGGAAGCTGGAGGCGCGTACATCTAACAAACCACGAAATACGCCTGGCAGAACAGTTGTGACATCCAACTGATTGCGATAGCCAGAATGCGCCGTCGCCACCACCATCGCCCCCGCTTTACGCGCTTCACGCGGCGTAAATTGCAGCGGTGACGCCAGGGTGAAGACAATGGCTTTCTCGGCCATGTTTTTGATTTCCTGGCAAATATCGTCTTCGCAAGGGGCCAGGCCCACAAAAACATCCGCCCCCTTGAGCAGTTCGGCCAATCCCCCCTTCTCCACATGGGGATTGCTGTGGTGGGCGATTTCCCATTTGGCCCAGTTCATGTCATGGGGACGGTATTGGTAAATGGCTCCGTGCCGGTCACTGACGATGACTTCCCGGACGCCATACGTCCGCAAAATAGCGGCCGTGCCTAAACCGGCCGTGCCCGCGCCATGCACGATGATGCGCATTTCCTTTAAATTTTTGCCCACCACTTTAGCGGCGTTGATCAAGCCTGCTAAAACGCCAATGGAGACGCCATCTCGATGGTTATTGACCACCGGAATATAGGCTGCCTTTTCCAACTGGTTGGAGATGGCGATGCCGTTGGGCGAGGCGATATCTTCCAGGCTAATGGCGCCAAAGGTGGCGCTTAAATTCAAGAGAGTTTCTACAAATTGGTTGACGGTATCGACTTTGAGGGCGATGGGCAGGGCATCGACGCCGGCAAAGTTTTTCATGATGACCGCTTTGCTTTCCAGCACCGGCAAAATAGCGTCTGGGCCGATGTTGCCCATGCCAAAGGCGGAGGAACCATCGGAGACAATGGCGATGGTATTGCCGCGGCAGGTGACGTCAAAGGAACGGTTTGGATCGCGGGCGATTTCCAGGCACGGTTCGGCTACCCCTGGCGTATAGACGAGACTAAGCATGGTGCTGTCACGCACTTGTACTTTGCTGCGCACCCCAATTAAACCCGCGTTGCGCCGACGGTAGGCAATGCCTTCACTTTCTACAGCTTTTTGAGACATAGTATTCTCCTATTTAATGGCCTGGGGAGACGATTTGAGGTGGTAGGCAAACTCTGTAACCGGGCGCTATGCTGTTGATATCGCCTTTGTCCGGTCTTCCCCGAGATCTGTTGCGGATGGTGATTACACGTTTGTCTGCCCATGAAAAAGTTTTCCAAACGCTAGTTTCTGACAGATGGTCGCAAAAGTCATGTGACAGGTGTCATGTGTGTGGGCGTCATGTGTCACTTAACGTTGTAACGCGATTTTTAAAATCGCTCAGATGATGGATAAAACTTGGAGTGAGTATAGTCGAACTATGGTCCTACAACTGCAATATGCGGCCAGGTTGTCCGCTCTGCTATCGCCGAAAGATGCGAATGAGGATATTGAGCAAGATTGTGCCCAGGATGCTGATGAGGATCATGGTGACCAGGGGGATATAGAGTTTGAAGTTTTCGCCTTCAAAACTCAGGTCGCCAGGCAGATTGCCCAGCCAGGGGAAGAAACGGCCGGCGACGAGAATAAGGCCGCCAATAAGTAGCAGTACCACTCCTAAAATCACAAGAACCCGACCGAATTCAATCATAATTAGAACCGAAAAAATAAGTTTCAAAAAATTAGAGATTGGAGATGAGTCGAATATCTAATTTCTAATCTCACTTCCATACCCCTATTCAAACAACCCCGGTTGGTTGACTTTGGCGACAGGTTTGGTTTGGGGCAGGGGGATGTTGAGATGTCGGTAGGCGTGGGGCGTGGCGGTGCGCCCGCGGGCGGTGCGCTCCAAGAAGCCCAGTTGCAGCAGATATGGTTCTACCACATCCATGATGGTGTCTGATTCTTCGCTGATGGAAGCGCCGATGGTATCCAGACCCACTGGCCCGCCGCCAAATTTGCCGATGATCGCCAACAGAACGCGGCGATCTAGATCGTCGAGACCGAGGGCGTCAATTTCCAGGAGGTCAAGGGCGGCAACGGCCGTTTCTCCCGTAATATTCCCGTCAGCCCGCACCTGGGTATAATCCCGCACCCGGCGCAGCAGCCGCAGCGACACGCGGGGCGTTCCGCGTGAGCGGCGGGCAATCTCCAGCGCCCCGACCGGCGAAATCTCAACGCCCAAAATACCAGCCCCCCGCGTCACAATATCTTCGATGGCGGCCTGTTCGTAAAAATCCATGCGATAAGCGGCGCCAAAGCGGGCGCGTAAGGGCGCCGTGATGAGCGCCAGGCGGGTGGTGGCCCCGATGACGGTGAACTTGGGCAGCTTGAGGCGTACATTTTTAGCGCCAGGCCCTTTGCCCACCACGATGTCCAGCACAAAATCTTCCATAGCCGGGTAAAGGATTTCTTCGACGGCCCGGCCCAGGCGGTGGATTTCGTCGATGAACAAGATGTCACCGGCGCGCATGTTGGTGAGGATGGCCGCCAGATCGCCGGCTCGCTCAATAGCTGGCCCGGCCGTGATGCGGATGTTGACGTTCATTTCATTGGCGATGACGTGGGCCAGGGTGGTTTTACCCAGGCCGGGCGGGCCATGGAAAAGCACATGGTCTAACGGCTCCTGCCGCGCCTGCGCTGCTTCCAGCAGAATGGTCAGGTTGGCCTTGAGCTTCTCTTGACCAATGAATTCAGCCAGCTTTTGCGGGCGAATGACGCCGGCCAGGCGGCGGTCTTCGCTTTGTTGCTGGGGGTTGATGTGTCTGCTGTTGCTTGTTTTTTCAGCCATAAGTCGTGGATTGTGGGTTGCCTATCGTCTATTTGCGTGGGATTATACGTCAACAACGGCCGTTTGCGTATAGGGCAAGTGAGGTGGGAAAAAGAGGGGCAAGTCGCGGGTGGCGGGAGGCGCGTTTTCGGCCAAGCTACAATCCGTCACTCGCCACCGCAAATGGCGCTCTTTACTTAATCGACGCCCAATTTGGCTAAGACCTTTGACAACTTTTTGGAGGAGATACGAAGCATGATTTATGAATCTCAACATCCCCTGGTCAAGCATAAATTAACCTTGCTGCGTGATACCAGTACCAAGCCGAAAAAATTTCGGGAACTGGTGCGGGAGATAGCCATGCTGCTTTGTTATGAAGCGACGGCCGATTTGGGCGTCAGTGAAGGTACGGTGGAGACGCCCATGGGAACGGCCGTTGGTTATGCGCTGCATGATAAAATTGGCCTGGTTCCGGTGCTGCGAGCTGGCCTGGGCATGGTGCAAGGCATCTGGGAGATGATGCCCAGCGCCGAAGTGTGGCATATCGGCCTTTATCGGGATGAAAAGACGCTCAAACCCGTTTCCTACTATAATAAACTGCCCACCTCGCCCTCTGTCGAAGTTTGTTTGGTGCTGGATCCGATGCTGGCTACGGGTGGTTCGGCGGCGGCGGCGATTGATATTCTCAAAAATTGGGGCGCCCGGCGCATTAAATTTGTGGGCATATTGGCCGCCCCCGAGGGCATTGACGTTTTGCGCCAGGCCCATCCTGATGTACCCATCCACATCGCTAAAATAGACGAAAAGCTCAACGACATTGGTTTCATCTTGCCCGGTTTAGGGGACGCTGGCGACCGGCAATTTGGCACCGGCTAACGGCGTTAATCCTTTACATGACCTCCCTCACTATTCTGGCGGTTCCCTTTGTTTTAGCGCTGCTCCTGACGCCCCTGGCGCGGCGGCTTTCCTTTCGCCTCGGTCTGGTGGCGGAACCAGGCGGGCGGCGGCGGCACCAGGGGCACATGCCCAAACTGGGGGGCGTGGCTATTTTTGCCGCCTGGTCTGTCGGCGTCGTCCTGGCTCTCTGGCTGCTGCCGCCGGCAGACCCCAGCGACGCCACCCGTATTCGCGGCGTCATATGGGGCAGCCTGATTATTGTCGTTGGCGGGTTGATTGATGATTGGAAAGAACTTTCTCCAAAGGGGCAGTTTTTTATCCAGTTTGCTGCTGCCGCCATCGCCATGTGGAATCTGGTATTTATCGAACTGTTTACCAATCCTTTCCCCGGCTTTTTCTTGTGGGAAACGCCCCCCTTCTCCTGGATTTTTACTGTCGATGGCGACTTGATCTGGATTTGGCGGCCGTTGGCGCTGCTGTTTACTTTGTTGTGGGTGGTGGGCATGATCAACGCCATCAACTGGTTGGATGGGTTAGATGGCCTGGCCGCCGGCGTCTGTTTGATTGCGGCGCTGCTGTTTGCCTGGCACAGTCACAGTTTGGGGCAGACGACTGTGCCGCTGCTGCCTCTGGCGCTGGCCGGCGCTTTGGCCGGTTTTTTGCCGTTTAACTTTGCCCCGGCTCGCATTTTTTTGGGATCGGTGGGCGCGTATCTGCTGGGTTATCAGATGGCAACGTTGTCTATTCTTTCCCCGGCTAAACTATCTACGGCGCTGCTGGTGCTGGCTATTCCGATTATGGATGTGGCCTGGCTCAGTTTGAACCGCATCCGCCGCGGGCGCAACCCGATGGAGGCGGACAGGCAGCATTTGCATTTTCGCCTGGCCGACAGGGGGTTTTCCACCCGGAGGATCGTGCTCGGTTATTATCTGGTCACCAGCGCTTTTGGTCTGATCGCTGTTTTTGCCCAGTCTCGCCTGCTGAAGGTGGTGTTGTGGCTGCTGTTGTATGCTGCTTTGTTTTTGCTGCTGGATTGGTCTAGTAAACGGGGGAAGGGGCGCGCCGAGTGAACGGCCGTCTCTATCCTGATTCAAGAGACAATCTCTTTGTATTACTGGTTTTATTTCACAGCATCCAACCATGCGCCGGAGCTAATTTAGCCGGGAAAGGAGGCAGGATGGGTCGGGAGGCCACCATTTGTATGCCGCGAATTTGTTCTTTCATGATTCATCATGCCTCATCAAATATCTGTGTTCTTCTTCGGCGATGAGGGTAAAGCCGAGGCGTTCATAAAGGTGATGCGCGGCGGGGTTGGCTTTTAGGACATGGAGGGTGGCGGGCAGGTTTTGGGCTTGGGCAGCGGCGATGAAGTTTTGGATAACGGCCGTTCCCACCCCCTGTCCCTGATATTCCGGCAAAATCTCAATCAAGCCCAGGTAATATTCGTCATCCCGGTCTTCGATGACCAACACCCCCGCATCTTGTCCCTCGACTTGGATGATTTGTCGTTTTGATGGCTCCCATTTCGCCTGAAAATAATCACGCTGCCAGCTTTCTTCCCAGCCCCAGATCGCCTCAATATACGCCTTCATGGCGGCTCGATGCAGTTGATAAAGAAATTCAAAATCAGCAGGGGTAGCAGGCCGCAGCGTGTACATGTCATTATTATACTGCATGGTAGATATAGATTGGCATGGTGTGGCGGAATGTATGGCGATCTCTGGTAAGCAGAGTGCGAAACGGGTGAGGGTGGGTATAATTAAAAAACGGCCGTTACCGTCTGGCTAATTACAACAAACCAATGATAGAAACCTCGTCACTCCTTCTCCCACTCATCATCCTGGCGGTGGCCTCAGTGGCCGCTGCTCTATTTGGCATACCTGCGCTCAATAAGCGCCTGACTATCACCCAATTGTGCTGGCTGTTGGCGCTGGCGCCATTGGCGGCGCTTATCCTCATTGTGCGCATCGTGCCTGCCCTGAACGAAGGCGCCATTTTTGTGTGGACGTGGCCCTGGCTGCCTTCATTGGGTTTGAGTTTAGGGCTTTACGTTGACAGTTTGAGCGCCCTATTTGCCATCATCGTCACCTTTATTGGGGTGCTGGTGGTGATGTATGCCGGCCAATATTTCAAAGGCGATCAAGATGCGTGGCGTTTTATGGCGTATCTGCTGCTGTTTATGACCTCAATGCTGGGCGTGGTCATGGCGGGCGACGTGCTGACCCTGTTCATCTTCTGGGAAGGCACGAGCTTCCTCTCGTTTTTGTTGGTGGCCTATAAATCCGACTCCGAAGAAGCGCGATATGGGGCGTTTCGGGCGCTGTTTATCACGGGCGGCGGCGGTATTGCCTTGCTGGCGGGGCTGTTGTTTGTCAGTTCGGTGGCGGGTGGTACCGATTTTGCCACCATTTTGAGCAGTGGGGATGTGTTACGCAGTAATGAGTTTTACGGGGTGATGCTGGCGTTGGTAGCCTTTGGCGCGTTCACCAAGAGCGCCCAGTTCCCCGCCCACATCTGGCTGCCGGGAGCCATGAGCGCCCCAACCCCGGCCAGCGCCTATCTGCATTCCGCCACGATGGTGAAGGCGGGCATTTACCTGATGGCGCGTATGAATCCGGCGCTGGGCTTCACGGAAACCTGGTTCTGGCTGCTGACGTTGACCGGCGGCATGACGATGATTGTGGGGGCGTACCTGGGCTTTAAGCAAAACGACTGGAAGGCGCTGCTGGCTTATTCCACGATTAGCCAGTTGGGTATTTTGATGATACTCATCGGCCAGGATATTGTGGAAGCGTATAAGGCGCTGGTGATTGGGGTGGTGGCCCACGCCCTGTACAAGAGCGCCTTGTTCATGGTGGCCGGTATTATCGACCATGAGACGGGCACACGGGATATGCGCCGCCTGGGTGGATTGCATACCGTCATGCCGTTTACCTTTTTTGTGGGTACGTTAGCGGCGTTGTCGATGGCCGGGCTGCCCCCCATGTTTGGTTTTTTGGCGAAGGAGACTTTACTGGCAACGGCCGTTCACCCTTCCTTGCCCCCTCTCCTCTCTGAAGTTTTCCGCTGGGGAGCGGTTTTGGCGGGCGCCTTGATGCTGGCCATGGCCGTCATGGTCATTTGGGACACCTTCATGGGCCAGCCGAAAGATGAGGCAGTTCAGGGGCATGAAGCGCCGTGGCCGATGTGGCTGGCGCCGGCTATTCCGGCGATGTTGTCGCTTTATCTGGCCATTGCCCCAGGCTTCAAAGACGAGGCGGAATTGATGACGGGGGCCGCGCAGGCAGCTTACGGGAACAGTGAAAAGGTCAAGGTCTATTTCCAACTGTTTCACGGGCTGACGGTGGAATTGGCGCTGTCGGTTGTGGCCATCACGCTGGGGACGCTGCTGTTTGTATTCCGCCGACCACTTCGCGTTTGGCTGGGCGGGATTTTGCCCAATGCCAGTTTTAATGCGCTCTATCGCTGGACGCTGACGGCCATTGACAAAGGGGCTTACTGGTCAACGCGGGTGCAGGCGGGGCAGCTGCGCACGTATTTGGTGGTGATGATAACGGCCGTTATCCTGCTCGTTGTCGGTCTTAGCCCCCGCCTGTTTTTACTGGGCTGGATGCGCATTTCATTGCCTGATCTCAGCTATCAGGGCGAGATCCTTATGTTGCAGATTTTTGCCACCTTGATGGTGGTGGGCGCGGCGGCAGCTTCGGTGCTGCTGCGTCGCGATTTTACTGCCATTATGGCCTTTACCGCCTCGGGGCTGGCGGTGGCTTTGTTGTTTGTGCTGGCTCCCGCGCCCGATGTGGCGTTGGTGCAAATCGTCGTCGATATTTTGGCGCTGGTCATTTTGATGTTGGCGCTCTCCCGTTTGCCACGTAAACAGCGCCGCGCCGCCCAGGAATTGACCAATGCGGTACGCCAGAAACGAAAAATTCCGGTGCGCGACTTACTTGTTTCCGCCGCATTTGGCTTAATGGTGACGGTGATGACCTTCGCCAATTTGAGCCAACGGCCGCATGTAACCATCACCCCCTATTATGAGCAGTTTGCCAAAGCGCTAACCGGCGCTTCCGACATTGTGGGGGCCATCGTGGTCGATTTTCGAGCGCTGGACACATTAATTGAGATCAGCGTCTTTGCCCTGGCGGGGTTGGGCATCTCCTTGCTGCTCCACCATTCCGCCCGGAAGCATGGCGATGAAGGCAGCCAGATGGACGATCCGCTGGGCGCGAAGCCGAACCGTTTTGAGACATTTGGCATTGGCGGCCGGCGCGAATCGGCGTTTATCCGTGTGCCCTCTTATGTGATCTTGCCGCTGGCGCTGGTGTTGGCGCTAACGCAGTTGATGTACGGCCATGATCAGCCAGGTGATGGCTTTACCGCCGGGGTGATCATCAGCCTGGCGATTGCCCTATGGTATATGGTATTTGGCTACCAGGAGACGCGGAGACGCCTGCCCTGGCTGCGCTCCTCCCGCTTGATTGGTTACGGCATTTTGCTGGCGATTGTCACCGGTTTTGTGGCGGCGCTGATGACGGGCAGTTTTCTGGGCAATGTGGACTTTACGGCGTCGTGGACGTTTATGCCCAAGGGGTTCCATATTAGCACCTCCTTTTTGTTTGAAGTGGCGATTTGTCTGACGGTGTTGGGCAGTGTGGCGCATATGTTGAACACGCTGGGACATCCGCGTGAGAAAGCATAGTTAATTTAAGATTGAAGATTGAAGATTTTGGATTGCGTACGCTTTAATTTTTATTCTTTATTTTCGATTTCTGGAATTGATTTATGGAACTATTAACGGCCGTTTCCCTGGGACTTCTATTTGCGATTGGCATCTTCCAACTGCTGCGCCGAAATGTGATTCGGTCGGCCATTGGCTTGATGATTTTGGCGAACGCCGTCAACCTGTTTTTGTTGACGACGGGCGCTTATGATGGCGTGGCGCCGGCTTACACTACCGAAGCCGGGGTGCGCAGCGATGCCCTGCCCCAGGCGTTTATCTTGACGGCGATTGTGATCAGCATGGGTGGCACAGCCTTTGTGCTGTCGATGCTCTATATCATCTCAGCGCG
>CAZXVH010000092.1:0-21583 GCA_964643965.1 uncultured Ardenticatenaceae bacterium
GCCAGCAGGTGAATATGATGTCTATGTGAATATTCCAGATAGTGCATCAACATTTAGCGCCTTTTATAAAGTTCATCATGATAGAAAAGAAGATTTACCTATTGTTGTGCAAGCTGGATACGCTGATAATGATAATGAAAATGATGGATGGGCATATATTGGTCGCTATTATTTTCGCATGAATAGTCATCCTGCGCATGAAGTTACTAAAGAATATATTGAAGTCTCTAATAAATCCATAGATGATTCTCTTGGGCTAACGGTGGTGGCTGATGCCATTCGCTTACAGCCAGTAAACCAGCTACCAGATTTGGAAGTTGCCATTACCCAGAGTGTAGATGATGCTGGTGGACCTAACCCAATCGCTGTGGGTACGTGTTCAGGGGAAAGTTATACGCTAAATGAAATATATTTGGGTCATTGCAGCGATGGTCGCCCCACTATTGGTGGGTTTCGTTTTCCAGGGGTTGTGATTCCTGATGATGTGACTGTAACTGCCGCCCGCCTTGAATTTACGACAGATGGCCGATACGATAATGTGGTTGATGTTCAATTTCAAGGAGAGTTAGCCGACAATGCAGCTTCGTTTAATACAAGCTAGCCCAGCAGCCGCAGCCCATTAACGAATGCTGTAATCCCCTGGCATATCACCAGTGATGAAGTTTGGAATATGCCTGACGTTCATACCAGTCCTGATTTAAGCAGTATTGTGCAAGAGGTAATTGACCAGCCAGGCTGGCACAGCGGCAATGCTATCGTCATTATTGTGAAACCAATAGGCTCTGGCACAACCTCACGTCGTGTTTTAGGCTGGGAGCGAAACGACGATTCGTTTCAGACAGCCAGGCTGCAAATCTGGTATACGGAGCCAACCCCACCCACACCCACGCCATCCCTGACACCAGCGCCACCCCCAGCGCCCACGGGCTTAACGGCCGTTTTCTACGACGATCTCCCCCATCCCACAGACCAACTAAACGCCGCCCGCCCCGATCCCACCCCTATAATCGGTAAAAATACTTTCGTGCGTTTATCCTGGTATGGCAGTTACCCGGCAGGCACGACGTTTAGAATCTACCGGAATGGCAGTTCTCCGGTACCGGTGGATGCGGCCCACCGCATTGCCAGCAGCACCAACCGCTGGTACACGGATTATGCTGGCTTTGCCGGGGATTGGTATGTGGTAACGGCCGTTAACTCCGTCGGTGAAAGCGCCCCCTCAAACCAGGCGCAAGCCCATCCCTATTGCCTCGACTGTTGATCTGGTTGTTGCGCCTGGGTGAGGTCTTGGGGGGTGTTGATGTTGGCAAAGGAACGGCCGTTTCCCCCCACCGCCTCTATCTCTTCCCGCTTCACATATTTCACAGTCACCTGTCCATAAAAGCGGGTAATCTTCAGCCGCTTCGCCTTCAAGTTCTCCTCAATCGCGGGCAAACACGCCTTGCTATAAACCGCATGGAGCGGTTCCGGGAATTTGTCCCACAGCGGCACGACCACATCGGCCGTGTGGCGCAGGGAGATGAGGTATTGCAACAACGGCCGTTCTAACCAGGGCATATCGCAAGCCACAATCAGGGTATGGGCATGGCTGGCATGGGAAATGGCGGTATGAATGCCACCCAACGGCCCATGATCGGGGAAAATATCCCCCACCGTCGGTACAGCGAGATACGCATACGGCTCTGGGTTATTGGTGACGATAAATAGCTCCTCCCCCAAATCCGCCACCTGCGCCAATACCGTTTCTATCATCGGCCGGCCGTTATACGCCACAAACGATTTATCTTCCCCCATGCGGCTGCTTTGTCCCCCCGCCTGAATAACAACTGAAATTGCGTCCATAATCCACTCCGTGGCAGCAAGAGGATGGAGCGAGAGCAAGAGGGCCTTCTGAGCCAATCCTCTCGCTCTTGCTCTGTCCTCTTGCTCGATCTACATAAACCGATAAAAGACCTGGTTGCTCAGGAAATACGCTTTTTCTGTCAGGTATAAACGGCCGTTATCCACCTTCAGCATCTCCCATTCAACCAATTGGCTCATCGTGCCGTCAAACGCATCATCGAGCGATTGGCCGAAGCGGCTCTCAAACGCGGCCAAATCCAGCCCTTCTTGCAGCAAGCGCAGTTGGGTAATCACCGCATCCGACATCGCTTCTGCGCCAGTGATGGCATGGTGTTCGGCAACGGCCGTTGACAGCGGAAAGGGCAGCCGTTCAGCGGTTTCCAGTCGGCGCAGATAGACGCGGGGCTGCAAGACGTTGGCGTAACGCACCCCACCGGCATGGCCGTGTGCGCCCGCCCCCAGGCCGAGATATTCGCCATCCTGCCAGTAGGTGAGATTGTGTTCACAGTGACGGCCCGGTTTGGCCCAGTTTGAGATTTCGTAATGTTCGTAACCCCGCTGCGCCAACAGTTCTCGCGCCAACTGATACTGGTCGGCGGCTAAATCGGGGTCTGGGGGAGAGAAACGGCCGTTTTGCAGCCAGCGCTGCATGGGCGTACCCGGTTCAATCGTCAGACAATAGAGGCTTAAATGAGGCGGATCCAAAGCCAGCGCCGCTTCCAGGCTTTGCTCCCAGGAAGCCAACGTCTGCCCCGGTACGCCATAAATTAAATCCAAATTGAAGTTGCTCAACCCCACCTGTTGCGCCGCCGTTACCGCTTCCACGACGGCCGCAAAATCATGCTCTCGTTCCAGCAAAGCCAATTCAGTGGCGACGGCGCTCTGTACGCCAAAGCTGAGCCGATTGACGCCCGCTTCAGCCACCGCCGCCAGGTACGCCGCATCCACCGTGCCGGGATTGGCTTCCATCGTAATCTCCGGCGTACCCACTTTCTGGAAACAGCGCTCCACCATCCGCAAAATCTGGGCGATGGTTTCCGGCGGCATAAGCGATGGCGTACCGCCGCCCAAAAAAATGGTGTGAAACGGCCGCTGAGCCTGTCGAAGCGGTCGAAGCGCCACCTGCTCAATCTCCGCACAAACGGCCGTGGCATACGCTTCCTTCAACTCACTCAAACCGGTATACGTATTAAAATCACAATACGAACAGCGATGCCGGCAAAACGGAATATGGATATAAAGACTCAAACTGCTCATCTGCTCACTCATACCATTTCAACCACCCACTGCCCACTAATTACTGGTTAACAATTGGTTATCAACGCCATTTGCATATTGTCTCAGAAGGGAGCATAACGTATCATATTCATTCGTTCAACCTTCAACAATGACCTGTCAGGAACAAAGTTCCTCAATAACTATGGCAAGCAAACCCATCTCTGTTAATCCGCAAACATTGGCCCGCCTGGTAGAAATCAGCCGCATTTTGAATTCGGCCACCAGCGTGGACACGGCGCTGCATTACATCATCAAGCAAGCCGCCGATTTAACGGGCGCGGAAGCCGCTTCTATTTTGCTGCTCGACCCCCAGACCCGGCAGCTGCACTTCCGCGCCTCTTCCAATGCCGGGCATCAGGAGATGGCGGCTATTCCTGTGCCGCTCGATAGCAGCATCGCCGGCGCCATTCTCACGGAAAACCGCCCCATGCTCATCAGTGATGTCAGCAAAGAGCCGCGTTGGAACCCCACTGCCTCGCAAAGTATCCAATTTGAGACGCAAGCCATCCTGGGCGTACCCATGCACGACGTGGAACGCAAACCGATTGGGGTGTTGGAGGCGCTCAACAAACAAAACGGCCGTTTCAGCCGTGAAGACGCCAAAACCCTCACCATCCTGGCCGACATCGCCGGGGTAGCCGTAGAACGCGCCCGTCTCGCCGAAGATTTGACGCAGGCATACCAGGCGCTCAACGAACTAGACCAGCTCAAAACCGACTTCATCGCCGTCGCCTCCCATGAACTGCGCACCCCGCTTTCCGTCATCATGGGCTACGTTTCCTTTTTGCGCGAAGAAGCAGATGAAAATATGGCCGAGCAACTGGACAGCGTGATGGATGCGGCCGTCCACCTGCGTGACCTCATCCAGGGTATGCTCAACCTGCGCTACGTAGACGCCGGGGAAGCGACTGTGCATCTGGAGACCGTCGATTTTGTGGGTTATCTCCGGGATTTACTACCAGCGCCGCAGGAAACGGCCGTTACCAAACAACAAACCATCGCCATCCATCTGCCCGACCAGCCCATGTTGGTGCAGCTTGATAAAAACATCATGGAAGTGGCGCTCAACAACCTGCTCAACAACGCCATCAAATTCACGCCGCCCGGCGGCCATATCACCATACGCCTGGCGCAGCAGGGGGCAGAAGCGTGGCTTAGCATTCAAGATAACGGCGCCGGCATTCCCGCAGAGAAACTGGAGCGCATTTTCAACCGCTTCTACCAACTGGAACCGGCCATGGTGCGGCAGCATGGCGGCCTGGGACTGGGCCTGGCCATCGCTAAAGATTTGACCGCGCTGCAAAACGGCCGAATCTGGGCCGAAAGCGCGGAAAACAAAGGCAGTACTTTTTACGTGGCCCTGCCCCTGGTCAAATAAAGATAAAAGACGTGGGGCTGATTTTTACAGCGTTTGTGTTATCCTTTTTAAAAGCAACCGTTCACTGAACACTGTTCACTGTTCACTGTTTACCGTTCACCATTCACCGATCTGGAGGAAAAAATGGCAACGATCACTCAACTTTTACAAAACAAAGGCCAAGATGTCTGGTCTGTGGCGCCTGATGACACCGTGCTACAGGCGCTCGAACTGATGGCGGAAAAGAATATTGGTTCCGTTATCGTGCTGGAAGATGACGCAGTATGTGGCATCTTTTCTGAACGGGATTATTCACGCAAAGTGGTGCTAAACGGCCGTTCCTCCAAAACCACCCCCATCCGTGACGTCATGACGGCCGAAGTCTACTACGTGCGTCCTCAAGACAGCGTAGACCGCTGCATGGCTCTCATGACCGAGAAACGCTTCCGCCACCTGCCCGTCCTGGATGATGACAAAAAGCTGGTGGGCATCATCTCCATCGGCGATGTGGTCAAGGCCATCATCACCGAACAGCAAGTGCTAATCAACCATTTGGAAGATTTCATCACAGGCACACGGTGATCAGTGGGCAGTGGGCAGTGGACAGTGGACAGTCAACAGTCAACAGTCAACAGTGGACAGTCAACAGTGAACAGTCAACAGTGGACAGTCAACAGTGGACAGTCAACAGTTTTCAGTAAACCAACCAACTGACTATCCGACTATCCGACTACCCGACTATCCGACTACCCGACTACCTGACTACCCGACTACCCGACTATCCGACTACCCGACTACCCGACTACCCGACTATCCGACTACCCGACTACCTGACTAACATGAGCAAATTCACCATCAACATCAACGAGACAGACACAGACCTGGAAGTTACGCGCCAGGGCGATCATCTGCATATTACCTTTGACGGCGAAACGGCGGAAGTGGAACTGGTTTACAGCGACGGCCCCCGCCTGCTGCTGGAACAGGTCATGCCCGACGGAACCCGTCGCCGCATCCGCGCCGCCAGCCACAGCGGCAACGGGGATCAACGACAGCTGTGGGTAAACGGCCGTTACCATACCTACCGTCGAGTGCGCCAACGAGGACAAAGCGCCGGCCTGGGTGAAGCTTCCCTGGCCGCCACCATCCCCGCCGTCGTCAGCGAAATCCTGGTCAAAACCGGCGATGAGGTAGCCGAAGGCGACCGGCTCATCTTGCTGGAATCCATGAAAATGGTCATCCCCATCGTCGCCCCCCACAGCGGCGTCGTCACCCAAATCAACTGCGTCGCCGGTGAATCCGTACCGGCCGGCGTCCCCCTGTTAGCATTACAAAAACAGACAAAGGTTGAAGAGTAAAGATGGACAATGCGCCTTCTGGTTCATCCCACATCTTTAATTTTTAGTCCTTAATCTTTCCCTTGGGAGTATCTATGAATCAACCACGACTTACCAAATTACAACAGCAGTTGGCCGCCCAAAACCTGGATGGCGTCATCTTAATGCCTGGGCCAAATGCGTATTATTTGTCCGGGATGCATACGCACGTCAGCGAACGTCCTATCTTGCTTTTTATACCGCAGGCCGGCGAACCGGCCGTCATCATCCCTGGCCTGGAAGCAATGAAAGCGGAAGCCGCCGGTATCCCGCTCGAGCGCATCTTCGCCTGGAACGACGTGGACTGGTTTCACGATGCGTTTGCAGAAGCGGCCCGTGTGCTGAAACTGGACGGCAGCCATTGGGGCGTAGAAGCGCTCTACATGCGTGTGCTGGAATTGGAAGCGCTGCAACAAGTCGCGCCAAATCTGCAAACCAGCCATGCCGAGCCAGCCCTTATGGCGCTGCGGGCCATCAAAGATGAAACAGAACTGGCCCACATAACCGAAGCCATTGCGGTGGCGGAACGGACCATTGACCGGCTCATTCCCCTCATCAAAATCGGCATGACAGAAAAGCAAGTGGCCGCCCAACTAACGGCCATCCTGCTGGCGGAAGGCGGCGATGCCCTGGCTTTTAGCCCCATCGTCTCGGCTGGGCCAAACAGCGCTTCTCCCCACGCTATGCCGGGCGAACGGCCGTTAGCCATTGGTGATATGCTGGTGATAGATTGGGGCGTCTTCGTCAACGGCTACCCGTCTGACATCACGCGCACCTTCGCCGTGGGGGAGGTAGATGACGAGATGCGCCACATCTACGAAGTGGTACGCCAGGCCAATAAAGCAGGCAAGCAGGCCGCCAAACCGGGCGCGACCGGGCAAGATGTAGACCGCGCCGCCCGCAAAGTGATCAATGACGCCGGTTATGGCGCCTATTTCATTCATCGCACCGGTCACGGTCTGGGCCTGGAAGTGCATGAGCTGCCCGGCATGGTGGAAGGTAACAGCCAGCCGTTGCAAGCCGGCAATGTCTTCACGGTGGAACCGGGCATCTATTTGCCTGGTCGCGGTGGGGTGCGTATTGAGGACAATGTGGTGGTTACGGCCGACGGCTGCCGTTCACTCACCAGTTTTCCCCGGGACTTGATCACGGTTGGATAACTTAAAAAAGAAGATGAACGGCGTCAGGCGTGGAGGTAAACTCTCACGCCTCGCTTTGCTCTGGCTGCTGCTTGTGGCGCTAACGGCCGTTACCGCCTGCAATGCCTCGCCCACCCCCTCACCCAATCTGACGGCCACCCTGCCGCCCGCACCCACACCGCTCGACGCCGCTCCCAGCCCCACGCCGTTGGCTCCGCCCATCCCCTCTGGGGACGCTTATCCATCGGTCGCGGAAACGGCCATACCCCCTGCTTATCCGGTTGAAGGTATGGAAACGGCCGTGCCCACGGCCGCCCTTTTCCCCCAAATTATAGATGGCACAGATACCTATTTACCCTATATTGCCCTGGCGCAAGAAACGGCCGTGCCTACCGTCGCCCCGGAACCCAGCCCTACCCATACGCCCACTCCCATCCCCACCATCGATTTCGCGGCCGTGCAGGCGCAGCTGCAAGGCCAGGGTCAGGAGCTTGGCTACGCGAAGATTGGCTTCCACGTGGGCGTGGGCGGCAATACCGAAGGGCTGGAGCAGTGGATGCGGGAGTTGGACGCCGCCGGCGTACCCTTTTTCTTGAAAAGCGTGGACAACGCCGAACCGATCCTCTTCGCTCAAGAACTGATGAAGGCCAGCGGCGTGCCCCATACCCTGGTTTACCGCAAGGTGAGCGGGGGCAACCATGTCAGTGTACCCAATTATGACCTGCCTCCGGCGCAAGCGGCCGCCGCCCATTGGGCGCTGCACCGTGACGCCTTCCCGCCGGAACTGGACCCCAATTACGTCTGGCTGGAGACGATGAATGAAGTAGACAAAAACCGCTCAGAATGGCTGGCGCAGTTTGCCCTGGAACACGCCCGTTTAACCCTGCAAGATGGCTACAAATGGGCCGCCTTTGGCTGGTCGTCTGGCGAGCCGGAACCAGAGCAATGGCAAGGCCCGGCCATGTTGGAATTCTTGCGGCTGGCCGGGGCCAACCCGGATAGACTGGCTATCGCCCTGCATGAATACAGCTATCTCACGGAAGACATCAGCGACGCCTATCCCTACAAGGTCGGCCGTTTTCAGGAGCTTTTCCGCATCGCCGACGCCTATGGCATTCCCCGGCCCACTGTGTTAATCACCGAATGGGGCTGGACCTATGAACATGTGCCGGAACCCGGCCCGGCCCTGGCAGACATCGCCTGGGCCTCGGCCTTGTATGCACCTTATCCGCAGGTGAAAGGGGCGGCTATCTGGTACCTGGGCGAAGGCGATACGTTCGCCAACATCGCCCATGAAGCCCAAAGATTGATCGATCCGGCGCGCATTTTTGCCTTAACCAACTATTTTGTTATCCCGCAGCCGCCGCAGCAAGCACCCATTAATCCTGCTCAACATAAACCTTAATCCAAGAAGTTCAACTTTTCGGAAAAGTTGAACTTCTAAAGCGAGACTTATGAAACCACTTTACGGAACTGATTTAAAACGCTTTTTGCGTGATTACAAACGAAAACACAAGCCCGATACCGACATCGTGGCTCTGCTGCAAAGTGTGGAATACCCGGCCAATGTCGGCTCAATCTTCCGTGTGGCCGATGCTGTGGGCCTCTCGGAACTGGTGCTGACGGGCATCACGCCCACGCCGCCCCATCCCACCATTGACAAAGTGGGCCGCTATAAGAGCCTCAAAGTGCCCTGGGGTTATGAGCCAGACCCTTTAGTGGCTATAGGTGCGTTGAAAGCAAACGGGTATGAGATTGTGGCGGTAGAATTGGCAGAAACGGCCGTTCCCTACCATCAATACCAATACGCCGCCAAAACCTGCCTGGTGGTAGGCCATGAAGATCACGGCGTCACCAAAGCCGTCCTCAACGCCTGCGATGCCGCCGTTTTTCTGCCCATGTATGGCAAAGGGCACTCTTTAAATGTGCATGTCGCTCTGAGCATCGTTCTCTACCACATGCTCCACACCTAACCCCGCCACCCGCCACTTGCCACCCGCCACTTGCCACCCGCTACCCGCCACCCGCCACTTGCCACCTTGTTTTTATCTCCCGTTTGCTTGCCCTAATGCTTAAATCTGTATATAGTCCAACTTCATGAGTAACGAACCACTCATCCACGCAGTTATGCATACCGATGTGGGCCAAGTTCGTGACCACAACGAAGATTTTGTCATAAATCATGAGCCAGCCGATGCGGCCGAAGCCGCCGAAAATGGCTGGCTTTATATTGTGGCCGATGGCGTCGGTGGCGCCGATGCCGGTGAAATCGCCAGCAAATTTGCCGCCGAAAAAACCGTCCACCACTACCTGCACACTTCCCCACAAGAAAACTGGGGGCAGCGCCTTGTAGACGCCATGCAAGCTGCCAACACGGATTTGCGGCGTATGGTGGCAGAACGCAATGACAACAGCCGCATGGCGACCACCATGGTGGCCGTCGTCTTTGATACCCACAAAGCATATATCGCCAATGTGGGTGACAGTCGCGGCTACCTCTGGCGTCAGGGCGTATTGACCCAAATCACCAAAGACCAAAGCCTGGTAGCCAAGCTGGTAGAAGAAGGGGCCATCACCGAAGAAGAGGCGGAAAACCATCCGCGCCGTAATGTCATCCTTTATAGTCTCGGCTCTGAACGCTCTCCTAAAATCGATCTGTTTGAGCGGTTTTTAGAGCCGGGCGACCTGATTTTGCTTTGCTCAGATGGGTTGACCCGCCATGTTTCAGACGGTGAAATGGCCGAATTTTTACACAATGGCGATCTGGACCAGGTATCACAAACGTTGATCGAACTGGCGAATAATCGGGGTGGACAAGATAATATTTCGGTGGGATTGCTGCGTTTTCAAGGCGATGGCTTACAGCCAACGGCCGTTCCTTCTTATCAGGCTGACAATAGCAAAACATTGATTGGGGCGCAAACGGCCGTTTCATCCCCCCGCCCCGCTGCCACCAAAAGCCTATGGCGGCTGACGCTCCTTTTAGCTGTGATCCAATCCTTTCTCATCTTTTTTCTTTGGGCTTACCTGTTTGCTTAAAACGGCCGTCTGCACCCACCCGTTAACAACAGCCACTTCCCACATACCATACCAAAACTGACCCGATGTCAACAACTGGGAAACAGTCGTTGATTTTGATTTTAATTTAACAACCGAACTATTTACTACACGAATAAAAGGAGACTTATGACAGATAAAATACGCATTTTACCTCTGGGCGGCTTAGGCGAGATCGGCAAAAATATGACCCTCATCGAATACGGCGAACAAATCCTCATCATCGACGCCGGCATCATGTTTCCAGAAAACGACATGCTGGGCATCGATCTCATCATCCCCGACTTCAAATACCTCATGGATAAGCTGGACAAAGTGCTGGGCGTCCTGGTCACACACGGCCATGAAGACCATGTGGGCGCACTGCCTCACCTGATGGAATATGTAGATGCGCCCATCTATGCCACGCCGCTCACCGCCGGTCTTATTGAAGTGAAACTGCGCCGTTTGAGCGACCGCGTAGACTTGCGCACCATCGAAGCGGGTGATGTGCTGCATATTGGCTCGTTTAAAGTGGAGCCGTTTCATGTGGCCCACAGCATCCCGGACTGTGTCGGTTTTGGCATCACCACGCCAGTGGGTCTCATCGTTCACACTGGCGACTACAAGTTCGACCATACCCCGGCTGATGGCTGGCCGCCCGACTTCGCCAAACTGGCGGAGTTCTCACAACGTGGCGTGCTGGCGCTGCTGGCCGACAGCACCAACGCCGACCGCCCCGGCTGGACGCCCTCAGAAATGGTGGTGGGCGAAGCTTTCGACAAGCTGTTCCGCGAAGCGGAAGGACGCATCATCGTGGCCACCTTTGCTTCGCTCATCTCCCGCATTCAACAAGTAGCCGATATGGCCAAAAAACATCAACGTAAATTGGCGATCACCGGCCGTTCTATGCGTGAAAACACCAAAATGGCCCGCCGCCTCGGTTATCTGGATATTGAAGACGACATGCTCATCGACATCTCGAACACCGACAACTATCCTGATGATCAGGTGGTGATCATGGCGACCGGCTCTCAGGGTGAACCATCGGCGGTGATGGGGCGGTTAGCCAGCGGCCGGCACAACCAACTGCGGGTGCATGAAGGCGATACCATTGTTTTCTCCGCCCATCCCATTCCTGGTAATGAGGAAGTGGTGTTCCGCACCATCAACCGTCTCTTCCAGCGCGGGGCCAATGTGCTGTATGAACGGGTCGCCGATGTGCATGTTTCCGGCCACGCCAGCCGCGAGGAGATGAAACTGCTCATCAATATTGTGCGCCCCAAGTTCCTGATTCCGGTACATGGCGAACTACGCCATCTCAAGCAGCACGGCGAGTTAGCCAGGCAGTTGGGCATTCCCGCCGAAAATATCGCGGTAGTGGAAAATGGTACGCCGCTGGACCTGGATGAAACCAGCCTGACCATCCACGAGCGGCTGCCGGGCGGTTATGTCTTTATCGACGGCTCGGCGGTGGGCGATACAGGCTGGTCGATTGTACGGGAGCGCGAACGATTAGCGGAAAGTGGCTTCTTCCTGGTGGTGGCAACCGTCAACAACAAGGGAGATGTGCTGGGCCGGCCGGAAATTGTGTCACAAGGTCTGGCGAATATGGATGATGAAGACCTGATTCTGGGCGCTGAAGAGACGATTGATCGCGTTGTCAATCAAAACGCGGGCAATGTTGAGGGGCTGGAGAACAAGCTGGAAAAGGCTTTGGGCCGGTATTTGTATGATGAAACGAGGAAACGGCCGTTTATCAAAGTTGTCCTAAAATAGTTCATATTCACATAAAAAGGAGCGTATAGGAAATAATAACCCCTGCGCTCCTCTATCTATTCTTCTCTCACCATATTTAGATGAGAAGCAAAGTCTTTCAAAGGGGTTGAATCGAAAACTTCTTGAAGCATCACAATATCAGGATTTGTCGCTTTGAGTGTTTTAAGGATCAGCGCCTCTCTTTGATCTCCACCATCAAGGATGTTGTAGGTTAGCACACGTATTTCAACCATATCTCAATTTGCGAAAAAGTTTTTAAAGCTACTATTCCTAAACCCACCCAAAGATCAATTAGTAAGAAACGGGTTGATAATTGTTAAACGGCCGTTTATAACCTGTCCATGCTGCATATCTTCAGAATAAAGGATGGTAGCATTTGTCGCTAATGTGGCTGCAACAATCAAACTATCCCAATAAGACATAGAAAACTGCTGACGCAGACTTGAGGCTTCCAACAGAATGAACTCGTCCAGTTCAATAACGCGATAGCGAGAATAGAAAGAGCGCGTTGTTTTTTGTACAGTGTAACACGGATCAAGATCGCTCATGAACATCCTCTCGGCTCATAGGCACAAATTCAGGTACATGCAAAGGATCGGTTAGTAATTTCGAGATCATATCTTCTTCAAATTCATCTTTATCCAAAAGATTTTCAGATGCGAGTAAAATCACCCGTACTTGATCATCACTCGATACCCGATGTAAACGATCCCAATATTCTTGAGGAATTTCTATCAAACCATTTTTGATTTTTGTGTGAAACTCTATAGCATACATAGGGTTCTCCCAAATAACCGTTCGCAAAAGCGGCTTTTCAGATTGGGGCAATTTTGGAAATGGAACCAATCTCACCAAGTTAATGGCGAACCGCACCTCAACAATCAGATAGACTTTTGAAGCATTATATCATACCCAATCATCATCACGGCGCCGTCATGGCGCAGCGGAAGCCGAGGTTAGACTGGTTGACCAGCGGATCAAAGTTGGCGCGGGCTACAGATTGCACTTCTTCAGCTGTCGAAAGCCAGGAGCCGCCCCGAAATGATTTAAACTCTCCTTCTGTCGGGCCTAAGGGATTGGTTTCTACGCCTTTGCGGTAAAAGCTAAAATCGTACCAATCGCTGACCCACTCCATGACGTTACCGGCCATATCATAGGCGCCAATGGGGGAACGGCCGTTGCTATAACTGCCCACCGGCGCCGCAAAACGATAGCCGTCATCATAATTTACATCCCTGTCTGCCGAAATACAGTTGACATCACAGAAATTGAGCTTCGTGCCATCAAACACATCCCCCCAGGGATAGACAAACTTGCTGTTCGTGGCCGGGTCAAAAGAAGCCGCCTTCTCCCATTCAGCTTCTGAAGGCAGGCGAGCGCCGCGCCATTTACAAAACGCCTCAGCGCTGTACCAGTTGACAAAAATCACCGGGTAATCATCAAAATTGGGGGCGCCATAATAGTTTTCGGCAATGGTCAACGGCCGGCGGCATTCGCCGGCGTCTACGCATTCTGCATACTGGGCCACCGTCACCTCTGTCTCGTCAATGAAAAAGGCGTCCAGTTCGATACGGCGGGCGGGCTGCTCATCCCGTTCGCCCTCATCATCGCCCATCACAGAGAGACCGGCAGGCACAAATAACATGCGGTTGCCCAAATCGGTGATGATGGGCGGCGGCGTGGGTGTGGGCAAATCCGTGGGGCGCGGCAGCGGCGTGGGCGTGGGCGCAATTTGGGTGAGGGCGGCGATCACGGCCGATTCGACGGTGGCGGTGGCTTGCTCAGTGGTCACGGGCGGCGGATCGTCGCTGTTGACATTAAGCACAATCACTGTACCGATCATAATGGCAAAAACCAGGATGAGGCCAATGAGCGCCAGCGCCGTTTTGCTTTCTATCTGACGGCGTGGTTTGCGCCGGGGCGGACGGGCGGGCGGCGGCGGGATGGCGGGATCAGGCGTCCGTCGTTGGTCACTGAGTTCAAGAGTGGGGTAGCCAGACGGCCGTTCTAAAGCACGTTTGAAATCAACGGCCGTCTCATAGCGGGCATCGGCGCGTAATGACATGGACCGGTTTGCCACCAGAGAGAGGTATGGCTCCACATTGGGGTTCACTTCCCGCGCCGGTATCAAATCCACCAGGCCGCTTTCCCGGCTCAAAGCAGGTGGCGGCGTTTCCCCGGTCAGCAATGCATAAAGGGTAGCGCCCAGGCTGTAAATGTCAGCGGCAGGAGATAGATCAGCTTGTTTTTGCTGCTCAGGGGGGGCAAAACGGCCGTTCCGTGCCCCCCATGCCAGGTCCGGTATCTCACAGCCCACCAGCACGATGTCGCTGGCCGGGGTGAGACGCAGATTGGCCGGTTTTATATCCAGGTGGAATAAGTTGTGTTCATGCAAATAAGCCAGCGGCG
The DNA here is from genome assembly GCA_964643965.1 of uncultured Ardenticatenaceae bacterium. Taxonomy (GTDB): domain Bacteria; phylum Chloroflexota; class Anaerolineae; order Promineifilales; family Promineifilaceae. Next base: position 14,217 of record CAZXVH010000092.1, read on the forward strand.
TACAGGCGGCTTGCAGCCAGGCGATGATCAAATCAGAGGGCAGCGGCCCGTATTGGCGTAATAGTTGCCCCAAATCCACCCCGGCCACATAGTCGCTGACCAGGTATTGGCCCACCTGCTCCAGGGCAAAATGATCCAAAACGGGAACCAACTGCTCATGGCGCAGATCACTTAATCGCCGCGCCCCGGCCCGGAACGCCTTTTGCGTCTCGACAGAGGCGTCCCATAGCTCCTTGATGGCTACCCGCCGTCCCGCCTGAATATCATACGCCTGGTAGGTGCAGCCAGACCTGCCCTGCGCCAGCAAGCTGATGATCCGGTAACGGCCGTTAAGAAGTTCACCTGGTAATAGGGGCATATCACGCACTAAAATTAGCCTCAAAACGAAGCATCACCTCTGCCAGCTTATCCCTTTTGCCGACTACAGTGATTTTATCGCCCAATTCTAAGCGAGTGTAACCATGGGTAATAAGTGATTGGCTGCCTCGTTGAATGGACAGAATGAGGACATCCAGAGGCAGACGTAAATCACGAATGGTCACGCCATTTAAGTCCGGATTGCACAATTCAATGTCTACGATATCTTGTGTCTCTTGCATACCCAATAACAAGGAGGCGCCGGCCGGGGCGCGCACAAAATGCTCTAATAAGCTGACAACGGCCGTTCGTGGTTCCACCACCAATACCCCCAATTTCTGAAATTTCTCATAGTTTGCCCGATCTCGTAAGTGCGCCACCATCGTCTCTGTGCCAAAATGCTCGTACACCATCTCACAAAAGCGGTAATTTTCTTCATCAGACAGCATGGCGACAACGGCGTCAGCCCTCTCCATGCCAATCTCCCGCAGCGCCGCCACCGTCAATTCTGGCAAATAGACAATATCCAAATCAGGCGCTTCTAATTCCTCCATTTCGGCCGGAGATAGGCATAGTAATTTTACCTGCCAATCATGCGTCAAGAGCTGCCGCGCCAACGAAATAGATTGCGGTCCCAGCCCGGCAATCACCACATCTCGCAAACCGTCAAATGCGGGCGTCACATGCCGGGAATGCGCCTCCTTCACCCGTATAATAGCGCTTTTAAAAGCGATTGGTCCCACGATTTCGTTTAAGACGACGACTGCAATAATGGTCGTGGCAAAGGCTTCGCCCCAATCACCAAACTCCACGCCCACTTCTTTGGCCAGGCCCAAGGCCACTCCTGCCTGCGTAATCAGCACCATCCAACGCACTTTATTATGCGCCATCGATTCGCCGGCAGCCAGACCACCAATGATAGACCCCACAAAAATGGAGAGGATGCGTACCCCAAACACGGCCAAAGCGATCAACCACACTTCGCTCAATACATCCAGCTTCAAGCCAGCCCCTACCAACGTAAAGAAAATGATATAGATCATTGGCCCCGTCTCATGGAGCAAGTGAGTGAACTCTGTCCGATACGACGACCAATTGTTGACAATAAAACTGGCAACCATGCAGATGAGCAGCGGCTCCAGCAAAATCTCGAAGGGTAAATTCGTATGTGAAAATTCACGCACGAAAAAGGAGAACTGGTAAACCGAATATCCCAGCAAAAGAATGAGCACCGCTTTCGACCAGGAGCGGACGCGGAATCTCAAAACCAATTCGAGCAGCTTGCTGTAAGCAAAAGCGACTGCCAACGACAAAACCAGCTCCAAAAGCAAGAGAAATGCCAGGCCAATGTTTAGACCCGCGTCTGATAAAAAGGCATCGGCTAAAGAAACTGCCAAAGCGAATAAAAAGACCACCGCCACGTCAGAAACAACCGTAATGCCCAGGGCAATCCGGGTGAACGGACCTTTAGCCCGCAGTTCGTTAATGATGGCAATGGCCACTGAAGGAGAACGGGCTATCATGATTGAGGCGGCTAAAAAGGCGACGGCCACGCGCTGTATGGTATCCATATCAGCCATAAAGGGAATCCAGCCCGCCATAAGGAAGATGGCGCCCGTGCCTAAAATCAGGGTAGTTATGATTAGAGAGGTGGTAATAATGCCAATGCTGCGCAGTTTGCCGCGCAGCTCTGGCAAGTACAACTCAGCGCCGGCGGCAAAGGCAATAAAACCCAGGGCAATTTCTTCTAAAAAGCGGAGCTGCTCCAGGCTTTCTTTGCTGAAAATGCCTAAAACAAAGGGGCCGACTATTAGCCCAGCCACTAAATACCCGCTGATTTGGGGAAGATTAAAGCGGGAGAATAATTGACCAAAGCGCTGGGATGCCAGGGCAACTACCAGGAATGTGATGACGATTAAAACGAGTTCTTGAGTTTGCAACATAGTTCCTCAACGGCCGTTTCCGGCGATGCTTGTTAACTGTATAGTTTTTGGAGCGACACCCACCACCTTTTGCTATAATTGCGGCGTCAACGATGCGCTAAAGTTTACCGGATGTTAGATACCGGGTCGAATTACCCGGTAAGGTCTGTCATGTTTTGCTTAGATAGATGGCTATCTCTAGCGTAAATTTGATAGGTTTAGGAGCTGATGGAGAACCCCAATACCTCACAAGATGTACTGAAGGCGTTATGGAAAATCTATCGGCGGGCAGAACGGCCGTTACCCTGGACGGATGGCGGCAATCTCCCCTGGCGCGATCCCGCCTTCTCCGAACGGATGCTGCGCGAACACCTGGATCAGACGCACGGCGCCGCCTCGCGCACCCAACCGGAGTTGGCGGCGCAGTTAAAATGGCTCTGGCAAAAGCTGGCCTTGCAGCCCGGTCATACCGTCTACGACATCACCTGCGGCCCCGGGCTTTACGCCGTGCCCCTGGCGCAGCGCGGCTGCCACGTCACCGGCGTCGATTTCAGCCCGGCCTCCATTCGTTATGCGCGGGAATTGGCCCGGCAAAACGAGGTGGCTTCACGCTGCGCGTTTGTGGAACAAGATATTCGTGAAGCTGATTTCGCCGGAGCCAACTTTGACGCGGCCCTGTTTTTATACGGCCAGTTGGCGGTGTTTCCGCGTGACGAAGCCTCCTTATTATTGAAGAGAGTGGCGGAGGCTTTGGGCAAGAACGGCCGTTTACTGATCGAACTGCTCAACCCGGACCACGTAGACAAAACAGACAGCAGTTGGTGGTACACAGACGATACCGGCCTGTGGGGCGCTGCGCCCTTCCTGCATTTAGGCGAACGCTTCTGGGACGAAACGGAGAAGGCATCCACCGAACGCTACCACATCCTGCACCTGGAGACGGGCAAACTCGACCAGATCAGCCTCAGCGACCAAACCTACGCCATCTCAGACATGCGCGCCATGCTCAAACAGGCCGGGTTTACCCACGTCGCCGTCTACCACGCCTGGGATGGCCTGCCCCTTTATGACGCCGAGGAGTGGCTGGTGTATGTGGCAACGAAAGGGGATGCGTAGCGCCGGCGCCGGATAAACCGGCTTTGCTCGAGTATGTACGGCTGTTCTGTGCCAGCCACTACTCCCATGGAAGCAAAACGGCCGTTTCTACCTATTGCCCATTCCGCCCCCCCTTCATATAATCCAGCTATGGGAATTGGTTTAGAAATTGCACCCGACATCATCGAAGAAACTGAGCAGGAAGAAACGCTGGAGCCAAACTACAAAGTTTTTATCCACAACGACGCTGTCACCCCTTACGACTTTGTCGTGGTTATCTTGCAAAAAATCTTTGAACTGACGCCCCTGGAAGCCGAGCATGTCACCTTCATCGCCCATTCCAGCGGCCTCGCCTACGTGGCCACATTCCCCAAAAGCGAAGCTCAAAAACGAGTAGGCAAAGCCCACTTTGCCGCTGGTTTAGAAGGCTTCCCCTTGCACTTTTCCATAGAGCCGGAGTAAGACCTGTCAGGTTTGGCTTAACCACATAGCTATCACTCGAGTAAACCTGACAGGTCTGGCTATACAGATACCCAAAATAATACCAACCCTATTTCCCAATCATGACAATGCACAAGGAGACTCAAAATGAAATTCAAACTAGATGGCGTCGGCCCCAAAGGCAAAGCCATCATCCACCGAGATTTTGCCAGTTTATCCCCCTCATACACCCGAGAATACGCCCTGGTCGTAGATCATGCCCAAGGCTCAGAACTATGGGATGTCGATGGTAAGCGCTACATCGACTTCATGGCCGGCGTGGCCGTGCTTAATGTAGGGCATCGTCATCCGGCAGTGGTAACGGCCGTTCAAGAGCAAATCGATAAATTTTGGCACATCTGCCTGAGCGATTTCTTCTATCCCCAAGCCGTCGAACTGGCGGAAAAGCTGCAAGCCATCGCCCCCATGCCCGATACCCTGGTTTACCTGGCTAATTCCGGCACCGAAGCCGTCGAATCTGCCATTAAACTGGCGCTGTACAAAACCGGCCGCACCAAATTTATCGGCTTCATCGGCGGCTTCCACGGGCGCACATTGGGTTCCCTCTCCTTCACCGCCAGCAAAGCGGTGCAGCGGACCAACTACCAACCGGGCGTCAACGTGCGCCACATGCCTTACCCCAACCCCTACCGCCCCATTCTGGCCGTCGACCCCGGCGAAACGTATGGCGAAACGGTCATCCGTTATCTGGAAGAGCAAATCCTGCACAATATCCTGGATCCCAATGACATCGCCGGCATTCTCATAGAACCCATTCAAGGCGAAGGTGGCTATGTCGTCCCCTCCCCTGGTTTCTTCCCCCGTCTGCGGGAAATTTGTGATGAATATGGCATCATGCTCATCGTGGATGAGATTCAAAGCGGCGCCGGTCGCACCGGCAAATGGTGGGCCATCGAACATGAAGAGGTGGAGCCAGACATCGTTTGTTTTGCCAAAGGGGTGGGCAGCGGCATGCCCATCGGCGGCATCATCGCCCGCCGCGAACATATGATTTGGGGGCCTGGCTCCCATGGCAGCACCTTTGGCGGCAACCCGGTGGCGGCCATGTCAGCCATCGCCACCCTGAACGTCATCGAAGAGGAAGGCTTGCTCAACCAGGCGCAGACAACTGGGGCGTACATCATGCAGCGGCTTCATGCCATGCAAAAACAGTACCCCATGATAGGAGACATCCGCGGGCGCGGGCTGATGATCGGTATGGAATTTGTCAAGGACCCCGACACGAAGGAACGGGCAGTTGAGGTACGCAATAGCATCATTCAAAACGCCTTTGAAAAGGGGCTGCTGCTCATCCCCTGCGGCCGCAATGGCATCCGCATCACGCCGGCCCTCAACATCCCGCGCTCCCTGGTTGATGAAGGCTTAGAAGTTTTTGAGGCAGCGCTTCAACTGAATGAAGCGGTGCTAGCCTAAAGGACGTCATGCAAGAAAAAATCTCTCTCCTCAAACAAACCTTAAGCAACGGCGTCACGCCGGCCATGGCCACCCCTTTACACGAGGGCAGCTATACCGTGAACACGGCCGTTATCCCCCCTCTCGTTGATTTTCTGATAGCCAAAGGCGTGAAAGGGCTTTTTGCTGGCGGCTCCACCGGTGAAGGCATCGCCCTGTCGCTGCTTGAACGGAAAAAGCTGCATGAGGCCACGGTAACGGCCGTTGCCGGCAAAGCGCCCGTCATTGTGCATGTGGGCAGCATCCGCACCGATTGGGCGGTAGAGCTGGCCCGCCACGCCCAAAGCATCCACGCCCCGGCCATGGCCGCCGTCACCCCCACCTTCTATGGCCTCGATGATGAGAGCCTGGCCAGCTACTTTGAAGCCATCGCCGCCGCCGCCCCGGACGTTCCCCTGATTTTGTACGACATCCCGGCCCTGGCCACCAACGGCGTCAGCCCGGCGCTCTTGCACACCCTGGCCGGGCGCATCCCCTCATTGGCCGGTATCAAATCCAGCCGCCCGGACGCCATCCAGGTGCGTCAACTGCTGGACAAAGCGCCGGAAAACATCGTGACCCTGGCCGGCAACGAAGCCATCGCTCTGGGGTTGTTGGCGTTGGGCATGGATGGGCTGCTTTCTGGTCTGGCAACGGCCGTTCCCGAACCGTTGGTGGCGCTCACCCAGGCCATGCAAAACCAGGATATAGCTGAAGCGCGGCGTCAACAAAGCATCATTCGCCAGATTTTAGCGCTGGCCCCGGCTGGAAAACGCATCGGCTGGCTCAAACAAATCTTAAACGAACGTGGCGTGGCCGTTGGCCCGGCAGCGCCGCCTCGGCTTATGCCTTCGGGCGAACAGTGGCCGGCCATCGCCGCTTTGCTGGCCCAATCCTGAGATGAAGCTGCTGCTCTTTGACATTGACGGAACCCTGATTCGCAGCAACAGCGCCGGCCGGGCGGCCATGACCTACGCCATGGAGCAGGTTTTTGGCAGCGCCGGCCCCATTGGCGGCTACCACATGGGTGGCAAAACAGATCCGCGCATCATCACCGATTTGCTGCTGGCCGCCGGTTTTGAACTAAAGCTCATTCAGGCCAAGCTGCCCACCGTTTACGATGTGCTGACTGCCAGAGCGCGAGAAACCTTCGCCGACAAAGGCATCACGCCCTGCCCGGGCATCCCGGAACTGCTGGCAGCGCTGCGGGAGCGAAGCGATGTCATCCTCGGTTTGGTGACGGGCAATATCGTCAGCACCGCCCCGTTAAAGCTGAAGGCGGGCGGCCTTGATCCGGAGCAGTTCCGGGTGGGCGCCTATGGCTCCGACCATATGGACCGCAATCGGCTGCCGGAGATCGCCATGAAACGGGCGCAGGAGTTGACGGGGGAATCGTTTACCGGGAGTAATACGGTCGTCATCGGCGACACCCCGGCTGATATTTTGTGTGCACGAGCGGGAAAGGCAACGGCCGTTGCCGTCGCCAGCGGTTGGCACGGTTCACACACCCTGGCAAAATACAAACCAGACCATCTGTTAGAAGATTTAAGCGACACCCAAAACATACAGGACATCCTGCTGGCCGCAAACAAGGAGGGCTGATGCCTACAAAAAACAGCGAGGATCAAGAAGCTATTCAATTTGATTCAGAAAAACCGACCGCCTTCACCTTCTCTCAACTATCTCAGTGGGTGATCTGGCAAATGGCTAAGCAAAAAGGAAAGGTGCAGGCGGGCGCTGTCCGTCCCGCCAGGGTAGATGCAGCCTGGTATCCGGCCATTATTCAACCTAAAGAAAAAAGCGTCCAGGTATATGGCTACCTGGACATTCGCTTTGAATCGCCAGAAGAAGCAGCGGAATGGGTAGCAAAACAAACGGCATAGTCAAAGCTGACCTTCTCCAGAAACGTGGCCAGAAAGGAAGACAGCGTACCCTTTTTTCGGAAGAAACATGAGAACCAAAAGAGAGCTTAGTTCAAAATGAAAGAAACCATCTTTACAATTCACAAGGTATCTTCTCAATAAACTGGGAGATTACAAAAGTTTTGGCATCAGAGTGTTC
>CAZXVH010000093.1:0-21364 GCA_964643965.1 uncultured Ardenticatenaceae bacterium
ACGAGCTTTACATTGGTTTTTCTGGTTATTCGGGCTGATTATCGGCCTCATCACCGCCCTGGCTTATTTAGTGGCCAAGCGGTTGGTCAACCCACCCCGGCAGCCTCTCTGGGCCACGCCCGGCGATTTGGGTCTCGACTATGATGAGATTCAATTCCCGGCCCAAGATGGGGTGCGCATTGCCGGCTGGTTTATCCCGGCGGCTCACTCGCTGCGTAAAGGAGCCACCATCGTCCTCATTCACGGGTGGCCCTGGAACCGCCTGGGCGAAGTAGCCGACGATTTCTTCTCCGAGCTGACCGGGCGTAAACCGGTCGATTTGCTGCGCCTGGCCTTTGCCTTGCAGCAAGATGGCTACAACCTGCTCATGTATGATATGCGTAATCATGGTGAAAGCGCCGCCGCCCCGCCCATCTCCTTTGGCCAGGAAGAAGCCAAAGATTTATTGGGCGCCTTGGCGTATCTCAATGCTCGCAGCGATGTAGACCCGGAGCGCATTGGCGTCATTGGCTTCTCTATGGGCGCCAACAGCCTCATCTACGCCCTGCCCCAAACAGCGCAGATCAAAGCGGGCATCGCCATCCAACCGGTGACGGTCTCGACTTACAGCCAAAAATATGGGCGTGATATGTTGGGGCCGCTCAGCACGGCCGTTTTGCCCTTGTCTGAATTTATGTTCCAGGTAGCCGGTGGCATGTACTTCTCCGCGTACCGGCCTTCCTTTGCCGCCGCCGGCGCCGGCGACACGCCCATCCTCTACATTCAAGGCAACGGCGATCCCTGGGGCGATGTGGAGGATGTGGCCCAAATTGCGGCCGCCACCCCGCAGGCTCGCGGCCCGTTGTATGTGGAAACCAATGACCGTTTTGGCGGCTACCAATATCTGATCGACAATCCCAAGATCGCCACCGCCTTTTTCGAGCAAGAACTGCCGGAATAAGCGACGGTTTACTCTATTTGCGGATGAACGGCCGTTGCCTGTGGGGAACGGCCGTTTTTCATTTTAAAGCGTGGTGGGATATGTTGCAGCCACGGGCAGCGTAAAAGAAAAGGTACTGCCCACCTCCGGCTGACTCTCTACCCAAATTTTGCCGTGATGCGCCTCTATCACCAGTTTGCAAAATGCCAAACCCAGCCCCGTCCCTTGCCGTATTGGTTTGCCTTCTGCATCTTTGACTTGATAGAACTTATCGAAAATATGGACCGCTACTTCCGGCGCCATACCCTCGCCATCATCCCCAACTTGCACCAAAACGGCCGTTTCCAGCCGGCTGGCTCGCAGAAAAATATGTCCCCCCGCTGACGTATATTTCAAGGCATTGCTGATGAGATTATCCAGCACACGGCTGACCAACTCAGCATCTGCCTGGGGAGAAGGTAAATCATCTGCCGTCTGACAAGTTATCTGTTTGCCATTTGCTTCTGCCTGGGGCGAGAAAACGGCCGTTTTTTCAGCCAATATCGACCGGACATCCAAAGCGTTAAGCTCTGGCGTCAATTGTCCGGCTTCCAACTTCGCCGTCGTCAAAATCTGGTTGATCATGGCCACCATCTGGGAGACAGACTTCCGCGCACTTTCAACAAACCTCAGCCGGTAGGAGGCTTTGTCTGGATCCTCAAGAACACGTTCCAACAAATCCATATTGAGGCTAATCGACGTCAAGGGGGAGCGTAAATCATGCACGATCATATCCGCTAAATCGTCCCGCATCACCTCAGCCGCCTGCAAATCTGTATAAGCCTGCGTCAATTCCTGGTTCCGCACTATGATCAATTTATCTGCCCGGCGCACCACAATGAGCAGCGCCAAAAAGAGCAGCCCCATCGTCAATCCGGCGATCAAAAGCCCAGTTAAACGGGCTGAAACCAGCATCTCAACCATTTCTACCGTTCCCTCAAAGGGCATATTTCTCTCGACAAAACGGGAAACCAAAAAAGCCGAAAGTAAGGCCAATGCCCCCGCTAAAATCAAGCCAATCGCCGCATAATAATAGGTCAGCCGAAATTCACGCAGCGCTTCATAAGTTTGCGCCAATACCACAACGGCCGTTATCACCCCCATCAGCAGCAGAATATGATACAACCACCAGCTGACATGCCATTGTGAAAAACCATGCATACTGACCGTTGCCAATACAAACCAAACGGCAAGCATTGCCATCACCCCATCCACCCGATCCCCCGTCTCCCGCCAAATTTGAACAAAACGAACGGCGGCAAAAAGCCATAAAAACAAGGTACTCATATAAGCAGCTTGTTGATGCCAGGGCGCTATTTGGGCATCCACTGCCTGCAACCATTCAGGCGCCAGGGCCACAATGAAAACAAACGCCCCAATGAAAACCCCTAATATCCAATGAACATGATGTAATTCAGGCAGAGATAACGGCCGTTTTGGCGTATCAAAGGCGGCAATGGCAAAAACAAGCCCCCCCAAAAAGAGCGTCAACCAGGCCGCCCAACTAACCCCAGGATTAAACGTAAAAATCAAAGCGTCGGGCGTGGTAACCCCATGCACAAACATCAACGCCCCCATCACCGCAAACGCCGTCGCCAGTAATCGGTGACGAGGAAGACCACTACTGCCCAACACAACGGCCGTGAAAAACGTCACCACCACAGAAGCAAAGGTAAAAAACGTCACAATATAAAAATGAGGGATGGGTGAGTGCCAAATGGGATCGTGCGTAGGGAACAAAAACGCAAACAACAAATAGGCAGCGGGGATAAAAACACTCAATACAACAAAAAATCGTTTCATAGTCAATTGGGGTGATAGATACGGTCAAATTTTCAGTTAAACTCGTAAAGTCTCGCACCATTATAAGCTGAATATACCTTATCCAAAATAAAAGTTACGACAAAAGTGCGGCTTCCCGGCACACGAACAAGTAAGCAAGCAGGCGCTTCTAACCTGGTAAGATTGCTGGCAGCCTCAAAATTTCCTTTACCAACCCGCCTTTTACCAGCAGCTAACATTGTCACCCCACCCCCATTCGTGGTAAAACTTGCATACCGATGGTTAACAGGTAACAAAGGGCAAACATCCCTGTGAAACGACAAAATCCGGCACGGTGGCGTGCCATCGAAGCCCGCCTGGGGCGGGAAACAACAATATGGCTGGCAACCGTGCGTCAAGACGGCCGTCCCCACCTGACGCCGCTCTGGTATATCTGGCTCGACGGCCGCATCTTCATCGCCACCGGCGCTTACTCCCAAAAATTCGTCAACCTCTACCACAACCAATACATCTCCCTGGCTCTGCCCGATACCACCAGCCCCATCCTCATCGAAGGCGAAGCGCATGTGGCCGCCCAACAGGCAGTAGACATACTCGCCAAATACTTTTATGATAAATACGAATGGGATTTTCGTTACGACGACAGCAACGATTGGCGGCTCCTGGAAATAACACCCCATAAAATCCTGGCCTGGGGTGACGGCTACGATAACGAGGGCATAAGAATTCTCTAATTCTTACGGAAAACCAATCTTGATGGGGTAATATTTCAAGATTGGTTCAATCTCCAAGATGGAACCAATCACACATTTAGAATCACACCGAAAAGGAACATACTATGCGATTTGATCGATTTACAGAAAGGGCACAAGACGCCGCCGCCCGCGCTTACGAAATCGTACAGCGCTACGGCCATACCCAGGTAGACACTGAACATCTCTTCCTGGCGCTGCTGGAACAACAAGATGGCGCAGTGCCCCAAATTATGGAACAACTCAACGTCAATCCCCAAGATATCCGGGATCGGCTAGACCAGGACTTGCGCAGCACGCCCAAAGTGGCCGTCTATGGCGGCGGCGTGGGCCAGGTCTTCTACACGCCGCGCATCCGCACCGTGCTGGAACTGGCGCAAGGCGAAGCCAACCGGCTCAAAGATGAGTTCATCTCCACCGAACATATTTTCCTGGCAATTTTGAGCGAACGGAATACGCCCACCGCCCGCCTCTTGCAAGAATTCGGCCTCACCCGCGAGCGGGTGCTGGAAGGCATCACCAATGTGCGCGGCGGCCAGCGCGTCACCGACCGCCAGGCAGAGTCACGCTACAAAACATTGGAAAAATACAGCCGCGACCTCACCAAAATGGCGAAAGACGGCCGTTTAGACCCCGTGATCGGCCGTGACGATGAAATCTTGCGCGTGGTGCAGGTGCTAACCCGGCGCACCAAAAACAACCCCGTCCTCATCGGCGAAGCGGGCGTCGGTAAAACCGCTATCGTCGAAGGATTGGCCCAAAAAATCATCGCCAACGACGTGCCCGAAAACCTGCTCAACAAAACCGTCGTCTCCCTCGACCTGGGCGCCATGATCGCCGGCAGCCGTTTCCGCGGTGAATTTGAAGAACGGCTCAAAGCGGCCATGGAAGAGATCGAACGCGCCAAAGGCGAGATCATCCTCTTCATCGATGAGCTGCACACCGTCGTCGGCGCCGGTTCAGCGCAGGGGGCCATGGACGCCAGCAACATGCTCAAACCCGCTTTATCACGCGGCGAACTGCAATGCGTCGGCGCCACCACCCTGGATGAATACCGGCAATATATTGAGCGAGACAGCGCCCTGGAACGCCGCTTTGCCCCGGTCTTCGTGGATCAACCTTCCGTGGAAGAAACCATTGAAATGCTGGAAGGATTGCGCGGCCGTTACGAAGCGCATCACAAAGTAACCTACACCACCGAGGCGCTCATCGCCGCCGCCAAGCTTTCCGACCGCTATGTAGCGGATCGCTCTCTGCCCGACAAAGCCATCGACTTGATGGACGAAGCCGCCGCCAAACTGCGCGTGGCGCTGCACACCCTGCCCCCTGATCTAAAACTCAAAAAGCAGGAGTTAGACAAGCTTATTCTCGAAGAGGAAGAAGCGCATACCGTGCGTGATTATGAACGGGCCGCCATCAGCCGCACCGAACGGCTGCGCGTGGAATCGGAATTTGACGAAGCCCGCGCCAAATGGCAGTCAGAGCAAAAGCTGGATGAAGTAGTGGACGCCGATGACATCGCCGAAGTGGTTGGAGCCTGGACCGGCATTCCAGTGACACAAATGCTAGAAACGGAAGCGGCAAGATTGCTGCAAATGGAAGAGCGTCTGCATGAACGGATCGTCGGCCAAAACCAGGCGATCACTGCCCTGGCGGACGCCATTCGCCGCAGCCGTTCTGGCCTGAGCGATCCCAGGCGGCCGTCTGGCTCATTCATCTTCCTGGGCAGCTCTGGCGTCGGCAAAACAGAGCTGGCAAAGGCGCTGGCTGAATTCCTCTTCGACGACGAAGAGGCGCTGGTGCGCATCGACATGAGTGAGTATCGTGAACAGCATACCGTCAGCCGTTTGTTTGGCGCGCCGCCCGGCTACATTGGTTATGAGCAAGGCGGTCAGTTGACAGAGCAAGTGCGCCGCCGCCCCTACTCGGTGGTGCTGTTTGACGAGATCGAGAAGGCGCACCCGGATGTGTGGAATGCGCTGCTGCAATTGTTGGATGACGGCCGTTTAACCGATGGTCAAGGGCGCGTGGTCAACTTCCGCAACTGCGTCATCGTCATGACCAGCAACGTAGGCACTTCCTTCGTCAAGAAATCGGGCGCGTTGGGTTTTGCCAGCGTACGCGACGCCGACGAAAAAGCGAACCACAAACGCATTGAGGAAGCGCTCAAAGAGACATTCCGCCCCGAGTTCATCAACCGCATCGACGAAATCATCATCTTCGAGCCGCTTTCAGAAGCAGACATGGTGGAGATCGTGCAAATGCAGATTAAAGAGGTGCAGGAGCGCCTGGCAGAACATGGCAATCTCACCATCGTCCTCACAGAAACGGCGCGGCATTGGCTGGCCGAGCAAGGCTACGACGAGGATTTTGGCGCCCGCCCCATGCGCCGGGCCATCCAGCGCTTTGTGGAAAGCCCGCTTTCTGTGCAGCTGCTCAAAGGAGACATCAAGTCCGGCGATCACATCATGATCGACATGGCGGATGATGGATTGACGTTCACGCAGGTGGAGGTAGCACACCCACCGCTGGAAATCAAGGAAGCGGCCGAAACAACAGTGTAAATTTTTATGTAGAAAACAAAAAGCGCTCCCTATGGGGGCGCTTTTTTGTTTCTGACGCATCTTTCACCATAAAGAAACTTGGCAAATCGCGCCGCAAACCCTGCGAGCGATAGCCCGGTCTGAGTGCAAGCGGGGTTAGTTGCACTTTCAGTCTGCTTTTTGATCCCAGGTTGTCTGGAATACTACAAGAGAAGAAAAACAATCCCACCAGACAATGCTCCTACTATTACCATCAATGTAAATGCGCTAATTACTGGCCTTCGGAGTTGTGGAGAGCCAGAAAAATATGAAATTGCGCCTTTGGAAACTGTATTCATCAAAGCAGCGATTATTATGGACATCCCCGCCACGTCAGAAGACAATTGAGCGCTTTTTGCCAATCGAGTGACGCTAAGAGTAATTGCATCGACATCTGTCAAACCCGTAAGAAAACTAGTGAGATACACCCCCGATGACCCTAGCAACTCTTGGGAATATTCTACCATGATCAAAACGAAAGCGAATAAAAGACCGAACTTTATCGCGGTCGATAACTTGAGCGGGTTTGTGATTTTGTACTTTGGGTGAATGGCAACTGTTTCTGGCGACTTTCTTTTCTGACTTACGAAGAAAAAGATCAATCCCGTAAGCAACATCAATGTGAATGGAATGATAATTCTAAACGCTAAGGGGGGATAGATGACCAAGATCAGTAAAAACACTCTGGGAAACATCACGGTGGACGCTAAAATAACAGCTCGCGCGTAATGCTGGGCCATTTGAGGATGCTCTCGACTGGCGGAAGAGAAGCTGATAGTTGTGGCTGTACTGCTGGCTAATCCACCGAGGATCCCCATCAAATTTATGCCCCGAGAAGGCCCCAACAATTTCATCAAAACATAGCCGCTAAAACCAATTCCTGAAACGAACACAACCATCAACCAGATTTGAAAAGGATTCAATAATCCCAACGGATCAATGGTGCGGTTGGGGAGCAAAGGCAATATTACTGCGGCTACTAAAGCAAATTGAAGGGTGACATAAATATCATCTACACTCATATTTCGGATAAATCCATGCAATTTACCCTTAAATGTTAATAGCACCGAAGTAATTACTGCCAGGACGATAGCAACGGTAGGTTGATCACCCATTACCAATACACCAAAAAGAAACGTCAAAATTGCTGCAACTTCAGTTGTAATGCCGGTTTCCGTCTTACTGCGAACTAATTCTCCAGCATAGCTAACCAATGTCATCAGGAATAGACCGCCTAATGCGATAGCAGCCAGGATGATCCCATAATCTTCAGCCAGAAATGACGAAACAGAACCGAGTAGTGCAATTAGAGAAAACGTCCGGATACCTGCAAAATCTGGAGTTCCTTCTTTTTGCTGAAAAAATTCTCTCTCCAGACCTATTAAGGCGCCAATTACCAATGCAAAGCCAAAACGCCACCAGGGTTCGAAATCCGATATATTAAACATTTGCACTCCTAAAATCCTAACCTGGACAAGCCAGAACCCAAAAGGGGTTCAAAAGCTGCCCAAAATCAATAAATTGTGTGAATCATATCAATCATATTAGCAGGTATCGGGATAGGTAGCGTCATAACTGCGTCTTGAATCCACGACCAACCAGCCAACGATTTAATCCGCTCGGGCGTTGCGGCCAGCTTGTTCAGAAATTAGTCAAGGGCATCCCGTTTCGCTTTTGAAGCCCATTTTACTTGACCGATTAAGCCCACACGCATCTCATCCGCCCAACAAATTTTTGACTTGCCATTGACGTTCTCAGTTTTCAGACTGTGGGTAAGCTCCCTTTTTTCCAAGCAGTTTGTGCTTGTTAATTACTCTTTATATGTTGCGGAGGCGGCGCTTTCTTTTTCAGCTTCAGCCGCTCGCTCAGGTCTCGTTGTCAAGCTACCACGAGCGGCTGAATACGCGCCACTGGTCGTAAACTGAAATGGGATACTGGCCTTTTCGATCCCCTTCTAAAGCGTGAAGCCGATTTCCTGGCGGAACTCTCAGGTCATCTAATTTTGTAGCTAGGCCTCCGTACTCAAGTTTGCGATCTGCCCGTTTTGCGACATCTAGCGGGAATCTTTTGGCTTTGCTGTAAGATACAATTCCTGGGTGCGTCGATCCGCAAATGACTTAATCATACACCAACCGTACTCTGTCACGTGACGGTTGCCAATGTCTGAGTTTTGCGCTCCTAACGCTTGCTTGAGCGATGGGCAGGCTGAGAAACCACGTTTGGGTTCACCAAGAACTTGAAAAAGACCCGATCTCGCCCGTCCGCTCGAAGCGTTGTTAGGCGGGCAATCATCATACACGTAACAACGGTTTACTTTTGTAGCCAGTCAACAAGACGTTCTCTGAGTTGTCCTAATCTTTCAGGTGAGATGTTGCCCAAACGGGCACTAATGACAGAAGATTCGACAGTTGCTAACCGCGCTAACCGAATAACAGATCGAACCTTCAAACCTGTAGCTTCATAATCAGAATCAGATGGATCGATTATTTCGTCGAAATCGGGGATTGTCTGGTAAGTTCGTGAGGAAACCAGGGTCAACAGTACATCCGCGTAACGACCTGGGGTGCTGGCGACGACCAAGGCAGGGCGGAGTTTTCCTGCTTGTAAATCAGTTCGAGGAAAATGAATGAGAACAATGTCGCCGGGTTTCATGGATGGTAAATTTCTTGCGCATCTTCCAATGTATATTCAACTTCATCATCCTCTTGAAAGAATTGCTCCAACGTGAAGGCTTGCCATTGATTGTGACCCCATTCAGCATATGACGGTGACATTTGTCGCCGCGCCATAACAAACAAGGTGAAATCGGCAATCTGCTCCACGACCTGGTCCGGTAAACGGTCAATTTGTTGATACAGTTGTTCGCGGATATTGTTTGTAGCCATAATTATTGCCTCTCAGAATGGGAAAATCGCTAAAATCGACAATGGAATTATAACACATTTGCCTTGGCGCTGTGTCCCAGTCAGCGGATAACGACTTTATCTCCCTGTACAAACGGGGCATGGATAACGAAGTGAAAATAATCTTCGAAACTGGCAACAAACGTATGAATTTCGCCCGGCTCAACTACCAATGCATCTCCCCTACCATCTCTCGGCTTAAAGTATGAGCCGCAACCAATAAATCCAGTGATCCGATGGCAAGCCCTTCTGTATCGACTGGCATTCGCGCCTCCAAAAGCGAATCTATACTGGCTGTGACCGCATCTAAGTCCCGAAGGGCTGCTTTCTAACCGTGCCACCTCTGGTAAAAATGTCAGATTATGCCCGCTGCGAGTATAAACCGGCCGATTCATACCTCACACAGCCAACGGTGGATAATGGCTCAAAAATTCGTCGGCAAACGGCCGTAATTCCCCCTCCCGAATAGCAGCCCGGATCCGCCGCACCAGTTCCAGCAGAAAGTGAATGTTGTGCGTGGTGAGCAGGACATGGCCCAAAATTTCGTTGGCCTTAACGAGATGGCGCAGGTAAGCGCGGCTGAAATTGGTGCAGGTGTAGCAGGCGCAAGTGGCGTCCAGCGGCGCGGGGTCATGTTTAAATTGGGCGTTGCGCAGGTTGAGACGGCCGCCTTTGATGAGGGCGGAGCCGTTACGAGCAATGCGCGTGGGCAACACACAGTCAAAAATATCCACGCCGCGCAAAACGCCATTGACCACATCTTCCGGCGCGCCCACGCCCATGAGGTAACGTGGCTTGTGGCGGGGTAGAACGGGGTCCAGCGCGTCGAGTACCGTTGCCATCTGCGCCTTCGTTTCGCCGACGGCCAGGCCACCGATAGCGTAGCCGGGTAAATCCAACGGCATCATGAAGCGGGCGCTGGCTTCTCGTAAATCAGGGAAGGCGCCCCCCTGCACGATGCCGAACAGCGCCTGGTCGGGGCGCGTTTTGGCGGCGAGGCAGCGTTCCAGCCAGGGGTGGGTGCGCGTCAGGGATTTTTCGACATAGGCGCGGTCGTCCGGCGGCGGGCATTCGTCGAAGGCCATGATGATGTCAGCGCCCAGGTTTTCCTGGATGGCGATGCTGCGTTCGGGCGTAAAGCGGTGGGTAGAACCGTCGATGTGAGAGCGGAAAGTGACGCCGTCGGCGTCGATTTTGCGTGCGTCGCTGAGGCTGAACACCTGGAAGCCGCCGCTGTCGGTGAGGAGGGGGCCATCCCAGTTCATGAAGGAATGCAGCCCGCCCAAATCGCGGATCAGTTCATCGCCGGGACGCAGGTAAAGATGGTAGGTGTTGCTTAATACGAGGGATGCGCCCATCGCCTGGAGGTCGCTGGGCTTCATCGCCTTCACAGTGGCGGCCGTGCCCACCGGCGCGAAGACGGGGGTTTCTAAAATGCCATGTGGGGTGTGGAAACGGCCGTTTCTCCCCCCACTCTCCTTATCTTTTGCAGTCACTTCAAATTCAAACATGCGCTGATTATAGGAACTTTTGTAGTTTAAGAAAATAGCCGGGTATCAAATGTACGCTTTGCAAAATCGCGCTCCAAAGTTGATTGCCCGTTTTATTTTTTAATCACGAATTGTTCCTTATTCGGCAGCTACTTGAATTTTTAGATACAAGGAATTTTTTCCTTTGTTTCTTTGTTTCTTTGTGCCTTTGTATTCAGGTTTTTTGCCCAATGGAAACGCGCTTTTTACAGCAAAGCCCTTTTTCAGTTATACTTCTAGCCGTTATGGACAGAAAAAGTTTACACACCCTCGAATTTCATAAAGTGCGCGACCGGCTGGCCGGCTATACCAGTTTCAGCGCCGGAGAAGCATTGGCGCGGGCGCTCATGCCCACCACCGACCTCCTGGAAGCGGTGCAGTGGCAGGCAGAAACCCGCGAAGCGCGGCTGCTGCTGGACAGCCACACCAGCATCACCATCGGCGGCGCGCGTGATGTGCGCGAGGCGGTGGACCAGGCGGAACATGGTTTCACTTTGCAGCCGGAAAGCCTGCTCGACATCCGCGCCACCATCGTGGCCGCCCGCACTTTGCGCCGCGCCCTGCTCAAAGTGGCGGATGAGTTTCCGCGCCTGGCGGAAATCGCCGATCTGATCGAGGAATGTCCCGGCCTGGTCTCAGCTGTCAGCCAGACGCTTGATGAACGGGGGGACGTGCTGGACAGCGCCTCGCCCACCCTGGCCCACATTCGCCGCGAACTACGCGCCGTCCACGGCCGCCTTCAAGATAAATTACAGCGCATCCTGCAAAGCAGCAGCAATCAATATTTGCAAGAACCGCTGATCTCTATGAGAAACGGCCGTTATGTGGTTCCCCTCCGCGCTGACGCCAAAGGGCGTATCAAAGGCATCGTCCATGACCACAGCGGCACCGGGGCCACCCTCTGGCTGGAACCGATGGTCACGGTAGACCTCAACAACGAATATCGCGGCCTGCAAATTCGGGAGCAAGACGAAATTCAGCGCATCCTGGCCGCTTTGTCCGCCAAAGTTGCAGCACAAGGGGACAGCATCCAGCGCATCGTCGAACGGCTGGCGGAGTTGGACCTCATCTTCGCCCGCGCCAAATACGCTTCCACGATCCACGGCGTCGAACCCCGCTTCAGCGAATGGCGCCACTTTCCCCCGCCCCGGCCGCCCAAACACGCCAACGAACGGGCTAAATGGACGCCGCCGCCGCCCAATCCGCATCCCGGCTCCACCATCTGGATCAAAGGGGCGCGGCATCCCCTGCTCGATCCCGATACCGTCATCCCCACCCACCTGACCCTGGATGAAGAGACCTTCATCGTCCTCATCACCGGGCCAAACACCGGCGGTAAAACCGTCAGCCTGAAAACAACGGGATTGATGATCCTGATGGCCCAATCCGGGATGCAGCTGCCGGCCATCGACGCCCGGCTCACCCTCTTCAACAATGTCTTCGCCGACATCGGCGACGAGCAGTCCATTGAGCAAAGCCTGTCCACCTTCTCCGGCCACATCACCAACATCACCCGCATCCTGGCGCAAGTAGACGACCGGTCGCTGGTACTGTTTGACGAACTCGGCTCCGGCACAGACCCCGCCGAAGGGGCGGCGTTGGCCCAGGCCATCGTCAACTTTCTGCGTGACAAAGGAGCCACCACCTTCATCGCCACCCATTATCCGGAACTCAAGCTCTATGCCAGCCAGACGCCGGGGGCCACCAACGCCTCGCTCATGTTTGACCTGGAGACGCTCTCCCCCACCTACGAGATGACCATTGGCCTGCCCGGCCGTTCCAACGCCCTGGCCATTGCCCGCCGTTTGGGGCTGGATGAGACCATTCTGGATGACGCCATGCGCCAACTGGGGGTGGGCAGCCATCAAGCGGAAAATATGCTCGATTCCATCTACGATCTACGTGAAAAAATGGAGTCGGCAGAAGCGGGCGCTCGCCTGGCGCTGCGCGAGGCGGAGCGCCAACGGGATGAACTGCGGCAGCGGCTGGAAGCCATCGAAGCAGAGCGCCGCCAGGTATTGGCCGACGCCCAGGCGGAAGCCAAAGCGGAGATCGAAGCGGTGCAAGAGGAACTGCGCTGCGCCCGCCGCCAAATCCGCGACGCCGCCTCGCTCAACCAGTTGAAAAAGGTGAGCAAAGCGGTGGCCGATATTGAAGAAGCACAGGTGAAAACGGCCGTTCCCCCGTTGGAAAAACCGCCATCACCCACCAAACAGATTCGGCGCAAGCTGCAAGTGGGCGATACCGTGCTGGTGAAATCGCTCAATCAAAAGGCGGAAGTGGCCACGATTAACAACAATGAGGTACTGGTGGTGATGGGCCGCCTGCAAATGCGGGTCAAGTTTGAAGACCTGGAGTTTAAGGGCCGCCCCGTTGAGGAGGAAGCAGAAGCAGCGGAAACAGCCGGTTTCAGTGCGCCAGCGGGCCGTTATGAGGGGCTGGAACTGGATATTCGCGGCCACCGGGTGGAAGAGGGGCTGGCCGAGATGGAGCGCTTCCTGGACAACGCCTTTCTCTCGCGCATGCCCTGGGTACGGATTATTCATGGTAAAGGCACGGGAAAACTGAGAACGGCCGTTCGTGATACTCTCAAGCATAACAGCCACGTCACCTCCTTTGAAGAAGGCAAAGATGGCGAAGGCGGCGCCGGCGTCACCGTTGCCAAATTAGTAGAGCATAAATAAAAACATAATAAACCGGGGAGAAACAGCGAACAGAGAGGTATTCTCCGCGGTTTATTCTTTGGGAGAAATAATTTGAAGATTGAAGCAGTAGTTTTTGATTTAGGCGGCACCCTCATTGAGTATGCTGGCTCTTATGCGGTGTGGCCGGATTTGGAAACGCCGGGGCTGCAGGCCGCTTATGATTATTTTGGCAGCCAGGGGTTGGCGCTGCCTCCGTTTGTCCAGTTCCGGGACGCCGGTTTTGCCATTTTGCCCGGCCGTTGGCAGGGGGCGGTAGAGGGGCAGCGCAACTTGCGTTTGGCTGATCTTATCGGCGAGATTTTGCAAAGCTGCCTGGGCGTCAATGGCGTCCAACCCACCTGGTTGGCCGAAGCCGGCCGCGTCTATCAAAACGCCATCTGCGCCCAGGCCTACCTGCTGCCGGGCACGGTGGCAGGGCTGGAAGCGGTCAAAGGGCGGTACAAAATTGGCCTGCTCTCCAATACCATGTTCACCGGCGACGCCCACATCAACGACTTGCAGCGCTTTGGCATTGACGGCTATTTTGAGGCTATGCTCTTTTCCGCAGACGCCAACAAATGGAAGCCGCAGCCCGATCCGTTCTGGCAAGTGCTGTCCGATTTAGGCGTGGAACCAGCCAACGCCGTCTTCGTCGGCGATTCGGTTGCACACGATATCCTGGGCGCACATGGCGCCGGCATGAAAGCGATCCTCATCCGCAACAGCGACCGCTTCCCCCTGGTTGATGGCGTGGAGCCGGACGGGGTTATTCATAAGTTGACGGAGCTGCCAGAAATTTTATTGGCGTTGGAAAGCGGCAAGGTTACAGGGTGACGCCCAGAAGTTCAGCTTCTCTGAGAAGTTGAACTTCTAACAGACTTATGACCCAAAAATTCGGCAATATCGACCTCATCGCAGTTGGTAAAATGAAGACGAAGCATTGGCTGGCTGCCCAGCAAGATTATGAAAAGCGGCTGGGCTATTACACCACGTTTACCTTAAAAGAGGTGAAAGATGCGGTGGGGCGCGGCCTGCCGGACGAGGTCGCCATGCAAAAAGAGGGGGAACTGCTGCTCAAGGGAGCGACTCAGGCCAATCGGATCATTTTGCTTTCGCCAGAAGGCACAATGAGGACGAGTCCCGGGTTGGCCAGATGGCTCAGGCAGGGGATGGAGCGTCACGGCCGTTTAGCCTTCTTCATTGGTGGCCCTTTAGGTTTCTCAGACGAAGTCATCGCCGCCAGCCACGAACAACTCGCCCTCTCTCCGCTCACCTTCACCCATGAAATGGCGCGTATTATTTTCATGGAGCAGCTTTATCGGGCGTTTACCATCATGAACGGCGAACAGTATCATAAGTAGCGAGTGGCGGGTGGCGAGTGGCGGGTGGCAGGGTAATAAGCCATCCGCAAACCCGTCACTTGCCTCTTTGCCATCTTTTTACTTTTTCCCTTCAATCACTACCACGTATTCGCCACGTGGCTCCTCTTTTTCCACAAAGGCAATCAGTTCCGACAGGGTTCCGCGCTGCACGTTTTCGTAGAGCTTGGTTAGCTCATTGGCGAAGGCGGCCTGGCGGTCGCCGTAGACGACCAGGGCGTCTTCCAGAAATGCTTTCAGGCGATAGGGGCTTTCGTAGAAGATGAGGGTGTGGGGCGACTCGGCGTCAACAGCCATAAAGCGCTGCCGTTTGCCGCTTTTGCGTGGGGGGAAGCCGCGATAGGTGAAGCTGTGGGCGGGCAGCCCAGAGAGTACCACCGCCATCGCCAGCGCCGTGGGGCCGGGAATCATGGTGACGGCAAAGTTGTTTTCCAGGGCAAGCTGCACCAGCGTATAACCAGGGTCGGAGATGCCCGGTGTGCCGGCGTCTGAAACCACCGCCACCGATTTGCCGTCAGCCAAGATGCTCATGATACGCTGGCCGACGCGAGCTTCATTATGTTCGTGGAAGGCGATTTGCGGCTTGCTGATCTCAAAATGTTTGAGCAGGCGGCCGGTTTTGCGCGTGTCTTCACTGGCGACAAAATCGACCTCGCGCAAGGTTTCTAAGGCGCGGAGGGTGATGTCGCCTAAATTGCCAATGGGGGTTGCCACTAAATAAAGCATAATAATTTACGATTTACGATTTTCGATTGACGATTGACGATTTACGATTTACGATTGACGATTTTCTCTGGCTAATTTCCAGAGCAGGTCATTTTGTATTTGGGGGCGCTGATATTTTTCTCCATCCATTTTCTTCGATATCAATGCCCCCCTTTTATTCCACAACTTGCATGACCAGGGCGGCGGCTACGATAGCGGCCGTTTCCGCGCGGAGGATGCGTTTGCCCAGGGTGACGGGGATGAGGCCAGCCGCACGGCCGTTTGCCACCTCATCATCCGTCCATCCCCCTTCCGGCCCAATAAAAACTGCCACTTCGACAGGCTTCACTTCGACAGGCTCAGTGGCCGTTAGCGCGGAAGCAATTGTAAGACCAGCCGCCGCCACCGAGGGCATCAGGCCGGATTGGTTTGGCTGCCACCGGGCAAGCACATCTGCCAGCTTGATCGGCGGTGCAATTTGGGGGATGCGGCCGCGCCCGGACTGCTCCGCCGCTTCGGTGACGATGCGCTGCCAGCGTTCCCGCTTCTTCGGCGGCCGGGCTACCGTCCGCTCTGACAGTAAGGGGACAAAGCGAGAGACGCCAATTTCCGTGCCTTTTTGCAGCACCCACTCGTAATTGTCCCGCTTGAGCAGGCAGGCGTAAAGCGTGAGTTGGCTAGTTGGTTCGCTGGTGACGGGGCGTTTTTGCTGGAGAACGGCCGTTACCCCCTTCTTATCCACCTGCACCAACGCCACTTCCGCTTCCCAGCCGGCGCCATCCAGCAGCGCCACCACCCGGTCGCCCACGCCCAGGCGCAGCACCTGCCGTATCTGGCGCGCCTGCTCGTCCGAGAATATAACCTGATCATTGTCGAGGGTGGTGACGAAAAATCTGTGCATAATTCTTAGCGAGAGCAAGAGGACTGAGCAAGAGGATGTCTTGCCCTCTAGCTCTTGCTCTCTCCTCTCGCTTTCTCAATACAAAATACAAGTTCGCCCTCAAATAAAATTTCGGTAGTTTGCCAGGGTAGGCCATCGCTGAGTTGGGCCATGAATTCACGGTAACGGGGGGTGAGGTTGCGGCCGCCGTGAGTGCTGATTTCAGGGAAAGAAAGTACCAGCCAGTGGACGTTGAGCGCTTCCAGTAACGGCCGTCCTAAATCGCCGTAGTTGCGGGCAAAGCGGGGCATCTCCTTGAGGAACAGGGCTACATCCGCCTGCTCTTGCGGAAATTGCAGGGCCACGTCTTGCAGCTTTGCCAGCGGTTCCAACCCTTGCAGCCGGAAATAATGGTTCAGAAAATCAATGCGCGGTTCGTGGATGTCGTAGGCGTAGAACCGGACGCTTGTGGGCAGGTCCATCCAGGGAAAGGCCAGCGGATTGAGGCCACAAGCGATATCGAGCAGGCTGCGCGGTTTGCCGGTGACGGCGAAGATTTCCCGGTAAAAGATGTCGAGCAGGGGCAGCCGTTCG
Organism: uncultured Ardenticatenaceae bacterium; assembly: GCA_964643965.1. Lineage (GTDB taxonomy): Bacteria > Chloroflexota > Anaerolineae > Promineifilales > Promineifilaceae. The sequence continues at coordinate 16,749 of CAZXVH010000093.1, forward strand.
CGGGTGGAGAGGTGGGTGGCGAGCAGGGCGCGGCAGGTGGCTTTGATTTGGACAGGATCGTGGGTGGCGAAAACGGCCGTTAACTGCTTTTTGGCCGCTTCATAATCCGGGTCGCCCAAATAGGGGGCCATGATGCTGTGCAGTTGGGTGCGCACCGACTTGAGCGCCGCCTTCGGCTTCTTGTGCCGCTGCAGCGCCTCGGTTGCCAGTTGGCGGATGGTTTCTTCGCTGGTATCGCCGTATTTTCTGGATTGTTTAACGGCCGTTACCAGCGCCTCTATCTCTGCTTCATGACTCATTAAAAACTCATTACAAAGATACAAAGGAACAAAGGGACAAAGGTTTTCTTTGTTCCTTTGTCTCTTTGCGCCTTTGTATTATTTTTGTGCCTTTGTATTATTTTCCCGTCTCCACTAAAAACGCCAACTCATTCTCAAACACAAACCGCTTTACGCCCCAGCCACGCCCTTCAAGCCAGCCCTCAAACTGCGCCTGGTAGTTTTGCACCATACCCTTTTGCCGTCCACCCAGGCTTTTGGCGGGAAAGCTGATGAGCAGGTATCTGGCTTGCAGGCAATCCAGGAGACGAGGAACGGCCGTTTTGTCAATCTGGGCCAATACCGGCAGCGTCTTCAGCAGCAGAGCCAGGTCAACCGGCTCCGTGGGCGGCTGGGCGGCCACGTCACGCACTTCAGCCTGGCCCGGAATACCGGCCAGCGCCAGATAGTCGCCCAGAAACGCCATCATATCCGCGTAAATGTCATAGGCTAAATAGGTGGCGTCTTCGGCTAACGGCATCCAACTCTGGGCCAGCGGATTGAGACCGCAAGCAATATCCATGACAGTGTGAATGGGCGGCAGCCCGGCCAACGTGTCCGCATAAAACCGGTCTAAAATTGGCAAGCGCTCTCGGGTGGAGGTGTGCAGGCGCATGATTTCCACGAGAGCATCCCGCTGTATTCCGTTTGTCTCCTGTTGAGCCGTTTTCAGCGTAAGCAGCGCCTTATCATAATCAATTTTAGCGTCCTGATAGGCGCCGCCCACCTGGTGCAGCTTGTTCTTGGTGGCCTTGAGCGCCTCTTTGTAACTGCGCCGCCTGGCCAACTCCGCCGCCCCCACCCGTCGGATGAGGTCGGGCGAGACGGATTGGTATTTGGGGGATTGGGAAACGGCCGTTACCAGCTCTTCTAATTGTGTTCCACTCAAGGGATGTTTTTCTTCAGTAAGGATTTCTTCGGGATTCTCTCTGATGTTCATACTGAAACTGATTTCATAGCGACCATTATAGCATCTCTTGCCGGGCAGCTGTTCGCAGCGCCGCCATCATCATCGTCATAAAACGCAAATTATGAATCGTGGCCAGGCGGGGGAAAAGGGCGTCGTTGACCTTGTACAGGTGATGCAAATAGCCCAGAGTGTAATGGCGGCAAGTATGGCAGTCGCAAAATTCCGAGACGGGCAGGTTGGCCTTGATCTGCTTTTTGTCATGGGCGTAGACGTACTTGAACCACTTGCCCTCCAGTTTGCTGGTGGTGGGATCGAGGGTGAAGCGGTATAAACGGCCGTGCCGCGCATCGCGGGTGGGCATGGTGCTGTCAAACAGTTCGTAACCCAACCGGACACAAGCGGCCACATTTTCGGGATGGCCCACACCCAGAGCGTGGAGCGTAAATTGGCGCGGCACAAACTCGCGCACCCAGCCCAACACGTCAATGAGCAAATTGTTGTCCGCATCCAACGGCCAGCCGCCATAACCGTAACCATCGAAGCCAATTTCCAGAAGCCGCGCGGCGCATTGACGACGCAGGTCGATGTCGCCGCCGCCCTGCACCACCGCCACCAATTTGGGTCGCTGCGCCTCGCTCAACCCCTTCTCCGCCAGCAAGTGGTCAAATTCCGCCCGGCAGCGTTTGGCCCAGGCCACCGTGCGCTGCACCGAACTTTTTTGCACATCCGGCGGATCATCCACATGGGTGCAGTCGTCGAGGCAGATAATGACGTCTGCGCCGTAGCTCATTTGCAGTTGGATGCTTTTTTCGGGGGTGAAGTTGAACTTTTTATCCTCGATGCGGAAGATAGCGCCCTTGTCGCTGATGCTGCCGCTTTTGGCGTTTTGGCGAATGAGCGAATAAACCTGGAAGCCGCCGGAATCGGTGAAGATGGGGCCGCGCCAGCCTGACATGGCGTGCAGTCCGCCCAGCGCTTGAATGGTGGAGGAGCCGGGGCGCTGCATCAGGTGGTAGACGTTCATCTGCACGGCTTGCACGCCGCTGCCGGCAAGGTCTTGAGCATCAAGGGACTTGACCACGCCCTGGGTGCCATCGGGAAGGAAGGCGGGCAGGTGTAAACGGCCGTTTGGCAAGGTCAGCGTTTTGAGGGCTGAGGGCTGAAGCGCCGGTCTTGAGCCTGTCGCCGGGTCGTCTTGTGGTCGGGTGAATTCGTTCATAAGTCAACTGATTCTAACAACAAATTCGCCATTTGCCCTTCTCCCGGCCCTCGCCCAATTTTATGCAGCGCCGTTATCAAGCCCACCATCACCCAAAAGACAAAGCCGGGCCGCGCCCCGAGGGCCACCGTATCCAGCAAGCCGTAGACAAAATAAGCGGCCAGGCAGCCGATAAAACCGAGGCTGAGTACACGCAGCCAGCCATCGGCCGCCCGCCGCCACGTCTGCCACAACATCGCCGCCAATCCCAGCCACAACGACATATAGGCGATCATGCCGGGGATACCTAAATCCAGCCCGGCTTGCAGCCAATGGTTATGGGCGTGGGCGATGTCGGTGTCGGGCGAAATGAGGAACAGGGGGTACAAAATATGCACCACTTTGCGGAAGTTGTTCATGCCCATGCCGGTAAAGGGGAAATCTTGCAAGCCGTAGATGGCCCGCGACCAAATTTCCAACCGCCCGGAAAGGGAACTGGCCGGGTCGCCGCTGTCGATATTGGCCTGCTCAAAGAAGGCGGCCATCACCGCATCTGGCCCTGTGACCGTCACGCCCACGGCGAACAGGGCCACTAATGTGACGATTATGATGAGGGTGAGCTTGCGCGAGACGGCCGTTAGCCCCAGCAGCCCCATCAGCAGCAGCGCCACCAGCAGCCCGGCCAGCCCCGCCCGGGATCGGGTTAACAACAGCACCGCCAGCAGCGAAACGGCCGTGCCCGTCAACAGCAGCGCCAGCAGCCCCGCTCCCCACCAATGAAAGCGCCGCGCCAACCCCCGGAAACGACCCCACGCCGCCAGCGCCAGGGCCACCGCCAACGGCGTCAGCCACAACAGCACCCCCGCCACTTGATTCGGATTGACGGCCTCGGCGGCGCGAGCCAATCCCGTCACCGACGCTGGAACCCGGGCCAGCAGCGGCCCCAATACTGGCACATTGCCAAACCAGCCATAGACCACCATACTGACGGCCGCCAGTCCCAGCACCAGGCCGTATAAGGCCGCCACCCCCCACCACAAGCGGGAAGGCGACGCGCCCACCCCCTGCACCACCGCATAAAACAACGCTATTCCATACACCAATCCGGCGATCTTCACCAGGCTGTGGGCCATATCAAAGGTGGCGTACTGGCTCACCAGCACCATCAGCAGCAGCCCCCACAGCGACCAATCCACCGGCGTCGGCGGCGCCAGATGTCCGGTGGCTATCCAGCGCACCAGCCACAGCAACGGGATCACCAGCAGCGCCAGCGTGCGCATTGGCGAAGGAAACAGCGCCAGCGGCAGCAGCAAACCTAAAATCAGCCACTCAACGGCCGTTATCCGGCGGCACACCCCTTTCACGCCCGCCCAAAATCTACCCTTCATCCTTCGTCCTTCATCCTTTATTCTTGATCATTCTGATTGTCACCCCACCCCACCCAAAAAGCAAAAAACCCCGCCTAAAGCGAGGTTCCAGCCAACTACCTGACTACCCGACCATCCGACTATTCGACCATCCGACTATTCGACTATTCGACTATTCCCTCCAGCAGCATCTCGCCTTCCCGCAGTTCCACGTTTGTCACCACAATCTCCCAGGTGACTTGCTCATACAGCGCCGTTACATCAGCAATGGCCTTGAGCAGTAACGCGGGGACGCGAAGACCGGCTACCTGCATCTCTTCTACGCGACCCTGCAAACGGCCGTTCTCCACATACACCGACACCCGCCCCGACGCCGCAATCTGCAAGCGCCCTACCTGTAAGAAGCCGCTGCCGGTGATGCCATCCTCATGAATAGCCACCTGCGCCTCGCGGAACGGCAGATCAGGATGTTCGGCCAACACCCAATCCACAATCTCGGCCGCCATCTCATCCGTAAACAGTACGCTGTAGGTATCACCGGTCCAGGTACGCGCCGGTTGAAAGAAGGGATTCACAGCGTCATCCTTAACCTCACCTATTTCAGCCGCCACTGGTGGAACCTGAACCATACCCCAAACCAGACCCACCACCAGCAAAACCAACCCTACTCGCTGCCTCAATTGTTTCATAATTTTCATCCCGACACGTTGACAGTCCCGTTCTACAATGTTTAACCCATCAATAATACCAGCAATCCTAAATTTAAAACCTACCCGACTACCCGACTACCCGACTACCCGACTACCCGACTATCCGACTACCCG